>NZ_CP038810.1:2504270-3130338 GCF_004797125.1 Flavobacterium sangjuense
CTGAATTTGTACAAATCAACTGTGCCTGCCATTCATAAGTAGTGCCACAAGTCAAATTCCCTAATTGATATGGTAAGGTAACATGTTCAACTGCTGTCCATGTTGCAACGTTTGCAGCGTGATAACGGATATTAAAAAACCCTGCATTGCCCGAGGTCGGTGACAAATATAAATAAGCACCTGTCTGACTAACATTAGTTACCGATAATCCTATTGGTGCATTACACGGTGCTGTTGTACAAGCCAAAGTTGTAAACGCTCCACCAGTTGACCAATCACTCAATGTAGTTGTAGTTGCACTCGCTGATGAACTTGTACAAATTCGCTGTACCTGCCATTCATAAGTAGTGCCACAAGTTAAATTCCCTAATTGATATGGTAAAGTAACACGTTCAATCACTGTCCATGTTGTACTTGTACCGGCATGATAACGAATGTTAAATGTACCTGTATTAGTTGAAGTTGGAGTTAAATATAGATTAGCTCCTGTTTGACTCACGCTACCAGCTGTTAAGCCTGTTGGTGTATTACATGGTTCTGGATTACAAGCCAAAGTTGTGAAAGTTCCTGCTGCCGATATTGGGCTAACAGTGGTTGTTCCTGATCCAGTTGGACAAACTAACCTCACTTGCCATTCATAGGTAGTACCGCAAGTTAAGTTACCTAATTGATAAGGCAAGGTAACATTTTCAAGAACTGTCCATGTTGTAGTGTTTGCAACGTGATAACGAATATGAAATGTGCCAGTATTACCAGATGTTGGAGATAAATACAAACTAGCACCTGTCTGAGTTATATTAGTCGCCGATAATCCGGTTGGCGCATTACATGGTGTTGTGGTACAAGCCAATGTTGCAAACGTCGAACTAGACGACCAATCACTTAATGTTGTTCCAGCTGAATTTGTACAAATTAATTGTGCCTGCCATTCATAAGTAGAACCACAAACTAAATTTCCTAATTGATATGGCAAACCAACATGCTCCAATACCGTCCAGGTAGCAGTTCCGGAAATGTGATAACGAATATTATACAAAAGAGAATTAGCCGTTGTTGTATTCAGATGTAGGTAAGCTGTTGTCTGACTTACATTAGCAGCCGATAATTCTACCGGTGCATTACATTGCGCTTCTAATTGTGTTGGTACAAGCAACTGAAGAGCAAAAAACAAAATGGTTACAAGAGAGTAGCATTTTTTCATACGGTTTATTTTGGTTTGTTTAATGAGTAAATTTAATTAATATTTACATTGCGGAATCATTTACAGTGCTTTTTTTCGTTAAAATTCAACATATAACTCATTGAATATAAGATATTCTTACATTTATTCATGTTTAATTAAACAGATTGAAATTAGTTCTTACAGAACCACACTATTTGATTAAACAATAAACAAAATAAAGGCTTATAGTTTAAAACGATTTTTCCTATTTTTGTCAATAAACCAATATCCCATGAAAAAAATTACTTCACTCCTAGCCTTATTCCTTATTATTACATCTTGTGGTGTAAAACAAACCCGTGAATTGTTAACTTCCGGTGATTATGATGCTGCCATTAGAAACGCTGTTGATGGTTTGCGTGGTAACAAAAATGCTAAAGGCAGACAAGACTATGTCTATATGCTCGAAGAGGCTTTTGCCAAAGCCAAAGAACGCGATTTACGTAACATAAATGGTTGGTTTAAGGATGCCAATCCACAAAACTTAGAAAAAATATATGAGACTTATATTCAGTTGAATTTTCGTCAGGAACAAATCCGACCTTTATTACCATTGAAATTACTTAAAGAAGGACGTGATGCCCAATTTCCTTTTGACGATTATACCGACCAAATTGTAAGTAGCAAAAACGCCTTGTCAAAATATTTGTATGACAATTCCAAAGCGCTTTTGGTAACCAAAGACAAAATGACGATTCGTCGTGCTTATGATGATTTGGTTTATTTAGAAAGTATTAATCCCGGATTTAAAGATGTTGCCAAACTAACTGACGAAGCCAAGTTTAAAGGAACCGATTTTGTTAGTGTTTATACCAAGAACGAAACCAATATGGTGATTCCGGTACGTTTAGAAAATGATTTGTTAGATTTCAGCACTTATGGTTTGAATGATAAATGGACTGTCTATCACAGCAACCGTCAAAAAGGAATTGACTATGATTATGGATTGATTGTCAACTTCCGTCAAATCAATATCTCACCAGAGCAGGTAAAAGAAAAACAATTTGACAAAGAAAAACTGATTAAAGATGGTGTCAAAAATCTTTTAGATGCTAATGGGCATGTAGTAAAAGACAGTTTAGGAAATCCCATCAAAGTGGATAATATGAAAACAATTCGTATTAGCATTTATGAGTTTTCACAAACAAAAGCCTGTCAGGTAACCGCTAAAGTAGATTATATCAACTTTAAAAACAACCAACTAATTGAGACTTTTCCATTAGCGAGTGAGTTTGTGTTTACAAATATTTACTCTAGATATAAAGGCGATAAACGAGCTTGTGAAGAAACGTATTATCCTAATTTCGACAGAAAAGCGGTTCCGTTTCCAAGCAATGAACAAATGGTTTTTGATACCGGAAACGATTTAAAAGCCAAGCTAAAAGATATTATTTCCAGAAATAAATTTAGAAGATAGTAAATAAAATCATGCCTAATTCCTTCACATTAGCGAAAAGAAATACCATTCTAAACAGAATGGCAGAACTTCTTGAACAAGAGAGATCCAGCATCAAAATTGTTAATCAGGAAGATATTGCTAACTATACCGGTGATGATTTGGCAATGAAAAAACGGCTTTTGGTTGATGACCAAAAAATAGACGGCATGATTGCTTCCTTATTGCAATTAGCCAGTCAGGAAGATCCTGTTGGGAAACTTTTATATAGTTTCACTCCGGAAAACGGCATGAAAATTCAAAACAAAACTGCTGCTTTCGGAACTATTTTAATCATTTATGAATCAAGACCCGATGTAACCGTTGAAGCAACAGCTATAGCGTTTAAATCCGGAAACCGAATTCTATTGAAAGGTGGTAAAGAATCCTTACAGTCTAATTTAAAGATTATGTCTTTATGGCATCAGGCTTTATCTGATAATGACATCCCAAATAGTTGGATTAGCTATTTAAATTTTGACAGAAAAGAAACCCAACAGTTCTTAGAAAAGCCTTCTCAAAAAGTAGATTTAATTGTTCCAAGAGGTGGAGAATCGCTAATCGAGTTTGTAAAAAAACACGCTGTTTGCCCAGTAATTGTTAGCGGAAGAGGCAATAATTTTGTGTATGTAAGTCAGGAAGCTGACACAGAAAAAGCATTGGCAATTATCATTAATGGCAAAACATCTAATATTTCGGTCTGCAATGCGTTGGACAAAGTACTTATTGATATAAATCTTCCAAATTGGGAAGCATTTGCAGAAAATGTAGTGTCGGAATTGCAAAAACGAAATGTCACTGTTTTGGGCGATGCAACTATTTCAAAAGTAACCAGCGTTCCTCAAATTGAATCGGATTTGATTTGGCATGAAGAGTTTTTAGATTATAAAATTGTCATTGGAACTGTTAACTCAAACCAGGAAGCAATTGATAAAATCAACACTTACTGTGGCGGACATTCGGCATCAATCATCACTTCAAATGATGCAATTGCGCAAGACTTTATGGAAAATGTAGATGCAGCAGCAGTATATCAAAATGCGTCAACACGTTTTACAGATGGTGGACAATTTGGACTTGGAGGCGAATTAGCCATCAGTACAGACAAACTTCACCAACGTGGACCGCTGGGTTTGCAACATTTAGTGACTAATAAATGGTATATTTACGGCAATGGACAAATCAGGTAAAAAAAGAATTCTTTTAAAAATAGGAAGCAATACCTTAACCAAAGAAACCAATCATATTTCGAGAGGAAAGATTGAAGATATTGGGATGCAAATTGCTGCTTTAAAAGACAAGTACGAATTTGTAATCGTAAGTTCCGGCGCTATTGCTGCAGCCAAACAGTTTGTAAAATTAGAAAGTCAGGACAAAGAAGTCTTTGTAAAACAAGCCTTGGCTTCTATAGGTCAACCTCATTTGATGCGTATTTATCAGGAAAACTTTAGCGATTTGGGTTTACTCATATCCCAATGCCTGCTATCCTACTCCGATTTTGAGAAAGCACAATCCAAAGTCAATATTGTAAACACCATAAACGTATTATTAAAAAATAATTATATTCCGATTATAAAT
Organism: Flavobacterium sangjuense; assembly: GCF_004797125.1. Classification (NCBI taxonomy): domain Bacteria; kingdom Pseudomonadati; phylum Bacteroidota; class Flavobacteriia; order Flavobacteriales; family Flavobacteriaceae; genus Flavobacterium; species Flavobacterium sangjuense. The sequence goes on from NZ_CP038810.1 coordinate 2,508,506, forward strand.
GAAAATGATACGGTAGCTACTGATGAAATTCAATTTGGTGATAATGATAAATTGGCGGCACTAACCGCTGTTTTATTGAATGCTGACATATTAATCATCGCTACAAATACCAATGGAATTTATACCAAAGCTTCTATCAATAATGAAATTCCTGAAACCATTTCGATAGTAACTGATTTAAAAGTATTAGAAAAGGAAATTGGTGATTCAAAGTCGTCTCATGGAACAGGTGGAATGCAATCTAAAATTGAAGCGGCAACTATTGCCAAAGAAGGCAAAATAGAAACCTGGATAGTTAATGGATTAGAAGATAACTTCATCCTGAAAGCTTTAAAGAATGAAAACAGGTTTACTAAAATAGTATAACCTAAATAAACTGCTTTAATTTTCCGGCATCAATGCTTCCATGCGAATCATTAAAAACCGCTGTTCCATCCTTGATAACAATTAGTTGTGGCGATTGATGAAATACCCCAAACCGACTGGCAATTTCATCCGAGACATTTCTGTGTTCTAACAAGTCTAAGAAATAAGGTGTGATTTTTTCGTGCAAATCAAACTCGTTTTCAAATTGCTTCAAAACCATTCGGCTCACACCACAACGCGTACTGTGTTTAAAAATAATAACGGGCTTTTCTGCTGACTCGGCAATTATTTCATTCAGTTGACCTAAATCAGCCAACTGCCTCCATCCTACTTTTGAATCGGATTGATTTTCTTCAGAAGAACTAAAAATGCTATTTAAAAAACCCATAATTGTCTGTTTTTAAGACACTTTGTCTTGTTTATATGATAAAAATCATTTGAAAAAAGACATTCTGTCTGTAATTTTACGTTGGAACACAAATTGAGCAACGCTCGGCAAAGATATACATCTGAAAACATAATTAATTTATTTTAACAACACACAACAATGAACATAAATAATTTAACCATCAAATCGCAGGAAGCATTGCAACAAGCACAGCACATTGCACAAGGTTTTGGTCAGCAACAGCTCGAGAACGAACATATTTTCAAGGGAATTCTGGAAGTTGACGAAAACGTTACACCATTCATTTTGAAAAAACTCAATGTGAATGTCGATTTATTTGAAAAGATATTAGACAGCACTATTCAAAGCTTCCCAAAAGTTTCAGGAAGTGAACTCATGTTGTCCCGAGAAGCGAACAATGCTTTGAACGAAGCGAATATCATCGCCAAAAAAATGAACGATGAATATGTTTCCATCGAGCATTTGATTTTGGCCATATTCAAATCTAAAAGTAAGGTTGCCCAAATCTTAAAAGACCAAGGGGTTACCGAAAAAGGATTAGAATCGGCTATTGCCGAAATCCGAAAAGGCGAACGCGTGACTTCTGCTTCTGCCGAAGAAACGTATAATGCTTTGAACAAATATGCTAAAAACCTCAACGAATTAGCGAGTCAGGGAAAACTGGATCCCGTTATAGGACGTGATGAGGAAATTCGCAGAGTGTTGCAAATACTAACACGTCGTACTAAAAATAATCCGATGCTCGTTGGTGAACCCGGTGTTGGTAAAACAGCTATTGCCGAAGGTTTAGCACACAGAATCGTAGATGGCGACGTTCCCGAAAATCTTAAAGACAAAGTCGTTTATTCGCTTGATATGGGTTCACTGATTGCTGGTGCCAAATATAAAGGTGAATTTGAAGAACGATTGAAAGCGGTGGTAAAAGAAGTAACTTCTGCCGAAGGTGATATTGTACTTTTCATTGATGAAATCCATACGCTTGTTGGTGCCGGAGGTGGCGAAGGCGCAATGGATGCAGCCAATATTTTGAAACCTGCTCTGGCTCGTGGTGAATTGCGTGCTATCGGTGCAACAACATTGGATGAATATCAAAAATACTTCGAAAAAGACAAAGCATTGGAACGACGTTTTCAAAAAATTATGATTGACGAACCGGATACCGAAAGCGCCATTTCGATTCTTCGTGGTATTAAGGAAAAATATGAGACGCATCATAAAGTTCAGATAAAAGACGAGGCGATTATTGCTGCTGTTGAATTGTCACAACGTTATATTACGAATCGTTTTCTGCCGGATAAAGCCATCGATTTAATTGACGAAGCCGCTTCAAAACTGCGTATGGAAATCAATTCAAAACCCGAAGAATTGGATGTTTTGGATAGAAAAATTATGCAATTGGAAATCGAATTAGAAGCCATCAAACGCGAAAATGACGAAAGCAAAATGAAAGCGCTGAAATTAGATTTGGCGAATCTTAAAGAAGACCGAAATGAGATTTTTACCAAATGGAAATCAGAGAAAGATGTCGTAGATAATATCCAAATAACAAAAACAGAAATCGAAGACTTTAAATACGAAGCCGAACGTGCCGAACGTGATGGCGATTATGGTAAAGTAGCCGAAATCCGTTACGGAAAAATAAAAGAAGCTCAGGAACGTTTGGACAAATTTCAAAAAGAATTACTGGAAAAACAAGACGGAACTTCTTTAATAAAAGAAGAAGTAACCCGCGAAGATATTGCCGAAGTAGTTGCCAAATGGACCGGAGTTCCGGTAATGAAAATGCTACAGGGCGAAAGAGAAAAACTCCTAAAACTTGAGGACGAACTCCACCACAGAGTCGTAGGTCAGGAAGAAGCCATTGAAGCGATAAGCGATGCCGTTCGCAGAAGTCGCGCCGGATTGCAGGATATGAAAAAACCAATCGGAACCTTCTTATTTCTGGGAACAACCGGAGTTGGAAAAACCGAATTAGCCAAAGCATTAGCCGAATATTTATTTGATGATGAAAATGCTTTGACACGTATCGATATGAGTGAATATCAGGAACGTCACAGCGTAAGCCGATTGGTTGGTGCGCCTCCGGGTTATGTAGGTTATGACGAAGGCGGTCAACTGACTGAAGCGGTACGTAGAAAACCGTATTCCGTAATACTGTTAGACGAAATCGAAAAAGCGCATCCTGACACGTTTAATATCTTATTACAGGTATTAGACGAAGGAAGATTGACCGATAACAAAGGACGTTTAGCCGATTTCAAAAACACGATTATCATTATGACTTCTAATATGGGAAGTGCCATCATACAGGAAAAATTTGAAAATTTAAAAGGTTCTGTAGAAGCCGCAACAGAAGCTGCCAAAGCAGAAGTTCTAGGTTTATTAAAACAAACGGTTCGTCCGGAGTTTATCAATCGTATCGATGAAATCGTAATGTTTACGCCTTTGACCAATGCCAATATCAAACAGATTGTAGGCTTGCAGTTAAAAAATGTTATCAAAATGCTGGCGCATCAAAACATTACATTAGACGCAACACCGGAAGCCATTGATTATTTGGCCGAAAAAGGATTTGATCCACAATTTGGAGCGCGTCCTGTAAAAAGAGTCATTCAAAGAGAAGTCTTAAACCAGCTGTCCAAAGAAATACTGGCTGGGAAAGTAACCACTGATAGTGTTGTGCTCTTGGATAGTTTTGGCGGTCAATTAGTGTTTAGAAATCAAAGTGAGTTAGTTTCATAAGTTTTTATAAAGGTTAGTTTTAAGCCCCGATGGTGGAAACACTATTGGGGCTTTTTTTTTTATTAGGAGCGCAGCAATTCTTTTATTCAGGAAGTTCACTCCCGCTGTCCGCACTACACGGTAGTTTGCTTCCATCGGGGCTAAAAAGGGCGCACTTTTTCCTGTTCTCTTTTCCCTAATCCCTTTTTTTCTCTATTTTTGGTACATGCTTCAAAAATTAAAACGTCATAAAGAACTCTTCAGTTATGCATTAGCAATGGCTATACTAATGTTGTTGTTGCGTTGGTTAGAGTTTAGGTTTTTGATTTTAGAACATCAGTATGAAATCTATGTCGGATTGATCGCTGTTTTCTTTTTATTGTTTGGCATTTGGGCTGCCAACAAAGTAACAAAACCCAAAGAAAAAACCGTTATCATAGAAAAAGAAGTTAGAGTAATCTCAAACGATGACTTTGTATTAAATGAAACCGAACTGCAGGAACGAAAAATAAGCAAGCGTGAACTGGAAGTGTTAACTTTAATGGCAGAAGGTTTAAGCAATCAGGAAATTGCCGAGCGCTTATTTGTTTCGCTTAATACAATCAAAACGCACAGTGCCAAACTGTTTGAAAAACTGGAAGTTAAAAGAAGAACACAAGCCATTGAAACCGCTAAAAAACTTTTGCTGCTTCCTCCTACTTTAGGATGATTTATATAAAATCACCCAAAAGGATGAGGTGTTTTCAAACTACATTCTTAAACTTTGCTCTCACTCGAGGTCGAAAGACCGAACAGAACGAAGTTAAATTTAAAACAAAATAGTATGAAAAAAATTATCTTAACTTATGGTTTAATTGCCGGAGCCATCGTGACCGCATTTATGGCGTATGGCGTCTATTCATTAAACAAAAATCCGGATTACGAAGGCAGCATGATTTTAGGCTATACCGGAATGCTGGTAGCCTTTTCATTTGTATTCATCGGAGTGAAAAATTATCGCGACAAGCAAAATAATGGAGCAATCACCTTTGGAAGAGCCTTAAAAATAGGCGCGTTGATATCTTTAATTGCCTCAACGATTTATGTTGGAGTTTGGTTGATTGAATACTACTGCCTGTATCCCGATTTTATGGAGAAATATTCTGCAGCTGCGATTCAAAAAATGAGCACTTCCGGAATATCTGCTACTGAATTAAAAGCCAAAACAGATGAAATGCTCATGATGAAGGAAATGTATAAAAATCCGTTTTGGGTAATTGTCTTTACCTATGTAGAAGTACTTATCCCAATTGGATTATTGGTACCGATAATCAGTGCTTTGATTTTAAAACGAAAAGTGCAATCAGCCTAACAATAAAAAAAGCCTATTCAAATTGAATAGGCTTTTTTATTATACTCTTCCATTTTTAATCTCATCCACAATTTCGGGATTCAATAAAGTAGAAGTATCTCCAAAATTGCTAAAATCGCCTTCAGCAATCTTTCGCAAAATTCGACGCATGATTTTCCCTGAACGTGTTTTAGGCAGGTTTGATACAAACTGGATTTTATCAAGCTTGGCAATCGGACCAATTTGGTTAGAAATAATCTGATTTATCTCTATGGCTAAATTATCCTGATTTCTGGTTTCTCCAATTTCTTTGAGTATAACAAAGCCATACAATGCATTTCCTTTAACATCGTGAGGGAAACCAACAATAGCACTTTCAGCTATTGCCGGATGCTCATTGATAGCATCTTCAATAGGAGCTGTACCAAGATTGTGTCCCGAAACAATGATCACATCATCCACTCTACCCGTAATTCTGTAATACCCAACTTCATCGCGCAAAGCACCATCTCCAGTGAAATATTTACCCGGAAAGGCCGTAAAATACGTTTCTTTATAACGCTGGTGATCGCCCCAAATCGTTCGGGCTATCGATGGCCATGGAAATTTAATACACAAACTTCCGGTAACCTGATTGCCTTCAATTTCGTTGCGTAATTCATCCATCAAAACAGGTTGAATTCCAGGTAATGGCAATGACGCATAAGTTGGTTTAGTTGGTGTTACAAAAGGAACCGGCGAAATCATAATTCCTCCTGTCTCGGTTTGCCACCAGGTATCAACAAGTGGACAGCGTTTGCCGCCAACGTGATCGTTATACCAATGCCACGCTTCTTCATTTATAGGTTCACCAACAGAACCAATAACTTTTAACGACTTCAACGGAAAACGTTGTACATAATCAAGGCTTTCTTTTGCTAACGAACGAATAGCTGTTGGTGCCGTATAGAATTGTGTAATTTTATGTTTTTCGATTACTTCCCAAAAACGACTGAAATCAGGATAAGAAGGAACACCTTCAAAAATCACTGTTGTGGCTCCGTTCAATAATGGTCCGTAAAGAATATAAGAATGTCCGGTAATCCAACCAATATCAGCAGTACACCAAAAAATATCATTCTCTTCGTAGGCAAAAACATTTTTAAAAGTATAGGCAGTATAAACCATATAACCGGCTGTGGTATGCACCATCCCTTTTGGCTTTCCGGTTGAGCCCGAAGTGTAAAGTATGAATAACGGATCTTCAGCATCCATAACTTCGGCTACGTTATTTGGAATCGCAGCATCGAGTAATGGTTGCAGCCAAAAATCTCTGCCATCTTTCATAGTTACTTCAGTATTCGTTCTTTTAACGACCAATACTTTTTCCACACAAGGTGTTTTTTCTAAAGCTTCATCCACAATTCCTTTTAGGTCAATGGATTTATTTCCACGATAACTCCCATCAGAAGTAATGACCATTTTACATTCGCAGTCATTAATACGCGCTGCAACTGCCGAAGCAGAAAATCCTGCAAATACTACTGAATGCACTGCTCCAATTCGGGCGCAGGCCAAAGTAGCAACTGCTAATTCGGGAATCATTGGCAAATAAATACAAACTCTGTCTCCTTTTTGAATACCTTGTTCTCTGAGCACATTCGCCATTCTGGCAACTCTGTCGTACAATTCGTTATACGAAATATGTAATGCCTCTTCATCAGGATTATTTGGTTCAAAGATGATAGCCGTTTTATCTCCACGTCTCGCCAAATGCCTGTCAATACAGTTTTTGGTAATATTAACTTTGGCATCAACAAACCATTTGAAACTTGCTTCTGAAAAATTAAATTCAAAAACCTTCTCCCATTTTTGATACCAGGTAAAGTTTTCTTCGGCAATCTTATCCCAAAACTTTCTAGGTTCCCGGACAGATTTTTTATACATCTTGAAATAATGTTCTAAATTGAGAATTTTATAGTAGCTCATAGTGTTGGTGTAATATTTTTATAAAAATACTACTTTATTGTAATTTAAAAAGAAATTCATTCTCAAAATACTTGCATTATTTTACTAAAACGATATAGTACTTGACAATTTTTTTTAATGCAAAAGGTGAAAGGTAAATTCATCAAAATGCATTTTGTGATTTAACAATGTTGATTCATCGGTGAAAATTACATTTCATCGGATTTATTATTTTTAACAAAATAAAAACTGTTAAATTTAATTCAGATTTTTTGATAAAGTAACACCTACTTTTATTAATTAAATTATCTTTTGTTTACGGAAATCAATTTCCTCCATAATTGATGCTTGATTCCGTTTCAACCTACTTTTTTTTCGCGTTACCTACTAATGGTTATTTAAGCACTTTTTGTGTTTAAATCGCTCCTCAAGTCGTGTTTTACTTTCCTTTTTGGAGAGTGAGGCTTATTTACTATTGCGCATTGGGAAGAAGCCGAAAATCCCTTCAAAGAGTAGGTAACTGAATATTACAACTAAACAAGCAACTTAAAACCAAAAAAAATGAATTACAAAAAACTACATCCAACCATTTTGTTAATGACCTTATTTTGTTTATTAACGATAAACAAATCAAATGCTCAAAGCGCTACTGTAATTGAGCCAGGACCGGAACATTACGCTTCTAAATCATCATCGATTGGGAATAGAGCAACACAAATAAGCCCAATAAAAAATGTAACTACTGGAAATTCCGGACAATTAAATCAAGCATTCAATCTAAGTCGCAGTAATAGTGAAATTACCGCCTCACCTGCTGTTAATTGCTATATTCCGCCTGATGGCACTTATACCAATTTCCCGGGAAATGATGATGGATCAGTTGGACCCATTGCATTACCATTTACATTTAGCTTATATGGAGTAAATTATAATTCTGTTTATATTAACAATAATGGAAATCTAACATTTACTGGGCCTTCTGCAGTGTACGATCCTGCTGGTTTTCCTTTTAATGTACCAATGGTAGCACCATTTTGGGCAGATGTAGACACCCGTGTTGGAAACACAGTTAAATATAAAGTAAATCCAACCAATCTGATTGTTACCTGGCCTGGAGTAGGGTATTATAATCAAAAGACTAATTTATTAAATACCTTTCAGGTAATCATAACAAATGGAAATGATTCTTTGATAGGATTAGGTAGTAATGTTGCCTTTTATTATGGCGATATGCAATGGACTACAGGTGAGGTACCTTCAAATGGAGGTGTAAATGGTTTTGGAGGACTCCCGGCAACTGCAGGAATTAATCAGGGAGATGGTATTAACTACATACAAATTGGTCGCTTTAATGCGAACAATGGAACTTATATCGGACCTCTAAGTGGAACAAGCGGTATTAATTATCTTGATTTCGGCTGTTTCCCATTAACTGCAGGTTCACTTACTAATTTGCCCCCGAGTGTTTCAGGTCTTCCGGCTAATAATACGCTTAATATAGCTTGTGGAGAAACCGGTACAATAAATTTAACGGCCTTGCCTCCTGAAGTTGGTCAAAATGTTTTAGTAGCTATTGATACCGGAAGTTTGTGTAATGCTACTGTTACCTCGTCAAGTGGCCCTTCTTCTAATGCAATAGTTTCGATACTTGGCGCTGCATGCAATGAAGGTTCACATAACGTCAGTTTTTATTTTGCTGATAATTTCAACCCTACTGCAAGCACTACTGTAAACATTACTGTTGTAGTTGGTTCGGCTCCTGTCATATCCTGCCCATCTGATATCACAGTTTCAAATACACCGGGACAATGTGGTGCCATCGTCAATTATCCTGCAGCCACAGCAACCGGTACATCACCAACTATAACTTATTCTATAGCTTCAGGAAGTTTCTTCCCAGTAGGCACAACAACAGTTACGGCAACAGCTACCAATAGTTGTGGTTCTCAAAGTTGTGACTTTACGGTAACGGTTAATGATACACAACTACCCAACGTTATCACTCAAAATGTAACTGTCAATTTGGATGCAAATGGCACCGCTCAGGTTACCGCAGCTCAAATTAACAATGGCAGTACTGATAATTGTAGTATTGCCAGCATGAGTTTAAGTAAAACAAATTTTGACTGTAGTGATCTTAATTTGTCAATCGGGAATTGTCAAATGGATGCCAACTATATAGATTCCGCAACCAATGCCAATTCAGGGCCTAATGGACAAACTTTTACTTGTCTCACATCGGGACTCTTATCAAAAATTGATGTGATATCATATAATCCGGCACAATTAAGGCTTAGAAATTATGTGAGCGAAGATTTAGCCACTGCTTTTACAGGAGCTATTCTGGCTACTTCAAATTCAGCAGACGGTGCAGCTAATTTCCCTGGTTTTACAAGCTTCACCTTTGCAACGCCCCCTTTTTTAACAGCTGGTACAAAATATATTTTTGAAGTTGTAGGTTCTGGTACAGTATATCATCATATTACAGGAACTTATGCAGGCGGAACAGCTGTTAGTCCAACTAATCCGGGTGCCGTTAGAGATATTCCTTTTAAAACCTATATATGTTCGGCGGGGACAGTTGTAACATTAACCGTTACCGATGTCAATAATAATTCAAATACTGAAAATGCATTTGTCACGGTTGTTGATAATATAGCTCCAGTAATTACATGCCCACCAACGGCAAACGTAATTGCAAACAATACAGGTTGTACATATAGTGGAAGCATTGGTACAGCAACTGCGACTGATAATTGTGGTTCGCCAACTATTTCAGGCCCGGTTCCTGCTGGTCCGTATCCGGTTGGAACTACAGTTGTGACATGGACAGCAACAGATGCCAGTGGTAATTCGGCAACCTGTACCCAATCTGTGGTGGTTGTAACTTCTGTACCTGCTGTTACAGCAAATAATGTCAGTGGTTGTTTTGGAACTGCAATAGCTTTGTCAGGAACTCCTGCTGGAGGTACATGGAGTATTGCTAATCCTTACACTGGTCCAAGTACAACTTACACACATTCTTATACAGATGGTAATGGATGTAGTGCGACAAGTGCTTCGGCAACAGTTACGACACACAAATTAGATTATGCTAATCTTCAATGGCCGCCCAATGCCGCAATTTGTCCGGGAGGAAGTTTCACTACTTATGGGCAGGTTTATGAAGGAGGTTTAACAGATGTAGCACCTTATATTACAGGTCAGGCACCAAATATTCAGGCATGGGTTGGAATCAGCCCCGAAGGAAGTAATTCAAATCCGAATACATGGACCAATTGGACTCCTGCTGTTTTGAATGCCTCTGCTATTTCAAATAATGATGAATACATGGCTAATATCGGTAATTTATTAACTCCAGGAACCTACTATTATACATTCCGTTATTCTTATATGGGTTGTGGTTATCAATACGGAGGTTTTGGAGGCAGTGGTGTTTGGGATGGTTCATCAAGTGTAAGTGGTGTACTCACAATAAAAACACTTGATTATGTCAATTTACAATGGCCGGGTTCAGGATCTATTTGTCCTGGAGGCAGCATGACAGCTTACGGTCAGGTTTATGAAGGTGGCTTAACTGATGTTGGTGCTAATATCCCTGGTCAAGCTCCGGGAATTCAGGCATGGATTGGAATTAGTCCGGTAGGAAGCAATTCTAATCCAAATACATGGTCAAATTGGACTCCTGCTACTTGGAACTCTGATCATATAAGTAATAACGATGAATATAAGGCTACTTTCGGTAGTTCTTTAGCTCCGGGAACTTATTACTATACTTTCCGTTATTCTTTAGATGGTTGTGCCTATCAGTATGGTGGATTTAATTCAGGTGGTAGTTCATTTTGGAATGGTGTAAACTATGTCAGCGGTGTATTGACGGTTAATCCATTACCAACAGTTACAGCAGCTGATGTAAGTGGATGTGCAGGCACAGCCATTGCATTATCAGGAACTCCGGCAGGAGGCTCATGGAGTGTGGCAAATCCTTATACAGGACCGAGTACTACTTATACCCATACTTATACTGACGGAAATGGTTGTACTAATACCAGTGCTCCTGCAAATATTACTGTAAATCCATTACCAATACCAGTTATTACGGCTAATGGTCCGACAACCTTTTGTGATGGAGGTAGCGTTACACTAACAGCAGATTTTCCTTATCCTAGTAGTAATACTACTTTTATGAACTCACCTAGTGGAGGCGGTACGCCTGTAGATTGTAAGTGTCCGGCAGGATATGTAGCTGTAGGATATACAGGTTATACAGGCTCCTGGATGGACAAAATACAATTGGCATGTAAAAAATTAAATTCAAATGGTACGCTTAACCCTAATATAGTGTATACTTCTGCATTAGGTATTGGTGGAGGCGGTGGTCCAAATGGTCCTTATTTACTGACAGGTGATAAAGTATTGGTAGGAGGTAGAGCCGATAATGGTTGTTGTGGTTATCTTTCCCGTTTCGAAGGATATGGACAATCTATAAATTATATACAGGCTAATGGGAATAATAGTTCATCACCAACTTCTGCCGGTGCCTTTGGACCAGCTGGATCTTCTTTAGGTACTCAATATGTACCTAATGGAAATGTAGTAGTTGGTATTAAAGGATGGCTAAATGGCTTTGTTTCTGGACTTAGCTTGATATATGCTCCTATTAATCAAGTAATGAATACAAGTTATTCTTGGAGTAATGGTTCCACAGATGGTGCGATAACAGTAGCTACTGCTGGAAACTATAGTGTAACAGCAACAAGTGCTTTCGGTTGTTCTGCAACTGTTAGTCAAACGGTTACTGTCAATCCACAACCTGTTGCCGTTAGTCCTACTACTATTGCGATCTGTATTGGCGGTAGCACAACATTGCAAGTTAGCGGCGCCAGTGGTTATAACTGGTCTCCAGCCACAGGTTTGAATCAAACTACAGGAGATACAGTAACAGCCAGTCCAACAGTTACAACGGTTTATACGATAACTGCTACTGATCCTGGCTCGTGTTCAACTACTATTACTGTAGTAGTTAATCCTCTGCCAACACCTGTAATAAGCGTTACTGGTCCGACTACATTCTGCCAGGGCGGTTCAACTATTTTAACGGCAGGACCATCTAATCCAAATATTTGGAATGCAGGTAGTTTGACTTTTGTTAAAACGGTTGCAGGTCAAACAGATAATATTACTGCTAACACTCATCTTACCAGAGGCAATTCGTTCCCTCTTTATAATGCTATTACAGAAGCAAGTGCACCAGCGGGTAATTGCAATTGGACTCCAGGTAATACGGAATGGGCATATGGAAACATAGCCGACTGGAATACCTTAAGTTACCAATATCTATGGCCAATGATTGGTTGTTATCCTCCGGGTATGGTTAATCAGCCTATGGTCGTGCATTTAATTTCAGAAAATATTTATTTCCAGTTAACATTTACTTTCTGGCAAGCGGGAGGTGGAAACTATACGTATACCCGTACCACTCAGGCAGCCGCATATGCAGGTCAAAGTTGGTCAAGCGGTCAAACAACTCCATCTATTTCTGTAAACACTTCCGGGAATTATACAGCAACAGTAACCGATAATAATGGATGTATTGCTACTACTGCAGCAACAACTATTACTGTTGACCCAACTAGTGTTGGAGGAGCAGTAAGCGGTGGAACAAGTCCAATTTGTACAGGATTTGCACCGGGCACCTTGACTCTTAGCGGACACACAGGAGCTGTGCTGCAATGGGAAAGTTCTTCGGATGACGTGACTTGGTATCCAATTGCCAATACAAGTGATACCCATTCACCAGGCGTTTTACTAGTAACAACTAAATTTAGAGCAGTTGTGCAAAGTGGCACTTGTCTTATTGTCTATTCCGACCCTTTAACAATTACGGTGTATCAAGAATATCCATTCTATGCAGATAATGATAGTGATGGATATGGAGCTGGACCTTCAGTTTTATTGTGTTCTATAAACGCGACTACAGTACCGGCAGGATATTCATTAGACAATACCGATTGTGATGATTCCAAAGATGACAGACATCAAACGTATCCATTCTATGTAGATGCTGATGGTGATACCTATGGAGCTGCAGGATCAACTGCTGTTCAGTTGTGTGCAATAAATGCCAGCACACCTCCGTTACCTAATTATTCTGTTAATGCATTAGATTGCAACGATGCCGTGTTTGCTATTCATCCTGGAGTATATGACATTCCATATGACAATATTGATAACAACTGTGATGGTTCATTATTTGACGGTCATTCACCAATAGTGGTTTATGTACTATCGCCTAGCTGTGGTGGTATTAATCATGGTTTAAATAACACTATCAATTGTACAGAAATCGATTTGGGTGAAGGTTATGTGATTGGTTACCGATTTAAAGTGACTAATTTAGTTACCGGTGAAATAGCTTATGTTGACACTGTGCAGCATCACTTTAAATTGACAGATACTAGTATTTATTCTTATGGCACGCCATATTCTATTCAAGCGGCTGCTATTATAAATGGTGAAGTACAACCGTTCAACGGACCAATTTGTACCCTTACAACAACAACTGTAGCAACAACCAAAGTGATTGCCACACAATGTGGTTCTACTTTAATCTTTATGACTTCTACTATCAATGCAACAGCAGTAAATCAAGCTCTTGCCTATCGTTTTAGAGTTTCCCGTGCTGATGCACCTGGTGTATATTACTTATCTCCTGAACGCACATCACCAAACTTTAATTTGACAATGTTGACTGTTCCTGCAGGGTTCTTAACTTATGCTACAGAATACAAAGTAGATGTTCAGATAAAAATAAAATTAGCCAACTTAATTGCCTGGTCTCAATTTGGACAAGCTTGTTCTATATTTACACCTCCAATGCCTGAAACATCTTTAGTTGCTTCACAATGTGAAATGACAGCTACGAGCAATACACAAGTGATTAACACCACTCCTTTTACTGGTGCTACTCTGTATCGTTTCAGATTGACATTATATAATTTAATAGGTGATTTAGTATACAGTCAATATGTTGATACACCTAATCCATATTTCACCTTGAGTATGTTCTCCGGATTGCTCCCGGGTAATACCTATGTAGTCTCGGTGACCATGCAACTCTATGGTACTTTTGTTGATTATGGAAAAGACTGTAGTGTGACGACTCCACTAGTAGCAAAAACAACGATGACGCTACCTTTCAAAGCGATAGCACATCCTAATCCATTTGCTGAAAACTTCATAATTGATGTCACTACCTCGATCCAGGAAATGGTTAGTCTAAAAGTCTATGACATGTTAGGCAGACTAGTAGAACAACGAGAGGTGAAAAGATCTGATTTGGAGAATTCACCATTTGGAGATCGCTATCCTTCCGGAGTGTATAATATCATTGTTACACAGGGCGAAGAAGTAAGAACTGTTCGTGTGGTAAAAAGATAAATAATAAACCAACTTAAACTTATAAACCCTCATTGATTTATTTCAGTGGGGGTTTATTAATTAAAAAGAAATTCATTTTCAAAATACTTGCATTATTTTACTAAAACGATATAGTACTTGCCTATTTTTCATTTAATTTGTAGTAAAGAAACAACAACATGCAATTTGACCCAAACGAATTAGATCATACTGCCGTTTATAAACTTTTAACCGGCTCCGTAATTCCAAGACCTATTGGCTGGATTTCAAGTATTAGCGAGCATGGCATCAACAATTTAGCACCCTTTTCCTATTTCAATGCCGTTGGAGATGATCCGCCTCATGTTATGTTTTCCACTGGTAGAGGCAATAATACCAATAAAGACACACTTAATAATGTTTTGGCAACCAAACAATTTGTGGTGAATATGGTAACCGAAGAATTGACCGAACAAATGAATTCTACTGCACAGGCTGTTCATTCTGATATTGACGAATTTGAATTGGCTGGTGTAACTCCGATTCCTTCTTTAAAAATACAACCAAGACGTGTCAAAGAAAGTCCAATCACTTTTGAATGTGAATTGGTTCATCATTACTTCCTTGAAGATCATAAAAATGGCGGTGCCTGCGTCATAATTGGCCGAATCGTTATGATGCATATTGCAGATGATGTACTGCTTGATAATTACAAAATAAACCTTGAAAACTATAAACCGGTTTCTCGTTTAGCGGGTTCAGGTTATGCAAAAATCGGAGAAATTTTCTCTGTCAAAAGAAACTAATTATGAAACCCGACGTTTTAGAAATAAATGTGGCTATGCAAATTTCAAAACCAATCAATGAGGTTTTTGAAGCCATTGTAAACCCTGAAAAAATGTGTAATTATTTCATTTCACAAAGTACAGGAAGAATGGAAGAAGGCAAAGATTTGATTTGGAAATTTCCCGAATTTGATTTTGAATGTCCGGTAAAAGTTGTCAAAGCTGAGCCAAATCTAATTTCATATTATTGGGAAAACAGTGGTGAAAATCTTTTGGTTGAAATGAAACTTTCTACCGTTGGCGACAATTTTACTTTAGTAAAAATCTCTGAAAAAAGTATGGCAAACAATGAAGCCGGACTCAAATGGCTTTCCGGAAATTCCTTTGGCTGGTCAAATTTTCTGGCGTGTCTAAAAGCCTATCTTGAATACGGAATCAATCTCAGAAAAGGTTCCTTTGATTTTATGAAAAAATAATTATGAGGATATCAGTAATTGGCGGCGGTCCGGGCGGATTATACTTTTCGATACTAACCAAAAAAGCAATGCCCGATTGCCAAATTGATGTTTACGAACGTAACAAAGCAGATGACAGTTTCGGGTTTGGAGTCGTGTTTTCAGATGAAACTTTAGGCGAATTTCTTTCCCGAGATTTAAAATCCTATGAATTAATCAGAAGCAATTTTGCCTATTGGGATGACATCATCATTGCCCGAGACGGACAAACCGTAAGCATCGCCGGAAACGGATTTTGTGGTTGTTCCCGAAAAAAATTATTGCAATTATTACAACAACGATGCACAGAGGAAGGCGTAAATCTTCATTTCGAGCAAAATATAGATGATGTTTCCCAATTCAAAGATGCTGATATTATTGTGGCTTGCGATGGAATTGGAAGTACAATCCGGACACAA
The DNA here is from genome assembly GCF_004797125.1 of Flavobacterium sangjuense. Classification (NCBI taxonomy): domain Bacteria; kingdom Pseudomonadati; phylum Bacteroidota; class Flavobacteriia; order Flavobacteriales; family Flavobacteriaceae; genus Flavobacterium; species Flavobacterium sangjuense. The sequence goes on from NZ_CP038810.1 coordinate 2,524,375, forward strand.
TTTGCCAATGACTTCGGAACCAAAATTTCATTAAAGAAGAACCGCTTCGTCTGGCTTGGATCAACCAAACCTTTAGATGCTTTTACCTATTTCTTTAGAACAACGCCACACGGAACTATTGTTGCTCATACTTATCAATACCAACCGGGAATGAGCACGTGGATTTTTGAATGCAGTGATGAAACCTGGCAAAAACATGGATTTGAAGTTACTAATGAAGAAGATACAATTGCCAAAATATCCGAAATATTCAAAGAAGAATTGGATGGTCACGGCTTAATCACAAACAAATCACATTGGCGCCAGTTTCCGCATGTTACGAATGAAAAATGGTATCACAATAACATAGTTCTTTTAGGAGATGCCAAAGCCACAGCCCACTACTCTATTGGTTCGGGAACCAAATTGGCTATGGATTCTGCCATAGGTTTATCAGATGCTGTGATTGCCAATCCGACCAATGTACAGGCAGCTTTTGAACAATACGACAAAACCCGAAGAAACACAGTTGAAATGATTCAGCATGCCGCTTTGGTTTCGCTAGACTGGTTTGAAAATATGAACAGAAACAACCAGCATCCGTTTTATCAATTCGCTTTTGGATGCATGACAAGAGCGAAGAAAGTCACATATGAAAACCTTCGCTTACGCGATAAATCGTTTACGGATAAAGTGCTGAGCGAATTTAACAGTAACCATATTCCTCCGGCTTTTACCAAATTTAAACTGCGAGATTTAGAACTCTCAAACCGAATTGTAATGTCACCAATGGGACAATATTCAGCCGAAAACGGATTGATCAACGATTGGCATTTGGTGCATTATGGAAGTCGGGCAACAGGCGGTGTCGGGTTGATTATAACCGAGATGACAGCGGTTTCAGAAACAGGACGTATTACTTTAGGTTGTGCCGGAATATATACTGAAAAACAAATGCTTAAATGGAAATCAATTATAGATTTTATTCATAAAAATACGCAAACAAAAATCGGAATTCAACTTGGTCATTCAGGTCGAAAAGGTGCGTCAAAAAAACCTTGGGAAACCGAACCAATTCACCCGAGCGATAGCGAACTGGCGAAGCAAAATCCATGGGAATTGATTTCAGCATCTACAATAGCTTTTAATGAAAATTATGCTATGCCAAAAGCAATGTCTTTAGCAGATATGGATTTGGTTACATCTCAATTTGTTCAGGCAACAAAAAATGCAGACGAAGCCGGTTTTGATATGATAGAATTACAGGCACATCACGGATTTTTGTTAGCCTCTTTCCTATCGCCTTTCACGAATGTCAGAACGGATGAATTTGGCGGAGGTATCGAAAACAGATTGAAATTCCCGTTACGCGTTTTCAACGAAATGCGAAATGCATTTCCAAAAGACAAACCAATGTCGGTTAGAATATCCGCAACTGATTGGGCGGAAAACGGCATTTCAGAAGAAGATGTCTTGACCATTGCTACTGCGTTTAAAAATGCCGGTGCCGATATCATCAATGTTTCAACCGGAAATACCGTAGCAAATCAGAAACCACAAACGGGAAGAATGTGGCAAACACCATTCTCGGATTTGGTTCGGAATACAATTCATGTTCCAACCATTACAACGGGTTACATTCAGGACATTGATCAAATCAATACCATCATTCTGAATGGCAGAGCTGATTTAGTCGCATTGGGAAGACCATTGTTGGCTGATGCCAATTTTGTTAGAAATGCGCAGGCTTACGAACAATTTCAAACGGATGATATTCCAAATCAATACAAAATGGGAAGTTCTCATTTGTATCCGTTAAAAGCTGCCGAAAGAAAGCAAACGGAAAGCATGAAAATAGCATTGAAACCGAAGAGTAATAAGAAATAGATTAAAATCAAAACTTTGTGACTTTGCATCTTTGCGAGAAATAATTAAACCATGAAACATTACGCAGACAATTTCGCTCACGAACATTTACCAAGCCCAGACTTGCAGCCTGATTATGTTTTTCTGGATTTGCCTCAGTTCAATCGTCCGGAAATGATGAATTGTGTTGACAAATTATTAGACAATCATATCAAAGAAGGTCATGGCAATAATCCTTGCATTCGAACATTTGAAACGACATGGACATACAATGATTTATACGAAAAAGCCAATCAGCTTGCTCATGTTTTAGTGGATGATTTGGGATTGGTTTCCGGAAATCGTGTGTTGATTCGTTCTGCTAACAACCCAATGATGGTAGCTTGTTGGTTTGCCATTTTAAAAACTGGTGGAATTGTCGTTTCAACTATGCCTCTGCTTCGTTCCAAAGAACTAACTACGATTATTGATTGCGCCGAAATCTCACACGCTCTGTGCGATAAAGCTTTGCAGGATGAAATGAATTTAGTTAAATCAGACTTCCTGAAAAGTACTTGTTTCTATGATGAATTAGAAACATTAATGCAATCTAAAGCAAAGACATTCACCAATTACCATTCAAAATCAGATAGTGTTGCGTTAATCGGATTCACTTCAGGAACTACAGGCTTACCAAAAATGACCTCGCATTATCACAAAGACATTCTAAATATTTGCGAAGCATTTCCGCCCTATTCATTACAACCAACACAAAAAGACATTTTCACCGGAAGCCCACCATTAGGATTTACTTTCGGTTTGGGTGGATTGGTTTTGTTTCCGATGTATTTTGGAGCATCCACGTTTCTTATAGAAAAACCAACACCCGAAATGCTGTTACAGGCCATTCAGGAACATAAAATTACAATTTGCTTTACGGCGCCAACAGCTTGGCGCGTGATAACTTCTAAAGTAACCGACTTTGATATTTCGAGCTTACGCAAATGTGTTTCTGCTGGCGAAACCTTACCGTTAAAAGTTTGGCAGGATTGGTACGATGCCACAGGACTGAAAATCATCGACGGAATTGGCGCAACCGAAATGCTGCATATTTTTATTTCTTCTAATACCGAAAATATGAAACCCGGAGCAACCGGACTTGCCATTACTGGATATGAAGCCAAAATTATTGATGCAAACGGGAATGAATTGCCAAAAAATGAACCCGGAAGATTAGTCGTTCGTGGCATCACAGGCTGCAAATATTTAAATAGAATTGAAAAGCAAAAACAATACGTCGAAAACGGTTGGAATGTTACCGGAGATATTTTCCGTCAGGACGAAGATGGCTATTTTTGGTTTGTAGCGCGTGGCGATGACATGATAATTTCTTCGGGCTATAACATAGCGGCGATTGAAGTAGAAAGCGTACTTTTAACTCACGAAGATATACTGGAATGTGCTGTGGTTGGTTTGCCCGATGAAGAACGCGGAATGCTGGTTTGTGCGCATATTGTACTCAAAGAAAAAAGTAAAGCTACAGATAATATGAAAAACCATATTCAACACTGGTTCAAGGAAGTAGCTGCGCCGTATAAATATCCTAGAGTAATTTATTTTACAGAAGCACTGCCCAAAACCGAAACCGGAAAAATACAACGATTTAAATTGAAATAAGTAGTGAAATAGCGCATTAAGATTAAAATCTTTGCGAACTTTGTGTAACTAATTTTGACCTTTAAGAATAAAAAAATAGCAAATGAATAACCCTTTTATAAAAACCGAAAAAATCCGTTTCAAACATGTTGATTATGCGGGGATTGTTTTCTATCCGCGTTTCTTAGAAATGCTCAACGACTTGGTTGAAGATTGGTTTGAAGAAGCGCTGGACCGACCATTTTCAAAAATCCATGAAACGAACGGAATTCCGACAGTAGATTTAAAAGTACAATTCAAAAAAGCAGCACGATTGGGTGAAACATTAACCAAAAAACTTTGGGTAATAAACCTTGGTGGTGCTTCTGTAAATTGCGGTTTCCGTTTTGAAGATGAACAGGGAAAAACCTGTTTGGAAGGAGAAGTAACCTTGGTAAACGTAGCCATAGCTGAAAACAGAAATGACATCAAAGCGGAAGCTTTTAATGACGATATGAAAGCAAAGATTTCATCATTTATAATTTAAAATTGTCTAACGACCTGTTCGCTATCGCTCGGGTCAGAATTTAAAATAATTTTCGAATGGAGTTCAAAAAATTCAAAGCCGCAGCCGTACAAACATCACCCGTTTTTATTAATGTAGAAAAAACGATTGACAAAGCGATTTCATTCGTAAAAGAAGCCACTGCAAACGGAGCTAATTTGGTTGCGTTTCCGGAAGTTTTTGTGGCTGGTTATCCGTATTGGAATTGGATTATGACTCCGGTTCAGGGAAGCAAATGGTACGAGCAATTGTATAAATCATCAGTAAAAGTCGATGATGCCGTAATGCAGCCATTATATCAGGCGGCAAAAAATCACAATTGTCACATCGTTATCGGAATCAATGAACGAGGCGATAGTTATGGCGAAATATACAACACCAATTTAATCATAGACAATAACGGAAAACTTATTGGCAAACACAGAAAACTGGTGCCAACCTGGGCAGAAAAACTGACATGGACAAGCGGTGACGGTTCTTCTCTAAAAGTGTATAATACTGAAATTGGCCCAATAGGAACTTTGGCTTGTGGCGAAAACACAAATACACTAGCACGTTTTACCTTGTTATCGCAAGGCGAATTGATTCATATTGCTAATTATATTTCACTTCCTGTTGCGCCACCAGATTATGATATGGCGGAAGCGATAAAAATCCGCGCTGCCGCACATTCATTCGAAGGTAAATTGTTTACAATCGTTTCGTGTTCAACGATATCCAAAGAAATTATGGAAGCTTTAAAACCTGACGTTCCAAATGTAGAAGAATTATTGACCAGAAAGAATTCTGCTTTCTCAGGAATCATTGGTCCAAATGGCGCTGTCGTTGGGCAACCTTTAATTGATGACGAAGGAATTGTTTACGCCAATATTGATTTGGAAAAATGTATTCAGCCAAAACAAATGCACGACATTCTTGGCCATTACAACCGCTTTGATATTTTTGATTTGCGGGTAAATACAGCTCCAACAAGAAAGATTACTTTTATAGACAATCACGAAGAATTTAATAAAAGATAAGATGAAACCTTTATTACTCTTTGCATTTATATTGTTACTTTTCCAATCCTGTGGGACAATGGAAAAAAACGACCGTATTTCCAGACGACACGATTTTTTCAATCGATATACATCCCAAAGAGCATTGAAAGCCACATCCAATTGGAAAATGGGAGATGACATATTGATTTTGAGAAAAAACAATACCTTCAGATATTATTCTAAAGTATTTGGATTGGTCAATTCCGGTTATTATACGGGTAGTTACAAATCAGAGAATAATGTAATTTCATTTAAATTCCATAAAAATTATAAGCCCGCATTTTTCGAAAGTGACACATTACTGGTTGAACAAAAAGACGGCTTTTTTATATTAAAATGTAAAAAAACCAATAACTATTTAGTTATTAATTAAACAGATTGCAATATGAACGAAAACCATTCAGACGACCAAATTGGTAGAGCACGTGTTCAGGATTCGCCCGAATTATTAGCCTATTACAAAGAACTCGAAACACTTGGCGCTGGTGCCTTATGGACCGTTGCCAACGATATTGAACCATGGGAACCAAGAAGTTCATCGGTTGCTATGCTGTGGAAATATGAAAGCTTACGCGACTTAGTTTTAAAATCATCCGAATTAGTTACACCTGAACAAGCTGGACGAAGAGTAGTTTATTTGGTAAACGACAAACGAAAAGATGTTTCTGCAGCTGTTGGCTGGTTATACACCGGAATTCAGGTTACACGTCCGGGTGAAAGCACTTCGGCTCACCGACACAAAGCTTCTGCCTTGCGTTTTATCATGGAAGGCGAAGGCGGTTACACTGTTGTGGATGGGAATAAAATTACATTTGAAGTAAATGATTTTGTGATTACACCTAATTCAACCTGGCACGAACACGGCGTTGATACGAATGGCAAAACCTGTATTTGGCAGGATGGTCTGGATATTCCGTTAGTGAATGCTTTGGAAGCCAATGATTATGCGGTTTTTGATGGAAAACAACCTTTAGCAAATGAGGTCAATTTTTCTCCTATAACTTATGGTTGCACAGGATTAATTCCAGCTGATAAGACCTGGGACAAACCGTATTCGCCATTGTTTAAATATTCCTGGAAAAAAGTTTATCCGGCAATAGTCGAAGCTGCAAAAGTAAATCCTGTAAATCCAATTGATGGAATTCTGATGCAGTATTCCAATCCTTCAACTGGCGGACATGTAATGCAAACAATGAGTGCGAGCATGCAATTATTACCTACGGGTTTCAAAGGAAAAGCACACAAACATACAGGTTCTTTTGTCTATCAATGTGCGAAAGGAAAAGGCTATTCCATTATCAACGGGAAACGTTTTGACTGGAAGGAAAGAGATATTTTCTGCGTTCCATCCTGGGCATGGCATGAGCATCACAACGCATCAGATACCGAAGATGCCTGCTTATTTTCGTTCAACGATTTGCCTGTAATTGAAAAACTAGGATTATACCAAGAAAGAGAATTAGAAGAAAACAACGGATTTCAGAAAATAGAATAAAGAGATTAGAAAATACAATTTTAACTTTACGCCTCTGCGCCTCTGCGAGAAATAAACATGAAACTACTAACATACAAAACACAAGACAGCGACGAACCACGCCTGGGATTTATCCATAATAATCAAATTATCGATATGGAGGATTTTGGTGAAATATCCAATTTCCCATTACCGACAACGATGTTGGAATTGATTGATATGGGGTTTGAACTGGTGGAAGAACTTAACGATATGATTGCCGATACTGAACCAGCTTTCTTCGAAGAAATCGCTTATGAAATGGACGAAGTGACGTTCCTTGCTCCTATTCCGAAACCAAGAAAGAACATTATAGGTATTGGCTTGAATTATACCGAGCACGTTGCTGAAAGCGCACGAACCTTAGACACAACCGGAAAGCTTCCTCAAAAACCAATCATCTTTTCAAAGCCTCCAACAACGGTTACGGCTACAAATACCGATATTATTAAAAACACCAAACTGACTTCACAATTAGACTGGGAAGTTGAATTGGCTGTGGTTATTGGCAAAAAAGGAAAATATGTTCCCAAAGCTGATGCCATGGATTATGTGTTTGGTTATACAGTTATCAATGATATTTCGGCGCGTGATTGCCGCCGTGAAGGTCAATGGATTGTTTCCAAAGGTCAGGATACTTTTGCGCCAATGGGACCAATATTGGTCACCAAAGACGAAATCAAAAATCCACACAACCTGAATTTGTCGTTAAAAGTAAACGGCATTGAAAAACAGAACTCGAATACCAAATTCCTATTGTTTAACATCAACGATTTGATTGAAGATTTGAGTACGGTTTTTACTTTGGAACCTGGTGATATAATCGCAACCGGAACTCCATCCGGAGTTGGAGCTGGTCGCAATCCACAGGAATGGTTATATGATGGCGATGTGATTGAAGCCACTGTGGAAGGAATTGGAACCATTGTAAATACTGTAAAAGAAATTTAGATTGCTTCGTGCCTCGCAATGACAATGGATCAAACAAAAATAGCAGTCGATGTATTCAACAAACTTGCCGATGTTTATCAGGACAAGTTTATGGATGTTTCCTTGTACCATGATTCGCTCGATGTGTTTTGCAATTCGATAAAAAAAGGCAACCCGGAAATTTTAGAATTGGCTTGTGGTCCCGGAAATATTACAAAGTACCTGCTGGAAAAACGTCCCGATTTTAAAATTCTAGGTTCTGATTTGGCTCCGAATATGATTGAATTGGCAAAAATAAATAATCCAAATGCCCATTTTAAGTTAATGGATTGCAGAGCAATAGCAAGTCTTGCAAAGAAATATGACGGAATACTTTGTGGGTTTGGCCTACCCTATTTATTAAAAGAAGAAGCCGTTCAATTTATCAAAGATGCAAGTCAAAAATTAAATGAAAACGGAATCCTCTACATCAGTACTATGGAAGACGATAATTCCAAATCGGGATTTAAAACCGGAAGTACAGGCGACAAAATGTACCAGAATTTCCATCAAGCCGATTATTTGACAAAAGAGCTTGAAGAAAATAATTTTAGCATCATTTATCTTGATCGAAAAGAATATATTCACAACCAAGAAAAAACTACCGATTTAATTATTATTGCAACAAAATGAAGAAATACAGAATAGGTCAAATTGTACCATCATCAAACGTAACAATGGAAACCGAAATCCCGGCGATTTTCCGTTCCAGAGAAACTATTTTACCGGAGCGTTTTACGTTTCATTCTAGCAGAATGCGAATGAAAAAAGTAACCAAAGAAGAACTCGAAGCCATGGATGCCATGAGTTTGAAATGCGCTCAGGAATTATCCGATGCACATGTCGATGTTATGGGTTATGCCTGTCTAGTAGCAATTATGAGTATGGGAAGAGGTTATCACTGTGTTTCGGAAGTTAACCTGCACCAGGAAACTATTGCCAACGATTTCCCAACGCCTATAGTAACTTCAGCCGGATCCTTGATTAATGGTTTGAAAGTTTTGGGTGCCAAACAAGTTTCAATCATAACGCCATATATGCGTCCGTTAACCGATATGGTTGTCGATTATATAGAGCATCAGGGATTCAAAGTAAAAGAAAGTATTGCGCTGGAAATTCCGGATAATCTGGAAGTCGCTGCCCAAAATCCAATGAACTTATTGGAAATCTATAAACGATTGGATTTAACTGATGTTGATGTTTTAGTCGTATCAGCCTGTGTGCAAATGCCATCTTTAGAAGCTATCGATTTAATCCAGACAGAAATCGGAATTCCGGTAACTTCGGCCGCGGTTTGTACTACCTATGAAATGATGAAAAAATTGGGCATCGAAGCCAAATCTGCTATCGGTGGAGAATTGCTAAGCGGAAAATATTAAATAATCAACCTTCATTGATTTTCAAACCTAATAACTTTAGACTACTTTTGCGGAACAATTTTTGATAACTCAAAAATCTTATTTGGGGTCGACTGGTTTTGACAGCAAGTCGAATTGAATTGTAAGCACGTCGAGCATTGTGTTTTTTGCTCGTAAATCCAAATTCACAAAAACATAAACGGCGAAGGAAACTACGCTCTTGCTGCATAATCTGAATTAAAGTAAGATTAGCCTCGTCCTACAAGGTAGGAAAGCAGGATTCACCTCGATAGCTTTGGTTTGTGGCGGTCGGCTCAGGTGAATCGTAAAAATAAACCTAAGAACAGTAAAGCTTCGGAGCTGTTACGAAAATTTAAGAAGATAAGTATGGTGTGGCTGTTTCTGGCCTATCACTATATCGAAAATCCAATCAGAAAATAAGCGTGTAGAAAACTCTTTAGTTGCTTGTTTGGACCCGAGTTCGATTCTCGGCGACTCCACTAAAATCCTGTCTTGTTTGAAACGAGACGGGATTTTCTTTTTTAGGAGCAGTACTTCTCAACATCACTACACTACTGCTCCCGCTATCCGTTGCAATCTGTCATTGCGAGGCACGAAGCAATCTCATCATGATTGTCTTACGCAATGTCAGGATTTCCACTGCACACGAGCGTAGCGACTGCCGAAGGAATCGGGGCTATTTTTCAACTATTTCTTTCTGTCACATAAAAAAAGCCCTGGCTAAACCAGGGCTTTTTAACTTATAATTTATAACTCATAATTCATAACTCAAACTATCGTTTCATAGCGAAGTGTGACTTAAATTGTTTCATCACGCCGCCTTCCACAAAATCAACCGTAAACCAGTAATCATCCGATGGTAACAGATGCCCGTTATACGTTCCATTCCAACCTTGTCCTGTTGGACTGATTTGTTTGAGCAGTTTGCCATAACGGTCAAAAATGAAGATTTTTGCAGATTCATCCAATCCAACAACATTCCATGTATCATGGATTCCATCGCCATTCGGAGTAAAGTAATGAGGATAATCAATGATATAAACCTCGTTTATAATTAACTCCTCACAACTGTATGCTATGTCACCTTTGGCATCCCAAACATGGATGATGTGTGTGCCCATGCTGACACCTTCAAACACATTGCTATCCTGTCTCGGTCCGTCATCCAAACTGTACTGATAATCCGGTGCGCCATAACCTTCTACAGTCACAGTAATAATTTGTGACGAACTAAAGGCGCCCGTTACCGTGTATCCTACTGTTCCTGCCGCTATAACTGCCTGCCCTGATTGTATCACAGGGAAAGATGCCGATGTAGTCTGGCATGCCAGTGGACTGGCACTGGTTACCCTTACCGTATACTCTCTGGTGGCTCCTGCTACTGCCGGTGTGTCAACGGTATATGTTGGTCCCGTTGCTCCCGGTATTGGTGTCGTAGATGCATCTTCAAACCATTCATAAGTATAGTTGTTTGGATTCACAACACCACTGTTCAGCGTAAGTGGTCTTACCACCTGATTCGTAATAAAGTCAACACAGATAGTCGTTACATTATTTGCTGTATTTATAACCGGATTTGGATAACGCTCCACTTTAATATCTATTGTAGTGATAGCATAACATACCGGAGTAATCAGATTGCTGCTGTTCTCTACCTTAACCCAAATCGTATCGGTATCCGCATCGGTTTGATACGCCTGTGCCTGTGCCAAAGTCAAGGCATTGGTTCCTGCTACTGCATTGGCTAAGCTGGTGTAATAACTAACTATAAATATAGCAGCATCCTGTCCGTCTAATATATCCGCTGCATAACTCGTTAAATCAACAAGGCCAACCCCATCATACGGATTACCGTCATTATCACATTCGTTAAACTGCTGTGGACCTACAGCTCTGGCATACGCCTCTACTACAAGTGGCAGCACTCCTGTGTTAACACAACTTGTAGCATTGTTAACCACTCTGACGTAAATATCCTGAGCATTCGGAGTTACATTGGTATAACTGTTCGGTAGTGTCGGAGTCCCTGCTGTGGCTGCTGCCTGCGATGGGTGATAACTAATGGCATAATCTGCCGGTAATTGAGTAGGGCCTAATATCGCCTCAGCCAAATCAGGATTAGTCAAATCAAATACAGCGATGCCATCAGCATTATCATCACATGCTCTGTATGGTGCCAGTGGCTGAACAACAATCGGTAATGGATTTACCGTTAATGCTTGTTCTACTATTACATAACAGTTCTCACCTTGGTAGTCTACCCTGTTGTTCTCTACTCTAATCCAAACATTGTCGCCTACTAAAGCTGCTGTGGCCGGAATTAATTCGCTTACGTTGTCAACGGCATTGTCCCGCGTTGCAAAATAATGGAACGTCAGATTCGGGTCTCCGTTTCCTATATACGCCTCATTAACCGTTAAATCAAACACCTCCATCATGTCGCCCGGATTGTTGTCATCACATTTCGGTGCCAGTGGTGTTGGATTTCTATTTGGTGTTGGTATTGACAACACTCTGATATCTAAAGTTGTGATGCTTGTACATCCATCCGCTGTCGTGACTACTACTCCAAGTGTTTGTACTGGTGGATTCTGGATTAAATAAGCAGTTGGTGTAGTGATAACATTGGTATCATTCTGAGCATCCAATAAACTTGGATAATACGTTACCGTATACCCTGTAGCCTGGTTGATCTCGGTATTTTTTATGGTTAAATCAAATACATACAACTGATCATTTGGAACGTCATCGGCATCACAAACACTCAGCGGTGTTGGTGTAGTGAGTAATAACGGAGTATTAATCTCTATTTGGAACGAACCAACATTATAACAACCAGTCGTATTATGCTCAACTCTAACCCATATCGTTGTGCCATCACTAACATCATAGCCGGTATCATTTACAATTGGTAAAGTACCTTGCTCTGCTAATGGTTGTGAGGTGTAATACTCCACAGTATAATCAGACGGGGCTCCGGTTTGTTGGGCTAAAACAGCGGCTGTTGCCTGGGTTAAATCTACAAGCGTACTTGCGCTTTGTGGACTACTGTCCTGATCACATACCGTTATTGGGTCCAGATTTACCGGAGCAATCGGACTTGGATCAGCATTTAACTCTATTGGAAGAATGCTATAGCAATGCGTAATATTATCCTCAGCTCTAACATACAATATTTGTACAAATGGATTGATAGTGCAATAAGGTACTGTAGTATCAATTGCGGTAATAACATTTTCTGAGATAGCATCTGCTAATGTTTCGTAGAAGCTCAGGGTATAATTAGCCGAACCTGGTGCGCTTCCTAACAAATTTGCCTCTAAACTCGATAAGTCAAAGCCACAGCTATACCCATCCTGATTGTCATCACAAATTGTGTAAGGCTGTGTTGGTGGAATCAATACTGGCAATGGTTCCACTCTGATATCTATCGTAGAGATTACATAACAGTCTGTGTCAGTATTCGTTATACGGACACCTAAGGTCTGAACGTAAATTACAGCGTTAGTGTATTGTAAATTGGTAATGGCATTACTGTTTGATTGTGCCTCGCCTAAACTAGGATAAAAAGTAACAGCCATACCGGTTTGTCCCAATAATATAGCATTCACCTGTGAGGCTAAATCAAAGGTCTCAAAGCCCACTAAACCAGTCGTATCACAAAGTGAATACTGCGGATAGTTTGGCTGGGTAGCATTCGGTAACGGATTTACAATTAACTGCAAAGTGACAATATCATAACAACCTGTAGCCGTAGTTTCTACTCTGACATAAATCGTCTGGGTATTAATGGTACCATTGGTATAACTCGTCGGATTAGTGATGTTACCTGTACCCAATTCTGCTGCTGCCTGAGTGGTGTAAAAAGTTATCGTGTGGGTAAGTGGATTTATAGTACCCAGTATATCAGAAATGGTGCTTGTTAAATCAAATGTCTCATAACCTGCTGCTCCGGTATAATCACATAGTTCATAATCATCAGGCTCGGTAGCAACCGGAGTTGGGTTGATTATTAATTGTAAAGTAACAACCCGATAACATGTAGACGTATTGGAAGCTACTCTTACATAAATTGTTTGCAAAAAAGGATTAATATTATCGTAACTTGCGGGAGTCAGGATAGCTGTTGCACCAGTATTTGCATCGACATTAGTTTCATGGAAACTAACATTATAGCCAGGATTTCCACCTGTAATACTATTTATAGTTTGTGTCAAATCAAATGTTTCAAACCCATCATTGTTTGGATCACATCGTTGCAATGGCAACGGATTATTTACAACAAAATTAGCAGTGATAGTTACTACAACAGCTTCAATGTCAAAACAAGTTCCAACTGTACTTTTGATATAATAAGTACCACTTACATTGATTGCACTTGCTTGGGCAATAGTCATGCCTGTTGTGGCTGCTGCATCAGTCCAATAGCTCAATATTCCACCACCTGTACTTCCTGCCGTAACTGCTGGCAGTGTTATATCAACTGTCGCCGGAGCACATACTGCTAATGGGTTTGTAATTATTAAATTAGGATTGTTAACAGTAACTATAACAGGTTCAATATCAGAACAACTTCCAAGTGTGCTTTTAATATAATATGTTCCGCTAGTTGCAATAGTAGTTGTATTTGTCAATGCAGTTGTAGCAGCTGCATTTGTCCAATAGCTTAAGATTCCTCCTCCTGTACTTCCCGCTGTTACAGCAGCTGTAGTTATATCTACAGTGCCAGGCGAGCAAACTGCCGCTGGATTGGTTATGCTTAAAACCGGAGTTGGGTTAATAGTAACAGTAACCGGTTTAATATCTGAACAATTTCCAGCTGTTGTGCTCTTTATATAATAGGTTCCGCTTGTTGCAATTGCACTGGCCTGGGCAATTGTCATTCCTGATGTAGCCGCTGCATCTGTCCAATAACTCAAAGTTCCTCCTCCTGTGCTTCCTGCTGTGACTGCAGGTAAGGTAATGTTAACCGTATTTGGCGAACAAACTGCCGCCGGATTTGTTATCGTTAATGACGGTGTAGGGTTAATAGTAACCACTACAGGATTAATGTCTGAACAACCTCCTAACAAACTTTTAATATAGTATGTTCCACTTGTTGCAATTGCACTTGCCTGAGCTAATGTTAGTCCTGACGTAGCTGCAGCATCAGTCCAATAACTTAAGGTTCCTCCTCCTGTACTTCCAGCGGTTACAGCTGGCAAGGTAATGTTAACCATATTTGGCGAGCAAACTGCCGCTGGATTGGTTATACTTAAAACCGGAGTTGGGTTAATAGTAACAGTAACCGGTTTAATATCTGAACAATTTCCAGCTGTTGTGCTCTTTATATAATAGGTTCCGCTTGTTGCAATTGCACTGGCCTGGGCAATTGTCATTCCTGATGTAGCCGCTGCATCTGTCCAATAACTCAAAGTTCCTCCTCCCGTGCTTCCTGCTGTGACTGCTGGTAAAGTAATGTTAACCGTATTTGGCGAACAAACTGCCGCCGGATTCGTAATGGTTAATGATGGAGTTGGATTAATTGTTACTACTACAGGTCTTATATCTGAACAGGCTCCAATTGTGCTTTTAATATAATAGGTACCGCTTGTTGCAATTGCACTTGCCTGAGCTAATGTTAGTCCTGACGTAGCTGCTGCATCTGTCCAATAACTTAAGGTTCCTGCTCCTAAGCTTCCCGCTGTGACAGCGGCTGAAGTAATATCAACCGTACCAGGAGAACAAACAGCAGCCGGATTAGTTATGACCAAAACCGGTGTTGGATTTACTACTACCGTTACTGGCTCAATATCCGAACAACTTCCAACTGTACTTTTAATATAAAACGTTCCGCTTGAAAGAATTGCAGTGTAGTTTGCTAATGCTGTTGTTGCTGCCGCATTAATCCAATAACTTAACGTTCCTCCTCCTGTACTTCCAGCCGTTACCGCCGGTAAACTAATGTCAACTGTGTTTGGCGCACAAACTGCAGCCGGATTAGTAATCACTAAAACAGGTGGAGTAGTTATAGTTACAGTAACCGGTTCAATATCACTGCAATTTCCAAGTGAGCTTTTAATATAATAAGTTCCGCTTGTAGCAATAGCACTCGCTTGAGCAAGTGTCATCCCCGACGTAGCTGCTGCATCTGTCCAATAACTTAATGTCCCTCCTCCTGTACTTCCTGCGGTTACAGCAGGTGCAGTAATATTAACTGTCCCCGGAGAACAAACTGCTGCCGGGTTTGTAATAGTTAATACTGGAGTTGTAGTACATGGAGTACTACATGTTGTTGTTAATGGTGGTGTACATATTCCATTCCAAGTTAGTGTAAAAACAACAACCTGTCCTTGTGTAAGCCCTGATACAGTATAATTAGAAAACGGAAGAACAAATGGATTATAAGTCCCTGTGATAGGAGGTCCACCATCAATTGTATAACTATAATTAACAGTTAAATTTCCAACATTATTAAAATCAAAATATAAAGAAGTAGGACTTAGAACGGTACAAAATAAAAATGGTGCGGCATTAGGAGGATTCCCGATTGTTACCGCAATATCAGCTCTTGTACTTTCGCATCCACCAACAGTTTGACTTACATAATAATGGACAACGGAACCTGGTGCTCCTGTTGTTGAAGGAGTTGGTGCTGTTCCCGAAGCAGTTCCTCCGGTAGCATTAGTTCCGTACCAATTTAAAGTCCCACCTGCGCTAGGTGTTGCAGTCAAAGGAACTGCTGCTGCATTTTGACAATATGTTATTGGACTAACCGTTGGAGGTCCAACAGCCGTTATCGGGTTAATTGTTAATCCAATTGGTGTTGAACTGCAGCCAGAAATCAAATCTCTAATCGTTACATTATAAGTATTTGGTGCCAAACCTGTAAAAGTTGGGCTAGACTGATAAGTTGTTCCGTTTACGCTGTATTCATAAATAGCCATTTGATAATTTCCCACATCGGTATAATCCTGAGGGTCTAATGCTGCCCAATCAGCCGGGGTCCATGCTAAACTTGGATGTGGTGCACAAACATTTCTTCTGTAAGTATAACCCGATTGATTTCCCGGAGTAAAGTCGACACCATCTGTTCTTCCCCATAAATCAATCTCTACATCCGCGATTGTTGTTAATCGAACATTGTCATTTGTATTAAAACCAGGACATATTGCAACTACCAAATCGGGTACAACACCTCCAGCATTGACCACCGTACCAACCGAAACTACATAAACTTCACCGCTATTTAAAGTTCCTGATAGCGGAAAGTCACAGTTAAGAGAAGGTCCTGGATTTCCATTGTTATAAATTTTAAGTTTGTAATTGGCTAAGTTTTTTGGTGTACCTGTTCCATTAAAAATTTCAATATAAGATAGTGCTCCTGTACTTTCATCTGTAACCTCAGAAATAAAAAGATCTGTTGGTTGTGTCAACGCACATGGATTCAACGGACTTGTAAATGTTATAGTTCCTGTCGGAACAGCGCAAGTTGGTTGCTGTGTAACACTAACTACAGGTGTTGGACAAACAGTGGCTGTACAGACGTTAACACCAATTTGTACACTTGCTGACACATTACAAATGATATTTGTAGTGAAAGTGATATCGTCTAAAGCAAAATCATTTCCGTCGGCTGCCTGATTTGTATCAAACAATTGAATTTGTGCCGAAGTTGCTGCTCCGGAATTCCAGGTTTGACTAAAATTTATCCAAGTACAGGTTGGTCCTGCTATTAAAGTTCCCAATTGAACCCCATTAATAACAACCCTTATCACAGCTGGACTTGTACCCACTACGGATTGAACCCAGAAGCTTAATGTATAATTTTGTCCTGGAAGTACCGCAACATTTTGACCCCAAACCAAATCATTTCCGCCATTTAAATTAGAACCATCCACTACCATCATTTGTCCGGTTCCTGTTGTGTGATCTACGCATGCTGTGAAACCAGACTCCCATACATTTGAATTAGAAGCTACACCATATGCCCTTTGAAGACTATTGACATTGGTTGGATTATAATAGATATAATCTGTATAAAAACCGGCATTACCATTTGTAAAACTTCCATTAGTGATGAGGTCAACATTACTTGTTCTGGTAGAACTAACCGTATATGTTGTAGTTAGTGTTGGACTTACAGTTGGATTAGAACTGGTTGGTGTTGTTAAAGTTGAATCTGCTGGCGATGCTGTCCAGTTATAACCACTAGAGCCTCCGCTGACGCTCAAAGTTGTTGGGATTCCTCTACAAATATTTGTATTTGAACTCGTAGTTAATGTACCACTCTGAACGGTTAAAACTATGTTTGATTGTCCAACTGTAATTCCCGCATTATCCGTTACAGATATGGCGTAAGTCCCTGGTGCAAGTCCATTAAAAATCCCTGTTGTATTATTAGCTGTAGAAGTACCTGTTAATGAAAAAGTATAAGGAATAGTTCCTCCATAAGCATAACCCACAATACTTCCGTTATTATTACCGGTACATACCGGATTGGTAGAAGAATGGCTAATAGTTAACGGTGATACAGGAGGTAGTACCACCATGTCATCAATAGCAAAATCATTCCCTACAGCATTTAAATTATTATTATAGAGCTTAATAAAAACACAATTATTAGTTGGTACAAAAGTATAAACCACTTGCTGCCATCCCGAAGCGGGTAAAGGAGCCAAAGTATTTCCGGAAATTAAATTTATTGTACCGGCATTAACAATTTGAACACCAATATCTGCCTGAGTGGCGGCATTCGTTGTAGTAGTTGATACAGATTTTATCCAATAACTAAAAGTATAAGTGCTTCCAACAGTAAGTCCACATATTCCTCCGCCGGCATTAACACATTGCCAAAAAACCTGTTGACCTCCGACATTATTACCATCAATAACCATCATATTTCCAGAACCTGATGTATGATCACCTCCTGCAATAAAAAAAGCAGTATTCATTGGTTGTGGATTTGTTGTAATGGCAAAATTACCCTGAACAGTTGTTCCGGAAAATGGCATAGTAATTTGGGTATATCCTGAACCAGGTATATTAAAACCACTAACTCCTCCTTGAAAATCACCATTAACTATTAAATTCTGGGCAAACCCTTGAAAAGGAAATAATACCACTATCAGTAATAATGATTTATATATAAAAGTAATTGTCTTCATTCTAAAAATAACTATTAAGTAGGTCTTTAATTTAGTTGGGCTTGTTTAAAAAACAAAATCAAAGATATTGATTTTAACGGCACTACAATATATATTAAAAAAAAAGCCATAAAAAAACCTCAATTAATGAGGTTTTTTTATCTATTTACTATGCTTTCTTCGTTGTCTTTCAGTCTTTAACATATTTAATTCCCTACTTGTCTGACCAGCAACTGAAGTATTTTCTTCTGCTCTTCTAATCAAATAAGGCATAACATCTCTAACCGGCCCAAAAGGCAAATACTTAGCAACATTATAGCCATATTCTGCCAAATTATAACTGATATTGTCGCTCATACCATACAATTGTCCAAACCAAATTCGCTCGTCATTTTTAGAAATTCCCTTGGTCTGCATCATTTCAATCAATTTATAAGAACTTGATTCATTGTGTGTTCCGGCAAAAATGGACATCAAATCTAAATTATCCATCATATATTCCATCGTTACATCATAGTTGATATCAGTGGCTTCTTTGCTTTCGCAAATTGGTGTCGGATAACCCATTTCTTCAGCGCGGGTATTCTCTTTTTCCATATACGCGCCACGAACGATTTTCATTCCAATAAAAAACCCTTCTGCTTTGGCTTGTTCATGCAATTTCTTTAAATAATCCAGTCGGTCCCAGCGATACAACTGTAGCGTATTAAAAACAATCGCTTTCTTTTTGTTATACTTTTTCATCATTTCGGTAACCAAATCATCGGCAGCATCCTGCATCCAGCTTTCTTCACCGTCAATTAATAGTGCTACATCTTTTTCATGAGCCGTTTTACATATCAAATCAAAACGAGCCACAACCCTGTCCCATTCCCTTTTTTCTTCAGCCGATAGTGGCTGCTTCTCTCCTATTTTGGTATATAAATCAAATCGCCCTAAACCTGTTGGTTTGAATACCGCAAACGGAATCGCTTTTCTTTCTTTAGCAAATTCAACTGTTTTCAATGTCATTTGCAAAGCAGCATCAAATTGTTCTTCTTCTTCTTTTCCTTCAACGGAATAATCCAAAACAGAAGAAACACCTTTGGTAAACATCTTATCAACCACCGAAAGACAATCTTCCTCAGTAGTTCCACCACAAAAATGATCAAAAACAGTAGCTCTAATCAGACTTTCAACCGGCAAGTGCGCCTTTAAAGCAAAATTAGTAACCGCAGTTCCAATTCGCACTAAAGGCTCATTATCAATCATTTTGAATAAAAAATAAGCTCTTTCTAATTCGGTATCCGTTTTA
This sequence comes from Flavobacterium sangjuense, assembly GCF_004797125.1. Lineage (NCBI taxonomy): Bacteria > Pseudomonadati > Bacteroidota > Flavobacteriia > Flavobacteriales > Flavobacteriaceae > Flavobacterium > Flavobacterium sangjuense. The sequence continues at coordinate 2,543,719 of NZ_CP038810.1, forward strand.
AGTGCAAAGGCAACCTGAGTGTTGTTGAAAATCTTTTCCATTTTGTTTGAGATAATGGCACAAATATAAAAAGAGTTTTAGGAATTATTCGATTTAAAAAAACTAGTTTGAGGCAGCAATTTTTTTTATCATTCCGTTAAAAATGAAAAAATGAAAAGGCAGCATACTATACCAATATAATCGGCCAAAAATGCCTCTTGGTCGAAACGTAGCAATTTGATGCAAAACATTATTTTCATCGATACGAAATTCCAACCAAGCTTCACCGGGAACTTTCATTTCAGCAAAAAGCAGTAGCCGTTTGTTTTCTTTATCAGCCAACAAAACCCTCCAAAAATCTAAAGAATCTCCGTTATACAAATCGGATGTACTGGTTCTTCCTCTACGCAAGCCAACTCCACCAAGTAATTTGTCTATGGAGCCACGCAATTGCCACATCCAATCGCCATAATACCAACCTTTATCACCACCAATTGACCAAATGTTTTGTAAAACTTGATCCGGATTGGTAATCTTTATTGATTTACTGTCTTTCAAACAACCAAAATTTGGAACCTGGATATAATGAGATAAACTTTTTTTAAAACGGCTACTGACCAAACTGTCTTTCCAACTTGAAATCACTAAGTTTTGTTCTATTTTTTCAAATGCCAATTTAATCGCATCTATATAAGATATTGGTTTGATATCAAGCATTTTTTGAAGTCTATTGTCTTTACAAATTACTTCTACTTTCATACTATCGACTAAATTTATTGCCAGTTTATAAGATGTTGAAGTAACAAAATACAACCAATAGGAAGACAATTTTGGGGTCATAATCGGGACTGTTATTATCCCCAATTTGATATTACGGGTTTTGGCGTACAATTGCATCATTTGTTTGTAAGTGATTACATTTGGCCCACCAATATCAAATGATTGGTTAAAGCAATCAACCCTATTTTGCACACCAAGCAAATATTGAATTACATCCCGAATAGCAATAGGCTGCGTCTTTGTCAGCACCCATTTTGGCGTAATCATTACAGGTAATTTTTCACATAAATCCCGAATTATTTCGAATGAAGAGCTTCCTGAGCCTACAATAATTCCGGCTTTTAAAACCGTTAAATTTGGTTTTCCTTGAGACAATATTTTTTCAACACTATTTCTCGAAAGCATGTGTTTGGATAAATTTGGATCATTGACAATACCGCTTAAATAGATGACTTGTTTGACCTTCATATATTCTGAATATTGATTGAAGTTTTGAGCGGTTTTGGCTTCCATAACATCAAAAGCAGCTGTAGAACTGGACATTGAATGAATTAAAAAATAGGCAATATCAATATCAAGCGGACAGATGTCAAAATGAATATCATCTAAAAAATCAACTTCCCAAATCGTGACTAAAGACAGTATTTGCGAGTCAAATCCCATACGCATTTTATCGCGAACACAACAAACCACTTCATGTCCTTGCGCCAGTAATTCGGGTAATAACCTTCTGCCTACATAACCATTTGCTCCTGTTAAAAGAATTTTCATAAAACATCAATCAATTACATTCAACCATAAATTTCTATACGCTTCATTCTTATCATAATCCTGTGCTTGCTTCTCGATATTGAAATAGCGATTGCCTCTTGGATCGTTTCCAACTCCGGCTAAATACGCCCAATTTCCCCAATTACTGCACACATCATAATCGATTAATTGCTGCTCAAAATAAGCGGCGCCATAACGCCAATCGAGTTTCAAATCGTTACACAAATAACTGGTTACATTTTGTCGGCCACGATTGCTCATGAAACCTGTTAGCTTAAGTTCAATCATATTGGCATCAACAAAATCAACACCGGTTGCACCAGCAATCCAACTTTGCAAGACCTGAATATTATGTTTATTTACCTTAATTCCTTTGTTTTGAATTCCGGCTAATTGAAAAAATTTGGTGCGATATTTCTTCATCATAAACCTAAAATAATCACGCCATAATAACTCAAAAACCAGCCAGTATGTTGATTCGTTAGCTTCGTATTGCGTTTCATATTTTTTGAGTTCAAAATAGATTTCTCTTGGCGATAAGCAACCCATTGCCAGCCATGCTGAAAATTTGGAGGAATAATCAGCGCCTATCATTCCATTACGCGTTTCTTTGTATTTTGATATCGATTTTGTTTCAAAAAAATAATGCTGAATACGCTGTAATCCTTCGGTTTCACCACCTTTAAAGTGAAGCACCGCTCTGGAATCAATTGCAATTTTACCCAAACCTAAATCATTCAAAGTTGGTAAATTGATTTCCGCAATTTTAGGAGATTTAATTCGCAGCGGTTTTTGGAAAACAGTTCTAATCACTGCATCTTTCTCAGTCTTTTTTCTGAAATTAGTAAAAACATCCGGAATATCTTTTATGGAAAAAGGCAAATCTTCAGCGTGATACAACGTACTCGTGCTGAGTGTTTCGAATTCACATCGCAGTTTAAAAAGTTCAGCTTGAACTATAGCTTCGGTTTGCTTTTCCTCGTGAGCAACTTCTCTTTTGGCAAACACTTTATACGCTTTATATTCCTGAACTATTTTCGGAATTTCAACTTCTGGCTTCCCTTTTAAGATAATCAAACCTGAACCTAATTCCCGTAGATTTTTATCTAAATCGGCAACTGATTCTAATAAAAATTGCGCTCTGAAACTTCCTGTTTTTTTGAAACCGTATTCCGTGACTTTAAATTGAGCTTCATCAAAACAATAAACAGGAATAATCTCGTCGCTCTTGGCTATTGCTTTTACGAGTGTTTCATTGTCATGCAATCGCAAATCGGTTTTGAACCAAACGATACTTCTTCTCATAACGCATTTATATTTTTCAGATAATAATCGGCTTGCTCTAACAAAGCACTTTTATCTTCGGGTTTCATTTGACGCCAAACGTTATACATCATTCCGATACGAGGATTTTTTGATAATTTGTCTTCATGTTTATCGTAAAAATTCCAATACAAGCTGTTAAACGGACATGCTTTTTCGCCAGTTTTTAGAGCCTTTTTATAGAAACAGCTTCCACAATAATGACTCATTTTATCAATATAGGAAGCCGAACTCACATACGGTTTTGTACCTACAATTCCGCCATCGGCAAACTGGCTCATGCCACGTGTGTTGGTGATTTCAACCCATTCAATAGCATCAATATAAATCCCAAGATACCAGGCATCAACTTCATCCGGATGAACCCCGGCTAACAAGGCAAAGTTTCCGGTAATCATCAATCGCTGAATGTGATGTGCATAGGCATAATCTAAAGATTGTGTTATGGCATCTTTTAAACAATTCATTTTAGTCTTTCCTGTCCAAAACCAATTGGGCAATTTTTCAGTGTGATTAAGGAAATTCAACGAAGCAAATTCGGGCATTTTTAACCAATAAATCCCGCGCATGTATTCGCGCCAACCTATAATTTGTCTAACAAAACCTTCGAGTTGGTTGTAATCAATTTCATCTTTCCTTTTTTCCCATTCTTGAATCGCTCTATCGGTTACTTCTTTTGGAGAAATCATTTTAACATTCATCGAAAACGAAAGACGCGAATGGTATAATGACCATTCATTGGGCACCATCGAGTCTTGATAAGACCCAAATAAAGGCAAACATTCCGCCACAAAAAAGTCGAGTAAAGCTAATGATTGCTCACTATTTATGGGCCAAACGAAATTGTTTTCATCAATAGTTCCGATAGTTGAAATAGCTGTACTTTTTAGCTCTGAAACAATTTGCGTCACCTCATTATTAAAAACCAATGGCGCAGTTGGTTTGTGATTTGCGGGCAACTTTTTTCGGTTATCACCATCATAATTCCATTGACCAGCTGTTGGTTTATCGCCTTCCATCAACATATTGTGCTTCTTTCGCATGTTGCGATAAAAGCTTTCCATCAAATACATTTTCTTTCCTTCAAAGAAGTCGCCTAATTCTTCTCTTGTACTGAAAAAATGTTCGGTATCATAAACAGAATATGGAATTGAAAGTTGATTACAATAACTTTTCAATAAACCATCTAATCGATATTCATCGGGTAATTGATATTCGAATTGAGTATAATTTCCTTGACTCAGAATCGCATTTAAATTCTTTTCAAATGATTGCAAATTGGTTGCGTCATTTAAATGAATGTAAATTACAGAATGCTTTTTCGACTGTAATTCCGCAGCAAAAGAACGCATAGCACTAAAAAAACCAACTACTTTCTGAATGTGATGATGCACATAATCGGTTTCGGTTCTCACTTCCATCATGACATAAGTAACCGTATCATCGACGGTTTTAAACCAAGAATGATTTATGTTTAGCTGGTCACCTAGAATTAACCTAAGAATAGCACTATTTTTCATTTCTATTGCCTCTGCATTTATCACTACAATATTTTACTTCATCCCAAACTTTCTCCCATTTTTTGCGCCAGGAAAAAGGTCGGTTACAAACCACGCAAATTTTGCTAGGTAAGTTTTGTTTTTTTGTTCCGCGCATGAGTTGTTTTATTTGAATTGGGATTCGTTACATGCTTTTTCAGAATTCGCTTTCCTTCTTCTTTGACTTCATTTGTTTTTCGAAAACTCCAGATAATATCACTTGCGTATTTTCGGGTTGCTTCAATATCAACAATTGGTACTGGGTAATCTTTTCCAATTTCACATTGATATAATTGCTGTTCAATTAAGCTCAATTTCCAGGGTTCATGAATTAAATGAGCCGGAATATTGGCCAACTCGGGTAACCATTTTTTTATAAAAATTCCCTCGCTATCGTGTTCTTCCGAATTCTTTATTGGATTATAAATTCGAACCGTATTGATTCCGGTAACACCCGATTGCATTTGTAACTGTGGATAATGAATGCCCGGTTCATAATCTAAAAACTGCCGCGCCAAAAAATGCAACTCACGCCAATCCTGCCAAAGATTAAACACAAAAAACGACACGACCATCGCCCGCATTCTAAAATTGAGATAACCCGTCGCGACCACACATCGCATACAAGCATCAACTATGGGAACTCCAGTTTTTCCTTGTTGCCAAGCTTGAATATAAACTTCATTTCTAGGCTTAATTATTACATCAAAAGCACTGTTAATGTTATGAAATTCCATCCGACATTCATCCTCAAACTTTTGCATAAAATGACAATGCCAATGCAATCTCGACACAAAATTGAGCATTGCTCTTTTGTTGGAAGCTTGTTCATAAAACTGATTCGTATATTGGTAAACCATTCGCATACTGATGTTTCCGTAAGCCAAGTAAGGCGATAATCGGCTGCATCCTTTTCGGCTCAAATTAGGTTTTGAAATATGCTTGCTATAATTAACGTAGCGCTCTTTTACAAAACTGTCTAAATACCGCCAAGCCCAATATTCACCACCTTGCTGGAAGTTGTTATTGTGTGTTGTGATTTCATTACTTAGATTTTCACCTTTTAATTTGTTGTATAAATCGGAATCTAATTTTTCAGTTTTTAGAGAATTTAAATCAATTATTTTTGGAGTAGCCCGCATTACATTTTCCCAACGTTTGTCCCAATCTTTTCTGGATTTTAATTTCCGAATCACGCCGTGCAGTTGGAATTCCCTCCACTCGATTGCATTTTCAGCAAAGTAATTTTGCATTTCGATGTCTCTGTCAAACGTAACTTTGTTACCTATTTCCTGATGCGAAAAAATGGTTTTTACATTATACACTTTTGCAATTTCTTCGAAAACTGCTTTCACTTCATGATGAAAAAAATAGATTTTGGCTTCAACCGAATCTAATTGGGTTTGCAAACCTTGAATCGATTCATAAACAAACCGCCAATGTCTTACATCGGAGTCATCATAAGCCATAACAGAAGGTTCGAAAAAATAAAGTAGCAAAATAGGTAAACCCGATAGTTGTGCATGAAATAAAGGTTCGTGATCGGCCAATCGCAAATCTCTTTTAAACCAAACAATATTTATGGCTTTTTTATCCAATGCTATAAAATTGATGTTAACGCTTTATCCGGTTTGGCATAACTCAATCGGTCTAATCGTTTCGTAGTGTGATAACTATCCAATCCTGAACAAGTAATCGTATCCGCTTTTTCCAAATCGATAAATCCATCGTTACCCAGACAATTTTCCGGAAAATAAACCTGAACAATTTCGCCAATAATCATAATGGTATTATTGACTGTGATATCAATTTTTTCTCGGAATGCCATTCCAATTTGCACCAAACTTTCTTTTACAAAAGGGACTTTGAAATTATTTTTATATTCAGGTGTTAAGCCGGTTTCATCAAATTCAGAAACTCCTTTTTCATAACGTGCTGAAGTTTGATGCGCTTGTTGATAAATGGTTTCGTTGATGTGATTCAAAGTGTAAAAACCGGTTTCAAGCAGATTATTTAAAGTGTTTCGCTCTGGCGGACTTGGTCTAAAAATCAAGGCCATCAATGGTGGATTCGCGCCAATATGAATCAACGAACTAAAAACGGCAAGATTAGTTTTTCCTTCATTATCAACCGTTCCAACAAGAGCTACACTTTTAAAACCGCCTAAACTATTTATAAAATGAACACGTTCTTGTTTTTCCATCGCCATTATAGCAGCTGAAGAAATATGTTTTTGCATTTTTTTTGTTTTTGTAATTATTGAAAAACACTGTCTTTTTGATTCAACACAATCCACTTCTTATCACTATTCAATTTGAAAGTGCCTATGTGTTCTTTATTCCATTCTTGCGGAGAAATTAACGACAGAAAGTTAATTCCGTCATCGCCTCTGTATAAATGATAAATTTCACCAATTACCGGTTCGAATGAAAACTTTGCATTATAAACTAATTCGTTCCATTCATACTCGTTCATTAAGTTTTGATATTGCATTTTAAGTTCATTGAACTTATTTTCAAATTCCTTGTTAACAGTGCTAATTCCTCTGCTTTTCCAAGAAACAAGATCATCCATTTTAATAACCGGAGCACCAACATTTGATGCATACGGCAACAGACTTGCATTGTAACCCTGTTCTTCAGAAAATGCTATATTATCAGGCATTTCTTTTTCCATTTTTTTTATAATTATCGTTTCGAAATCTTATTATTGGAAATCGCACGTTGCCTATTGCATTTGAATCTATCGATTCCGGTTACACGTTTTGCCAAATGCTTTGTTTTACAATTTTCAACACGCTTTCTCCAAAATTTGTAACTGCTAAATTTGAGCTCCCGTTTCATCAACGCTTTAACATCGGCTTCAGCCAGACCAAACTGAATTTTAATTGCATCAAACGGAGTTCTGTCTTCCCAAGCCATTTCAATAATCCGGTCAATTGCGATATCGTCTAAATTTGTTTTTGCGGTTATCAACATTTTGTTTATTATTTTTTAAATAAAGTTAAACAAATATAAAACTTATTTGTCACTGAAAATTGAAAACCTATTAATAAAACTTATTGTATTATTAGAAAAAAAATCCCTTATTTTGCTGAATACATTTAAGACAATGACACAATACATACAAGCCAACGGTTATCCAATTTTATTTGCTGAAAAAGCTTATAATTCGCTCAATAGTTTTATTGAGGAAAACAGCTATTCCACAATTTTTATTTTAACAGATACAAATACCAACGAATATTGCTTATCCCGATTTTTGCCTTTTTTGGCTACAGAAAAAACTATCGAAATTATTGAAATAGAAGCTGGTGAAATCGAAAAAAACATCAATACTTGTGTCGAGATTTGGACAATACTAACGGAACTTGGCGGCGACAGAAAAAGTCTCCTAATTAATATTGGCGGTGGTGTGATTACCGATATTGGCGGATTTGTCGCGTCAACATTTAAAAGAGGAATCGATTTTATTCATGTTCCAACCACACTTTTAGCGATGGTTGATGCTTCAGTTGGAGGGAAAAACGGCGTAGATTTGGGTAACTTAAAAAACCAAATTGGCGTTATCAATGTTCCGAAAATGGTATTAATTGATACTGAATACTTAGCCACTTTACCACAAAATGAAATGCGTTCCGGTTTGGCAGAAATGCTAAAACACGGATTGATAGCTGACGCTGATTATTGGACAAAATTCAAAGATTTAAGCGAAGTTAATTTTGAAGATTTTGACGAATTAATTCATCGTTCCATCGAAATTAAAAATGAAATTGTGATGCAGGATCCAACCGAAAACGGCATCCGAAAAGCATTGAATTTTGGTCACACTTTAGGTCACGCCATCGAAAGTTATTTTCTCGAAAACGAAAACAAAAAAACCTTACTACACGGCGAAGCCATTGCGGTCGGAATGATTTTGGAAAGTTATATTTCATGGCAGAAAAAGTTGCTTTCAGCAGTTGACTATTTGGAAATTAAAAATGTTATCAACGCTGTTTTTGAAACCATCGTTTTTGAAGAAAATGACCTGCAGCCCATACTCGATTTACTCATTCACGATAAGAAAAATGAGTATGGGCAAATACAATTTGCACTGCTTGACGGAATCGGAAATATTAAAATCAATCAAGCCGTTGAAAATGAATTAATTATAAAATCTTTTGCAGATTATAAAAGTTAACATAATTTTATACAAAGTAGTACATTTCTAATATAATATTTTTTTACATTTGCCGAGATGAAAAAAAGAGCCAGCGCTTCTGTTTACAGTATTTATAGTCAAGAAACCAACCCAAATTTCTTCACTGTAACCAATCATTTTTATATACTCAAAAATGATTTGATGGCTTTGTGTTCTCCGATTACATTTTTATTTCAGGAAAAACTTCCTATTATTTACGCAAATATTAGAGTTTGAATTATAAGATTATTTTGTTTTTATAAAATAAACTAATCCCTAATTTCACTACTTAAATGAACACTAAATATTTCGATTTAATTAATCAAACCTATTACTTCCCACAGGAAGAATTTACTTTAAACAAAGAAAGCCAATTGCAATTTCACAATATCGATTTGATGAAATTAGTAGAACAATACGGCACACCTTTAAAGTTTACTTATTTGCCACAAATTTCCAACAACATTAAAAGAGCCAAAAACTGGTTTAGAAATGCCATGGAAAAAAACAAGTACGAAGCCAAATATTACTATTGTTATTGTACCAAAAGTTCGCATTTTCAATACATAATGAATGAGGCATTCAAAAACAATATCCATATTGAAACATCTTCTGCTTTCGATATCAATATAGTGGAGAATTTATTGGAAAACGGAAAAATCAACAAGAGCACTTATATAATATGTAATGGTTTCAAACGCGACCAATACATTGAAAACATTGCCCGTTTGATTAATCATGGTCATAAAAATACTATTCCGATTATTGATAATTATGAGGAATTAGATTTGTTACAGGAGCAAATTAAAGGTAAATTCAAAATCGGAATCAGGATTGCTGCCGAGGAAGAACCAAAGTTTGAGTTCTATACTTCCCGTTTAGGAATTGGATACAAAAACATCTTGAACTTTTATAAAAAGCAAATTCAGGAAAATGATAAACTGGAGTTGAAAATGCTTCACTTTTTCATCAATACCGGAATTAATGATACGGCTTACTATTGGAACGAATTGGTAAAATGTATCAAAGTTTACATTCAACTTAAAAAAGAATGTCCGTCACTTGATGGATTAAACATTGGCGGAGGATTTCCTATCAAAAACTCTCTGGCATTTGAATTTGATTACCAATATATGATTGACGAAATCATCAATCAGATTAAAATTGCCTGCGAGGAAGAGGAAGTTGATGTTCCTAATATCTTTACTGAATTTGGTTCGTTTACTGTTGGAGAATCGGGTGGCGCAATTTATCAGGTTTTGTATCAAAAACAACAAAACGACAGAGAAGCCTGGAACATGATTGACAGTTCATTTATTACAACTTTACCTGATACCTGGGCAATCAACAAACGTTTTATCATGCTTGCCGTAAACCGTTGGAATGATACTTACGAAAGGGTTTTATTGGGCGGTATGACATGCGACAGCGACGATTACTACAACTCTGAGCAGAATATGAACGCCATCTATCTGCCAAAATACAATAAAGAAAAACCCTTATATATAGGTTTCTTCAATACAGGTGCTTATCAGGAAACCATTGGTGGTTTTGGCGGTTTGCATCACTGTTTGATTCCACAGCCGAGACATATTTTAATTGATAGAGATGAAAACGGAATTTTGGCAACTGAGGTTTTCTCAGAACAACAAACTTCTGACGATGTCTTGAAAATATTAGGATACCAAAAAAAATAACATTCAAATTAAACGCTGTCAGATCGTTATTTTTAACAAAATTAAATTGTAAAAACAGTTTGAAGTTTTAAAAAAATAGATTTTCTTTGAACAGCAAATTACAAACTAGAATCTGAAATAAATTCAGATTAAAAATTACAAAATGAGCAAAGGACCAATTAGTCAGTTTATAGAAAAACATTACCTTCATTTCAATGCGGCAGCGCTTGTTGATGCAGCAAAAGGATACGAAGAACACTTGCTTGACAATGGTAAAATGTTGATTTCACTTGCCGGTGCTATGAGTACTGCCGAGCTGGGAAAATCATTAGCCGAAATGATTCGTCAGGATAAAGTGCATATTATTTCTTGTACTGGCGCCAATTTGGAAGAAGATATTATGAATTTGGTAGCTCACAATTCTTATAAGAGAGTACCAAACTATAGAGATTTAAGTCCGCAGGAAGAATGGGATTTATTAGAAAATCATTTTAACCGCGTTACTGATACTTGTATTCCGGAAGAAGAAGCTTTCCGCAGATTACAATCGCATTTATATGATATTTGGAACAATGCCAACTCAAAAGGAGAACGTTATTTTCCGCATGAGTTCATGTATCAGATGATTAATTCAGGTGTGTTGCAACAATATTATGAAATTGATCCAAAAGATTCCTGGATGGTGGCTGCAGCCGAAAAGAATTTGCCAATCGTAGTTCCGGGTTGGGAAGACAGTACCATGGGAAACATCTTTGCTTCCTATTGTATCAAAGGAGAATTTAATGCTACCACTATGAAAAGTGGTATCGAATATATGATGTGGTTAGCCGATTGGTATCCAAAAAACTCAACAGGAAAAGGATTAGGTTTCTTCCAGATTGGTGGTGGAATTGCAGGAGATTTTCCAATATGTGTAGTGCCAATGTTATATCAGGATATGGAAATGCACGAGGTTCCATTTTGGAGTTATTTTTGCCAAATATCCGATTCGACTACCAGTTATGGTTCATATTCAGGAGCTGTTCCAAATGAAAAAATTACGTGGGGGAAACTCGACATACATACACCCAAATTTATTGTTGAATCGGATGCAACAATTGTTGTACCTTTAATCTTTGCTTACATACTAGATTTATAAAATATTTTTTTATGAGAAGAATTATTGTAGACTATGCGAAACTAACCGGTGACATTCTGAATTTATTGGTAGATAAATTCCCTGAAGGTTACGACGATTCCGATATTATTCGTTTTAGAAATGCCCAAAACGAATTAATTGAAGCTGTTGAAGTTAAAACAGAAGACACTATTTACTTGGTGAAAGTGAGCACAAAACTGGCTAGTCGTATGGAAAAATATGACGAAGAAGAAGATATTGACTCTGTGGTTGAACCTATTGATCCAATCAAAGGATTAGACGATGATGATGATGCGCCAAATGAAAATGACGATGAGGAAGAAGAAGATTTGTTAAATGACAAAGGCGGTTCAGACGATGGCGATGACGACGATGATGATGACGACTTTGATGCCTCAGATAACTTTGTCGAAGACGAAGACGATGATGAATAAATAATTATAAATTTTGAATTATAAATGAAATCCCATGTTCCAAACGGAATTTGGGATTTTTTATTGATTCAATTTTGATATCTTCTTAATTTAAAATTCAATAAAATAATTTTCACAAATATCTTTCCTCAAAAACTCTCTGATGGTGATTTTGATGTCCAATAATGGTAAATCCTAACGCGCGAACAGACATTGGTTTATTGGAAGCGATTCCTATTCGTTGTAATTCTTCATTTGAAAATGATTTGAATAAAGACAAGGTTGCTTGTCTGACAACAGCCAACTCAGTCAATAAATCCTGAATGCTTCTCTTGTTTGCATTAGCTTCGTCAACATAATCATTCTCTTCAAAACTTGACAAAGGAGTTTGGTCGTTTCTGGCAAAGCGCAAAGCACGATAAGCAAATATTCTTTCAGCGTCAATCAGGTGCTGGATAATATCTTTGATGGTCCATTTTCCTTCAGCGTAGCGATAATCAAATTTATCCAACGGAATATTTTGCACAAATTTTATAAAGCGATGCACTGAGATTTCAAGTTCTTCTATTAAGGTATATTCTTCAGAAACTTGGTTGATATAAGTGGCAAAATGTCCAGCAAATTCTTCAGCTTGTAAATCGGATGGTTTCATGTAAATGATTTTTTAGTGTAGCAAAGTTCTGCATTTTATTTGCAAAAGACTAAGAACCCTGACGCTTCTTTTTACATTTTTTTAATCTGATATAGTGCCATCATCTGTTTTGCTTTTTCAATTTGACCAACACATTCTAATGATTTAGCGTAACGATAAAAGTAAACAGCTTCTAATTCATCCGGGCAGTATTCAAATAGTTGCGTATACCATTTGGCTGCGGTAACCAAATCATCTTCAAAAAAACGGTAATCTGCAACTGCTACAAGCATTTCCTCCGTTTTGTAGCCTTTCTCTAAAACCCTTTCATAGTTTTCAATGATTTTTATTTTGGTATATAACAACTTTCCATTTGGAACTGTTTGATCAACTTTGACAGGTATTATAACGGTCGGAGTAGTAACAACCGGAACAGATGATAGTTTGTCTACAACAGGTAATTCCTCTTTTGGTTTTACCTTTACGTATTTTGGTTTTATAACTCTGGTGTTGTCTGGTCCCAAATCATTTTTATCAACTAAATCTAAACTTGAAACCGCATAAGTCGTCGTTCTTCCGCCAAATTTCATGTTTATTTTTTCTTCGACAGCATAAGCTACGACTGCAACTTCTTCAGTAGAAGTTTTCTCGGGAGTTGGTTGTGCATTTTCAGTTTTCTTATTGGCTGTTGGGGCTTTATTGCTCTTCTGAGCAAAACCACTAGAAAAAAAAATAACTATAAAGAGAAGTACATAATTTTTCATATCAACTCAATTAAGATTATTGTCAATATTTAAAAACCATATCTAAGGTACAAAATTATCTGCTCCTTATCTTTATTTTTCAATGAATGTTATCAACCGATGTAGTGAGGTAAAGTACCTGAAATTTTTATGTTTTTTTAATTTGAAACAGCGCCATCATCTCTTTTGACTTTTCAGTTTGACCGATGCTTTTCAGTGATTCGGCATATCTGAAATAGTAAACGGCTTCTAATTCATCCGGGCAGAATTCAAATAGTTGTTCATACCATTTTGCCGCCGCTGGCATATCTTCAGCAAAAAAACGATAATCGGCTACAGCCTGAAGCATTGCTTCGGTCTTATATCCTTTCTCTAAAACTCTTTCGTAGTTTTCGATGACTTTTATTTTGGTAAACGCCGGAACAACAACCTCCTCTTTGGGTGGAGCTGGTTTTGCTTTTTCCGTTTTTTTATTAGTCGGGACTTTGCTATCCTTCTGAGCAAAACTGCTTACAGAAAGAAAAAACGCTATAAAGAAAAGGGCATATTTTTTCATATTAACTCAATTAAGATTATCGGTAACATTAAAAAACTTTGTCTAAAGTACACAAATAATCCAATCTCGTATTTATTTTGTTAAACAAATTTAATCCTTCAAACCAAAAAACCTTTAACTAAGCCGAGTTTCTGCTGGCATTTGTATTTCCGAAAAGTGACCTTGTAACCAGTTTTTCATAAGCACTCAGCAATTTTTCGTCACCTTTTTTATGCTTTTTAATTTCATTGATTTGCGACGAAGCATATTGCTGAATGGTTAACAATGGCAAAACGATTTGCTCTCTCATCGCTATAGAAGCCTTTCCGTCCGGATAGTTTTCCATCAATTCCTTATGTCCGGCAATTTTAAGCAGTAAGCGTTTGGTTTCTGAAAATTCATCATAGATAATTTGCCAAAATTCACCAAACGAGGGATCGTTTTTCATATAAGCCGTTAACGGAAAATAACTTTTGGCCAAAGACATTGCTGTGTTTTCTAACAAGGTTCTGAAGAACAAAGAATTGTCGTAGAGATTTTGCACTTTTTCCCATTGGTTGTTGGTTTCAAACTGTTTCAAAGCTGTTCCAACTCCAAAAAATCCGGGAACATTTTGCTTCATTTGGCTCCACGCGCTCACAAAAGGAATCGCACGCAAATCAGCAAAATTCAATTGTTCTGACGCATTTCTCTTTGAAGGACGACTGCCAATATTGGTTTTAGAATAGTATTTTAAAGTACTCATTTCTTCCAAATAAGGAATAAACTTTTCATGTGATTTAAAATCTAGGTATTTTTGATAACCGATAGCTGCCAATTCATCAATGATGGCTTTATCGGAAGCTGAAAGATTATTTTCGTCTTTATTAAAAACGGCATTTGCTACTCCGGCACTCAACAGATTTTCCAGATTATAACGGCAGGAATCCAATGTTCCAAAATTAGAACTAATGGTTTGTCCTTGAACTGTAACCTGTATTTCCTGATTTTCTATAGTCGAGCCTAAAGAGGCATAAAACTTATGTGTTTTTCCACCGCCACGCGCTGGTGGTCCGCCTCGCCCATCAAAGAAAATAACTTTGATTCCGTATTTTCGGGAAACTTCAGTAATCATTTCTTTGGCTTTGAATATACTCCAATTGGCCATCAGATAACCACCATCTTTTGTACCATCTGAAAAACCAAGCATCACAGTTTGCTTATCTTTTCGGTGTTTAATATGTTTTCGATAAATGGTATTTTTATATAATTGCTCCATGATTTCATGCGCATGATGCAAATCGTCAACCGATTCAAATAGTGGCACTATATCAACGGTTGGGTTTTCCCAATCGAGTAAACGGAACATTGCAAAAGTTTCGATAACGTTTAAAGCGCTTTCGTTGTTACTAATAATATAGCGATTGCAGCCTCTTTCACCATTTTCTTCTTGAATCTTACGCATCAGTTTTATAGTATCCAAAGTAGATCGTGTAATCTCATTTTCAAAGAAATGATTGCTTAAATCAAAGTGAAGTTTTGAAATAAAATCCATTTTGCCTTCTTCGGAAAGTGTTTCAAAATCTTCCGGAAAGTAAACTTCTTTTTCTCTTTTCAAAAATGCTGTAATATCATCAAAAACGGCATTGTGTATGCGGCTGTTTTGACGAATATCCAAAGCCGCAAAATGGAAACCAAACTCATTTATCTTTTGCAGCAACATATTAATTTCGTCTAAATACAAAGACTGATGATCATTAATTATGATTTGTTTTACAATATTGAGCTCGTTATTTAATTCGTCTAAAGAAATAAATAATTCGCCTTGAGAATAAAAAACAGAGCGATACAGTTTGTATTCAATGTTGGCAATAATCTTATCTACTTTGTTGAAAGTCAGCTTTCTTTTCAGGACTCTGATGTCAAAATAATAGCATTTGAGTATTGAGGTTCGCAAACGTTTAGCGACTTTATCCGTAATTTCTGGTGTTACAAACGGATTGCCATCTCTATCACCGCCCGGCCAAAAGCCCAAATTAATAATTGAATTTTCTATCGTATTACCATCAAAAATATTTTTCTGCATGTACAGCATCATTTCTCCAATAGTTTGATAGAATACATTTTCGAGATACCAAATTAAGCTCACTGCTTCGTCAAAAGGTGTTGGCTTTTCTTTTTTTATGAAAGGTGTTTTACCTAGTTGGGCCAGCAATTGTTTAATTTGCAATAAATTATTTTGACGAATGGCTTCGGTCAAATCGGTGATGATTCCAAGCACCGAACCAGGATAAAACTGTGTTGGATGCGCTGTTAGAACCGTTCGAACACTAAAGCTTTCCAGAAAACTGATAAGCTCTTCATGTTTGTCTTTAGCTTCTGATTTTTCTTTGATATCGCGCAACGAACCTCTTCCTTCCAAATTATTCACCACCGGAAAAGCCGCGTCTTCAATAGCATCAAAAAGTACAATTTGGCGCTCAACATATTGAATAAATCGAAACATTAAATCAATTTTTTCTTCTTCGGCAGCGTTGTCTAAATACTTTTCGGCAAAGAAATCGACTATCTGTTTTGGCGACCAATTCTTTTTAAAGCCTGCATCACAAACTTCTGCAAACAATGGTAATAACACACCAGTATTATCAATTGAATCAAATGGCAACGTTATAAAAACGCTGTTATAAATATGATATTTTTGTAAAACATTTTGGTTAAAACGCTCAATTTTAGGTAAGGTGTACATGGCTGGCAATTTTAAATTAAATTATTTAAAAAAACCTCATTCGCCGGAGAGAATGAGGTTAGAATTATATAACAAAATATTAGTTCTTAATCTAATTCCTGGAAAATAGTGTGCATCAAACGTTTTTTGTCGTTAATGCTTTCTTCTAATGATATCATCGTTTCGGTTCTGTAAACGCCATCAATATCATCAAGCATAAAGATTACGTCTTTTGCATGTTTCGTATCTTTTGCTCTAATTTTACAGAAGATATTAAATTTTCCTGTGGTTACGTGAGCTACTGTCACATAAGGTATTTCATTGATTCTTTCTAAAACAAATTTAGTTTGCGAAGTGTTATTCAAAAACACACCAACATAAGCAATAAAAGAATAGCCTAGTTTTTCATAGTCCAATGACAATGATGAACCCATGATGATTCCCTGATCTTCCATTTTCTTCACTCTTACGTGCACAGTTCCTGCTGAAATCAACAGTTTTTTGGCAATGTCAGTAAAAGGGATTCTAGTGTTGTCAATCAACATATCCAAAATTTGATGGTCTACTTCGTCTAATTTAAACTTACTCATAAAATATTTTTTTATTATAATCTAATGCTAAAGTTCAAAGTGTAAAAAATAGTTACTTGATTTGTGCTCCGTTGACTATTTTAATACTTCCTAAATAAAAGTTAGCTTTCTTCTCCAAAATCGGAAAATTATTTTCTCCGTCATTATAGGTTTCGCCTTTAGCGTCAATTTCTACATGACCAAAATAATTTTCTAAATTATCGACTTGAGCAATCTCTGCTTCAAAAGTTACTTTTCCGTTATTTAGAACTTCTTTGAACTGAGCAGCAAAATTGATAATTTTTTTGTTACTATCATAATTTATTTTGACATTTTTATAAACAAAATCATAAAAAACGACTTTATTTTGCGAAATTTTTAGGTAATCGTCGATTTCGTTGAGAACTATATCGTTTTCGTACAAAAAATTAATTCCCGAAACTAAAGCAATAAAAATATATTTTCTCGTAATTTCCCGTTCATAATCGTTGGCAAAATGTCCCGCTTCAAAAAGTATGGTTGGTACATTTAAGTATTGAAAAGTATCTCCGACACAATTTAAATTAAACGAATCGTCAAATCGTCCCACTTGATTTGGAATAAACTGTTGCAATGTATTGTTCATTGCCACAATAATATTCATAGCTTTTATACGGACTTCGTTGATGTCTCTATTTTCATTAAAGGCTGGCGCTAAAAACGAAACTGTGGCTGAGTCTCCATTATCTCCTGCTCCGTAAATGGTTCTTTGGTCGTGAAGATTATAGCAGTAATCAGGTTGGAAAGTTTCAAATGTTTTTCGCAATACAACGCTTTCCGGTTGGGAAAGATTTTGCGCATCGCGGTTTAAATCTATTCCGTTGGCGTTTTCCCTGGTATATAATTTTGCGCCATCAGGATTGAGCATTGGCAGCATGCAAAAGGTAAAATCATTTAAAATAGCATGGCTTTCTTTAGTATTGGAATGCAAAAAATTAATAAAGTCAAACAATGCTTTAGTAGTTGTTCCTTCGTTTCCGTGCATTTGCGACCACATCAGAATTTTAGTCTTTCCGGTTCCGAATTGTAATTTGTAAATTGGTTTTCCCAAAACAGATTGCCCAATAATTTCAGCTTGATGCCTTAAAATTAGGGGTTCTATATGCTCTAAAGTGATATAGCGTCCAAAAATTGATTCCTCTTTATACTCTTGATGTAGCTGCAAATAATCCATAAACTAAATTTACACAAATGTAAGTAACGAAAATCATTTGCATAAAAAAACCTTTGATAAAACTATCAAAGGTTTTTCTGTAAACGTTAGGAAAGAAAAATTATTCTCTCAAAAGGTATACACTGCTAACTCCGGCTTCAGCTCGTGAACTTGTTGGAGCATAATTACCGTTCGTCTGTGGCAAATCAAACGTCAGCAATTTTCCGCCACCGTTCAACCTTTCAGCTACATAAATGGTTTTGGTAAAATTGTCATAAGCCACGTCAACAGGATTTCCTAGAGAAGTTGCTGCACCATAGATTCTGATTTGTTTTTTCATAGCAATCGTTCCCATATTTGGTGTTTCAGCCAACACGTCAGTAAAACCTTTGATGATGATAAGTCCACCATCAGAATCTGAGGTTGCACTTCCCACATCGGACAAAACCATAGTGTTGCTTCTGTTAGCATAAGTAATTCCGTGTGTTCTTACTAAACCTTCGATAGTAACTCTTTTGGTCGCAGTTATCGCTCCGTCAGCATTAGCAAAGAAATTTTCAAAAACAACTAAATCCGAAGTTAGATCGGCAACCGCGTATAATGTGTTTCCATCTAAATGGATTCCCCAAGTTTTGAAATTCACCGTATAGCTGTTTAGCAAGCTGATTCCTGTAGCTGTCCTTTGGTAAACCAATAGTTTATTAGTGTTACCGTTTGCAGCATTTTGGTCTTGGGTTACCACAATTTTATCTCCGGCAACGGCAATTTCTCTGGCATTATTAAAATCGGAAGTACTTGAAGTTCCATAGCTAAGTGAAGCTGCATTAGCTGCAACCGCTTCGGAAACATCATAATACAATTCGATTTTGTTGTTGGAACGCGAAGCTAAAATAAATTCATCACTATCATTAAAATAGTAAGCTCCGTCTGCATCGGTTGACGCTACAGTAAAACTCGAAGTTGTTGAAGTGTTTAAATCAGTAACCGAAACCCTTCCTGTGGTGTTACTGGTAGTAAATAATTTAAAATCCTTACTAGCAGAACGGTTTTCCATACTTGCAGAAGAATTAGTGTCGTCAGAACATGAAATCATGAATAAGGACAGCACAGCCGATGTTAAAATTGTTTTTTTCATTGTAAATAGTTTTATTAGTTATTATTGACTTAACTACTTACGAGAAAACTTTTCAACTGGTTTTATGCTTCGAAACCTCTTTCCGGATTTTTGCCTTTGACATCTTTAAAGAACGGCAAAATAAGTTTCATATCGTCATCATAATTGCCCGTTACCTGAAACGGATTGCCAACTCTGACTTCTTTTTTGCCATAATCTAATGCAACCGGAATAATCGGAACATTGGCTTTGAGTGCGATATAATAAAATCCTGTGCGGAGTTCGGTTACCTTTTTTCGTGTGCCTTCGGGCGATAATGCCAAGCGGAATGTTTCTTGCTTATTGAATACTTCGACAGTTGCATCTACGTTGTTTTTGCCACCGCTTCTGTCCAATGGTGCGCCGCCGACACTTCTGAAATAATAACCAAACGGAAAAACAAACAGTTCTTTTTTGCCGACAAAATTGATTTCAATATTCCAGATTCCTCGAACTAATAAGGCAATGAAAAAATCAACATTCGCTGTATGCGGAATAACGATGACAACGCACTTTTTGATTGACTCATCAAACGTGCCAAACAATTTCCATCCGAGTAATCGAAAGAAAATAAATTTATATAGTCGTTGTTTCATGTGTCTTTATTATTGTTTTTTTATTGTCACATGCAATCGCATTATTTTTATTAGAGTTTGCTTTGCAAACTTTTAGTTAGTGGCGATGTCACCAAACTTATTTTGCGTAAATTTAGTGTTTCTGTCTTACTTTTGAGAAAATTATTTATTGATGATTCGAAAACTGTTTAGCTATTTTATTCCGATTAATGTTCACCAAAAAAACTCTGCGGTAAGCAAATCGCTTGAAGTTACCTGGAACAATGGCGAATTGGTTTTAGACAGTAAAAGCACTAATTATTCGTATGGAAGCCTACAGCGAATTCTAAGGAAAGGTCTGAAATATATAGGTTTTGAACGCATTCGGAATTTTGAAAACATTTTGGTTCTTGGTGTTGCCGGTGGCAGCGTGATTAAAACTTTGGTAGATGAAATCAAATTCAAAGGAAAAATTACCGGTGTTGAAATTGACTCCGCCGTTATTGATATCGCCAACAGTTATTTTGAATTGGATAAAATTCCGAATCTTGAAATTGTGATTGATGATGCGTTTGAATATGTTTTGAAAACCAAATTAAAATACGATTTGATCATCATTGATATTTTTGAAGATACGAATATGCCGAACTTTTTATTTCAGGATTTTTTTATCCAAAGAATCAATTCGCTGCTGAATCTGAACGGTTTTATTTTGTTCAATACGATGGTAATTAACAAAAAACAGGAAGAACGCAATCAGATTTACAAATCGAAATTCGGGGGAAACTATTCACTGCGAATGTATCCAAAAGTGGAAGTGCATAATGAATTGTTTACCATAAAAAAATTAAGCTAATGGGATTTTTCAGAAAATTATTAATCGGACAGGTTTCGCCAATTGTCATTCCAAAAATTAGTCCCATTCGGAAAAGGATATTAAACATTATATCCATTTGGAATAATGACCATCAAAGTGACAATGGGATTGAAAAAATCTTTCGCCTCTTTTTATCAATCACCCAATTATTATTTCCCGGAATTTACATCAAAACATTTGCCAATAAAGTAAACCCTGTTTATAAGGACTTGGCTATGGATTTCTATATTTTGATAAAAGTTACTTTCCCTTTTTTAATACTATATAATCATTGGCAAAAGCATCAAATTTTGATTTATATTTTGGTATATTTATTAATGGAAACGGTGCTTTATATTCCAACACTGATTTTTGCATCCGATTTATTTTCTCGTCCGCGTTCCTACAAACGTTCGATGCTATTGTTGTTTTTTAATTACTTAGAAATTATTATTGCTTTTGGCGTTTTATATACTTTAGGAAACAACATGAATAAACCCTTTGAACATTGGTTTGACCCAATTTATTTCAGTGTTGTCAGTTCGAATTCAATTGGTTTTGGCGATTATTATCCCATTACAACTTACGGAAAAGTGCTGGTTACTTTACAAGCGATGTTCTTCCTTTCATTTGTGGTTTTGTTTTTAAACTTTTTTACAACTAAAGTCAAAAGCAAGGGTTATTTTGAAGAAGATAAATTAGACTAATCTTAAAGCAACTTTCTAGCCTGTTCCAAATCTTCAGGTGTATCAATTCCGATGCTTCCCTGATTGGTTTCAATCATTTTAATTCTCTTGCCAAATTCTAAATAGCGAAGTTGCTCTAATTTCTCTGAAGCTTCGAGTGATTTCATTGGCAAACGGTAAAAATCTAAAAGTGCCTGCTTGCGAAAAGCATAAATCCCAATGTGCTTCATATATCTAACGCCTGCATTCACATCTCTTGGATACGGAATTACGGAACGTGAAAAGTACAGTGCAAATCCGTTTTGATCGGTTACAACTTTTACGTTATTTGGATTTTCAATTTCTGATTTGTCTGTTATTTCAAACATCAGCGAAGCCAAATCAACTTTGCTATCAAAATCATTTCTGAAAACATCCAACACTTTTGCTAATGGTTCTTTGTTAATGAATGGCTCATCGCCTTGCACATTCACAACAATATCAACATCCAGATTTTCTACTGCTTCGGCAATTCGGTCGCTGCCGCTTTCGTGTTCTTTGACACTCATGATTGCTTTGCCCCCATTATTAATGATTTCGTCATAAATCAGAATCGAATCAGTAACCACAAATACATCATCAAATAATCCGGTATTTACAGCCGATTCGTACGTTCTTTGAATAACGGTTTTTCCACACAAATCCTGCAGCAGTTTGGCGGGAAAACGTGTAGAAGCATAACGGGCTGGAATAACGGCGATGATTTTCATTTTAAAAAAGTTGCAAAATTTAATAGTGGCTAAGTTACTAAGTATTTTTAAATAAAAATATTGAATGTTTTTTGTAGGTTTGTAGACAACAACAACTAACTACTTTAAAATGAAAACAAAACTACTATTTCTTTTTCTGGCTTACTTATTTTTAAATTCGGCAAAAGCACAAACTACAATTTCTGTTTACTATCGCGCTTTATTTTATGACGGCTATGCCGGTTTAGTTAATGAACCAACCGATCCCGGAATTATAAGATTACGAAATGATTTATTTACCACTAAATTATCGGCTGAACAACTTAGTCAAATCGGAAGCACATTACGACTTGATGTTACAATTTCTGCTGCCTGTGATAATTATGACCGAATTGGCAATGTTAATTTGGTTTTGGTGCCAAAAGGTGATACTAGCTATAACACAAATACAGCACAAAAAATCGAATTAGGACGTTTCATTACTCCGTTTATGAACAAGAACGTATCGCCTACTGATGTGCCCTATACCTTTACTGTTGACAACGCAGCCAAAATTTTAAAGGATAGTGCTTTGAATTATGCTTATGATTTTTGGGTAGAATTAGAAGTTTTTGGTGTTCCTTATGCAGCACAAACACAAGTAGCCGGCTGTAGTGGCAGAACTGATGTGTTTTATGGAACGCTTAATTTTGTTACCAATACCGATACAACAATTCCTAACGATACTTTTTTATTGCCTTTGAATTTCAAAAAAGACTTAAACAATTATCAAGTCGGAGCAACTGACGTAATTGGTGAAACCATCAGAACCATAAACTATACTTTGCCACAAGCCATTAATAATGCTAAATATACGCTGATAACTTCTAATCATGGTGCCAATGCCGGTGGTGAGGAATACAACAGAAGGTATCATTACATCTATCATGACGATGTAGAAATCTTAAATTACAGACCGGGAGAACTAACGTGTGAACCATACAGAGTTTATAATACTCAGGCAAATGGTATTTATGGCCCAAGTCCAAGAGCTCCGTTTCAGTGGCAACAATTTAGTAATTGGTGTCCGGGTGCAGTAATACCTATAAGAACTATAAATTTATCAAACTTAGCTTCAGGAAATCACTCGTTTAAAATCACAGTTCCAACTGCTGTATTTGTTGAAGCACAAGGTTATATTCCGGTATCGTTGTATTTGCAGGGCGAATATACCACGCTTGGTTTAGATGATTTTAATACCTATAGTTATGACATCTATCCAAATCCAACCGTAGATATTATTAATGTTAGAGCAACCGAAATCATAAATTCGTATGAGTTAGTTGATATTCAGGGAAAGGTATTGATTTCAAAAAAGTCTAATGATACCAACTTAAGATTAGACGTCTCCAACCAACCAAAAGGCGTTTACTTTTTAAGAATGAGCTTTGATAAAGGAACGAATACAGAGAAGATTGTTAAGGAATAAATACTATTCCACAAAACTCTCATTCTTAAATCCAATCAAATACAGTTTGTCTTTGGCACGTGTGACTGCGGTGTAAAGCCAGCGGATATAATCTAAATCAACACCGTTTGGAAGATAAGGCTGTTCAACAAAAACGGTGTTCCATTGTCCGCCTTGTGATTTGTGGCAGGTAATCGCATAAGAGAATTTTACCTGAAGTGCATTGAAATATTCATTGCTTTTTACTTTTAGGAATTTGCGGTATTGCGGTTCACCTTCGTAATCTTTCATCACTTCCTGATACAAACGATTGCTTTCTTCAAATGTCAATGAAGGCGATTCGCTTGTAATCGTGTCTAATAAAAGTACCGTTTCAAATGGCTTTTGGTCTGGATAATCGACCATTCTGATTTTGACTTTGGCAAATTTGAACTCGTATAATTCCTTGAAACCAAAAATTTCCAATACTTCAATAATATCGCCATTGGCAATAAATCCGGCTTCATCGGTTTCTTTTAACCAAAAATAATTGTTCTTTACCACCATCAAATAATCGCCAACCGACAAATCGCTTTCCTTATCCAAAATTCTGGAACGTATTTGCTGATTGTACTGATTTGCTCTTTTGTTGGAACGAACAATAAAACACGTGTCTTCTATACTATAATTACTATACGCACTTTGAATTGCATCCTGAATATCGAAGCCATCTGTTAAACGAACGATGTCTTTATAACCCTTTAAGTCGAATTTAAAATCATCCAGAAAATGACTTTTCATCAATTCTCTCAATTCAGTGGCGTTATACAAAATCCCGGATTTCTCTTCCTGACGCATTACTTCATCCAGCTCGATTGAAAAAATCTCTTTGTTATAATGCAATGCTAGTTTTTCAGTATCCAATGCCGGACTCACATCTAATTGCACTGGTGGTAATTGGGCTGTATCTCCAAGCAAAATCATTTTGCAATTATTACCATTATAAACAAAGGAAATCAAATCATCGAGTAACGAACCATTCTCATACAACTTGGCTTCGGTATTCACATCTGAAATCATCGAAGATTCATCGACAATAAAAATAGTGTTTGTATGTTTATTATCTTTCATCGTAAACGAAACACCGCCTGATTTTCCTTTCTTCGGAAAATATATTTTCTTGTGAATCGTAAATGCTGGTTTATTGGAATAATTCGCAATGACTTTCGCCGCTCTTCCTGTTGGTGCCAGCAATACATACTTTTTATTAATTCCGGCAAGATTATTAACTATGGTAGAAATCACCGTTGTTTTCCCGGTTCCGGCGTAGCCTTTCAGTACAAATATTTCGTTCGAATTGGTATTCGTTAAGAAATCGGCAATTTTTTGAAAAAAAATATCCTGCTTTACAGTCGGTTGAAACGGAAACTGTTTTTGTAACACACTGTAAAACTGGCTGGAAGTCATTTGGATTTATGCTGGAAATTGGATTTCAAATATAGTGAAATAGAGTATAGAAAATAGAGAAAAGAAAATAGATGCTCCATGCAAAATGTTAGAGATACTGAAACAAGTTCAGTATAAATTTGTAAGTTTGCCATCCGCACTAATTCAAAATAACTATGTGGCAAAACAGTAGTGTTATCGACAAAATGTACCAAAAACTGGCAATTCAGGTTTCGCTGAATGGTTTGTCTTTTGCTACGTTTGACACACTGACCAACAAAGCTACCAAGCTGCAAAATGTTGTTTTAGGCAAGTTTCAACTCACTACCAAGATTGAAGATTTGTTTGCCGAAGCGTTTCAGAATAATCCCGAACTCAAAGCCGGTTATGATGAAGTTGTCATTATTCACAGCAATAATCTTTCGACTTTTGTACCAACAGCCTTATTTGACGAGGAATATTTAGGTAGCTATTTGCAATTCAATACCAAGGTTTTTGAAACTGATTTCTTTGCGTATGATGAATTGGGTAATTACGAAATGAACAATGTCTATATTCCGTATGTGAATCTGAATAATTATTTCATTGACCAATTTGGCACTTTTGATTACAAACACGCGAATACGATTTTGGTAAAAAAATTGTTGGATGTTTCCAAAAACAATGAAGAATCAAAAATGTTTGTTCATGTGAGTGATACCCATTTTGAAATTGTGGTAATTCAAAATCAGAAACTACTACTCTACAATACCTTTGAATATAAGACTCCGGAAGATTTTATCTACTATATATTATTCACTGCTGAACAATTGCATCTGAATCCGGAGAGTTTCAAATTGGAACTATTAGGCAAAATTGCCGAAGACGATTCGCTATATAAAATTGCTTATAAATATGTGCGAAACACCAATTTGTTTGATGTGAGTTTTATGCAAAGCAATTTAACCGATGCTGAAAAACGCGAGCATTTTATATTGTTGCACTCATGAGAATTATCTCGGGCAAATACAAAGGCAGAAGAATAGCACCACCTAAAAATCTTCCCGTTCGTCCTACGACTGATATGAGCAAAGAAGCGTTATTCAACGTTTTGAACAATCATTTTAATTTTTCGGAACTTAAAGTTTTGGAGCTTTTTGCCGGAACCGGAAGCATTAGTTATGAATTTGGTTCGCGTGGGAGTTCGCCAATTCTTTGTGTTGATGGCGATATGGGCTGCGTAAACTTCATTAAAAAGACAGCAAAGGAATTTGAGTTTGATATTACGGCGATTAAAAGCGATGTCTTTAAATTTCTTGAAAAACATACAGGCAATTACGATATCATTTTTGCTGATCCACCTTACGGAATGGTACAAAAGGAATTCGAGAAAATTGTTGAACTTATTTTTGAAAACGAATTGTTAGACGAAGAAGGCATGCTAGTCGTAGAGCATTCAAAATACACCAAGCTCGACCAAATGCCGAATTATTCTTTCCAAAAGAATTATGGCGGTTCGGTGTTTAGTTTCTTTGAATTTGAAATTGAAGAAGACGAATAACGTCCCAATAGCCCCGACAGTAGCAAGTCTCGTCTTCTTTTGACGAGACGCGGATGGCGGGAGTACGAGTGATAGAAAGATAAAAACGTGCGCTCCTAACATTTGTTATTATACTAAAAAAAACTACTTCAACGAATTGAAGTAGTTTTTTCATTTTGTTTGATTTTGGGTTTAGGCAAAAAAGGGTAAGATAAGAGTTTTGACAGTTTTTCTCTTTCCTTACATCAAAATTATTTAAAGTGATTGCACTTTTGAGTGAAATAAGCCGTGTCGACAAAATGCATTGTTGAATGGTATAAAACTGTCGATGAGCACGTTAATCAGCATCTCGAAAATTTAATGGAATAAAAAAAAGCAGACCTATAAGCCGGATTCTGTATTCACCGATGTGGTGAATCCTTATCATTTATCTAGACCAACAATTACTCATTGATTCAAGCTTCCTACCCTTCGACAACGGGCGAGTAACCCTTAAATGTCGATATACTTGGAATTTCACCGCATAGAGTTTACCTGGTTTCACTACAGCCGAACTGTACTTGCTTTCTGTTGCACTTGTCCTCGTCTTTCAACGGTTGGGTGTTACCCAATATGCTACTCTGTGGTGTCCGGACTTTCCTCCCCAATTTCTCAGGACGATAAGGCGGTCTGCGGCGCAAAGATAGGAAATTAGGATTTTGGATTTGGGATTATATTTTTTATCTTTATAGAAAGAAACTATCATGAAAAATCGATATCACTATGCTTCCGTTTTGAAAGCTCTGGAAGAACTAAAAGCCTTGGATTTTGTTGTAGATTTTAATCTGCAGGAAGAAGCCATCATGAATAACCCTGAGAATTATCAGATTCTGCATATTTACCGTTATGAAGGAGATACAAGTCCGGATGAAGAAGCTGTTGTTTATGGCATCAAATCGAATACTGGAGAAAAAGGAGTTTTTGTGGCTGGTTTTTCCGCCAATTCCGAAAGTCGTGCTGCTCAGGTTTTACTCGAATTGAGCATCAAAGGGACCCGAGACTAGGCCGTACGGAGCGAAGCTAAATAAACATTAGAATAACAAATTGTGGAAAAGTTTTTTCCAAATAACCACATTCCCAAATAACCAAATCAACTATTATTCTATATTTGTAATCCAGTAAAATTCTATGGAACAATTTGTAGTATCAGCCCGTAAGTATCGCCCGCAAACGTTTAAAGACGTTGTCGGACAACAAGCTATTACGAATACTTTACTCAACGCCATAGAAAACAATCACTTGGCTTCTGCCCTGTTATTTACCGGTCCGAGAGGTGTTGGAAAAACAACCTGCGCCCGAATTTTGGCACGCAAAATTAACCAACCGGGTTATGACGACCCAAATGAAGATTTTGCTTTTAATGTGTTTGAGCTCGATGCTGCTTCTAACAACTCGGTTGATGATATTCGTAACCTGATTGATCAGGTTAGAATCCCACCACAAACCGGACAATACAAGGTATATATTATTGATGAGGTGCATATGTTGTCTTCGGCAGCTTTCAATGCGTTTCTAAAAACGCTGGAAGAACCGCCAAAGCACGCCATATTTATTTTGGCTACGACCGAAAAACACAAAATAATCCCAACGATATTATCCCGTTGCCAGATTTTTGATTTCAAAAGAATTACGGTTAAAGATGCCAAAGAACATTTGGCTGAAGTTGCCAAAAGTCAGGGTGTGGAATTTGAAGACGATGCTTTACATATTATCGCTCAAAAGGCTGATGGCGCTATGCGTGACGCTTTGTCCATATTTGACCGTGTAGTTTCTTATTGTGGAAATAACTTAACACGTCAGGCGGTTACCGAGAATCTGAATGTTTTAGATTATGAGACGTATATCAATATGACCGATTTGATTTTGGAAAACAAAATCCCGGAAGTATTGTTGGCTTATAACGATATTTTGTCCAAAGGCTTTGATGGTCATCATTTCATTGCCGGATTGGCATCACATTTCAGAGATTTATTAGTTGCCAAAAACCCAGCGACACTTTCGTTGTTGGAAATGGGTGAAGCGGCACAAAAATTATACGGAGAACAATCGAAAAAAGTATCTCAGGACTTTTTGTTAAAAGGAATCGACATTGCAAATGATTGTGATTTGAAATATAAGGTTTCCCAAAACCAACGTCTATTGGTAGAACTCGCGCTAATGCAATTAAGCTCTATCGGTTTTGATGGAGAAAAAAAAAAGCCTGAGTTTATAATTCCGCCTACGTATTATCGTAGAAATGATTATTCTATTTCGGAAGTAAAAATTCCAAAAGCAACTGTACAGACTGAAGTTGAGCCGCAGGCACAAACTCCAAAAGAAGAAGTACAAGTTGAAGAACCTATTTCTGAAGTTGTGCTTGAAAAAATAGAACAACCACAAATTACACAACCAAAACCGCAAACAACTAGTATCGAACCAGGAACAAAAGTTTCCGCTATGTCTTTAGCCAGCATTCGTGCGAAGAAAGAAATGGCAGAAGCTCAAAAGTCGACTGTTAAGGAAGTGGTTCAGCATGTTAATGAACCTTTTACTGAAACAGAAATGTTGGAGCAATGGCTCAAATATGCACAGCGAATGGAAGACAAAGGTTACCGAATTATCGCTTCTTTGTTAACTATTAATGACCCAATTCTTCAAGGAACAACTATCATTCACGAGTTGCCAAATGAAAGTTCGAAAATAGATTTTGAAAAAGAAAGACCTGAGCTTTTGGGTTACTTACGTGGAAAACTGCACAATCACGAAATTTCGATAGAAGTAAAAGTGAATGAAACTTTGGTGCTGAAAAAAAGCTATACTACACAAGACAAATACAACCGTTTGGTGGAATTGAATCCCAATTTAGAACTGATGCGGAATTTGTTTGGGTTGGAAGTTAATGAGTAAACTTATCCAGCTTAAACTTTATGAGATTAGCTGCGCTCAGTTCGGCTATGCCTCGGGTGCTTCGCTGCGCTCGCAATGACTACAGACTTCCCTGATACATCGCTTTTACAATTCCATCGGCCAAACCAATTTTTGGCACAAACAATTGACGTGCTCCGCTCCATTTCATAGCGTTTAAATAGATACGGGTTGCCGGTATGATAACGTCGGCACGGTCAGTATTCAAAGCCAACTCGGCGATACGCTGTTCGTAAGTCAATGAATTCAAATATTGGTATTGTGAATTTAAATATAAATAGGACAATGGTTTGTCTTGTAGTTTTCCTGAAAGTTTGAACAACTTATTGATGTTTCCACCGGAACCGATTAGAATAACATTTTCATATTCTTCGGTGTTGCATTTAATCCATTTTTCAATTTCTTCCCAAACGATGTCGCTCACCATATTGTTCAGCATACGAACCGTTCCAATTTTAAACGATTTGGATGCAATCATTTTGCCATCGGTAAACAAAGAAAACTCGGTGCTTCCACCACCAACGTCTACATATAAATAGGTTTGGTCGGTTTTAAGGAAATCGTGCAAATCAGAAGACGCAATAATAGTAGCTTCAATTTTTCCGTCGATGATGTCGATATCGATGTCACATTCTTCTCTGATTGTATTGGCAACTTCTTTTCCATTATAAGCTTCTCGCATGGCAGATGTGGCGCAGGCTTTGTATTTTTCAACCTTATAAACTTTCATCAACAGTTTAAATGCTTTCATCGCGTCAATCATTCTGTCAATATTTTCATCCGAGATTTCACCAACGGTAAATGCATCCTGTCCCAAACGGATTGGCACCCGAATCAAAGCACTTTTGTTAAATTGGGTTTCCTTGTCTTTTTGTTCGACAATGTTGGTAATGAGCAATCGCATGGCATTGGAACCAATATCAATCGCTGCATATTTTTTAATTGAAATCATTAAATAGGTAGTTGGTTATTTGGGTTTCCTTCAAGTCTTTCTTTGTAATAGTTATACATTTCATGCTGGGCTCTGAAAACAGCTTCTCCTTCCGCACGAACACGATATTTGTTTTCAAATTTCTCTGAATGATAGCGCGCTTTCACGTTTCCTTTCCAACCTACATTAAAGGTGTCAATGATTTGCTTTTTGATTTCTTCGTCATATATCGGACAGGTTACTTCCACCCGACCATCTAAATTACGTGTCATAAAATCGGCTGACGAAATAAAAACCTCAGGATTGTCATTATTACAGAAAATAAAAGAACGCGTGTGTTCTAAAAAGTAATCTACTATACTAACGGCTTCTATGTTTTCACTCATTCCTTTCACGCCCGGAATTAAGGAACAAATGCCTCGCACCTGCAACTTAATCTTTACTCCGGCATTACTGGCTTCGTATAATTTGTCAATCATTGCGTAATCCGAAATGCTATTCATTTTTAAATTAATGTAAGCAGGACGTCCCATAATGACGTTGTTTATTTCTCTGTCAATTAACTTGTAGAACTTAGTACGAGTGTAATGCGGAGACACGATTAAGTGTTTGTAGCGATGAATTCTATAATTAACATCAAAGAAATCAAAGATTTTAGAAACGTCTTTCAGGATTTGTTGGTGACTGGTAAAAAGCGTTAAATCGGTATAGATTTTGGCTGTGCTTTCGTTGAAATTCCCGGTAGAAATAAAGCCATATCGCTTGAGCTTTCCATCTTCAATTCGATCAATCAAACATATTTTGCTGTGCACTTTTAATCCTTTGATACCAAAAATAAGTTCGATGCCTTCCTGTTGCATTTGCTCTGCATAGGAAATATTACTGGCTTCATCAAAACGTGCCTGGAGTTCAATTTGAACCGTAACTTTTTTGCCATTTTTGGCTGCATTGATAAGCGAACTCACAATTTGAGAGTTTTTTGCCAAACGATATAAGGTGATTTTTATCGAAGTTACTTTTGGGTCTAAAGCGGCTTCACGCAGGAATTTTATAACATACGAAAACGACTGAAACGGAGCGTTTATCAGATAATCTTTTTTGGCAATTTTATTCAAAAGACTACCATCAAATGATAAACCATCCACCGGAAGTGGTACTCTTGGCGGATACAACAAATCAAATCGCCCAAGGTTTGGGAAGTTCATATAATCACGACGGTTGTGATATCTTCCACCCGGAATCACACCATCAGAAACATCAATTCCCATTTTGGAAAGGAAAAATTTGAGTGTGTCTTTTTCAATATGCTGATCATAAACAAACCGAACTGGTTCTCCAATTCGTCTGTCTTTTACTGAGGTGGCAATCTTCTCGAGCATACTTTTGCTCATGTCACTATCGATATCCAACTGGGCATCACGAGTGATTTTTATCATGTGCGCCGAAATACTTTCGTAATCAAAAATGTTAAAAATACTGCTCAGGTTATAACGGATTAAATCATCGAGCATCATCAAGTATTGTTTGCCTTCTTTGTTGGGAAGTTCTACAATACGATTGGTGTTTTTGGGGATTTCGATGATGGCGTAACGTACTTCTGCTTTTGATTTAACAAAACCCAGCATACTAGGTTTCTGCTCGGATTTCATTACTAATTTGATTGCCAAATAACCCGAAGTATCTTTTAACAACGGGAATTCTGCCAAGTCATTTAAGATAATGGTTACGAGTTCCGGGCTTATTTTTTGGATGAAAAAATCTTTAATAAAATTTTCATGTTCTGCTGAAACTTCATTCTCATCGATGATAATGATGTTTTGCTTTACTAATTCCTTTTCAATTTCGTTAAGCACACGCAGACTTTCTGACTGTTGCTTAATTACTATTTCGGTAATGTCTTTAACGAGTTGCTGCGCTGAAATTCCACCGAGAATTTTTTCACCCGAAACGCCGGATAAACTCAAACGACGAATTGCGGCAAAGCGCACACGGAAAAACTCATCTAAATTATTGGAAAAAATACCTATAAACCGAAGTCTTTCTAATAAAGGAACAGCTTCATCAGCTGCTTCCTGTAAAACTCTGGCGTTAAATGCCAGCCAACTTTTTTCTCTGTCTATATAACGAAAACGGGAATCTAAACTCATATTTATTTTAAATCACTTGGGAAAACAACTTTCTTGGTAACACCTTTTTCAATTTCACTCCAAGAGTTATTGTCAAATATAATATTTACAAATCCGGAAGTAGAAACATTGTCAATAAAGATGTTCCCAAATTTATTGACAAAATTTGTAATTGCCTCATTGTGTCCAAAAAGAATTAAGTTATCATAATCATTTGGGCATAATTTGATAATTTGTTCCAGCTTTCTTTCATCAAAAGTGTATAATTCTTCTTTAAACATAATGCTTTCTATCGGAAATGAAATGTTTTGGGCGAAAATAATAGCAGTTTCCGAAGCTCTTTTGGCAATACTGCTCCAGACCACAAACGATTTTGGAACTTCATTACCAATGTGAGAAGAAACTAAATGTGCGTCATGAATACCTTTACTTGTCAAAGGTCTGTCAATATCACGAAGTGGTGCTCCCCAACTTGATTTAGCGTGTCGAATTAATATTAACTGTTTCATGATAAAATATCCAAAATTATTGATAGCATAAATTTAAGTTTTTATATCATATAAACTGCATTTTATCCAAAGACTTTAGAAACATCCTTTCAGTTAAATCCCAACTTTTTTTGGAGTAATATTTTTATTCAAAGTATGATTTAAAAAAATGTTAAAAATAAAATATGTTATAAACAACTTATCAAATTATTATTCTTGTAGTATTTTTCTATTTAAAAATGTTAAATAATGCACTTTATCTATAAATTTAAGCACTTTATCGATGTTTTTTTTGGTAGTTTGATTTTAACTAGCTACTTTCGAACTGTAAAACATAAATAATTACAAAAAAAATAACCCTAAATACCCAAATCTATCATGTCAAAAATCAATATTAACCCCAAAAAAACATTAATCAAGAACTAGAGTAACTAGAAAAAGATGTATTTCGTCGATTATTTATGCTGTTCGTAGATAAAATGATTTTTAAAAATGCACCAAAACTAATTTTGTGTATATAGTATAACCCCAATTATCTATCAACTTCATAAACACCTACAAAGTACTCCCTGCTGAAAATGCTGTTTTCAAATCTATTCTACTAAACCTAACTGTATGAAATCAAATTTTACACTTTCGAAGAATTTGTGCGCTTTCTTGATACTTAATATACTTTGTATATCAATGTCCTTTGCGCAGACTTTTCCACCAGCCAATACTTCCTGTACCTCAAAAGACCTTGAGGTTGTCGCGGCCACATTAACCGGTGGAGGTCCATGTAATTCCTGTCCTACCCCGACAACAATTACAAGAAACCTAATGCTGGGAATTAGTAACACCACTGGGTCCACCAGAACTTCGTTTGCCTTTTGGGGAACGGTTGAAATCTATAGTGGTACAACAGGTGCATTAATTTCTTCACAAACTAGAACAGGATGCAATGGACCTGTACCAGGCGGTACAACTTCTTATTTAAACTTTGGTAATATTACCTACACTTGTGGGGATGTTATCAAAATTTCGAATATCTGGGAAGCCTGGACTACTGCTGCTGGAAATGAAACCTGTCCGTTAGATCCACTCAACATTTCGCCTAAATGTGGAAAAATTCCATCCATTACCGTTAACGGTGGTGTGAACGGAGAATTTGCGAATATTGATTCGCAATGTGGTTCAGCTACAGGAGCTTTAGATTTAACACCTTCAGGAGGAACAGCTCCTTTTACTTATTTATGGACTGCTTCAGGTGGAGGTGTTATCCCTGCCGGACAATCTACCAGTCAAGATCTTACCGGTTTGGTACCTGGAACCTATTCTGTTGTAATAACAGATGCAAACGGTTGTACTATTACTAAATCACGAACAGTTGTTGCTAGTATAGCACCTGTTCCTGTATTTACCACGGCAAATGCCATTACTGTCCCTTGTGGTTCAGCCACAACAAGCACATTAACCTATACTAATGGTGCTTCAGGAGCTTGTTTAATCAGTGGCTCGGTTACTTCGTCTTTAAGTTCACAAACACCAAGTGGGGCTTGTGGAGGAATAGTAGTAGAAACCTGGACATATACAGACATCTATGGCAGAACCATTACACAATCCAGAAACATAACAATTAGCCCGGCTGCATTACCAACGATGACTGCACCTGGAAATATAACTGTCGCTTGCGGAGGCTTACCTGCTGCAAGCACAATCCCATTTACCAATGGTTTAAGTGGCGGATGTTTGATTAATGGAACTTCAAATCCATCAACGTTCACTGCTACGCCTGGCGCTTGTGGTGGAACAGTAACTGAAACATGGACTGCAACGGATAGTTGCGGTAGAACTTTGGCTCCGGTTTCAAGAATTATTACAATAAGTCCGGCAACATTACCAACGATGACTGCTCCGGGAAATATCACTGTTGCTTGTGGAGGTTTACCTGCTGCAAGCACTATTTCATTTAGTAATGGATTAGGTGAAGGTTGCTTAATCAGCGGAACTTCAAATTCTTCTACCTTCACAGCAACACCTGGCGCTTGTGGAGGAACCGTAACTGAAACATGGACTGCAACGGATAGTTGTGGTAGAGCATTGGCTTCTGTATCAAGAACTATTACTGTTAGTCCTGCTGCATTACCAACAATGACTGCTCCTGCAGATATTACTGTTACTTGTGGAGGCTTACCTGCTGCAAGTACACTTCCATTTACCAATGGATTAAGTGCTGGATGTTTAGTTAGTGGAACTTCAAATTTATCGACGTTCACAACTACAGTTCCAGGTAATTGTAACGGAAAAGTAACTCAAACATGGACTGCAACAGATAGTTGTGGTAGAACATTGGCTTCAGTTTCAAGAATAATAACAGTTGACGATACTACGGCTCCAACATTTGATGCATTACCTGCACCAAGTGCTGTAAGCTATAGCACAACACCATCATTCCAACAAGCTGTCGCAACTGATGCTTGTAGTTCGGTAACATTGACATTTGATGATGTCCCTACTCCAACAAATTGTGATGGTTCTTATTCTATTACAAGAACCTGGACTGCGAAAGACATATGTAATAATACAAGTACAGCATCACAAACAATTAATATTAATGCTGCAGTATTTGTTGCCAATAACGATTCAGGAAGTTCAATTAATGGTTTCGTGGGTGGAACTTCATTTACAAATGTTTTAGTAAATGATACTTTAGATGGAAACCCAATAACAAGTTCTCAGGTAACTACTACTTTTGTTTCTTCTACTAATGCTGGAGTAACATTATCGGGTAACAATGTTGTTGTTGCTCCTGGTACACCTGCCGGAAATTATACTTTAACGTATCAAATTTGTGGTGCTTCTGCAACTTGTAGTTGTGCTACGGCAACAGTAACTGTTCCTGTTACTGCTACTTTGATTGATGCCGTAAACGATACTGCGGCTCCTATCAACGGTTATGTTGGTGGAACGGCTTTTACTAATGTATTGGTTAACGATACTTTGAATGGTGTTGCGGTTATTACTTCGCAGGTAAACACAACTTTTGTGTCTTCTACTAATGCGGGAATCACTTTATCTGGAACTGATGTGCTTGTAGCTCCTGGAACTC
This sequence comes from Flavobacterium sangjuense, assembly GCF_004797125.1. NCBI lineage: Bacteria > Pseudomonadati > Bacteroidota > Flavobacteriia > Flavobacteriales > Flavobacteriaceae > Flavobacterium > Flavobacterium sangjuense. The sequence goes on from NZ_CP038810.1 coordinate 2,579,837, forward strand.
CTGCAGGTTCTTATACTTTAACATACCAAATCTGTGAAGCCTTAAATCCAACTAATTGTGATCAGGCAATCGTTTCTATTACGGTTACTGCGGCTGCTATTGTAGCTAATGACGATACTGCGGCTCCTATCAACGGATATGTTGGCGGAACGGCTTTTACTAATGTACTGGTTAACGATACGCTTAACGGTGCTCCGGTTATCCCTTCTCAGGTAAACACAACTTTTGTGTCTTCTACTAATGTGGGAATAACTTTATCAGGAACTAACGTATTGGTTGCTCCTGGAACACCTGCAGGTTCTTATACTTTAACATACCAAATCTGTGAAGTTTTAAATCCTTCTAATTGTGATCAGGCAATCGTTTCTATAACGGTTACTGCGGCTGCTATTGTAGCTAATGACGATACTGCGGCTCCTATCAACGGTTATGTTGGTGGAACGGCTTTCACTAATGTACTGGTTAACGATACTTTGAATGGTGCTCCGGTTATCCCTTCTCAGGTAAACACCACTTTTGTGTCTTCAACTAATGCGGGAATCACTTTATCAGGAACTAACGTATTGGTTGCTCCTGGAACACCTGCCGGTTCGTATTCACTAACATACCAAATCTGTGAAGTACTTAATCCAACTAATTGTGATCAGGCTGTAGTTTCTATTACCGTTACTGCTGCTCCAATTGTGGCTAATGACGATACTGCGGCTCCTATCAACGGTTATGTTGGTGGAACGGCTTTCACTAATGTACTGGTTAACGATACTTTGAATGGTGTTGTAGTTATTCCTTCTCAGGTAAACACAACTTTTGTGTCTTCTACTAATGCGGGAATCACTTTATCAGGAACTAACGTATTGGTTGCTCCTGGAACGCCTGCCGGTTCGTATTCACTTACATACCAAATCTGTGAAGTACTTAATCCAACTAATTGTGATCAGGCTGTAGTTTCTATTACCGTTACTGCTGCTCCAATTGTAGCTAATGATGATACTGCGGCTCCTATCAATGGTTATGTTGGTGGAACGGCTTTCACTAATGTATTGGTTAACGATACACTTAACGGTGTTGCTGTTATTCCTTCGCAGGTAAACACAACTTTTGTGTCTTCAACTAATGTGGGAATCACTTTATCAGGAACTAATGTACTTGTGGCACCTGGAACGCCTGCCGGTTCTTACTCTTTGACTTACCAAATCTGTGAAGTTTTAAATCCAACTAATTGTGATCAGGCAATCGTTTCTATTACGGTTACTGCGGCTCCAATTGTGGCTAATGACGATACTGCGGCTCCTATCAACGGTTATGTTGGTGGAACAGCTTTCACTAATGTACTGGTTAACGATACTTTGAATGGTGCTCCGGTTATTCCTTCTCAGGTAAACACAACTTTTGTGTCTTCAACTAATGCGGGAATCACTTTATCTGGAACTAACGTATTAGTTGCTTCTGGAACACCTGCAGGTTCTTATACTTTAACATACCAAATCTGTGAAGTTTTAAATCCTTCTAATTGTGATCAGGCAATCGTTTCTATTACGGTTACTGCGGCTCCGATTGTGGCCAATGACGATACTGCGGCTCCTATCAACGGTTATGTTGGTGGAACGGCTTTCACTAATGTACTGGTTAACGATACTTTGAATGGTGCTCCGGTTATCCCTTCTCAGGTAAACACAACTTTTGTGTCTTCAACTAATGCGGGAATCACTTTATCAGGAACTAACGTATTGGTTGCTCCTGGAACGCCTGCAGGTTCGTATACTTTAACATACCAAATCTGCGAAGTCTTAAATCCAACTAATTGTGATCAGGCAATCGTTTCTATTACGGTTACTGCTGCTCCAATTGTGGCCAATGACGATACTGCGGCTCCTATCAACGGTTATGTTGGTGGAACAGCTTTTACTAATGTACTTATTAACGATACACTTAACGGTACTCCGGTTATTCCTTCTCAGGTAAACACAACATTTGTGTCTTCAACTAATGCTGGAATCACTTTATCAGGAACTAATGTTCTTGTTGCTCCTGGAACGCCTGCTGGTTCATATACTCTTACATACCAAATCTGTGAAGTACTTAATCCATTAAACTGTGATCAGGCTGTAGTTTCTATTACAGTTACTGCTGCTGCAATTGTGGCTAATGACGATACTGCTGCGCCTATCAACGGGTATGTTGGTGGAACAGCTTTCACTAATGTACTTATTAACGATACACTTAATGGTGCTCCGGTTATTCCTTCTCAGGTAAACACAACTTTTGTGTCTTCTACTAATGCAGGAATCACTTTATCAGGAACTAACGTATTGGTTGCTCCTGGAACACCTGCCGGTTCATATACTTTAACATACCAAATCTGCGAAGTCTTAAATCCAACTAATTGTGATCAGGCAATCGTTTCGATTACGGTTACTGCGGCTCCAATTGTGGCTAATGACGATACTGCTGCGCCTATCAACGGTTATGTTGGTGGAACGGCTTTCACTAATGTATTGGTTAACGATACACTTAACGGTGCTCCGGTTATTCCTTCGCAGGTGAACACAACTTTTGTGTCTTCTACTAATGCAGGCATAACTTTATCCGGAACTAACGTATTGGTTGCTCCTGGAACACCTGCCGGTTCTTACTCTTTGACTTACCAAATTTGTGAAGTACTTAATCCTTTAAATTGTGATCAGGCAATCGTTTCGATTACGGTTACTGCGGCTGCAATTGTGGCTAATGACGATACTGCTGCGCCTATCAACGGTTATGTTGGTGGAACGGCTTTCACTAATGTATTGGTTAACGATACACTTAACGGTGTTGCTGTTATTCCTTCGCAGGTAAACACAACTTTTGTGTCTTCAACTAATGTGGGAATCACTTTATCAGGAACTAATGTACTTGTGGCACCTGGGACGCCTGCCGGTTCTTACTCTTTGACTTACCAAATCTGTGAAGTTTTAAATCCAACTAATTGTGATCAGGCTGTAGTTTCTATTACCGTTACTGCGGCTCCAATTGTGGCTAATGACGATACTGCGGCTCCTATCAATGGTTATGTTGGTGGAACAGCTTTCACTAATGTACTGGTTAACGATACGCTTAACGGTGCTCCGGTTATTCCTTCTCAGGTGAACACAACTTTTGTGTCTTCAACTAATGCTGGGGTAACTTTATCAGGAACTAATGTACTTGTGGCCCCTGGAACGCCTGCCGGTTCATATACTTTAACATACCAAATCTGCGAAGTCTTAAATCCAACTAATTGTGATCAGGCAATCGTTTCGATAACGGTTACTGCGGCTCCAATTGTGGCTAATGACGATACTGCGGCTCCTATCAACGGTTATGTTGGTGGAACGGCTTTCACTAATGTACTGGTTAACGATACGCTTAACGGTGTTGCTGTTATTCCTTCTCAGGTAAACACAACTTTTGTGTCTTCTACTAATGCGGGAATCACTTTATCAGGAACTAACGTATTGGTTGCTCCTGGAACGCCTGCCGGTTCATATACTTTAACATACCAAATCTGTGAAATCTTAAATCCAACTAATTGTGATCAGGCAATCGTTTCTATTACGGTTACTGCGGCTCCGATTGTGGCTGTTAATGATAATTATAACGTTGATTGTGCTAATATTGGAACTATCGGAAACATTCTTTCAAATGATTCCTTAAACAACAACAATATTACTATTGCACAAGTTAATTTGTCAATCGTAAATGGATCTTATCCAAATTTAAATATTGATGCTAACGGAAATGTTTCATTAACAAGTATTGGACATTGTGGTGATTATACTTTTACTTATCAAATTTGTGAAAAATTAAACCCGGATAATTGTGATACTGCAACCATAACTGTTACAATTATAGATAACACGGCACCAACTTTCACAACACCTGGCAATATTACCTTAAATACAGATGCAAATTGTTCGGTTAATCTTAATCCTTCAAACACAGGAAACCCAACAAATGTTAGTGACAATTGTGATGCTAATCCGACAGTAACTTTTAACGACAACGAATGTTTTGGAAACTTCACTGAGAGCAATATTAATGCTGGTAATGGAAATTACTTCTATTTTGATGTTACAGGTTTCAATAATGCAACTGCTGCAAATATTGAAAAAGTTGCTTTAGCATTTGAAACAAATCAAGGAAAAGGAAGAGCTGAATTCACATTGGTTTCACCTAGTGGACAAGCAGTTATTTTAGTTGGTCCTTATTGTACTGGTGGAAATTGCGATGATACTGATTCAAACTCTCAAGAATTATATTTACCGGAATTCTATCCTACTGCTTCAGGTTATACACAATGGAATAATAATAATTCTATAGCGACTAATGTGGCGCAAAACTTTACGCCAAATGGTTCATTGTCTTCTCCAAATACTATAACTGGTTTAACTTCTTATGTTTCTGGTTTTGAAAACTTAACTGGACCAATGAATGGAACTTGGTTTATATATTCAAGAAAACAATCTAATGTAAATGGAAGTATTAACTTCAAAAGTGTTTGTTTGACACCAGCCGGTTTATGTCCAAGTAATAGAGTTATTACCAGAACCTGGACAGTAACAGATGCTTGTGGAAATAGCACTGACGGAACACAAACTATAACCATTCAGGATGTTACTGCTCCTACCTGGTCTACAACAGCTGGTTCTTTAGACACAACTGTTGAATGTAGCGACGCTGCTGCTTTGGCTGCTGCTCAGGCACTTGCTCCGGTAGCTACTGATAACTGTGCCGGAACTATAACTTATGTTAAAACATCTGGTGCATTTGTACCTTCACAAGGATGTTCAAATGCTGGCACTTACACCAATACTTGGACAGCGAATGATGTATGCAATAATATATCAACTGTATTCACTCAGGTTATAACTGTTCAAGATACTATAGCTCCTATTTGGGAAACTGCTAATGGTGCTTTAAATGCAACTGTTGAATGTGCTGATAAAGCTGCTTTAGATGCCGCTCAAGCATTAATTCCGGTAGCATCCGATTTGTGTGATGCTGATGTAACTAACATAATCAAGAAAGATGGTAATTTTATACCTACAATAGGTTGTATAAATACAGGAACCTATACTAATGAATGGACTGTTATGGATGCTTGCGGTAATGATTCTGTAGCATTTACACAGATTATTACAGTGGTAGACACAACTGCTCCATCTATTGATACTGCTGCTGCTAATGCAACTGTTCAATGTGATGGTCAGGGAAATACAACGGCTTTACAAGCTTGGTTGAACTCTAACGGTGGTGCTGCTGCTTCTGATGCATGTTCTGACGTAACCTGGTCAAACAATTTCTCAACATTAAGCGACGATTGTGGTAACACAGGTACAACTACAGTAACATTTACAGCTACTGATGGTTGTGGAAATACCACAACAACTTCAGCTACATTTACTATAGAAGACACTACTGCTCCAACTATTGATACTGCTGCTGCTAATGCAACGGTGGAATGTGATGGTAATGGTAATGCAGAAGCTTTAACAGCTTGGTTAGCTTCTAATGGTGGAGCCTCAGCTTCAGATGCTTGTTCTAATGTAACATGGTCAAATAACTTTAATGAATTAAATGATGGTTGTGGTAACACTGGTTCAGCTTCTGTAACCTTTACGGCTACTGATGATTGTGGTAATGCTACAACAACTTCAGCTACATTTACTATAGAAGATACTACTGCTCCAACTATTGATACTGCTGCTGCTAATGCAACGGTGGAATGTGATGGAAACGGTAATACAGCTGCACTTCAAGCTTGGTTAGCTTCTAATGGTGGTGCTTCAGCTTCTGATATCTGTTCTAACGTAACCTGGACTAACAGCTTTGATGCACTTAGTGATGGTTGTGGTAACTCAGGTTCTTCAACGGTAACCTTTACAGCTACTGATGATTGTGGGAACGCTACAACAACTTCAGCTACATTTACTATAGAAGATACTACGGCTCCAACTATTGATACGGCTGCAGCTAACGCTACAGTTGAATGTGATGGTAATGGTAATACTGCTGCACTTCAAGCTTGGTTAAGCTCAAACGGTGCTGCTGCTTCTTCTGATATCTGTTCTAACGTAACATGGACTAATAACTTCTCTGCTTTAAGCGATGGTTGTGGTAACTCCGGTTCTGCTACTGTAACCTTTACAGCTACTGATGATTGTGGTAATGCTACAACAACCTCAGCTACATTTACTATAGAAGATACTACGGCTCCAACTATTAATACTGCTGCAACTGACTTAGTAGTACAATGTGATGGTAGTGGAAATTCTGAGGCTTTACAACAATGGATTGCCAATAATGGTGGTGCTTCAGCTTCTGATATTTGTTCTAACGTAACTTGGTCGAATGATTTCAATGCTTTAGCAAATGATTGTTCAGCAGCCGTAACAGTAACATTCACTGCTACCGATGATTGTGGTAATGCTACAACAACTTCGGCTACATTTACTGTTCAGGATCTTATTGCACCAACTATTGATACTGCTGCTGCTAATGCAACTGTGGAATGTGATGGAAACGGTAATACGGCTGCACTTCAAGCTTGGTTAAGCTCTAATGGTGGAGCTGCTGCTTCTGATACTTGTTCAGGTGTAACATGGTCAAACAACTTTGATGCGCTTAGTGATGGTTGTGGAAATACCGGAACTGCAACAGTAACATTTACAGCTACTGATGGTTGTGGAAATACCACAACAACTTCAGCTACATTTACTATAGAAGACACTACTGCTCCAACTATTGATACTGCTGCTGCTAATGCAACTGTGGAATGTGATGGAAACGGTAATACGGCTGCTCTACAAGCTTGGTTAAACTCTAATGGTGGTGCTTCGGCTTCAGATATTTGTTCTAACGTAACCTGGACTAACAACTTTAATGAATTAAATGATGGTTGTGGTAACACTGGTTCTGCTTCTGTAACATTTACGGCTACTGATGATTGTGGTAATACTACAACAACTTCAGCTACATTTACTATCGAAGATACTACGGCTCCAACTATTGATACTGCTGCTGCTAATGCAACGGTGGAATGTGATGGAAACGGTAATACAGCTGCACTTCAAGCTTGGTTAGCTTCTAATGGTGGTGCTTCAGCTTCTGATATCTGTTCTAACATAACCTGGACTAACAGCTTTGAGGCTCTTAGCGATGGTTGTGGTAACTCAGGTTCTGCAACGGTAACCTTTACAGCTACTGATGCTTGTGGGAACGCTACAACAACTTCAGCTACATTTACTATAGAAGATACTACGGCTCCAACTATTGATACGGCTGCGGCTAACGCTACAGTTGAATGTGATGGTAATGGTAATGCTGCTGCACTTCAAGCTTGGTTAGCTTCTAATGGTGGTGCTTCAGCTTCTGATATTTGTTCTAATGTAACCTGGACTAACAGCTTTGAGGCTCTTAGCGATGGTTGTGGCAACACAGGTTCTACTACGGTAACCTTTACGGCTACTGATGATTGTGGTAATGCTACAACAACTTCAGCTACATTTACTATAGAAGATACTACTGCTCCAACTATTGATACAGCTGCTGCTAATGCAACAGTTGAATGTGATGGTCAGGGAAATACTGCTACTCTACAAGGTTGGTTAGCTTCTAATGGTGGTGCTTCAGCTTCTGATGCTTGTTCTAATGTAACCTGGACTAACAGCTTTGATGCGCTTAGCGATGGTTGTGGAAATACGGGAACTGCTACAGTAATATTTACGGCAACTGATGATTGTGGTAATGCTACAACAACTTCAGCTACATTTACTATAGAAGATACTACGGCTCCAACTATTGATACAGCAGCTATTGATGCGACTGTAGAATGTGATGGGAATGGTAATCCTGAAGCTCTAGTAGCTTGGCTAAACTCTAACGGTGGAGCTTCGGCTTCAGATGTTTGTTCAAATGTAACATGGTCTAATAATTTTACCGAAAAAAATGATGGTTGTGGTAATACAGGTAATGCTACGGTAACTTTTACAGCCACAGATGATTGTGGAAACATTACGACTACTTCTGCTACCTTTACTATTGAAGATACTACTGCGCCAAGAATTGGTACGGCTGCCGCCGATGCAACGGTGGAATGTGATGGTCAGGGAAACACAGCTGCCCTTCAGGCTTGGTTAAACTCTAATGGTGGAGCAGTCGCTTCTGATACATGTTCTGATGTAACCTGGACGAATAGCTTTGATGCGCTTAGCGATGGTTGTGGAAACACTGGAACCGCTACAGTAACATTTACGGCTACTGATGATTGTGGTAATGCTACAACAACTTCAGCTACATTCACTATTGAAGATACTACGGCTCCAACTATTGATACAGCTGCTGCTAATGCAACTGTGGAATGTGATGGTCAGGGAAATACTGCGGCTCTACAAGCTTGGTTAAGCTCTAATGGTGGTGCTACTGCTTCTGATATCTGTTCAAATGTAACCTGGACTAACAGCTTTGAGGCTCTTAGCGATGGTTGTGGTAACACAGGTTCAGCTTCTGTAACATTTACGGCTACTGATGATTGTGGTAACACGACAACAACTTCAGCTACATTTACTATAGAAGATACTACGGCACCAACTATTAATACAGCTGCGACTGACTTAGTAGTACAATGTGATGGTAGTGGGAATTCTGAGGCTTTACAACAATGGATTGCCAATAATGGTGGTGCTTCTGCTTCTGATGTTTGCTCTAATGTAACTTGGACTAATAATTTCAATGCTATAGCAAATGATTGTTCTGCCGCTGTGACAGTAATATTTACTGCTACCGATGATTGTGGCAATGCTACAACAACTTCAGCAACATTTACTATAGAAGATACTACAAATCCAGTGGCTCCAGAAGCACCGGCAACTATAACTGTTGCCTGTGCCGGTGATGTTCCTGCTGTGATTTCTCTTACTGCAACTGATAACTGTGCGGGACAAATAACAGTAGAAGGTGTAGATGCTACAACGACTGGAAACTGTCCTAACTCGTTCACTGTAATAAGAACATGGACTTTCACGGATGCGTGTAATAACACTTCTTCTGTATCACAAACTATTAATGTGGTAGATGATCTAGCTCCGGTAGCTCCGGAAGCACCTGCAACTATAACTGTTGCCTGTGCCGGTGATGTACCTGCTATGATTTCGCTTACGGCGATTGACAACTGTGCTGGTCAAATAACTGTTGAAGGTGTAGATGCTACAACGCCTGGTAACTGTCCTAACTCGTTCACTGTAATAAGAACTTGGACATTCACTGATGCTTGTAACAACACTTCTTCTGTATCACAAACTATTAACGTAGTAGATGACGTAGCTCCGGTAGCTCCTGAAGCACCTGCAACTATAACTGTTGCCTGTGCCGGTGATGTTCCAGCTATGATTTCGCTTACGGCGATTGATAACTGTGCTGGTCAAATAACTGTTGAAGGTGTAGATGCTACAACGCCTGGTAACTGTCCTAACTCGTTCACTGTAATAAGAACTTGGACATTCACGGATGCGTGTAATAACACTTCTTCTGTATCACAAACTATTAATGTGGTAGATGATGTAGCTCCGGTTGCGCCTGAAGCACCTGCAACTATAACTGTTGCTTGTGCTGGTGATGTTCCTGCTATGATTTCGCTTACGGCAATTGATAACTGTGCAGGTGAAATAACTGTTCAAGGTGTAGATGTTACAACACCTGGTAACTGTCCTAACTCGTTCACTGTAACAAGAACATGGACATTCACTGATGCTTGTAACAATACTTCTTCTGTATCACAAACTATTAACGTAGTAGATGACGTAGCTCCGGTAGCTCCAGAAGCACCTGCAACTATAACTGTTGCTTGTGCTGGTGATGTTCCTGCTATGATTTCGCTTACGGCGATTGATAACTGTGCTGGTGAAATAACTGTTCAAGGTGTAGATGCTACAACGCCTGGTAACTGTCCTAACTCGTTCACTGTAATAAGAACTTGGACATTCACTGATGCTTGTAACAACACTTCTTCTGTATCACAAACTATTAATGTAGTAGATGATCTGGCTCCGGTGGCTCCAGAAGCGCCTGCAAACATAACTTTTGCTTGTGCTGGTGATGTTCCTGCTATGATTTCGCTTACGGCGATTGATAACTGTGCTGGTGAAATAACTGTTCAAGGTGTAGATGCTACAACGCCTGGTAACTGTCCTAACTCGTTCACTGTAATAAGAACTTGGACATTCACTGATGCTTGTAACAACACTTCTTCTGTATCACAAACTATTAATGTAGTAGATGATGTAGCTCCGGTTGCTCCAGAAGCACCTGCAACTATAACTGTTGCTTGTGCTGGTGATGTTCCTGCTATGATTTCGCTTACTGCTAACGATAACTGTGCTGGTGAAATAACTGTTCAAGGTGTAGATGCTACAACGCCTGGTAACTGTCCTAACTCGTTCACTGTAATAAGAACTTGGACATTCACTGATGCTTGTAACAACACTTCTTCTGTATCACAAACTATTAATGTAGTAGATGATGTAGCTCCGGTTGCTCCAGAAGCGCCTGCAAACATAACTTTTGCTTGTGCTGGTGATGTTCCTGCTATGATTTCACTTACGGCGATTGATAACTGTAACGGTGAAATAACAGTAGAAGGTGTAGATGCAACAACGCCAGGTAACTGTCCTAACTCGTTCACTGTAGTAAGAACATGGACATTTACTGATGCTTGTAACAATACTTCTTCTGTATCACAAACTATTAGTGTAGTAGATAATCAAGCTCCGGTAACACCTGAAGCTCCTGCATCAATTACAGCTACTTGTACAGGTGAAGTTCCTGAAATGATCTCGCTTACTGCAGTTGACAACTGTTCTGGTGCTATAACAGTACAAGGTGTTGATACAATTGCTCAAGGAAATTGCCCTAACTCGTTCACTGTAACAAGAACATGGACTTTCACTGATGCTTGTGACAATACGTCTTCGGTATCGCAAACTATTGCTGTTGGTGATACTATTGCCCCGATATTTGATCAAAGTATACCAGCAAATACTACTGCGTCATGTGATAATATTCCTGATCCAGCTGTATTAACAGCAACTGACAATTGTGGAGCTGCAACAGTAAGTATGACTGAGAACATTCTACAAGGAAACTGTCCTTCTAATTACCAAATAGTAAGAACTTGGACAGCTACTGATGCCTGTGGAAATTCAATTTCAGGAACGCAAACAATAGCTGTTTCTGATACAGCTGCTCCAGAATTAGTTGGAACTATTGAAACTCCAATTACTACATGTAGTGATATACCTGCTGTACCTGCTCTTCAATTTACTGATAATTGTACAGGAACTGTTGTTACTCCGGTACCGAGTATAACTACATCTACTGTTGTAAATGGTGTTTATACTATTACAAGAACTTGGACTGTAACTGATGCTTGTGGAAATACAAGAGAGTTCCAACAGCTAATCAATGTAATCTCTAATCCGGATATAGAAGCAACTGTTACTGATCAAGTATGTAACGATAGTGAAACTATAACATGGGACTTGAGTACTTATTTACCAACTGGTACTCCTACCGGAGGAACTTGGGTAAATGAAAGTAATGTAGGAACATTTAATGGTTCTTTATTCAATGCCTACCAAGTTGTAGAAGGTAATTATACATTCAGTTATACTTATACCAATGCAAATACTTGTCCGCAAAAAGTAAATGTAATTGTACCTGTTGAATTATGTGCTGTTTTAGGATGTGACACTGTTGTCATTCACAACGCATTTACTCCAAATGGTGACGGTATAAATGAATGGTTCCAAATTGATAACATTGACCAGGAGTGTCATTTACCTAATACTGTTGAAATTTACAACCGTTGGGGAGTTTTGGTTTATGAAACCAAAAACTATGACAACAGTACCAAAAAATTTGAAGGTGTGTCCGAAGGAAGGGTTACAATCAGCAAATCGGATGAATTGCCAACAGGAACGTATTTCTACATCATTCAATGGACTGATTCAACTACCGGAAAATCTATCAATAAAGACGGATACTTATACCTTACCAGATAAAAAAACCTACTAATTCCTGAGGGTTGAAAAATCCTCAGGATAAAAAATAGAAAATATGAGAACAAAAATTTTAATTTTCGCTTTGATGTTAACGTGTTACTCTGGACTTGCTCAGCAAGATGCACAGTTTACCCAATACATGTACAACACCATAAATATCAATCCGGCGTATGCAGGATCAAGAGGAGTTATGAGTATTTTTGGATTGCATCGTACCCAATGGGTAGGATTAGATGGCGCTCCTACCACTAACGCTTTCTCCCTTAATACTCCAATCAATAACAGTAATCTAGGACTTGGTGTGTCTTTGGTAAGTGATAAAATTGGTCCGACTAGTGACAATACGATTTCTGCCGATTTATCATATACTATTCCTATGAATGATGATTACAAACTGTCTTTTGGAGTTAAAGCTTCGGGGAATATATTCAATTTAGATACTGATAAGTTGACACCTGCTCAGGCTAATGATCCAAATCTTCAAAATTTCGACAATGAGATTTCTCCAAATTTTGGAGCTGGAGTTTACCTGCATTCAGACAAATTGTATTTAGGGCTTTCGGTGCCAAACTTCCTGCAGGACTCTAAATACAACGATAATGATGTTGCTGTATTTCAAGAAAGAATGAATTTTTATTTTATTGGTGGATATGTTTTTGACATCGGATCTTCAGTAAAATTCAAACCTGCAGTTTTAACCAAACTGGTAACCGGTGCTCCGCTTCAGGTGGATGCTTCAGCTAATTTCTTGTTCTTTGACAAGTTAATGCTTGGAGGAGCTTACCGTTGGGATGCTGCAGTGAGTGCATTGGCAGGTTTTCAGGTAACCGATGGTTTATTTATTGGTTACAGTTATGATATGGAAACAACAGAATTAAGACGATATAACTCGGGTTCCCATGAGGTATTCTTACGATTTGAGTTGTTCAATAAAGTTAGTAAAATGGTATCACCTAGATTCTTCTAATACCCCAAAATCATGAAAAATAAAATTACATACTTAGTACTATTAGCTATCACTTGTGTGAATGGTTATTCGCAGGTTATTGGTAAAACAGAGGCACGAGGAAATAAAGAGTATGCAAAATACGCTTATATTGATGCCATAAAAACCTATGAGCGTATCTATGAAAAAGGATACAAATCGCCTGATATGTTACTCAAAATAGGGAACGCTTACTATTTTAATGCCGAATTAGAAAAGGCTAACAAATGGTATGCTGAACTTTATGCAACCAATCCGGATCAGGAACCTGAATTCTATTATCGTCATGCCCAAACGCTTAAAGCCGTTAAGGAAAATGACAAATCTGATGCTATGATGGCTGCGTTTGTACAGAAAAAAGGTGGTGATGCACGTGCCAAAATTTTTGCTAAAAACAAAAATTATTTAGCTGAAATTAAAAAGAACTCTGGTCGATATAAAATCGAAAATGCAGGTATTAATTCGAAATACTCTGATTACGGAACAGCTTATATGGGAACCAAAGTGGTATTTTCATCTGCCCGAGACACCGGAAATTTCTCGAAAAGAATTCACACTTGGACAGGTCAATATTTTACCAATCTTTATGATTCACCTATATCGGAAGATGGTTCACTTGGTGCTGTTGCAAAATTTGGAAAAAAATTAAATACCAAATATCACGAAGATACTCCAACTTTTACAAAAGACGGAAAAACAGTTTATTTCACCCGTAATAACTATCTGGAAAAAAGAGGTTATGATGCAGGTAAAGTAACGCTTTTGAAAATTTATAAAGCTACTGTAGATAAAGACGGACAATGGAATAATATTACGCCTCTTCCATTTAATAGTGATAGTTATCAAACGGCACATCCTACCCTATCTCCGGACGAAAAAACTTTATACTTTGTTTCTGATATGCCGGGAACACGTGGCCAATCCGATTTGTTTAAAGTAAAAATAAATGAAGATGGCAGCTTTGGTAACACTGAAAATCTTGGTGATGCCATTAACACCGAAGGTAGAGAAACCTATCCTTTTATCTCTGATGATAACGAATTGTACTTTGCTTCAGATGGTCAGCCAGGCTTAGGTGGATTGGATATATATATCACTAAAATTCCGAAAGACGGCAGTACTAATTTCAAAGAAGTGCTGAACGTTGGTGAAGAAGCGAATAGCCCAAAAGATGATTTTGCCTTTATTATTAATTTTAAAACTAAAAAAGGATTCCTAAGTTCTAACAGAGATGGCGGACAAGGAAGCGATGATATCTATAAGTTTGTTGAGACAAAACCTATTTGGTGTGAGCAAATACTATTTGGAGTTATTACCGATGAAGATACTAAAGCTGTTTTGCCAAACACCAAATTGCAACTCTTTGACGACAATTTCAATAAGATAAAAGAAGCCACTTCTGATGCAGAAGGAAAATATGAGTTTACCGAAGTTGAATGTGGTAAAAAATATTACGTAAGAGCTTCTCATGAAGACTATACGACTAAAGAAGTTCCGGTAACGATTGGTAAAGAAACAGGTAAAACTGAACTTAATATTGAACTTAAATCTGAAGGTTGTAAAGTTAAAATTGGTGACGATTTAGCAGATTGTTTCAAAATCAATATCATCTATTTTGATTTAGACAAATGGAATATCAGACCTGATGCTGCGATTGATTTAGCTAAACTATTAGATGTTTTAGAACAAAATCCATCAATGAAAATCAACATTCGTTCGCATACAGATAGTAGAGCTTCTGATAAATATAATGATGTATTATCTAAAAACAGAGCGAAATCTACCAAAGACTGGTTGATTAAAAATGGCATTGCTGCAACTCGTTTAACATCAGAAGGTTTAGGCGAAAGAGAGTTAGTAAACAAATGCGCTGATGACGTTCCATGTACAGAAGCAGAACATCAACTTAACAGACGTTCTGAATTCATAATTACAGCACTCTAAAAAAATATTTTTATATATTTAAAATTAAAGAAACACCTGTGAAAGCAGGTGTTTCTTTCGTTTATACCCTATTTGAAAAAGGATGAAATATCAAAAAGCATCGTTGAAAAGTTTAAAATGAAAGAAAAATGTCAGTTAAACGAGTATTTGAGCTATTCGTAGAAAAAATTGGGTTCCTCACTGGTATGTCTCTAATTTAGCCGTAAATATAGTATAACCCAAATCAACTATCACTTGCAAAGCCTACATCTAAACTACTTCAAGCCCGAAATTCAGTTTATCAATAGATTATTCTACTAAATTTAATTGTATGAAAACAAAAATTACTATCTCAAAAAAATTGATTGTGTTTTTGATATTTAGTTTACTAAGTATCTCAGCCTCATTCGCACAATCATATCCGCCACCAGGTACATCTTGTACTTCTGGTGACTTAACATTAGTTGGAGCCACCCTCTCAGGTGGAGATTTATGCAACTCATGTCCAACAGCAACTACGATAACCAGAACATTAACACTGTCTATCAATAACACGACTGGTTCTACAAGAACTTCATTCGCCTTTTGGGGAAACTTGGAAGTTTATAGCGGAACTACAGGGCTGTTAGTTTCTAACACATTAATTACCGGTTGTAATGGTCCGCTACCTCCAAATACGATAACTACATTAAGTTATAATACCGTTACTTATACTTGTGGTGATATATTGAAAATCACCAATTTATATTTAGCTTGGACTTCGGCTTCACCTGGATCAACTTGTCCACTAGATCCTACTTTAATTTCTCCTAAATGCGGAACCTTGCCTACAATAACAGTAAATGGAGGAGTAAACGGAGAGTTTGCTCTAATCGATTCACAATGTGGTTCTGCTACAGGAGCAATCGATTTAACCCCAACTGGTGGTACTGCTCCTTTCACTTATGTTTGGACGGCTTCTGCAGGTGGTGTTGTACCAAGTGGACAACAAAATAATCAAGACCTTACCGGTTTATTACCAGGTACCTATTCTGTAGTTATAACCGATGTAAACGGATGTACAATTACTAAATCCAGAACAATAGGAGCAACTACTCCTACTGTTGCTACATTTGCCAATACAAGTGATATTACTGTTCCGTGTGGCGGAGCAACAACAAGTTCTTTAAGCTATACTAATAATGGATCAGGTTCTTGTTTAATAAGTGGTACTGTTACTTCTACTCTAAGTACACAAACACCTGCGGGTGCCTGTGGCGGAACTGTTACTGAAACTTGGACTTATACAGATGCTCTCGGAAGAACGATTACTAAAACAAGAACAATTACAATAAGTCCGGCAACGTTACCAACAATGACGGCACCGCCGGCTACAACGGCAGCCTGTGGTTCATTACCTGCTCCTACTACTTTATCATTCACAAACGGATTAAGTAATGGATGTTTAATTAATGGTACTTCAAATCCTTCAACATTCTCAACACCTCCTGGTGCTTGCGGTGGAACCGTTACAGAAACCTGGACTGCGACAGATAGCTGTGGCAGAGCTTTGGCTCCGGTTTCAAGAATCATAACAGTAAGTCCTGCTGCTTTACCAACAATGACTGCTCCGGCTGCTACAACAGTAGCTTGTGGTTCATTGCCAGCGCCAAGTACAAGACCATTCTCTAATGGATTAAGTGGTGACTGTTTAATAAGCGGAACTTCAAACCCTTCAACTTTCTCAACAACTCCAGGTGCTTGCGGTGGAACCGTTACAGAAACATGGACAGCGACAGATTCTTGCGGTAGAGCTCTGGCTCCTGTTTCAAGAACAATAACAATAAGTCCGGCTGCGTTACCAACAATGACTGCTCCGGCTGCTACGACGGTAGCTTGTGGTTCATTACCGGCACCAAGTACAATCTCATTTTCTAATGGATTAAGTGCTGGATGTTTAATAAGTGGAACTTCAAATCTATCTACATTCTCAACAACTCCGGGTGCTTGCGGTGGAACTGTTACAGAAACATGGACAGCTACTGATTCTTGTGGAAGAGCTTTGGCTCCGGTTTCAAGAACAATAACAATAAGTCCTGCTGCTTTACCAACAATGACTGCTCCGGCTGCTACAACGGTAGCTTGTGGTTCATTGCCTGCACCAAGTACAATCTCATTTTCTAATGGATTAAGTGGCGGATGCTTAATAAGTGGAACCTCAAACCCATCTACGTTTTCTACACTTTCTTCTGCCTGTGGCGGAACAGTTACTGAAACCTGGACGGCAACAGACTCTTGTGGTAGAGCTTTGGCTCCGGTTTCAAGAACAATTACTGTAAGTCCGGCTGCATTGCCAACAATGACAGCGAAACCAGATATTAGTGTAGCTTGTGGATCGATTCCGGCACCAAGTACAATTTCATTCAGCAATGGATTAAGTGGTAGCTGTGCTATTAACGGAACTTCGAATCCTTCTACATTTACAGCTACACCTCCAACTTGTGGTGGAACAGTAACAGAAACCTGGACAGCTACTGATTCTTGCGGAAGAACAATTGCTTCTGTTTCAAGAACTATTACAGTAAGTCCGGCTGCTTTACCAACTATGAATGCACCATCCGGAATAACAATCTCTTGTGGTGTTACACCAACTCCGAGTACTATTCCATTTAATAACGGATTAGCTGGTGGCTGTGCTATTACAGGTACTTCAAACCCATCAACTTTTATAACAACAGTTCCTGGTTTCTGTAATGGACAAATTGTTGAAACATGGACAGCAACCGATTCTTGTGGAAGAGCATTAGCTCCGGTTACGAGAATAATAACTGTTAATGACACAACACCTCCAACTTTTACAGTGCCTGGTCCTATCACTGTTACTTCTGGTGCCAGTTGTAACGCAAACCTTGATCCAACAACTACCGGAACGGTAACTAATGTTAGTGATAATTGTGATACGGCTCCAACGGTAACATATTCTGATAGTGAGTGTTTTGGAAATTTCGCTGAAGGATCTGTTAATGCAGGTACTGGTGTTTATTTCCCATTCACAGTTACAGGATTTAATAGTTCTACAGCCAATATGATTGAAAAAGTAAGCTTAGCCTTTGAAACTAATCAAGGAAAAGGCAGAGTTCAATTTGTTTTGGTATCTCCAAGCGGACAAGGCGTAGTACTTGTTGGACCATATTGTAATGGTGGAAATTGTGATACTGTGAGCGGTACTGAAACTTATTTACCTGAATTTTATCCAAACGCTTCAGGATTCCCACAATGGAACAATGCTAATGTTATTCCAAATGGTGCTCCTGTTAATATGAGACCTAACGGAAATCTTTTGGCAACAAATTCTATAAGCGGTTTAACTTCATATGTTTCAAGTTTTGATAACTTAACCGGACCTATGAATGGTAACTGGTTTATTTATGCCGAAAAAGACGGTACTCAATTGGGTACAATTCGATTCAAAAGTGTTTGCTTAAAACCAGCTAATATTTGTCCTAACAATAGAAATATTACAAGAACATGGACAGTTACCGATATATGTGGTAACTCATCTACAGCAAATCAAGCAATCAGTATTCAGGATGTTACTGCTCCGACATGGACAACAATAGCCGGTTCACTTGATGCAACTGTAGAATGTAGCGATGCTGCTGCTTTAGCTTCAGCTCAGGCCTTATTCCCTACTGCAAGTGATAATTGTGATACTGATGTAACTAATATTGTAAAAACTTCTGGTGCATTTGTTGCTTCTCTAACATGCGCGAATGCCGGTACTTATACAAACACTTGGACAGTTACTGATGCTTGTGGAAATACTTCTCAAGTATTCACTCAAACTATCACCGTTCGAGATACAACACCTCCAACATGGACAACTGTAGCCGGAACTTTGGATGCAACTGTAGAATGTAGTAATGCTACTGCTTTAGCTAATGCGCAAGCACTTGCTCCTACAGCTACTGATAATTGTGACAATAATGTTACTTATATCAAAACTTCTGGTGATTTTGTACCCGGAGCTTGTGCAGGTTCAGGATCTTACACAAATACTTGGATAGCTAAAGATGCTTGTTTAAATACCAGCTCTACTTTTACTCAAACTATTACTGTTCAGGATACTACTGCTCCAACAATTTCAATTGCTGCTGCAAATGCTACAGTTGAGTGCGATGGTTTAGGAAATACTGCTGCTTTAGCTGCCTGGTTGGCTTCAAATGGTGGTGCTTCGGCTTCTGATGCTTGTTCTAATGTAACTTGGACTAACAACTTCTCTGCTTTAAGCGATGGTTGTGGAAACTCAGGTTCTGCTTTGGTAACTTTTACTGCTACTGATGATTGTGGTAATGCTGCTTCTTCAACAGCGACATTTACTATTCAAGATGATACAGCACCAACTATCAACACTCAAGCTACTAATGCTACAGTAGAATGTGATGGAAATGGTAACTCAGCAGCTTTAGCTGAATGGTTAGCTTCTAATGGTGGTGCTTCGGCTTCTGATATTTGCTCTAATGTAACCTGGACTAATAACTTCACTACATTAAGCAATGGTTGCGGGAATACTGGTTCAGCCTTAGTAACTTTTACAGCTACTGATGATTGTGGAAACAATACTTCATCAACAGCAACATTTACTATTCGTGATACTACGGCTCCAACTATTGATATTGTTGCAACTGATGCTACAGTAGAATGTGATGGTCAGGGTAATACTGCGGCTTTACAAGCTTGGTTAAGCTCTAACGGTGGTGCTTCGGCTTCGGATACTTGTTCTAATGTAACTTGGTCAAATAACTTTGATGCTATTAGCAATGGTTGTGGTAGCACAGGTTCAGCTACTGTAACATTTACAGCTACTGATGATTGTGGTAATGCTACAACCAACTCAGCAACATTTACTATAGAAGATACTACAGCTCCAACCATTGATACTGCTGCTGCTAATGCAACAGTGGAATGTGATGGAAATGGTAATGCAGAAGCTTTAACTGCTTGGTTAGCTTCTAATGGTGGTGCTTCAGCTTCTGATGCTTGTTCTAATGTAACCTGGACTAACAACTTTAATGAATTAAATGATGGTTGTGGTAACACTGGTTCAGCTTCTGTAACATTTACAGCTACTGATGATTGTGGAAATGCTACAACAACATCAGCTACATTTACTATAGAAGATACTACTGCTCCAACTATTAATACAGCTACGTCTAACGCTACTGTAGAATGCGATGGAAACGGTAATGCAGAAGCTTTAACAGCTTGGTTAGCTTCTAACGGTGGTGCTTCAGCTTCGGATGCTTGTTCTAACGTAACATGGACTAACAACTTTAATGAATTAAATGATGGTTGTGGTAACACTGGTTCAGCTTCTGTAACATTTACAGCTACTGATGATTGTGGAAATACTGCTACGTCAACAGCAACCTTTACAATTCAAGATACTACTGCTCCAACTATTGATACTGCTGCTGCTAACACTACAGTAGAATGTGATGGTCAAGGAAATACTGCTGCATTGCAAGCTTGGTTAAGCTCTAATGGTGGTGCTTCAGCTTCGGATACTTGTTCAAATGTAACCTGGACTAACAGCTTTGAGGCTCTTAGCGATGGTTGTGGTAATACAGGAACTGCAACAGTAACTTTTACAGCTACAGATGATTGTGGTAACGCTACAACTGCAACTGCAACCTTTACAATTCAGGATACTACAGCTCCAACCATTAATATTGTTGCAACTGATGCTACAGTACAATGTGATGGAAATGGTAACTCGGAAGCTTTAGCTGCCTGGTTAGCCTCAAATGGTGGTGCTTCGGCTTCGGATGCTTGTTCTAATGTAACCTGGTCTAACAACTTTGATGGTCTTAGCAATGGTTGTGGTAACACCGGAACTGCTTCAGTAACCTTTACCGCTACTGATGACTGTGGAAACGCTACAACTGCAACAGCAACCTTTACAATTCAGGATACTACTGCTCCAACTATTGATATTGCTGCAACTGATGCTACAGTTGAATGTGATGGAAATGGTAACGCGGAAGCTTTAGCTGCTTGGTTAGCTTCTAACGGTGGTGCTTCGGCTTCTGATACTTGTTCTAATGTAACATGGACTAACAACTATGATGGTCTTAGCAATGGTTGTGGTAGCACAGGAACTGCTTCAGTAACATTTACCGCTACTGATGAATGCGGAAACACAGCTACATCAACAGCAACCTTTACTATTCAGGATACTACAGCTCCAACAATTGCCATTGTTGCCACTGATGCTACAGTAGAATGTGACGGTCAGGGAAATGCTGCTGCATTGCAAACCTGGTTAACTTCTAATGGTGGAGCTTCAGCTTCAGATACTTGTTCTAACGTAACTTGGTCTAACAACTTTGATGGTCTTAGCAATGATTGTGGTAACACCGGAACTGCTTCTGTAACTTTTACAGCTACTGATGATTGTGGTAACACTGCTACGTCAACTGCATCCTTTACAATTCAGGATACTACAGCGCCAACTATAGATGTTGTTGCAACTGACTTAGTTGTACAATGTGATGGTAGTGGCACTTCAAATGCTTTATCTGCTTGGTTAGCTTCAAACGGTGGTGCTTCGGCTTCAGATACTTGTTCTAATGTAACATGGACTAATAATTTTGGTACCATACCAAGTGATTGTTCAGCTGCCGTGACAGTAATATTTACTGCTACCGATGATTGTGGTAATGCTGCAACTACATCAGCTACCTTTACTATTCAGGATACTATAGCACCAACAATTGATATCGCTGCTGCTAATGCAACCGTAGAATGTGATGGAAATGGTAACGCGGAAGCTCTAGCTGCTTGGTTAGCTTCTAACGGTGGTGCTTCAGCTTCTGATTCTTGTTCTAATGTGACTTGGACTAACAGCTTTGATGGTCTTAGCGATGGTTGTGGTAACACTGGTTCTGCAACAGTAACTTTTACTGCTACTGATACTTGTGGAAACACTGCAACTACTTCAGCTACATTCACAATTGAAGATACAACGGCGCCAACTATTAACATTGCTGCAACTGATGCTACAGTGGAATGTGATGGAAATGGTAATCCGGAAGCTTTAGTTGCTTGGCTTGCTTCTAACGGCGGTGCTTCGGCTTCGGATGCTTGTTCTAATGTAACATGGACTAACAACTTTGAAGAATTAAATGATGGTTGTGGAAACACAGGAACTGCTTCTGTAACATTTACAGCAACTGATGATTGTGGAAACACTGCTACATCTACAGCAACCTTTACAATTCAAGATACTACGGCTCCAA
This sequence comes from Flavobacterium sangjuense, assembly GCF_004797125.1. Classification (NCBI taxonomy): domain Bacteria; kingdom Pseudomonadati; phylum Bacteroidota; class Flavobacteriia; order Flavobacteriales; family Flavobacteriaceae; genus Flavobacterium; species Flavobacterium sangjuense. The sequence goes on from NZ_CP038810.1 coordinate 2,602,099, forward strand.
CTATTACTATTGTTGCAACTGATGCTACAGTAGAATGTGATGGAAATGGTAACACGGAAGCTTTAGCTGCTTGGTTAGCTTCTAACGGTGGCGCTTCGGCTTCAGACACTTGTTCTAATGTAACATGGACTAACAACTATGATGGTCTTAGCGATGGATGTGGTAACACAGGAACTGCTTCTGTAACATTTACCGCTACTGACGATTGTGGAAACACTGCTACATCTACAGCAACCTTTACTATTGAAGATACTACAGTTCCAACTATTGATATCGTTGCAACTGATGCGACAGTTGAATGTGATGGAAATGGAAATGCAGAAGCTTTAGCCGCTTGGTTAGCTTCTAACGGTGGTGCCTTGGCTTCTGATACTTGTTCTAACGTAACCTGGACTAACAACTTTGATGGTTTTAGTGATGGTTGTGGTAGTACAGGTTCAGCTTCGGTGACTTTTACAGCTACTGACGGTTGTGGAAACACTGCTACATCTACAGCAATATTTACTATTCAAGACACTGCGGCTCCAACAATTGACATTGCTGCTGCTAATGCAACTGTTGAATGTGATGGAAATGGAAACACAGAAGCTTTAGCTGCGTGGTTAGCTTCTAATGGTGGTGCTTCGGCCTCTGATGCTTGTTCTAATGTAACATGGACTAACAACTTTGAAGCTCTTAGCGATGGTTGTGGTAACACAGGTTCTGCTACAGTAACTTTTACTGCTACTGATGATTGTGGAAACTTTACTACTTCAACAGCAACCTTTACAATTCAGGATACAACAGCGCCAACAATTTCTGTTACTACAGTTAACACAACAGTAGAATGTGATGGAAATGGTAACACAGCTGCTTTGGCCGCTTGGTTAGCTTCTAATGGTGGTGGAGCAACTGCTTCTGATATTTGTTCTAACGTAACCTGGACTAACAACTTTGATGGTTTAAGTGACGGTTGTGGTAGCACAGGTTCAGCTTCTGTAACTTTTACAGCTACTGATGATTGTGGAAATTCATCTTCGGCAACAGGTACATTTACTATTGTTGATACTACAGCACCAACACTTACTGCGGCTGCAGCTAATGCTACAGTTGAATGTGACGGTCAAGGAAATACAGCAGAATTAAATGCCTGGTTAGCTTCAAATGGTGGAGCTTCAGCTTCAGATACTTGCTCTAATGTAACTTGGTCTAACAACTTTATTGCCTTAAGCGATGATTGTGGAAGTACGGGTTCTGCTACTGTAATCTTTACAGCTACTGACGGTTGTGGAAATAGTGTGACTTCAACAGCTACATTTACAATACAAGATACATTGGCACCAACAACAAGTACAGAGTTTAGTCCAAAACTACAGGTAACTTGTGCTACTATTCCGGATCCACCTGTATTAGTATTCAATGACAATTGTTCAGGTAATGTGGTTCCAGTGTTTACAGAGACGCAATCTCCAACAGTTGACAATGTTTATACAATTACAAGAACATGGATTGCAACGGATGCTTGCGGAAATGCTTCGCTAACATCTACTCAAAGAATCTATGTTACTGTAATAAATACTACAGTTTTAGAAATACCTGCTGAAAGATGTAACCTTGCTGAATTTGACAGCGTTGATTTAACAACTTTATTACCTCCTGGTACACCAACTGGTGGTACATGGACAAATGTTAACGATGCTACTGGTTTAACCGGAACTGTATTTAATCCATTCGGAGTGGCACTTGGAGATTATATCTTTAGATATACACTCGCTAATGGTAACTGTTTTGACAGCTATGATATATTGATGAACGTAAATGAAGAATGTCGTCCATTAGCTTGTGAAGATGTTGTAATACACAATGCATTCACTCCAAATGGTGACGGTATAAATGATTGGTTCCAAATTGATCATATTGGAGAGTTCGATTGTTACCCAAGCAATACAGTTGAGATATATAACCGTTGGGGGATTTTAGTTTATGAAACTAAAAATTATGATAATCTTGGAAGAAGATTTGAAGGAGTATCTGAAGGAAGAACTACTGTTAACAAATCAGATGAATTGCCTACCGGAACGTATTTCTACATCATTCAATGGACTGATGGTGGAGCATCTTACACTAAAGACGGATATTTATACCTTACTAGATAAAACCCTACTAATTCCTGAGGGTTGAAAAATCCTCAGGATAAAAAATAGAAAATATGAGAACAAAAATTTTAATTTTCGCTTTGATGTTGACATGCTTCACTGGACTTGCTCAGCAAGATGCACAGTATACCCAATACATGTACAACACCATAAATATCAATCCAGGTTATGCGGGGTCGAGAGGAGTTATGAGTATTTTTGGATTGCATCGTACCCAATGGGTAGGATTAGATGGTGCTCCTACTACTAATGCCTTTTCCATTAACACGCCTATCAATAATAGTAGACTTGGAGTAGGTTTGTCTTTAGTAAATGACCAAATTGGCCCGACTAGTGACAATACGATTTCTGCCGATTTATCATATACTATCCCAATGAATGAAGATTACAAACTATCATTTGGAGTTAAAGCTTCGGGGAATATATTCAATTTAGATACTGATAAGTTGACTCCTGCACAAGCTAATGATCCAAATCTTCAAAATTTCGACAATGAGTTTTCACCAAATTTTGGAGCCGGAGTTTACCTGCATTCAGATAAACTATACTTAGGACTTTCAGTACCAAACTTCCTGCAGGACTCTAAATACAACGATAATGATGTGGCTGTATTTCAGGAAAGAATGAATTTTTATTTTATTGGTGGATATGTTTTTGACATAGGATCTTCAGTAAAATTCAAACCTGCAGTTCTAACCAAACTGGTAACCGGTGCTCCGCTTCAGGTAGATGCTTCTGCCAACTTCTTATTCTTTGACAAGTTAATGCTTGGTGCAGCCTATCGTTGGGATGCTGCAGTAAGTGGATTGGCAGGTTTTCAAGTAACTGATGGTTTATTTATTGGTTACAGTTATGACAGAGAAACAACAAATTTAAGACGATTTAACTCGGGTTCTCATGAGGTATTCTTACGATTTGAGTTGTTCAACAAAGTTAGCAAAATGGTATCCCCAAGATTCTTCTAATAACACAACATCATGAAAAATAAAATTACATATTTAGTACTATTAGCTATCACTTGTGTGAATGGTTATTCGCAGGTTTCTACTAACAAAGGAGAAGTAAAAGGTAATAAAGAGTATGCAAAATACGCTTATATTGATGCAATTAAAACATACGAACGTATCTATGAAAAAGGATATAAATCGCCTGATATGTTGCTCAAAATAGGTAACTCTTACTATTTCAATGCCGAATTAGAAAAGGCTAACAAATGGTATGCTGAACTTTATGCAACCAGTCCTGATCAAGAGCCTGAATTCTATTATCGTTTTTCTCAAACTTTAAAAGCTGTAAAAGATAACGACCAGGCAGCTGTTATGTTAGCTAAGTTTTCTGAAAAAAGCGGGAATGACAGCAGAGCAAAATTACTTGCTCAAAACAGAGATTATTTAGCCGAAATTAAAAAGAATTCGGGTCGATATAAAATTGAAAACGCTGGTATAAACACCAAGTATTCTGATTATGGAACAGCCTTTATGGGAACCAAAGTGGTATTCTCATCTGCCCGTGATACCGGAAATTTCTCGAAAAGAATTCACACTTGGACAGGTCAATATTTTACCAATCTTTATGATTCTCCTATATCTGAAGATGGTTCACTTGGTGCTGTTGGAAAATTTGGTAAAAAATTAAACACCAAATATCACGAAGATACTCCGGCCTTTACCAAAGACGGAAAAACAGTTTACTTCACCCGTAATAACTACCTTAGCGAAAGAGGTTATGATGCCAGTAAAGTAACTTTATTAAAAGTTTACAAAGCTACTGTAGATAAAGAAGGACAATGGAGTAATATTACGCCACTTCCATTCAACAGTGACAGCTATCAAACGGCTCATCCGGCTTTATCACCAGATGAAAAAACACTATACTTTGCTTCTGATATGCCGGGAACACGTGGTCAATCAGATATATTCAGAGTAAAAATAGGTGATGATGGTAGCTTTGGTGCTCCTGAAAATTTAGGAGAATCAATTAACACAGCCGGTAGAGAAACCTATCCTTTTGTCTCTGATGATAACGAATTGTACTTTGCTTCAGACGGTCAGCCTGGTATTGGTGGATTTGATATTTTTATCACAAGATTACCAAAAGACGGCAGCCTTAATTTTAGAGATGTACTAAACGTTGGAGAAGAAGCAAATAGCCCAAAAGACGACTTTGCCTTTATCATTAACTTTAAAACCAAAAAAGGATTCGTAAGTTCTAACAGAGATGGTGGACAAGGAAGCGACGACATCTATAAATTTGTAGAAACAAGACCGATTTGGTGTGACCAAATTCTATTTGGTGTAGTTACAGATGAAGATACTAAAGCAATTATACCTAATGCTAAATTGATACTTTTTGATGAAAAATTCAATCAACTTAAGGAAACAACTTCTGATGCAGAAGGTAAATACGAGTTTACAGAAGTAATATGTGGTGCAAAATACTTTGTAAGAGCTTCTCATGAAGATTATACAACCAAAGAACTTCCTGTAATTATTGGTACAGAAACAGGTAAAACGGAACTTAATATCGAGCTTAAAACTTCTACTTGTAAAGTTAAAATTGGTGACGATTTAGCGAATTGTTTCAAAATCAATATCATCTATTTTGATTTGGATAAATGGAACATCAGACCAGATGCCGCTGTTGATTTAGCAAAATTACTTGATGTATTGAACCAAAATCCAACAATGAAAATCAACATTCGTTCGCATACTGACAGTAGAGCTTCATTCTCTTATAACGATAAGTTGTCTAACAGAAGAGCCAAATCTACCAAAGATTGGTTAATCAAAAACGGAATTGCAGCTAATCGTTTAACCTCTGAAGGTTTAGGTGAAAACGAATTGGTAAACGGTTGTTCAGACGGTGTAAAATGTACAGAAGCAGAACACCAACTTAACAGACGTTCTGAATTTATAATTACAGCATTATAATAAAACCCTAACAATCATACTTTAAAAAAGCATCCGGAAACGGGTGCTTTTTTTTTATCTTTGAGAAATGGAAATTACAAAACTCTTCAAAGATTTTTTTGAAAGCGAAAAAGCCGGAGGGTTTACATTAATTGCCTGCACCATACTTTCATTATTCTTAGCCAACTCCATTTGGAGTGAAAGCTATATACACATTTGGCATTTTCAACTAGGAAATCATTCGCTTGAGCATTGGATAAATGACGGCTTGATGACCATTTTCTTTTTGCTGATTGGTTTAGAATTAGAACGCGAAATTTACGCCGGAGAACTTTCCAATATCAAAAATGCATTGCTGCCAATCTCAGGAGCATTGGGCGGAATGCTATTTCCTGCTGGATTGTTTTTACTTTTAAATTTTGGAACAGAAACCCAATCCGGAGCCGGAATTCCGATGGCAACCGACATTGCTTTTGCATTGGGAATTTTATCGCTTTTAGGAAATAAAGTGCCTACTTCACTGAAAATATTCTTAACCGCTTTGGCAGTAATCGATGATTTGGGTGCGATTCTGATAATTGCGATTTTCTATACAGGCGATTTGAATTGGATGAACCTAATCATTGCTTTATCCATTTTTGGAGGTTTGTTAGCGCTAAACAGATTAAAAGTCCACAACCTAATTCCTTATTTAATCGGCGGTGTTTTTATGTGGTATTTTATGCTGAATTCCGGAGTTCATGCCACAATTACCGGAGTGCTATTGGCATTTGCTATTCCGTTTAGTAACGGAAGTGAAAAATCACCCTCCATAATTTTACAGCATTTTTTACACAAACCTGTAGCCTATTTTATTCTTCCGATTTTTGCATTGGCCAACACCGCAATTATAATCAATTCCGATTGGCATGCTGCTTTGTCCCAAAATTATACGCTGGGAATAGCTTTAGGATTAATTATTGGAAAACCAATTGGCATTGCACTTTTCAGTTATTTAGCGGTGAAATTAAAAATTTGTTCCCTTCCAAATGACATCAATTGGGAAGCCATAATCGGAATTGGATTTTTAGGCGGAATCGGATTTACGATGTCAATCTTTATTACGCTTCTCGCCTTTTCAGATGCAGAGCATATTGATAATTCCAAAATCATGATTTTGATTTCATCCTTAATCGCCGGAATTATTGGATTGCTTTTTTTAAAATCTACTTTGAAAAAGACTCATAATTTATAAACGTTTGAAAATTCGCAGGGTTTTCTAGAGAAGAGTAAGCTTCGTAGTTGTTGCAAACCGCTGTTAGTGTGTGTTCATTCTAACAATTGTTTTAACTGTTTTTTTGTTTCTTCGCTAACATTTAATCTCGGATAAATTTGGTTAACGTAATCATAAGCTCTTTCTCCATTTTTGTCTTTTATTTGCTTGTCAGCGCCTTTTTTTAAAAGCAACTCAACTGTCTTTAATTCTCCATTAAAAGCAGCTAACATTAAACCGGTTATCCCATCAACATCTCTTTGATGATTTAATTCAGCGCCATTTTTAATTAAGATTTCGACAATTTCAGTTGAACTAGTTGAGCAAGCTGTAATCAAACTTGAATGTCCATTTTCTGAATATCTATTTACATTGACACCTTTGCTAATAAAAAAATCAACTATTTTCCTATTGCCTTGAGCACATGAACTTTCAAAATAGCCTTGTAAACTTTTAAATCTCTTTGTCAGAACTAATTTTTTAACTGCTTTAAAATTATTTTTAAAAACTGCAATGTCAAGTGCATTTAAAGGCTCAGATGGCGATTTTGCTCTAATTGTTACATCAGCTTTTTTATCAATCAATTTATTGAACTCTTTAGTGTTTCCATTATAAATAGCAAGCATTAAAGGTGTCCAGCCTTCTTTGTGGTCATCCCATTTATCTTTATGGACAAAACTCAAAGAACTCAAAATAAATAAAATTAGAATCGTCTTTTTCATATTATTCGTGTTATGGTGGGAACATTACTGCCAACTCATCAATACCAATTCTTTCTTTTGAAATAATAAATCATTCCCAACAACAATAAAAACATAAAGCCCAAAATCATAAAGTAACCATATTCCCATTTCAATTCGGGCATGTTTTCAAAATTCATTCCGTAAACACCAACAATAAAAGTCAGTGGCATAAAGAAAACCGAAACCACAGTCAAAGTTTTCATTATCTCATTCATCTTATGACTTTGGGTCGAAAAATAAAAACTCGATGCGCTGTCAAGCGTAGTCATATCGTATTCAATCTGCTCTAAAAGCTCCAAACTTTTTTGGTGCAAACGATCAAAAAAACTGTAATTATCAGGTTCGATTGCATTAAACACATTGTCGTCTTTCATACTTTTTATAGAATACAAAGAATCGCGCAAAGGAATGATAGAACGCTTCAAAAAATTATAATTATCCCGATGTTTTTCTATTTGCTCTAAAATTTTCGGATTGGTACTTGTCTTTGACAAATTAATCAAATCCTCTACTCTATCTTCTTCGTTTTCAATAGTTATATAGAAATTTTCCATTACGGCGTCGAGCAATAAATACAACAGATAATCCGCTTTTTTGTCTCTTACTATTCCGGAATGTGTGCGCATACGTTCCCGAATGTGGACAAAAAAATCACTTCTTTTTTCCTGAAACGAAACCAAAATTCCATTCTTCAAAAGAAAACTGATTTGCTCTACATTGATGTTATCACTATTTTCAATTGGCAATAACGACTTGATGTTAAAAAACAAAACATCGTGATATTCGTCTAACTTTGTTCGTTTAGTTGTATTCAGAATATCACCCAGCATAAAATTATCTACATTCAAATGGTCACCAATCGATTTGATAATTTCAATATCATTCAGACCGTGAATATTGAGCCAATTAATTTTTGAATTGTCAAAGCACCTATATAGTTGGTCCGTTTTAAATTCGGCATACTCTGTCAATTCATTGGTGTCATAAACAAACAACTGCATTTCAGTTTTTGTCGACTTATGACTTCCCGTATATTCTAAAATAGTGGGCTGGACTTTTCTTCCTTTTTTGTATTTAATTTTTCTCACGAATTCTAAATTTGTTTAAATTTAATACTATTTCTTTTTTTAGAACTATTTTTACCAAAAATCATTTTATGCAAACGCTAATCATCAACATAAAAGAACTGCTGCAAGTCAGAGAAACTCCGATAGCTAAAGTTTCCGGAAGCGAAATGGCAATTTTACCAACAATTAAAAATGCTTTTCTTTTGATTGAAAATGATTTGATTGTCGCTTTTGGTCCGATGGAAGATTGTCCAAAAATAAACGCTGATAAAACGATTGATGCTGCAGGAAAAATGATTTTACCTTCGTGGTGCGACAGTCATACACATATTGTTTATGTTGGCAATCGCGAGCAGGAATTTGTGGATAGAATCAATGGTTTGACTTATGAAGAAATTGCCAATCGTGGAGGTGGCATTTTAAATTCTGCCAAAAAACTAAACGAAGCTTCTGAAGAAGAAATCTATAACCAATCCAAAAAAAGACTCGAAGAAGTTATCCAACAAGGAACCGGTGCAGTCGAAATTAAATCGGGTTATGGTTTGACGGTTGATGGCGAGCTCAAAATGCTTCGCGTCATTAAAAAATTAGCCGCTGATTATCCAATTACCATCAAAGCAACATTCCTTGGTGCTCACGCTTTCCCTTTGGTTTATAAAGAAAATCATGTCGGTTATATTGATTTATTGATCACTGAAATTCTGCCAAAAATTGCCGAAGAAAAGCTAGCCGATTATATTGATGCCTTTTGTGAAACGGGTTATTTTTCGGTAGCAGAAACCGAACGAATTATGGAAGCCGGAAAACAATATGGTTTGCGTTCCAAAATTCATGTCAATCAATTCACCGCTATCAACGGAATTGCAGCCTGTGTAAAGCACAATGCACTTTCGGTGGATCATTTGGAAATTGTAACCGATGAAGATATTGAAGTTTTAAAAAATACCGAAACCATGCCTGTGGCGTTGCCAAGCTGTTCTTATTTTATCAGCATTCCGTATACGCCAGCTCGAAAAATGATAACCGCTGGTTTACCGCTTGCCTTGGCTTCCGATTTTAATCCGGGAACTTCACCATCCGGAAATATGAATTTTGTGGTGGCAACCGCTTGTATTAAAATGAAAATGACTCCGGAGGAAGCTATTAATGCTGCCACTATAAATGGTGCTTATGCGATGGGAATTTCGGAAACTCACGGAAGCATAACCATTGGTAAAAAAGCCAATCTCATCATCACAAAACCATTGAATTCATTTTATGAACTGCCTTATTCTTTTGGCACTGATTTGATTGAACAAGTAATGCTAAACGGAAAGTTAGTTTCATAAAAAAAGTCCTCTCGTAATACAACGAGAGGACTTTTCCTTTTATAATTATTAAATAAGATGATTATTTTAAGCTAAAGCTACTTTTTGAAACCAATTCTCCTTTGTCGAATACATTGACAAAATAAGTTCCTTTAGCAAAGTCTTTTCCTGGCAATTGCTCTTTTACGTTCACTGATTTGTTTTCATATTTTACGGTAGTTGTAAAGCTGTAAGTCAAAGACGTATCACCAAACGATACTGTTGCTTTTTCACCCAACACATTATTTTTTGGGTCAATTACCTGAACATAATAGGTTTTATCACCAGACTTGGCAATCTTGTTTTCTGCAATAGTAAAAACTATCTGCAATAAATCAGCTCTGCTTGACTTGTCAGTCTCAATTTGTTTACCAGAACTTCTTTGTTTATAAGCCGCTGTTTTTAGGTTACTGACTGTCAGTTTAGAACCTAATTCAACCGTTTTGGATAGTTCTTCATTTTGTCCTACCAAAACCTGATTGTACTTCTTGTTGTCTTCTAAAACCACTGTTGTACTATCTAAGCTTGTCGTTAAGGTTTGATTTTGCTTTTTCAATACTTCAACTTCCTGCATCAAATTCTGCATTTTTTGTTCCATTGCTTTGTATTGCGTTCTGTATTTCTGTAATGAAGCATTGTCTCCTTTTGACGCTTTCAAATCCGCCATCAGTTTTACTACTTTGTCTCTCTCTGCTATCAACTCATCCGACATAGAAGTGTTTTCGGCAATTGCTGCATCGTAAGTTGCTTTCAAATCCGCCAAATCTTTAAGAACGGATTCTTTCTCTGATTTAATTTCTACTACATTTTTCTCTAACCCTTTTGCGTCAGATGTTAATTTAAAAATGTAGATTAAACTTCCTATCAATAAAACTGCTAATATTCCAATAATAGCTTTTAGTTTTGAGTGATTGTTTTGATTTTCCATGGGCATTTATTTTTAATTATATAATAATACTATATTCATATAGTAACGAAAGATAAGCATTTTTATTATATTTTTGGCTAAATATTTTTTTCAGATGGAGAATATAATTCCGTTTTCAATTACAGATTTAGCAAAAGTTACCAATCATCGCAGCGGTGAAGTAAAATTTGGCGAAAAAATGCTAACCATTCCCAAAGGCGAAAATTGTCACGATTATCTGAAAAACTGTGATGCAAAATATGTACTATTCGGAATTCCGGAAGATGTTGGTGTAAGAGCTAATTTTGGTCGCCCCGGTGCACATTCTGCCTGGGAAAGTGCTATTGCAAGTATTGCCAATATTCAGCACAATCGTTTTTGTAAAGGAAGCCAAATATTGGTTTTAGGCGCACTCGATGTTGCTGAAGAAATGGAAGCCGCCAAAGACCTGGATTTTCACAATACGGCAGACCGGAAAAAGTTAAGTTCTCTGGTTGAACAAATTGATAAAGAAGTTGTGCATATTATCAGCTGCATTATAAAATATGGAAAAACTCCTATAATTATCGGCGGTGGACACAACAATGCTTACGGAAATATAAAAGGAACGGCACTTGGATTAGGAAAACCAATTAATGCTGTCAATTTTGATGCGCATTCCGATTTTAGGATACTCGAAGGAAGACATAGCGGCAATGGTTTTTCGTATGCTTATGAAGAAGGTTTCTTGAAGAAATATTTCATCTTTGGCTTACACGAAAATTATACTTCGAAAAATGTACTCGATAATTTAAAGAAAATTGAAGACCGCGTTACTTTCAATACGTATGATGAAATCAAAGTAAGACATCAAAAAGATTTTCTGCAAGAGTTGATTAAGGCTGTTGATTTTATAAAAGGTGATTCTTATGGTATCGAAATCGATTTGGATGCTTTACCAAATATTGCCAGCAGTGCTATGACGATGAGTGGTTTTTCGGTAGAAGAATTGCGTCAGTTTGTTTACTTTTTTGGCAACCATAAAAATGCGGCTTATCTTCACATTTGCGAAGGCGCACCCGATTTAGGCGAAGAAAAAAACAATCATCTTATCGGAAAACTGATTGGTTATTTGGTGACGGATTTTATTAAATCCCGCAAGGACTTGATTTAATTATGAATTATGAGTTGAAAAAAGTATAGTATTAACTCATAATTCATAACTCATAACTCATAACTTATAAAACCTTATCTTTGCGCTGACTTACTACTTAACAGTAAGTATATTATATGTTATTCGAAGATTTATCATTATCCAACAGTATTCAGAGAGCAGTCTTTGAAGAAGGATACACCAGCCCAACGCCTATTCAGGAAAAGGCTATTCCATTTATTTTAGCAGGAAAAGATTTAGTTGGCTGCGCCCAAACCGGTACCGGAAAAACGGCAGCTTTTGCTATTCCCATCATACACAATTTGCATCGCATGATTGGGTCGTCCAAAAAGACAAAACAAATTCGTTGTCTTGTAGTGACACCAACACGTGAGTTGGCGGTACAAATTGGCGAAAGTTTTGACACGTATGGGAAGTACACTAACCTGAGACAATTAACTGTTTTTGGTGGCGTTTCGCAAGTGCCACAAGTTGACCAGTTAAAAAAAGGCGTTGACATTTTGATTGCAACTCCGGGAAGATTATTGGATTTGCACAAACAAGGTTTTATCGATTTTGACCATTTGCATTATTTGGTTTTAGATGAATCGGATTTGATGCTCGATATGGGTTTTATTAACGATGTTAGAAAAATTGTAAAATTGGTTCCAACCAACAGACAGACTTTATTGTTTTCGGCAACGATGCCAATGGCAATCCGTGAGTTAGCTGATACTTTTTTAAACAAACCCGAATATGTTTCGGTAACACCGGTTTCCTCTACGGCAGAAATTATTGAACAGCAAATCTATTTTGTGGATAAGACAGACAAACGTGCTTTGTTATATCATTTGATACGCAATGAAAACCTGAGCAATGTATTGGTTTTTGTTCGTACCAAACATGGCGCTGACAATGTAGTTAAAGCATTAAAAAAGCATGGCGTTAATTCAGAAGCGATTCACGGAGACAAATCACAGACGGCAAGACAACGCGTTTTAGATCATTTTAAGAACAAGGAAATCTCTGTTTTGGTTGCCACCGATATTGCGGCACGTGGTATTGACATTGAAAGTTTACCGTATGTAATCAATTTTGATTTGCCTAACATTCCTGAGACGTATGTACACCGAATTGGTAGAACGGGTCGCGCCGGAAATGGTGGAATCTCGATTTCATTTTGCAGTAAAGATGAAGAACCATACTGGAAAGACATTCAGAAATTGATCAAAGTAAATGTAAAAACCATCAAGGATCATCCATATCCATGGAAGGATGAAGTTCCGAATCCGGATGCAAAACCCGATTTGAGAAACAAAAAGAAACCTGAAGGAAAGGAAAACAATTCGAGAAAATCGGAAGCTTCTAAAAAAAATAAAAAACGCTGGTATTAACCGGCTTTTTCTTTTTTAATTTGGTTGTGAATTACGTGAAATAACTTTGAAGGCTCAAAAGGTTTCACCATAATATCATTCATTCCCGCAGAAATAGCCTGTTCAACTACTTCCTGTTTGTCAAAAGCAGTTAAAGCAATAACCGGAATGGTAATTCCTTTTTCTCTGATTTTTCGCGTTGTATCAAAGCCGTTGATTAATGGCATGTTGATATCCATTAGTATTAAATCAAACGATTCGCGATCCAGCGCCACTAAAGCAGCATAACCATCATCTACAATAGTGCAACTCATATTGCTGCCCTGAATAATTTTTTTGGTTACTACCTGATTTATTTTATTGTCTTCTACCACCAAAATATTGTATAAATGACTCGTCGACAAATCAACCTCAATGTTATTTATAATTTCTTTTGATTTTTCTTCATCAAATTCAAATCCGATGGTGAATGAAAAAGTAGTCCCAACATTTTCTTCGCTTTCTAAATGAACTTCGCTGTTGAATAATTTCACCAAGCTGGAAACTATAGCCAATCCCAAACCTGTACCTTGATAATCTTCTTCTTTTCGTTCTATCTGTACAAACTTATCGAAGATTTTTACCTGGTCTTCTTTAGCAATTCCGATTCCGGTATCTTTAACTTTAAATTCAATGAAATTGACTGTCCCTTCTACTTTTTTCAAATCTGCCATGACAGTAACTTCACCGTTTTTGGTAAACTTCAAAGCATTGCTCACCAAGTTCATGATGATTTGTGACAGCCTAAGTTTGTCACCAATTAAAAATTCAGGAATGGCAGTATCAATTTCAACCGTAAATACGTTGTTGTTTTTATCGGCTATATACTCAACCGAATTTTTTATCAAAGTGATTTCATCTGTCAAGTTAAAAATCAGGCTTTCCAACACGATGCGCTTCTCTTCAATTTTATTAATCTGAAGAATATCATTCACCAAAGAAAGCAGGTATTTGGCTGAGAACTTTAAGGATTTTAAATGTGGACTATTGCCCAATTCTTTATGTTCGTCTAAAATGATATTGGTAATTCCGATAACGCCATACAAAGGTGTTCTCAATTCGTGGGTAATGGTGGAAACAAACTGAGATTTGAGTTGCGATGCTTCTTCTGCTGCTTCTTTTGCCAAAACGAGTTCCTCATTGGCTCTTTTCAATTCGATATTGGCCTGCTCTCTTAACTTTATATTTTTATACAAAGTCAGCAAAAACAACAACAAAATTATCATGATGACTATAAACAATATAACAATCAGTCTTGACTCTTTTATTCTTTTTTGATGTTGTTCATTTACCTGCTCTATTCGCTCTAATTGATTTTTGTATTCGTCTAACTCAATTTGTATCGCACCTTTTTGCAGGCTTTCAAGTTTGTCTTCTGAATAGAGAACTTTACTTAGCGAGTCTAATTTAGCTTTATATACTTGCGCTTTTTCCGGTTCTCCATAGTGTTTGTGATGACGAACCAGATTTTCATAAACGCTAATTAAGTAAGAGTCGAATTGAATCTCGTTGGCTAATTTTTGAGCATTAGCATAATACTTTTCCGCTTCGGCTTTTTTATTATGATTCGTTGCATAAATCCCCAGCAGCGAATTCATTCTCATTCTGATTTCCTGATCACCATATTTCAGTACATTTTCCTGAATGCCTTTTAAATATAAATCTCCTTCTTCAAATTTATCAATTGCAAAGTAAGCACTTGCAATGTTCATTTTGGTGTTCTTGATGTCGGTGCTGTCCTTGATTTTTTCGGCATAGTATAATGCCTTTTTATAATAATTGATTCCTTTCGGAACATCAATTTGGTTGTAGTAATAAACGCTGCCTAAATTCCCGTAAATCCAATTGTAAAGTTTGTCCTTGTTTGTTTTTTTGGCATAGAAAAGTGCTTTTTCGTAAAAACCTATTGCCTTTTTGGAATCGGAACATTCGTTGTAAATAACCCCAATAGTATTGTAGGATTGTGCGATATAAGAATCATCATTTATGCCAAAAGAATTAATCAAAGCTTGTTTTGAAGATTCTAAAGCCTTGTCATATTTGGCATCATTAAAATCTGCTACAGCCTGATTAAGTAATCTTTCGATTTCGTCTTTCTCATTTTTATAATCCTGTGCTACCGAATTGGTAAAGCAGAAAAGTATAAATACAAGTAAACTAATGGTTTTGGCTTTAATCATAGGGTTGGTTCAACGTTCAAATATAAAATTTTATTCACAAAAAAATCCCGATTGCTCGGGATTTTAATGGTAATCGATTAATTTCTAATCAATTTGCGGTATTTGATTCGTTTTGGAGTGACATCAACACCTAAACGTTTCTTTTTGTTTTCTTCATATTCCGAAAATCCACCTTCAAAATAGTACACTTCAGAGTTTCCTTCAAACGCTAAAATATGGGTACATATTCTGTCCAGAAACCATCTGTCGTGACTGATTACTACGGCACAACCTGCAAAATTTTCCAATCCTTCCTCCAAAGCACGAAGCGTATTGATGTCCAAGTCATTAGTTGGCTCATCGAGTAACAATACGTTTCCTTCTTCTTTCAAAGTCATGGCCAAATGCAAACGGTTACGTTCTCCACCTG
Source organism: Flavobacterium sangjuense (assembly GCF_004797125.1). Taxonomy (NCBI): domain Bacteria; kingdom Pseudomonadati; phylum Bacteroidota; class Flavobacteriia; order Flavobacteriales; family Flavobacteriaceae; genus Flavobacterium; species Flavobacterium sangjuense. Next base: position 2,617,591 of record NZ_CP038810.1, read on the forward strand.
AAAGCGTTGCCACTTTTTTGTTTTGATCGCTTCCACCAAAGTTAAATCGGGATAAATACGCTCTTGAGTTAACCTGTCGTCCTCCCATCATTATTAATTCCTGTCCGTCACAGAAGTTTTCCCAAATTGATTTATTTGGATCGATATTAGAATGCGCCTGATCAACGTAAGCAATTTTCACTGTGTCACCAACGCTGAACTCTCCGGCATCTGTTTTTTCTTCTCCCATTATCATTCGGAAGATAGTCGATTTACCCGCACCATTCGGCCCGATGATTCCAACAATTCCGGCTTGAGGTAAAGTGAAGTTTAGGTTATCATATAATAATTTGTCACCAAAAGCTTTGGCTACATTTTTAGCTTCAATCACATTTGTTCCCAAACGTGGACCATTCGGAATGTAGATTTCTAACTTTTCGTCCAGTTCTTTTTGGTCTTCGTTTAAGAGTTTATCGTAGTTCTGTAAACGCGCTTTTTGTTTCGTCTGACGACCTTTTGCTCCCTGACGAACCCAATCCAACTCACGTTCTAACGTTTTTCTACGTTTGGAAGCCACTTTTTCTTCCTGTTCCATACGTTTTGATTTTTGGTCAAGCCAAGAAGAATAATTTCCTTTCCATGGAATACCTTCTCCTCTATCCAATTCCAGAATCCAACCTGCAACATTATCAAGGAAATATCTATCGTGCGTTACGGCAATTACAGTTCCGGCATATTGTGCCAAATGTTGCTCTAACCAAAGTACGCTTTCCGCATCCAAGTGGTTGGTTGGCTCATCTAACAACAATACATCAGGTTGTTGCAATAACAAACGACATAAAGCTACACGACGACGTTCTCCACCCGATAAATGTTTGATTGGTGTATCACCTTCCGGCGTACGCAAAGCATCCATTGCGATTTCCAGTTTGGTATCTAATTCCCATGCTCCTGAAGCATCGATTTTATCTTGTAGCAAAGCCTGACGTTCCATAAGCTTGTCCATTTTGTCGGCATCTTCATAGACTTCGGGCAAACCGAACATATCATTAATCTTGTTGAACTCATCAAGAACAGCAACCGTTTCGGCTACACCTTCTTTTACGATTTCGATAACTGTTTTGGTTTCGTCCAATTTTGGTTCCTGCTCTAAGTAGCCAACCGTATATCCCGGTTGAAAAACAACATCACCCTGATAGTTTTTATCCACTCCGGCAATAATCTTCAAAAGCGAAGATTTTCCGGAACCGTTAAGTCCAAGGATTCCAATTTTTGCTCCGTAGAAGAAACTTAAATAGATGTTTTTTAATACTTGTTTATCGCTTCCCTGATACGACTTACTCAATCGCTGCATTGAGAAAATCACTTTTTTATCGTCTGACATTTTGATATTAGATTAATAGATTTTTGTATATGTAATTTAAAAAAAATACTTAATGACAGCAAAGATAGTTCTAAATAAAAAGAAAGCAAAAGATGATTTTGGAATTATCACTATTCAACCTTTTTCTAAGAGTCTCTTTCAAAAAAAAACAGCTCCAATAAATTGAAGCTGAATTTCTGCTATAAAAAAATAATCTTGAAAATGAACTCTTTATAACATTATATTTTCTCTAATTCACCACTTTTTTAGCTACTACTTTATTGTCCTGAGTCGTTACTTTGACAATCAAAACTTGTTGTGTAGCTCTCAGATTTTTAACCGAAGTAGTTGTTGAATTAACATTTTTTAGCTCTGTAATTAATCTTCCCTGTAGATCATAAACTTTGACATTAGCAATTAGCTCATTAGTTGAATTTATATTTATCACACCATTGCTTCTGTAAACAGTAATACCATTTTTAATTAAAGACGGATCGTTTACACCTAAAGTTCCATTAGTATACCTCAAAATAAAACGATTATTGTATGTTCCCGCCACGGCATCAAAAGTATAATTTCCACTTTTTATATCTGTAATTGTATTGGTCAACAAATCTTCTAAATAAACGTCCTGATCAGCCAATAAGCCATCTGTATTGTCAATGCTTATCGTCAAAGGACCGTTAATAGTTGTTTTGAACCCTAAAGGCACCTGGTCATTTTCGTCAAATGGCAAAGCACGACCCTGAATCGCTAAATTCATACCTTGGTTTATACTGTATAAATCCACATATGGATTAGCATTAAAACTTTTCCCATCAAAAAGACCTTCATATTCATTTGTAGCTCCTTCAACATAACCCACTAAAGTTTGTTTGAAAGCTCCCTGAGCATTTGTCAAATTCAACCAAATACGGTGTTTATCAACAGTCTCTGTTCGGTTGTTTGTTCTGAAAAACTGAGAGTTATCACCTGTTATTCCTCCAACACCTACTCTCATCGCATTTTTAAAGTCAATTGTTGTATCACCATTGGTAAGAGCACCAACTTTACTATTAGCAAAGAACCCTTGTCCCGATCCAATTTTACCCGTAGGCGCAAGACTACTAACTCCCGGATTTAGAGCGGCTGTACCTGTTGATCCCGTACGGTTATATGAAGCATAATCATCTGAATCATAAACATTACCACTAATAGGTGTGTTATGAGTCCAGAAATATAAGGTTCCTTCAAGAACATCCAGATTCCCGTCAATGAAAGTATCTGCATCCAAAGCAGATGGATATGGATTTCCTATAAGGTATGCTTTATCAGCAGCTATTCCCGAAATCTGATAGCGCCCATTATGTGGAACACCAGTAAAAGTAGCCTGATATGAAGATGGTGGGTTTGGAGCTATATAGGCACTTGTCTGTGGACCTCTTATAATATAACCAATTCCAGCTGTCATTGACGTTGCAGTAGATTCCTGTTTCCAAGCCTGAGTAGTAGCATTAAAAGAATAATACTTATCGTATTGTGTATTCGGAGAAACACCGCCTAAAGTAAATCCTGCTACCGGCGAAGACCAATAAGTATAATCCATATTACTAATTGCCGTAGTTTGTCGGTTGTATTTTATAACTCCTTTATTAGTTGGAGCATAATCGTTAACCTGAACCAAACTACCTCCATTTTCTATAATAATAGCATTGGCACCCGCATTGTTTATTATTTGATTTTGTACTGTTATAGTAGCTCCTGATCTGATAGTCAAAGAACCTGAACCATTTATTGTTAACTTTTTGGCAGTGAAAACGCCATCTATTGTTGTATCATAAGTCCCTAAAATAATAGCATTTTTGGTAGTAGAAGGCGTTCCATTACTCCAAACTAAACCTGTAGTCCACGTAGTCGAATCAGAAACATCTCCTCCAATTACCAAACCATCAGTACCTGCAGCAGCTACACCCGGAGGAAGTCCAGCTCCAGTCGCTGTATTTGGAGAACCAAAACCCCAACCTGTACCTGAAGAACCATAGCCACTTGCATAATAACGCAAGGTAATAGTAGTACCAAAAGGAACATCCTGTAAGGCTGCAATACCTGACACATCAATTTGCCCCATTCTTAATGACGTAGATTGGACCGCGGACCCTATTGGAACTATAGTAGTTCCTCCGTCTAAACTATACCCAAATTGAGAAATAACACCCGGAGCGGTATTAAAACCATTGGTTGCATCATAAAAATGGGCATCAATGGTAGAAATAGAAACTGTTTTTCCTGCACTTGCTGCCTGAAGTGTAACCTGAAAATATTGATTATTTCCAGATGTGACTGAAGGAGCAATAATGGTAGGTGTATTGAATGGAAAACCAGTTGATCTAAAAGCACTGGTACCTCCACTGGCACTAACTCCGGAACCCCTTGTAATGTTTTTTGGAGCAAGTGAGGAAGCTGTATTAGTTCCGGCAGGTACGGTATTATTGGTAGTCGTATCTAGACCTGCATCATAAAGATAAGCTTGTATATTGGTCTGTGTAGTACTTCCAGATGTCCAGAAGTTCCAAGCAGCTATAGGATACTCAATAACCGTAAGTGTTCTTGCTACATCGGTTGCTGCATTGTAATTAGTACTTACAGCTTGTGAAGCCGTTATGGTAGTCGTACCAATACCAACATAATGTACTTTATTCGAAACAATAGTTGCAACTGCAGGATTTGAGCTTGTAAAAGTAATAGTGTTTGTTCCTGATGTTGCAGATGCAAATGGTGGCGTAAAATCGGTAAACCCAACATAGTTTAATAAAGAGGGTGCTACAATAGTGATGGTTTGATTTGCTTTTGTAATATTAGCCGTTAAACCTGTTGGTTGTGTCAAGCTATATTTTGCTGCATTTGCTCCTCCCAAAGTACTGGTTGAAGTCACTGTTATTCCTGTTCCGACATTTGCACTTGCAAAAGTTCCTGTTCCGGTCAAAGTAACCACATCAGCATTAATAATTCCAACAAGTGTACCCGTAATAGTTGCTGTTGTGGTACCATCATAAGTTTTATTGTTTGCCGTAGCTGGTGAAACTGTTAAGGTCTTTGTATTTACAGTCAAAGCCTGTACCACTGGTGTGGCCGCAGCCCAGCTGCCATTTCCTGCCTGCGAAGCGGTAATATTAGTAGAACCAGGTGCTACAATTGTTACTGTATTACCGGAAACCGTCGCTACTGACGTATTAGAACTCGTATAGGAAACTGTCAAACCTGAACTTGCTGTAGCCGTTAAATTAAAATTAGCATCGCCATAAGTAACTGCAGCTAATGCGCCAAAAGTAATGGTTTGATGAGGCAACTGTGTATATGAAAATGCCGAACCTACATTAGTTGTACCATTCGCTAATTGCACCTGAACACTAATTCCGTCACCACCATCAATGTAAACAGGGAGTGCAACTGTAAAAGTTGCTACACCACTTGCATTAGTAAGTGCCGTGACGGTGAAATCACTTATTGTTGACGTTCGAGCAGATCCGTCTATAGTATACGATTCATCTGTAGCACCATTAGTGTCCGTAATGGTTGCGTCGTATAAAAATTGATACCCCGGAACTAAATTATTGTATTGATCTCTGGCAGTTATTGTAATTGTTTGCGAAGTATTTGGTGCTAAGGCTGAACCTATAGACACTGATGAATTTGCTGCTACTACGGCACCCGCATTAATTTGCTGTGTTACAGTAGCCGGTTGATAGCCGGTTGCTACAATACTCACTGCTTTTGAACCTGAAGTCGTTAATAAAGCATTCAAACCTGATGGTTTCAATTGTAAATTCCCAGCCGTTAAAACATAATCTGTTGTTACAGTTAAATTAGTAGAACCAATTTTAACTGCAGTAACTGCTGCTCTCCAAGTTGGATCATCAGCAAAGGTTATGTCTATATTATTATCAACATTATTAGATGTACTATCAGCAGTAAGTGTTGGCGGAGTCAAACCTGAAACTGGTGTTCCATTACAGGTTACTGCAGCATCATAATTAAATGCTTTATCCACCGCAAAAATGCTATAATAATAGGTTGTACCATCAGTTAGACCTGTATCCGTAAAACTTTGACTCGTTCCTGCAACCCCGGCAGTAATTCCTACAATGGTACCACCTCCGGTAGCACTTGTATTACCCACTCCATAAATACCATTTGCATTTAATGTAACCGCTGTTGCCGAAGTGCTGCGAACAATTACATAACCACCACCATCTCCTGCATACTGTGCTCCTGTCCAATTTATACTTAAAGAAGTACCCGAAACCACAGTTGTTGAAGGAGAAGTAGCTGCTCCTGTTGGAGCAGTAGTATCTACAGCACCTGCATAAACACATAGGTCGTCAATATAATAACAACTAGAATTACTAAAATTTGCTCCAGAGAAAACCAATGCACCATACTTTGTAGCAGCTGCACTTGAACCTGCAGTTATTGAAAGCGTCACTTTTGTCCAAGCAGTCGTAGTTGTATTTTGTACAGTGTTCATATTAACAGCTGTACCAGGATTAACCGAACCATCAGGGGAGATTGCTATATTTGGAGTACCGGCAATAGCATTATTTCTACTTGTTAGATAATAATACTGCACTGTATAAGCAGTACTATTCACTATAGCTCCATTTGTATTAACAGTAGTACTGTAAAGCTTTTTTACTGACTGTGATCCACCCCACACCAAAACATTACTCCCAGTTCTTGGTTGTGAAGCAATAACAGGAGTACCACCTGCAACGATATTAATACCTCCTTGATGATTGGTTAGAGTATTCACACTATAAGCAGAATAAGTAGTACCTGTCGCCAAACCAGCGGCATTAGTGCCGAAACTTCCAGTTGCAAAACCTTCATATCCTCCGTTAAAATCCGGAAATTGTCCAATAACCTGTTGCCCCCAACTGCTCTGAACAGTCATTAACAACAACGCAAAAAGACACAACAACCGATGGATTGTTTTATTTTTTCTCTGAGAAAAACGTGTTGTAATTATGTTCATAAAATTAATAATTAAGATAAAATTTAATCTTGTCAAAAATCGATGCAATCGATTGCCTTAAAATAACTTATTCTCCAAAATAAAATATAAACTACCTGAATACATGCATTTTACAAACGACTGTACAAAGGTAGAAAATATATCTTATTTTAAAATAACATTAATCATTTCATTAGTATTATTTAGAATGCAACAACAATAAACTCGCTTCTTCTATTTGCCTGATGCTCTTCTTCGGTACATTCAACACCGTCTGCACATTTGTTCAATAATTGAGATTCTCCATAACCTTTACCTGTAAGTCTGCTGGCATCAACACCATTTTTTACTAACCAATTTATAGTAGCTTTTGCTCTGTTATCTGATAAAGCTTGGTTGTATTTATCTGAATTTCTGCTATCGGTATGAGAACGAACCTCAATTTTGATTTTCGTATTTTGTTTCATAACATCAAGAATTTTCTCTAATTCAAAGGCTGCTTCATTCGTAATAGCCGTTTTATTTAGATCAAAATAGGTATATTTAATTCCGAAACACTTAGCCAAATCACTTCCAACAACTAATGTACATCCGGCTTTTTCAATAGTGATAGGCACATTAGTTGTACCGTTTGATGTACCAGTTATAACAGGAGTTTCTTTGGTAAGATACTTATCCAATTCAGCTCTAACATAATATTTTTTACCACATTCTGCATCAAAGCTATACTGTCCTTTGTCATCTGATTTAGATTCTTTTAGCAGCTCAAATTTTTCATTAAACAAACTAACTTTTACATTAGCCAATACTTGATTTGTTTCTGAATCTGTGATAAGACCTTCCACTTTTTGGTTGCACTCTATTTCTGCAACTTTATAAATGTCGTCGCCTCCTTTTCCACCGGTTCTATTTGAAGTAACAAAACCTTTTCCGTTATTTTGAATACTTAAAGCAAAATCATCTTGTGGGCTATTAATTGGAGCTCCAACATTTTCAACTCCTTTAAAGCCTTCATTTTCAATTTTGGAAACATAAATATCCAAACCTCCAAGACCCGGACGTCCATCTGTTGCGAAATACAATTTATTATCAAATGATACAAACGGGAAAGATTCTCTTCCTTCTGTATTAATTCCTCTTCCAAGATTTACCGGAGTATCCAAACTACCATCGGCTTTTATATTGGCTTTAAATAAATCAGATTGTCCTAATGTTCCAGGCATATCTGAGGCAAAGTAAAGCGTCTTGTTGTCCAAACTTAAGGCCGGATTAGCAACATTGTATTGATTACTATTGATAGATAATTCGGTTACATTGCCCCAAGAACCATTTTCTAAGGTAGCTTTGTATAATTTAAGTACCATTACATTCTTAACGATTTTTCCTTTTTTACCATCGTTATAATTGTTTCTTGTAAAGTAAACCGTTTTACCATCTTTTGTGAAAACTGGTGATGATTCATGAAATGCTGAATTGATTTCTTTACCTCCAAATTGCTTTGGCTCTGATAATTTTCCGTCGGTGCCAATTTCAGATTCAAAAAGATTTGTAAAAGATTCTTTGGTTTGGTTAAATACTTTACTTGAACCTGCAACCGGACGAGCCGAAGCAAATACTAATTTATTCCCCAATAAAGCACTTCCGAAATCTGAATTTGCTGAATTAACTCCGGCGTCTTCAACTGTGTAACGTCCTGAATTGGCTTTTATTGTTTCAAGATAATTTTTATTGTCTACGTATAGCTGGGCTCTTCTTTCGTTTCCTGATTTTTTATTAAACAACTCCATCATCTCATTTGCTTTGGCATAATTTCCAACTGACTTTAGCGATTGAGAATATCTATAAAAAAACTCCGGTTCCTGCTCTTTATTCATTTTATAAAGCTCGGTATACCATTTTTCAGCTTTTTGTAATTCAGCATTAAAATAATTCGCATTACCTAATTTTAGGAACATATTTTCATTCTTATATCCTTTTTCTGCTATGCGCTCATAGGTAGCAATTGCATCGACATAATAACTTTTTTCATATTTTTTGTCGGCCGCAGCAATTTGAGATTTTTGCGAATAGCCTTGTTGAAATAAAACAACGGTTAAAAGTGAACTGAATATTATATTTTTTATTTTCATGATAGTACTATTAGAAGAATCTTGGAGACATTATTTTTACATTTCTTTTAACTAATTCAAAACGCAGGAACACTTCATGAGAGCCTGAGTTATAATCTGCCAATTTGGTAGTTTCTCTATCATAGGCATATCCAATAAATAAACCATCAGTTATCTGAAACCCTGCCAATGCACTGATTGAAGAACTTAATCTATAGGCTAAACCTGCGGTAAATTTATCATAAATTAAAAAGTTACCCGATAAATCCAATGATAATGGTGCACCCTGAACAACTTTAGTTAATAATGACGGTTTGAATTTGATGTTTGGATTTAAATCAAATACATGTCCGGCTATAAAATTGAAATGCATTTTTTCTGAAGCGATAAAAGTATCAGCGCCACTCGGAGCTGTTCCATCATAATGTTTACTTTCTATTATGTAAGGAACTGACAATCCAAAATATGATTTATCAGAATTTAAATAAACTCCGGCTCCAATATTTGTTGTAAATCGATCGTCGATATTATCCTGAAATCTTGGATCACCAGGGTTGTAAATGTTCAATTTTGTAAAGTCAACATTCAATATATTGGCACTTCCTTTTAATCCAAACGACAATTTGTAATTTTCTGAAATTGGAAAACCATAAGAGAAATCAATTGCAAAATTATTTTCGTCTGAAGGACCAATTTTATCATTCACCACGCTTAAACCCAATGAAACATTTTTGCCTATTGGCGAACTAATCGCAATGTTATTCGAAGAAGGAGCTCCTTCTAGTCCAACCCATTGAGTTCGGTGTAATCCAAAAATACTTAATGCTTCTCTCGAACCTGTATATGCCGGATTGATAACACTTGTATTGTACATATACTGAGTATATTGTCCTTCTTGCTGCGCAAAAGCAACAATCGTAAAAAACACTAAAAATAAACCTGTAAATTTTGTCTTCATATATTTTAAATTGAGAACGTTATTATATAGTAACACTCTTTTAGTAATTATCGAGTTAGATATAAATATCCTGATCGTTGTTTGTTTGCTCCGGTTGAATTAACATATTTCAATACATAGAAATAAGTACCTTCAGGTAACTCTGATGAAGCTGAAACAGTAGCTCTGCCTTCAGAGATTCCTTTAAAATATTTATTGTTGGTTCCGTAACCGTCTACTTCATAAACTACTACTCCCCATCTATTAAATATCTGCAAAGTATTATCAGGATACATTTCTATATTTCTAATGGTAAACACATTGTTTTTAACATCATCACTTGCTGGTGAAACACCATTAAAAATTTCTAATCCATCATCATAATTAGAAAGATAGTAATTGTTAACCTCTAAATAATCCGGAGTTCCATTTCCATTACTGTCAAAAGGATGACCAATAATATTCCCAAATTCATCTCCATTTATAAGTCCGTCTCCATCGCAATCAGCAGCTGAAAACGCTGTTGATGGCGCCAAAGTGGCATGTTCTTCTATAGATTCACAAAAATCTAAAGGATCAGTAGCATCTGCAACTTCGGTTCCGTCTAATACTCCATCTCCATCTGTATCCGGATTATTAGGATTTGTACCTATTGTAATTTCATCTGAATTAGACAATCCATCAAAATCACAATCTCCACTTGGATTCGTGCTACATGGCCCTACAAGTATAGATATTGTTCCGATATTAGATATTAATCCTTGATTGTCTTGAATTACGTAACTTATTGGTGTTGTATTACCTTCAAAACCTGCAATAGGATCAAAAGTTACTGTACCGTCAGGATTTGCAGTGTAAGTTCCTTCTCCCGGAACTGTAAAAGTGGTTTGTATTCCTGGAGTTGACGGATCTAAATCAATTGTAGCGTTGTTTATTGTGCCATCAATGTCATAATCATTACCTGCGACTGGTATATCAATATTAGTATCATAAGGTGTTGATATTGTATCATCAACAGCAACAGGAGCGTCATTAACAGAACTTACAACAAATGTAATAATTGCTGTATCACAAGCCCCACTTGGATCACAAAGTGTATATACTATCGAAGCGGTTCCAAAATAATTATCTGCCGGATCAAATGTAACGACCCCGGTTGCATTATTTAATGTCCAAACACCCTCAGGTGTTGTAATTGTTGTTTGAATTCCTGCAGTAGCAGGATCTAAATCTACTGTAAATTGTCCTGTCCCATTTACTGGTGCGGTTGGATTTCCATCAGGATCCGTATCGTTATTTAAAATACTCACTGTACCATTTGCACCATCTTCTAATAAAGGAGCGGCACTTTGATTGTCATCGTTTGCAATTGGCGCAGCATTAAGAAATGATAAAGTTGCCGGTGCCGAATAAGTGTCTCCACAAACATAATCGCTAGAATTAATCAATACTCTGTATTTATAATTATTCAAACTGTATGGCGCTCCAGTTATTGTAAGTGTCATTGTTGCAGCGCCTGAATAGATACCTCCATCAATAACGTTGGTCCAGGTTGTTCCACCATCTGTACTTACTTGCCAAGTAAAATTTGAAATCCCGGCACTTCCGGCAGGAGTTACTGTAAAAGTAGTAGTATCACCAGCATTTATAATTCGATCTGCCGGACTGGTAAATGCATTTGCTCCACCGGCAATAAGTGCCAAATCATAAAAACCACTATAACTTGCTGCTACTACTGTTCCATTTGGATTTGTTGGTGCTACAGCACCTCCTGTCATCCCGTATTGTTGTCCAGGTGCAGCGCTTGAAGGATCAAAATAATATTCATTAGAATCCGAACAACCGTCGTTATCAGAATCTAAATCATATTGATTAACGATACCATCACCATCGGTATCTACGCCATCGATATTACCTAAACGAACAAATATTTGAGATCTTCTTTCCCCTACTTCGCTATCTTCAGTTCCGGTAACTCCGTAAACAAATTCACTCGTTGTATAAACATTTTGGTAAGTAGTTACCATATATAATGGATCGGCAAGAATAGTTGTATTAATCGCCCCATTGGTTGCAGTTAGTGTAGCAGGTCTAAAATAATCAAATCCTGCTCCCGGACCTCCAAGTCCTGATGTCCCAAATGTAAAACCTTGATTAACCAAATTGGCACCAACAATTGGTGATCCTGTAATATTATTTGCAAAAGCATAACCCGCTACATCTCCCATGTCTGAGCCAGTTCCGTTACCGTCTATATCCGCAAGAGATACAGCTACGTTATTTATTGTAGATGCGGTTAATGTTCCGGTTGGAGTTGCTACTCCTGCTGGCATAAAAATTAATTTATAAGTAAAATAAGCGTTTTCAAAAGGATAGATATCTTGAAGAGCTATATCACCACCTCCTATTAACCATAATCTTCCTGAACCAGGTTGAACAGCTGTGAATTCCATGATTGCATCATAGGAATTGTTTAGATAAATTAATGCATTTCTTTTGATAAGTCTGTTTCCGGCTACAAGTCCCGATGATGGTATTGAAGCAGGGCTAAAGGCTGTAAAACCATTCAATTGAATGTACGTAATTACCGACTCTACAGAATCCAGTACTCCATCATTGTCATCATCAATGTCAGTGGTATTTGGAATACCATCTCCATCGATATCATCAGGTGTACCTTGAGCATTGGCGGTAACAAAACAACCAAATAACATTAAAAACACTATTGCTTTTGACATTGAAAAAGAATTAATCCTTTTCGTAATAATTTTTGTTTTTGTTAGAATCATAATTGTATGTTGTGAATTAATTTAAGCATTTACTTTATCTATATATGTATATAAATAAAGGTTGTTTGAAACTCTTATAAAATCTATATTATTTTAATAAAAAAATTGTGCAATCGATTACAAACATATTTATATTATGAAAAAATAAACTCGTGCAATCGATTACAAATATATTTAAATTTTCATAAAAAAAACTAAATACAAAATTTTTTAGTAAATTTTTTATTGCATGTATAAATATAAATGCTCTTTGTTAATAAATTAATAAACATTTCTTGCTCAGTAAAAATATTTTTTTAATTTTGTGTAATCGATTGCAATTTGTTAAATCGTTTAATTAATGCGCATTAATTTGATTAATTTTTTAAAAAATGAAGAAGATAATTACCTTACTTTTTGTTTTATTTATATACACAACAAGTTATTCACAATTTAGTAGAATCCATTACATCCCACCTATTACATCTGCAACTAATAGTGGAATGGCGCCGGGTGAACAATATTTATATATTTCAACTCCCAACACTACACCAGTATCGGTGACCATTACACCAATTGGAGGAGTTCCTTTTGTAAGAACAGTAACTAATGCTGTTCCTATTGAATATGCAATTAATACTACAACATCAGGAGCTACTGGTAGAAGTTCTCAATTATTTACTCCAAATACTGCAATTGGTTTATTAACAAATAAAGGATATCTAATTGAAGCAACAGATTTAATTTATGCTAATATTAGAGTATTATCAAATAGTGGTTCCCAAGCCGGTGGACTTGTAGCTAAAGGGACAAGTGCCATGGGAAAAACATTCAGGATTGGAGGTATGCTAAATAAATTTAATCCGATTGGTAACTTTGATTCAATTTTAAATTTTGCCTCTTTCATTGCTACAGAAAACGACACACATGTTACCATTACTTTGAGCGATCCAGCAGCGATTGGAACCCCAATGACAAATGGAGTAATATATAATGGACCAATTTCAGTAACTCTACAGAAAAATGAAAGTTATATTTTCTCATTTGAAAATACTACCACTGTTTTTAGAAGTAGTTTTATACACGGTGGTTTGATTCAATCTGATAAAAACATTGTGGTAAATTCAGGTTCTTTTGGTGGATGCAGCTATACTGCGGGAATTCCGGCTGACACGAGTACAGGAGACTTTAGAGGGAAAGATTATGGATTTGACCAAATTGTACCCGTTGAAAAGACTGGTAAAGAGTATATTTTTGTTAAAGGATTGGGAAGTAATGCTTTAGAACGTGTGTTGGTAGTTGCCCACACAAATGGAACACAAATATTCAAAAATGGGAGTGCTACAGCTACTGCAACTCTTAATGCGGGTGAATATTATGTTTATAATGGTAGTGATTATTTAAACGGAAATTTATATGTCACTTCTACAGAAAATGTTTTTTGCTATCAGGCAATGGGAGGAAATACAGATTTAGGAAATCAGAATATGTTTTTTGTCCCTCCAATTAACTGCTCCACTCCTAGTGTTGTAGATAACATTCCGTTAATTCAAAAAATTGGTTCGCAAACCTTTTCAGGAAATGTAAATATTGTAACTGTAGCCGGATCAGTGGTTAGGGTAAATAATGTTACTGTTACTGCAACTCCGGTTGCTGTTACAGGTCCTACATCTCCAGCTTTTGTTAGATATACTTTAACAGGCAGAACGGGTAATATTAAAGTAACCTCAACCAATCAAGTTTATGTTTCTTATTTTGGCAATGATAGTAATGCAACCTATGGTAGTTATTATTCTGGATTTGATACCAAGCCGGAAATTAATTATACTACTGCTTCTGCCGCAACAGGAAATTGTATCCCAAACGTTATCCTCGATGTAACTCCAATCGCCCTAACGGATACCTATGCATGGTATTTTAATGGAAGTACGACACCTATTTCTGGTGCAACCGCAAATACATATACACCAACTCAACCAGGATATTATCAGGTAACCAGACAGAATGCAGCAGGTTGTCCTGCAATTTCTTCCGATTTAATTCCGGTTAGTGATTGTCCAACCAATGTAGACAATGATGCTGTTTCAGACAATGTAGATATCGATGACGATAATGACGGAATTACAAACTGTACAGAATCCTATGGAAACCAAGCTGTTAACACTACTAACTCTAGCTCAGGAACAGTAGCAGTAGGTGCCTATTCAAATGCATTTACAGGAGTTGTTACCACTTCAACTGCTGCAAGTCCGACTCCTTTTGTTGGTAATGCTGACGGTAGTTTTGTTACCAGTATTCCTACCGGAAATACAAATTGGGTGACTTATAAAATGAATTTCGCTAGCCCTATATCTCTCAGTATGGAATACGTAGCTACAGCAGCTGCAAGTGATTTGATTAACTCAAGATCGGAATATATAGTAACTTCAGACGTTAACAAAAGTATTACCTTACTAAACCCAACCAATCAGCTTTTGGTAGACACCAATTATGATGGTGTTTTTGAAAGCGGTGTAACTCAATTTACATCTTTCGATATAAGATTTAGGTTAAACAGCTCCGTTTCATTAGCTGCAGGAACTGGTACCTTTAAGTTTTTAACTTATTTAACTACCTCTTTCAGCATCACTCACAAAAATTTATCTACGCTAGTTGCTAATAATTCTACATTTAAATTTACTGCCACTTGTGTTCCAAAAGACTCAGATTTAGATGGTGTGCCAAATTATTTAGATATTGATAGTGATAATGATGGTATTACGGATAATGTTGAAGCACAGGGTGGAAGCTTCATTGCATACACACCTGCTGACGCTAATAATGATGGTTTGTCTGACGCTTATGGAGCTGGAATTGTACCCGCTGATTCTGATTCAGATGGTGTGCCAAATTATTTGGATTTAGATAGTGATAATGATGGGATATTTGATTTAGTTGAATCAGGAAGTAGCGCCATAGATGCAGATGCTAATGGAATTGTAGATGGACCTTCATCAAGTTTTGGATCAAATGGGCTTTCAAATTCTTTAGAAACGGCTGCTGATTCAGGTACCTTAAATTATGCAATTGCAGATACTGATTCAGATGGAATAAAGAATTATATTGAATTAGATAGTGATAATGATGGATGTAATGATGTAATCGAAGCTGGTTTTTCAGATTCAAACAGCGATGGTTTATTAGGAAATGCTCCTTTAACTGTTAACACAAATGGAGTCGTTACCAGTGGAACAAATGGATATACAACTCCAAATAGTAGCTATGTCAATTTTGCCGCAATAACTATTACAACACAACCTTACGTTACTACAAATTGTACTGCACAAACCGCTACTGTAACTTTAGTAGATAATGGTGGTGGAAATACATACCAATGGCAATTTTCAACAGATGGAGTTACTTGGAGTAATGTTACAAATAACGCAACCTATTCAGGAGCTACCACAAATACCTTATTAATTTCCGGAGCAACTCCTTTAATGACTGGTGATAAATACCGTGTAATTATAAGTAACCCAAATAACGCGTGTGGATTAACTTCTTCATTAACAACAATATCTTTCCCTTCAGCACCCACTGCTAGTGTTAGTTACGCAGGGTCTCCGTATTGTCCTAATTTAACTACGGCTCAACCAGTTACCTTGACAGGGACTGGTGCTTATACCGGAGGTACCTTTAGCTCAACGGCAGGATTAACTATTGATCCTACAACAGGAGCAGTTACTCCAAGCACAAGTACTTCTGGCATATACGTAGTAACCTATATGGTTCCGGCAAGCGGAGGATGCGGAGCGTTTCCTGTTACCGGAAGTGTTGAAATTAAAGCAACTCCAACAGCTGCAATCACCTATGCAGGGACTCCTTTTTGTACTACCTTGACTACAGGTCAGGCAGTTACTTTAACAGGAACAGGTTCCTATACAGGAGGAGCCTATAGCTCAACAGCAGGTTTAACAATCGATGCTGTCACTGGAGCTATTACTCCAAGCACAAGTACACCAGGAAATTATACGGTTAGCTATACCATATCCGGAGGGGCAGGATGTACACCAGTAACAACCACTACACCTATTGTTATTACACAAGTACCAACAGCAGCAATCTCATATGCTGGCACTCCATTTTGTACGACCTTGACAACAGGACAAACAGTTACTTTAACGGGAACAGCAGCTTATACTGGAGGCACTTATAGCTCAACAGCTGGTTTAACAATCAATGCTGCCACAGGAGCCATTACTCCAAGCACAAGTACACAAGGTAATTATGTAGTAACTTATACCCTGGCTGCAGCTGCAGGATGTTCGCAAGTACAAACAACTACAAACATTGTTATTACAAAAATACCAACTGCTGCAATCTCTTACGCAGGTACACCGTTTTGTACAACATTAACTACGGGTCAGGCGGTTACCTTAACTGGGACAGATGCCTATACTGGTGGCACCTATAGTTCAACAGCAGGTTTGACAATAGACCCAAACACTGGAGCTATTACTCCAAGCACAAGTACACCAGGAAACTATGTTGTAACCTATACTCTTGCTGCAGCAGCAGGATGTTCACAAGTACAAACAACCACTAACGTTACTATTACAAGAGTACCTACTGCTTCAATTTCTTACGCAGGTACACCATTCTGTACAACATTAACTACTGGTCAAGCTGCTACTTTAACAGGAACAGACGCATATACTGGAGGTACCTATAGTTCTACAGCAGGTTTAACTATCAATGCTACCACCGGAGCAATTACTCCAAGTACCAGCACAAATGGAACCTATACAGTTACATATAACGCACCAGCTAGTGCTGGATGTGCTTCGGTACCAACTACCACTAGTGTTGTAATTACAGCAATTCCAACTGCTTCAATTTCTTACGCAGGCACACCATTTTGTACAACATTGACTACCGGTCAGGCTGTTACTTTAACTGGATCAAATGCCTTCACTGGAGGTACCTATAGTTCAACAGCTGGTTTAACAATCGATCCTACCACTGGAGCTATTACTCCAAGTACAAGTACACAAGGAAGTTATGTAGTAACCTATACCCTAGCTGCTGCTGCTGCGGGATGTTCGCAGGTACAAACAACTACGAACGTTACTATTACAAAAGCACCTACTGCTTCAATCTCTTATGCAGGTACTCCATTTTGTACAACATTAACAACTGGTCAGGCTGTTACTTTATCAGGAACGGATGCATACACTGGAGGTGTTTTTAGCTCTACAGCAGGTTTAACTATCGATGCTGCCACTGGAGCAATTACTCCAAGTACAAGTACACAAGGAAGCTATGTAGTAACCTATACCACACCTGCAAGTGCGGGCTGTTCGCAAGTACAAACAACCACGAACATCGTTATTACAAAAACACCAACTGCTTCAATCTCTTACGCAGGCTCTCCGTTTTGTACAACATTAACTACTGATCAGGCAGTTACCTTAACAGGAACAGAAGCATACACTGGAGGTACTTATAGCTCAACAGCAGGTTTAACTATCAACGCTACAACCGGAGCTATTACTCCAAGTACAAGTACACCTGCTGCTTATGTAGTTACCTATACCCTTGCTGCTGCTGCAGGATGTTCGCAAGTACAAACAACCACAAACATTGTTATCAATCCTCGTCCTATAGCAACAGCTACTCCTACTGCGGCTACTATTTGTTCTTTAGGCACGACCAATATTGCCCTATCCAGCAATGCAATTGGAACTACTTATACTTGGACCTCTACTCAAACCAATGTAACAGGTGCCTCATCATCATCGGGAAGTACAATAGCTGATACATTGACTGCAACTGGTTCTACTCCAGGCAGTGTGGTTTATACAATTACACCATTTAGTGGTTGTACTGGTTTACCAGTTACAGCTACAATAACTGTAAATCCATTACCAACGGTAACTATTTCTGGAGCAACAACAGTTTGTTACAATGGATCAGCCTCTATCACTTTTACAGGTACTCCAAACGCAACGGTTACTTATACTGTTAATAGTGGAACCAACCAAACTATTGGTCTAAACAATTTAGGAACAGCCTCAGTACCGACAGGTAATTTAACAGCTACAGCAACCTACGATTTAGTAAGTATTGTGTCTGCTGGACCTCCTACGTGTAGTCAGAACCAAACGGGTTCAGTAGTAGTTACAGTAATTCCTATTCCAGTAGTTAATTCAGTAGTAGCTTCATCGACTATTTGTTCAGGTCAACCAACGGGCATAGCTCTTTCCAGTAACATTAGTACAGCTACTTTCACTTGGACAGTAACACAATCAGGTGTTTCAGGAGCCAGCGCAGGAACCGGATCCATTATCTCTCAAAATCTTACTGCTACTGGTGTAGTTCCGGGTTCTGCAACTTATTCTGTTATCGCTCATGAAGGAGTTTGCCAAGGACCAGCGACTCCAATAACAATTACTGTTAATCCAACACCTGTAGTAACGGCCTCACCAACATCGCAATCGGTTTGTTCAGGAAGCGCGACTTCTATAAATTTATCCAGCAATGTAGCCGGAACAACATTCAGTTGGAATGTGGTTCAAAATAATGTTAGTGGAGCAAGTAACGGAACAGGAAATACTATTGCTCAGGCTCTAACTGCAACAAGTAATAACGTAGGTCAGGCAGTGTATTCAATAGTACCATTAGTTGGAGGCTGTCCAGGTACTCCATTGGTTGTTACTGTACAAGTAAACCCAATTCCGGTTGCATCAGCTAATGCTGCAGCCACATCAATTTGTTCTGCATCAACTACCGATATCGCTTTGACAAGTACCGTAGCAGGTACTACATTCTCGTGGACGGTTATTCAAACTGGTGTTTTCGGATCTTCATCAGGAACCGGATCTACCATAGCACAAACATTAACTACTGTTGGAAATGCCCAAGGAACGGTTGATTACACCATTACACCATCATTCAATGGATGTCCGGGAGCGCCAATAACGGTGACCATAACCGTTAATCCAACTCCTGAAGTATTTGGCTCATCAGCAACAACCATTTGTAGTGGAGAATCGCCAAACATTTCACTTTCTCCAAGTATTGCAGGGACAACATTTGCATGGACAGTAAATGCTACAAATGTTTCAGGGGCCCAACCAGGTACAGGAGATACAATTAATGATATTTTAACGGCATATTCTAATGTGGGAACTGCAGTTTATACTGTAACTCCAACTTTTAATGGATGTTCAGGAACTCCTCTGAATATAACTGTAACGGTTAATCCTGAACCAGTGCCAACATTAAATGATGGTGTAATTTGTGTAACTGAAGCCACGAATATAGCTTATCAAACCTATACTTTATATACCCATTTAAGCGATGCAACATACGATTTTGAATGGTATTTCAATGGTGGGATAATTAGCGGAGCGGTAAACAGTTCATATGAAGCGACTGAAGCCGGAACCTATTCAGTATTGGTAACCAACACAGCTACAGGATGTAAATCGGTATTAACACAAGCTGTTGTAGTTGCATCCTTCCCTGCACTTACTATCGATACCAATCAAACTTTAGCTTTTAGTAGTTATGCTACTGTTGAAGTTATTACAACTGGAGGTAATGCTACCTTATTGTATACATTAGACGATGGTCCGTTGCAAAGTTCTAATATATTTACCAATGTATCTCCAGGACCACATCGGGTTACAGTAACTGATAGCAATGGCTGTACGAATTTGACAGAAATAATAAACATCATTGGTTATCCACATTATTTCACGCCTAATGGAGACGGTATTCATGATACCTGGAACATTGTAGGATTAGGTGCTTCTGCAAGAATATATATCTTTGATAGATATGGGAAATTAATCAAACAAATCAGCCCAACTGGCGAAGGATGGAACGGAATTTACAACGGACATTTATTACCATCAGATGATTATTGGTTTAAGGTTGAGTATACTGAAGATATTCCAACAGTTGGAATGAATAAAGTTTTCACCGCCCACTTCACTTTGAAAAGATAACTATCACAAAATAAAAAAAGTGGCTTATTTAATAATTTAAATAAGCCACTTTTTATTTTGTTGCAATCTTAGTAATATTCTCAATTATAAATTTTAAGTCAACTCTCAAGACTTAGGAACCTTGTTCTCTGAATACTTTTACAAGCGTCCTTTTAACGAACTAAACACCCAGGCATTGGCTAAAAATCCAACTCCTACGGCTCCAAATCCCCAACCTGCAGTTTCATCATAGCGGAAAGCACCTAATGCGATAAGTAATAATCCCATAATAATCATAACAAAAGTTGCCCATCCTAGGACAGTGTTTTTATTCATTCCCATATTCTTTGGTATTTAATTTTGGAAAGCAAATTTAAGAAAAAATGTTGATAGTTTATGGTTTATAAACTACCCCGTCTTTCATTACAAAAATCACATTGGTTACTGTTGAAACATCTTGTGTTGGATCATCGTTTGTAGCAATAATATCGGCAAGATAACCTACTTCAA
Source organism: Flavobacterium sangjuense (assembly GCF_004797125.1). Lineage (NCBI taxonomy): Bacteria > Pseudomonadati > Bacteroidota > Flavobacteriia > Flavobacteriales > Flavobacteriaceae > Flavobacterium > Flavobacterium sangjuense. Next base: position 2,638,219 of record NZ_CP038810.1, read on the forward strand.
TCGAACCTAATTGCTTGTCCATGTCAAGTAACATTGCATTAGTAATTGTGGCAGCTTGTAATGCTTTCATAACTGGCATTCCGGCATCGGTCATATAGACAAACTCACGAGCATTCAATCCGTGTTGGAATACTCCGGCATCAGTTCCAAAAGCGATTGGAACACCTCTCTTATAAGCATTTGCAAAAGTTCCCTGAATCTTTGGTCCAATAGCCAATGCTTTAGGCACCACAATCGCTGGATAATAATTGGTTTTTTTAGCATTCTCTTCTACTGCTTTTCCTGCTGTGATAGTTGGTACCAAATAGGCATTATATTTTATCATCAAATCCATAGTAGCATCACTCATTTCGGTACCGTGTTCGATGGTTTTTACACCACCTTTGACAGCCCTTTGCATGCCTTCATCACCGTGAGCGTGTGCAGCGACTTTCATTCCGTAATCTTTGGCTGCGGATACAATTGCTTCAATTTCATCCTGCGTAAACTGTGGATTTCCTGCACTTTTAGCGACACTTAAAACGCCACCAGTAGCCGTTATTTTTATCCAATCAGCCCCATTTTTATAACGCCATCGCACGGCTTCTTTTGCATCTTCTATACCATTAACTACTCCTTCTTTTGGTCCGGGGTTTCCAATAAGTTCTTTTCTATATCCGTTAGTTGGATCGGCATGGCCTCCTGTGGTGGCAATTGATTTTTCGGCAGTGAAGATACGGGGTCCTATAACCTTTCCTGAGTTTATCGCATTCCTAAGCGATACGTTGACGCCGCTTCCCCCTAAATCCCTTGTGGTAGTAAAGCCTGCCATTAAGGTAGTTTTGGCAAACACTTCGGCATTGTAGGCAACATCTGCATCGTTAAGGCTAAACCTTTCCAAATAGGATGTTGGGCTGCTTTCCCCTTCAAAATGTACATGCATGTCAATCCAGCCGGGCATTACTGTTTTGTTTTTTAGGTCGATAGTTTTATCGTCAGCATTTGTTGGATTAGTGAAACCATCCTGGATGCTTTTGATGATTTTGCCTGATACTACTATGGTTTTGTTAGTTAGTACTTTTCCGTTTTTGGTGTCGATAAGTTTACCGCATTGGATGTAAGTATCTTGAGCTTGTAGCGTTAATGCACTTAATAGAATGGTGAGGAAGAATAGTTTTTTCATTGATAATTGATTTAAGTATTTAAAGATAGAAAAAATTATTTGTTTAGTGATATTGCCTGACACTTAGTGACACCTTATGATACCTAATGATGCATTTTGACACCTAAAGACTCTTTTTGACACCTAGTGACACCTCAAACCGATATTTTTGATACGGTTCTTCGGATGTTGTTCGGGTATTGTTCGCAAAACAGGTGCTTTTTGCGAACAACACCCGAACAAAGTTGGAGAAAACAGAAAGGAATAAGCAAGTTTATACAGAAAAAAAAGGACTCCGATTTGGAGTCCTTTTTTTATTATAGTAATTAGGATATTATTTTTTAAGCGAAGCCATATCAATAACAAAACGATACTTAACATCGCTCTTTAGCATTCTTTCATAAGCTTCATTAATTTCCTGCATCTTGATGATTTCAATTTCAGAAACGATATTGTGCTTGCCACAAAAATCAAGCATTTCCTGGGTTTCGGCTATGCCACCAATTAAAGAAGCAGCAACCGATTTTCTGCCCAAAATAAGTGGAACTGTATTTAAAATTGGCTCAAGTCCTCCTAAATAACCCACAATAACGTGAGTTCCGCTAATGGCTAATGTTGAAATATATGGATTGATATCATGAACATAGGGAACAGTATCAATAATCACATCAAATTTTCCGGCTACGGAAGCCATCTGTGCGTCATCTGTAGAAATTATTACAGCATCAGCACCCAAACTTAAAGCATCTTTTTCTTTGCCTGGTGTTCTTGAAAACAGTGTTACTTCAGCGCCCAATCCTTTGGCTAACTTAATTGCCATATGTCCTAATCCTCCTAATCCAACAACCGCAACTTTACTCCCTTTGGTAACATTCCAATGACGTAATGGAGACCAAGTAGTGATTCCCGCACAAAGAAGTGGTGCCACTGCAGCCAAATCTAAATTGGCTGGCACTTTTAATACAAAGTCTTCATCTACAACAATTTTTTCCGAATAACCTCCGTGCGTAAATCCGCCTAAATGTTTGTCTTGTCCACCATAAGTTCCAACCCAGCCATTCAAACAATACTGTTCCAAATCCTGTTTACAACTGCTGCAAGTTCGACAAGAATCTACAAGACAGCCAACAGCAGCAAAATCGCCTACCTTCAGCTTGCTTGCTTCGCTTCCTACTTTAGTTACCTTACCCACAATTTCGTGACCGGGAACAACGGGATAACTCGTCCATCCCCAATCATTTCTTGCTGTGTGTAAGTCAGAGTGACAAACACCACAGTATAAAATTTCAATTTCAATGTCTTTTGGCAATACCACTCTACGCTCAATGTTCATTTCTTTTAGTGGCGCCGTGGTACTGTCTGTACCGAATGCTTTTACGTTTGTTGTTTCCATTTTTATCTTTTAGTTGATGAAGTTTTATTTGATGTCATACAAATTTAGTCTTTAATGCAAAAAAGTTCATTAAAGCTATGTTAAATGTATTGACTTTCAAGTATGGAGTTTGTAACTTTACTATAAGATAATCTCATAATTGTTGCTAATTATGACAGAAGAAGCGAAAGACGGGAGTGTTTCGCTTTTTTTGTGACTTGAAATTAAGGAATGAAATACGAACTTAATCAAGCTGAAAATTTTTGGCTTGTTATTTGTATTTGGAGAGAAAAAAATCAAATGAAAAAATTTCTTTTCCTACTAATTTTAACTTCCGGAGTTTACGCACAACAAGAAGTGCTTAATGTTCAACACTATTGTGTTGATGTAAAACCTTTCAAAAAAGGAGAGTGTGATATCTCTGGAAACGAATATTCCTTTGTATTTTTAGATATTCAAAAAAAAGATGTAACCTTTTTTTTCACCGACACCAAACTCAAATATAAAATAACAGAATCTCATATAGAAGACTCAAATCCTAATTTCACTTGGTATAATTTAATAAATGAAAAAGGGAGTATGGAAATGAGAATCAATAAACAAAAAACAAAGATTGAATTTATTGATGCAACTAACCATATCTATTTGACTGTCGGTAAATCTACAAAATCAGAATAGTCGAAACAATAACTAGTTTAATGCTACAATTAATTTAGCTTTGCCAATGATGGATATAACTGCATCTATTTTCTCTATGAAAGCTCAAAAAATAAACCTCTCAAAACATGCTATACTCATTGGCGTTTCACTAATTTTTTTATGGATTTCGTTTGATTACTTTAAGAAATCGGATATGCTGCCTCAAAGCAATGAAACACTTATTAATGGTCAACTCATAAATCCAACACAAAACACGGTTTCGAGAAGAGACAGCATTGTTAATTATGGAATGGAATTATTAGGTACTCCTTATGTTTCAGCCGGCACTGACAAGAATGGATTTGACTGTTCAGGATTTATTTATTATGTATTTAAGCATTTTAAAATTGAGGTTCCCCGAAGTTCACCACAATATAAAAATTTTGGAAAAGAGGTTCCAATAGAAAATGTAAAAAAAGGAGATATTTTAGTGTTCTTGAGCCCTACCGCTAATGTCGTAGGCCATCTGGGCATCGTTACAAATCCAAAAGGAATGGAAACCGAATTTATTCATTCGACTTCAGGTCGTGAAATGAAAGTGGTTATTTCAAGTCTTAAAGTAGAAGGTTACAAGCGCAGGTTTGTAAAAGCGATAAGCGTAATCAATTAAAAATACTAACCAGCATCTCTTTCAACAAATCGCCTTGCGGCAAAGCATTAGCACCAACACCTTTACTTTTTACATCAACATCGCGTAGTTTTCCAACAATTGCGCTTACTTTTTTCATTGGATAATTATGGGCTGCAGCAATATAATCATTGACAAAATAAGGGCTTACTTTAAGTATTTTGGCAACATTTGGGGCAGACTTATCTTTTAAACCATGATATTGCAGCAAAGCAGAAAAGAAACTAAACACCAATCCGTTGGTCATTACAATTGGATTGTCTTTTTGATTCTGCGCAAAGTAATTGGCTATTTGATAAGCTTTAAATTGGTTTTTCTCACCAATGGCTTTTCTGAATTCAAACACATTGAAATCCTTGCTAAATCCAATGTTTTCTTCGATATGATGCGGCGTAATGGTACTTCCTTTTGGCAAAATGATTTCCAGTTTGGTCAATTCGTTGGCAATCCGACTCAAATCGTTCCCAAGAAATTCGACAAGCATTGCCATAGCTTTGGGTTCAATACCATAACCACGACCTTGTAAAACGCGTTTAATCCACTCGCCTACTTTGTTGTCGTACATCTTTTTGCTTTCGTAAACCAAGCCATGTTTTTCGATTGTTTTGGTTACTTTCTTGCGTTTGTCAAGGGTTTTGTATTTGTAGGCAAAAACCAAAACCGTAGTCGGTTGTGGATTTTCGGCATACTTTTCCAACTGATCAATCGTTCTGGATAATTCTTGTGCTTCCTTAACAATAACCACCTGACGTTCTGCCATCATTGGGTAACGTTTAGCATTTGCAACTATATCATCAATAGTAGTATCACGACCATAAAGCACCATTTGGTTAAACCCTTTTTCATCTTCTGTCAAAAGGTTGTCTTCCAGATATTCGGTGATTCTATCAATATAATAAGGCTCTTCACCCATCAGAAAATAGATAGGCTTGATATTCCCAGCTTTGATGTCGTTAATTATTTTTACTACTTCTTCCAAAATAAGTTGATTCGGTTATTTGGTTATTCGTTTATTTGATAATAGATTTGTTGAATGCAAAAACTGAATTTTCCGTCCTTTTCGTTTCGCTTCAAAAATAGTGAAAATAAAGTGTCAATTTTTGATGATATCAGGAAAAAGTTTATCATTCTCACACCCGAAGAATGGGTTCGTCAACACACCGTTCAATTTTTACTTCAAGAGAAAAATTATCCGAAATCATATATAAATGTTGAAAAACTCATTAAGATTAATGACATCAACAAACGCTATGACGCTGTAGTTTTTCAACCCAATGGAGCGTTGTTTTTATTGGTAGAATGCAAAGCGCCTGAAGTAAAAATCACGCAGGAAACCTTTGACCAAATTGCACGCTATAATCTGACACTAAAAGCACAATACCTGATGGTAACCAACGGACTAAATCATTACTTTTGTCAAATGGACTTCGAGAATGAGAAGTATATTTTCCTTGAAGAGTTACCAGATTATAGACAATAGACGAATAGATAATAGATGATAGACAAGAAGATAGCTGTAGTTATACTGAATTGGAACGGAGCAAAGTTGTTAGAACAATTTTTACCCTCAGTTATTGCCTATTCTGATGATGCAAAAATCTATGTGGCTGATAATGCATCGACGGATAATTCCATTGCGGTAATAAAAGAAAAGTTTCCATCGATTACTATTATTCAAAATGATGGTAATTATGGCTTTGCCAAAGGCTATAATCTGGCGTTGCAACAGGTTGAAGAAGAATATTATGCTCTGGTAAATTCCGATATTGAAGTTACTAAAAACTGGCTTGCTCCTATGCTGAAAATTTTTGATTCAGAAGCCAATATTGGAATAATACAACCAAAGATTTTAGATTATAAAAACAAAGAATACTTTGAATATGCCGGTGCTGCTGGTGGTTTTATCGACCAATTTGGTTATCCTTATTGCAGAGGCAGAATTTTTGAAACTATAGAAAAAGACAACGGTCAATATGATGATGCTTTGGAAATCTTTTGGGCAAGTGGTGCCTGCTTTTTTATCCGAAAAGAAGTTTACCGAAAACTAAATGGTTTTGACGATGATTTCTTTGCGCATCAGGAAGAAATTGATTTGTGCTGGCGCGCATTTAATTTGGGCTTCAAAGTCAAATATACTCCGGCATCTGTAGTATATCATGTTGGTGGTGCCACCTTAAACGAAAGCAATCCGAAAAAAACATTTTTGAATTTTAGAAATTCATTATTGATGCTTACTAAAAATTTACCTGAAAACAAGTTGGTTCCCATACTTTTTGTGCGTCTGCTACTTGATGGCATTGCCGGAATTCAATTTATTTTTAAAGGAAAATTTATTCATTGCTGGGCAATTATTAAGGCTCATTTTCATTATTATCATCTGATTAACAAAACGTTGAAAAAACGAAAAGGAAATCAATCCGATAATTATTATCACTGCAAAAGCATTGTCTATCGCTACTTTCTGAAGAACGGCACTATATTTGAAAAGTGATTTTAACAAGAGTTTATCATTTAAATGCACTCTTGTAATCTAAAATAATCCGTACTTTTGTTAAAATTAAAATCACCTAATTCATGAAAAAAGTAATTTTCGCACTATCGTTACTTGCCCTAACCCTGACCTCTTGTGGTTCAAAGAAGAAAATCGCTGCTTTAGAAGCACAAAACAAAGAATGTCAAGATTTATTGAATTCAACTACAGTTAAATTGAACTTGTGTCTTTCTGAAAAAGACGCGCTTTCTAAACAAAACGATTACTTAAAACAAAATAACTCCGACTTAATAAATAGCTCCAAAGAAATGACTATGTTAAGTACAAAAGGAGCACAAAATCTTGAAAAATCATTAGAAAGTTTAAGAGAAAAAGACCTTAAAATTACTCGTCTTCAGGATGCTTTAACTAAAAAAGACAGCGTTACTTTGGCTTTGGTTACGAGTTTAAAAAGCTCGGTTGGTATTTCTGACCCAGATGTTGAAATCAACGTAGAAAAAGGAGTTGTTTTTATCTCTATTGCTGATAAATTATTGTTCAAAAGCGGAAGCTATGTAGTGAGCGACAGAGCTAAAGAAGTTTTGGGTAAAGTAGCTAAAGTAATCAACAGCCGTCCTACATTTGAATGTATGGTCGAAGGTCATACTGATAATGTACCTTTTACAGGAAATGCAGTACTATTAGACAACTGGGATTTGAGCGTAAAACGTTCAACCGCTATTATCAGAGTATTGACAAAAGATTTAGGTGTTAAACCATCTCAATTAATTGCTGCCGGAAGAAGCGAATTTATTCCTTTAGTGGATAACAATTCAGCTGACAACAGAGCAAAAAACAGAAGAACTCGTATTGTAGTTTTACCAAAAATTGATGAGTTCTACGAGATGATTGAAAAAGAAATGAAGAATCAGAAGAAATAGTTTCTTGAGAAGAAAGAGAATAGAATATAGATAATAGACAAAAACGTCCCGAGAAATCAGGACGTTTTTTTTATTTAAAAGAAATGTCTATTTTCTTTTCTCTATATTCTATTTTCTTTCTAAAAAATATCAGGGTCTCCTTTTCCTTCACGGAGAACGACTGGTTCATATCCTGACAAATCGATAATCGTAGAACCAACATTATCTCCGTAACCGCCATCAATGACTAAATCAACTAAGTATTGCCATTTTTCAAAAATCAATTCCGGGTCAGTTGAATATTCTAGGACTTCATCATCATCGTGAATGGAAGTTGATACAATTGGGTTCCCCAACTGTTTTACAATTTCGAGCGCAATGTTATTATCTGGAATTCTAATTCCAACCGTTTTCTTTTTGCGGAATTCTTTTGGCAAATCATTATTGCCTGGCAAAATAAAAGTATAAGGTCCAGGCAAGGTTCTTTTTAGAATTTTAAAAGTCGACGTATCTATTTGACGAACATAATCAGATAAATTACTCAAATCACTACAAACAAAAGAGAAATTGGCTTTCTCCAGCTTAATCCCTTTTATTTTGGCAATGCGTTCCAAAGCTTTAGTATTGGTAATATCACAACCCAAACCATAAACGGTATCAGTCGGATAAATTACCAAACCTCCATTTTTTAAAACATCAACTACCTTTTTGATAGCTGCTTCGCTGGGTTTGTCTTCGTATATTTTTATGAATTCGGCCATAAATTAGAAAATAGATGAAAGAGAAAAGATAAAAGACTCGTCTCTTTATAGTTATTTATTCTTGCTTCTTGTCTCTTGCTTCTTTCTTCTTATCCAATTATATCCAACTTCGCAAATCTCAAAAGCAGTTTCTTAATTCCGCCAACTTCAAATTTGATTTCTGCTTTTTTATCTGCGCCTGCGCCTTCTAAACTAACGACTTGACCTTTGCCAAATCTTTCGTGAATTACTAAATTTCCAATCGTTAAATTGCTGTCAAACAAATTAGTGTTACTTGGCGCATTCCCAATTGGTTTCAATTTACGAATATTCACGGATGAAATAGGTTCATCTCCATATTTTTTTGGTGGCGTTCCGGCAGTTGGTTTGGCTAATCGCAATTTGGACTTATCAATATCGCCAAAAATATCCAAATCAATCGTTGGTTTGTAACGATAACCTGTGTCCATCGGATTCAAATATTCAAGATATTCATCTTTTATTTCTTCGATAAAACGGGATGGTTCTGCATCGGTTAATTTTCCCCAACGGTAACGCGATTGTGCATAAGTTAAATATGCCTGATGCTCAGCTCGGGTTAAGGCAACGTAGAACAATCTTCGTTCTTCTTCGAGTTCACTTCTTGTATTCAAACTCATCGCACTCGGAAATAAATCTTCTTCCATTCCGACCACAAAAACATACGGGAATTCTAATCCTTTTGCCAGGTGAATCGTCATCAAAGCTACTCTATCGTCATCACCGGTATCACGGTCTAAATCGGTTGCGAGTGCAACATCTTCCAAGAATTCGGATAAAGCACCACGCGCTCCATCAATTTCTCTTTGCCCTTCGATGAAGTCTTTGATACCACCCATTAAAGTTTCTATATTTTCAATTCGGGCAATACCTTCCGGAGTTCCATCTTTTTTGAGTTCCTGGATTAAGCCTGTTTTTTTGGCAACATGTTCTGTTAAAACAAATGCATCCTGTTGTTCGTTGATGACTTGAAAACTCTTAATCATCGTCACAAAATCATCCAACTTTTGTTTGGTGCCCGAATTCAATTTCAAATCAATCTTATCGATGTTTTCCATTACTTCAAAAATGGAACGTTTGTAATGATTGGCAGCAACCGTAAGCTTTTCAACGGTTGTGTCACCAATTCCACGAGCTGGATAGTTTATCACACGAATCAACGCTTCTTCGTCTTTTGGGTTAATTACCAATCGAAGATAACAAAGCACATCTTTAATTTCTTTTCGTTGATAGAAAGACAAACCACCATAAATTCGATACGGAATATCACGTTTGCGCAAAGCGTCTTCCATCGCACGGGATTGTGCATTGGTGCGATACAAAATCGCAAACTGACCGTTTAGCATTTGGTTACGCATCTTTTGTTCAAAGATTTCACCAGCAACAAATCGGCCTTCTTCACCATCTGTAATGCTTCGGTGCACTTTTATTTTTGGACCAAAATCATTGGCTGTCCAAACTATTTTTTCAAGCTTGGTTTTATTTTTATCGATAATCGAATTGGCGGCTTCAACAATATTTTTGGTAGAACGATAATTCTGCTCTAATCGATAGGTTTTTACATTTTCATAATCCTTTTGGAAGTTGAGAATGTTATTGATATTCGCTCCACGAAATGCATAGATACTTTGGGCATCATCACCAACCACGCAAATATTTTGAAATCTATCACTCAACGCACGCACAATCAAATACTGCGAGTGATTGGTATCTTGGTACTCATCAACCAAAATATATCGAAATCTGTCCTGGTATTTTGCCAACACATCCGGAAAACGATTTAAAAGTTCGTTGGTTTTTAATAACAAATCATCAAAATCCATTGCGCCGGCTTTAAAACATCTGTCAACATAATTGGCATAGATTTCACCCAAACGTGGCTTTTTGCTCATAGCATCCTGCTCTTGTAATTCGGGATTGTTTAAGTACGCTTTGACCGTAATCAATGAATTTTTATACGATGAGATTCTGCCCAAAATTTGTTTGGGTTTATAAATATCTTTATCCAACTGCATCTCTTTGATAATCGCCGAAATCAACCGAACACTGTCCTGCGTGTCATAAATGGTAAAATTGGAAGGAAAACCTAATTTGTCTGCTTCGCTTCTTAAGATTCGGGCAAACACCGAGTGAAACGTTCCCATCCAAAGGTTTTTAGCTTCGTTCGTTCCAACAATATCAGCGATACGCTTTTTCATTTCACGTGCCGCTTTGTTGGTAAACGTCAGTGCCAAAATATTAAACGCATCCACACCCAAACTCATCAAATAGGAAATACGAACCGTCAGCACACGCGTTTTTCCAGAACCTGCGCCGGCAATGATAATCATTGGGCCATCTTTCTGAAAAACGGGTTGTTGCTGGGCTTCGTTAAGTTGGGAGATATATTTTTCTATCATCATTTTTGAGAATGTTCAAATTTATGATTACTCGTATTGAATTACAATAAATTTTAAGGGTATTTCTATTATATTTGTCAACAATTTTAGTCAAGTTCTCGATACTTTCCGATTAAAAATAGGAACACTCGAACTGACGGAATAAAATTATAAATCAATTTCAATTATGAACTCCGATAAGATTTTAGAATTACTAATGTATGCTGTTCCTTCACTAATAACTGGTGGTGTAGCCTATTATTTGTTTGATAATTACTTTAAAGACCAACAAAATACCAGACGCTGGTTATTGCAAAGAGAAAATCAGAAACACTCATTACCATTGCGTTTGCAGGCGTATGAACGATTGGCTTTGTTTTTAGAGCGTATCAATCCTTCTAAATTGCTGATTAGAGTAGCACCATTAAGTGACAATAAAGTAGATTATCAAAACCTTTTGATTCATCATATTGAGCAGGAATACGAGCATAACATCACGCAACAGGTATATATTACGAATGAACTTTGGACGATGCTTTTAACCGCTAAAAATACCATCATTCAAAATATCAGAAAAACAGCTTTGGATGAAACTGTTACCACTGCGGATCAGTTAAGAGAAAAGATTTTAAGCAATCTACTCGACGGACAATCTGCTACTACTGTAGCTCTTAGCTATTTAAAAAATGAAGTCGCTGAAGTTTTAGGATAACAAAAATCCTTCTCAATTGAGAAGGATTTTTTGTTTATAATCATTAATAATCTCTTAGGACATGTGCAATGACCGTCAAGGTATGCACACCTGTACTGTTAGAAAAAGTTCCATTAACAGTCATATCAACATATTGGCCAACTGCGCCAAAACTACTTAGATTATATTGAAGCGTATTTGGCATAGAGCTACTGATTCCAATACCCTCAGAACTCATTTGAAACGCAGTTGAAGGATAAACCCCGGGAACATGTGTTGTTCCACTAAGGTAAAAATAGTTTGTGGATGTAATGTATAATTGAGCGCCTGTTCCGCCTGGCGGAGTAGTTCCTGAATGCAAACCAGTTAATAGGAAAACCGGCGGATTAGAATCTACCTGATACGAAATAAATTGAGTTATAGTATTACATGCTGTCAGCACACCAATATTTGTTATCGGAGATGTAAATGTGTAATTGATTGTTCCGGTTGTTTGCAGATTATCATAATCAAAACCCTGCAAAGTAAATGTATTATCACTTGGACAAACCACTGTGCTAAAACTAAACGTTCCGCCCGTAACTGCTGCTATACTTTGAGTTGCACCATACTGCATTAAAACATAGCCATTAGTTACATTGGTACTGTCACATTTTAATAAAGTCCCTTGAACTACAGTTGGTGTAGCCATTGCAGAAGTTATAACAATATTGGGTAAAATAGTATCGCTTGTAAATGGGCCTATTGTTCCTGTATAAATACTATTTCCACAAATATCCAAAACCGATACAGTCATTGTCGTGTTTGCTGGAACTAAGCCTGAAACTTGCCCGCTACCATTAGTATTCCCATATGCAGTATAAGTAAAGCCATTCGGCAAAAGCCCAACACTAACATTAGTTAACGGATTACCGTTAGAATCTACAACAGTAGTAGTTAATCTAACAGTTGGAAACTGTGCATCACAATTCCACCAGGAGAAATGTGAAACGGTTCCAACATAATTATTTCCAACCTTCGTGGCAACTCCATCTTGTTTCCAATAACCTCTAACTTCGTCAAAATACCATAACGGAATTGTGATTGGTGCGCTTGCCAATTGGCTGTCATCTATTCGGATTGTTATGTCGGCAGTGTAGCCATTGGCAATATTTAACTTTTGTCCCGCTGAACCTCGCAATGTTACGTTTAACATTCCAAAGGTTTTAAGTATGACTTCATTACCGTTGTTGTTTTCAGCATATAACATTCCGGGCATTAAGTTGTTTAAGTTTTCATCAGAAGATGTTAGATGAAACATTGAAACCTGAACATTACCAGTATAAGTTGCTCCATTTTCATCTGTAAAAACACCATCAAAATTTACTTTTGTGCCTGAAGGAAGTGACACTTCACTTTCAACACCTGATTGGACAGTTTGCAAAGGCGTATCAGTCAGCAGCATTATTTTTACATTGTTTCTTCCTGCAGTTGGCACTAAAGAGCGTGAACCATCAAGATATCCTGATTTTTTAGCTGTGACGTAAGCAAACTTTTCAAAAACATCTGCGCTATTGATGATAAAAACACCATTGACATCTGTTTGTACTGTAGATGAACCTATTTTTACAGTTGCGTTTTGTATTGGATGATTGTTAATGTCGACTATTTGTCCTGTAAAACTACGGGCAACCACATTGCCAAATTTTTCAGAAAAATTATCTGTGAAATTTCCGTTATTTTCACTTAAATCACAAGTGACAAAAGCAAAAATAATAAGCAATGCTCCTAAAAGAATCTTGATTTTTTTCATACTCTTTGGTTTTGTTTGACCTAAAGATAAGAAAAATCAGTATTGGTTGCGTTAGAAAAATTATTTCTTAACTTTGAAATTCCGTCGTTTAGCCAATTCAGGCAATCATCAATGTTTGGCGTATAGCTTATTGTAACATTCCATTTTTATTCTTTTAATCGGTTAGATTATCTGTTTCTTAAATTCTTATTTTGATTACGATTTTAAGGTGTAATAATTGAAAAAGAATTGCATTTGGCTTACCTTTACATTTAGAATTAAAAAATGTAAAATCATGTCACTTTTAACCACACAACTCCTTGAAGAAGCTTTAGCCCATGTGCCAGGATGGGTTTATGCCGACAAATCGATTGAAAAACAATTTGTTTTTACTGATTTTACTGAAGCTATGGCTGTGATGAACAAAATTGCAGTTATAGCCGAAGAAATGAACCATCATCCGGAATGGTCCAACGTATACAATAAATTAGAGATTCGTTTGTCAACTCATGACAGCAACGGAGTAACAACTAAAGACATTCGCCTGGCGCATGCTATAGAGATTATCGTGAAGGAGATTCGAAATCCGGAACCTATTCTTTTAAATAACAATTAAGGTTTACTCCTTTGTGTTTTATTGCTTAAATTTTGATATTCCATCTTTAAGCCATTTGATATACTCATCCACATTGGGTGTGTAGCTTATTGGAGGATTCAATTTTTCTTCGTTCAAATCGATTAAAACGTAGAAAGGTTGCGTATTTGTTTGATATCTTGTAATAATAAATTCCGTCCATTTATCGCCGATCGTGGTAATCTCATTTCCGGTTTCTTTTGAAACCGTTTGCTCACTTTTAGGCAATTCTCTTTTATCGTCAACATATAACGAAATCAAAACAACATCGTTTTTCAATACATTCAAAACCTTTTCATCCGACCATACATTATTTTCCATCTTACGGCAATTGACACATGCATAACCTGTGAAGTCAAGCATGACAGGTTTATTGATGGATTTGGCGTAAGCTAAACCCGTTTCATAATCCGTGAAAACGGTTAATCCGTGTGGTCCAACTTCTGCGCCATTTGGTAATCCTTCTTTAGAAGAAGTTGTGCTGTTTCCAAAAAAACCGGTTGGACTTTCACTATAGGTTTGTGGTGGCGGAAATGCGCTGATTAATTTTAAAGGCGCGCCAAATAATCCGGGAATCATATAAATAGTAAACGCTAAAACCAATAATCCTAAAGATAATCTTCCGACCGAAATATGGGTAATCGGACTATCATGTGGTGTCGTTATTTTTCCTAATAAATACAAAGCCCAAATTCCGAAAATAGCAATCCATATCGCCAGAAAAACCTCTCTCTCAAGCAAATGTAATTGCAAAACCAAATCGGCATTGGATAAAAATTTAAATGCTAATGCTAATTCTAAAAAGCCCAAAGAAACTTTCACGGTATTTAACCAGCCTCCTGATTTTGGCAACGAATGCATCCAACTTGGGAACATGGCAAAAAGCATAAACGGCAATGCTAAAGCAGAAGAAAAACCAAGCATACCTATGATTGGCGCAATGCCACCTTTAGAAGCTGATTCAACTAAAAGCGTTCCGACAATTGGCCCGGTACAAGAAAATGAAACAATGGCTAAAGCCAAAGCCATAAAAAGAATTCCAATTACACCTCCTCTATCGGCTTGTCTGTCAACTTTATTTGCCCAGGAATTCGGCAGCATAATTTCAAAAGCTCCAAGGAAAGAAACTGCAAAGACTACTAAAAGCAAAAAGAAAAACACATTGAACCAAGGGTTTGTTGACAAGGCATTAAGAGCATCAGCACCAAAAATTCCAGTGATTGCTAATCCTAAAACCACGTAAATTGCAATGATTGAAATTCCGTAAAGAATAGCATTTCGTTTTCCCTGCCCGGGATTTTTACTTTGTTTGGTAAAAAAGCTTACCGTCATTGGAATCATTGGAAAAACACAAGGTGTAAGCAAGGCCGCAAAACCTCCAAGAAAAGCCAGGAAGAAGATTGTCCACAAACCTCTTTGTGCTTCTTTTTTCGGAGCTTCAACAACTGTTTTTGCTTCTGGTTTTGTAGGTTCACTAACCGTAAATTGTGATGAACTCGCTGTATCTGTTTCTGAAATGTTAGTTGCTATTTCTTCGGGAAGTTGGTCTGTTGTATTTGGCAACTGAAACGTAAAACTCATATTATCATTGATACAAGCAGTTTTGCAAACCTGGTAATCAATTTTGGCTTTTATAGAAGTCAGCTTCGCGTTAATGATTTTTACTTTTTGCGTAAAGGTTACATTCTTTTCAAAGTAATATTCGTCTACACCAAAAACATCATTAAACTGTTTTTTATATGGGCTTTCTTTAACTTTTCCAACCAATTCATAGTTTCCTTTTGCCTCTTTAAAATCAAATTCGGCTGGCAATGGTCCATCGGCTGGCGTGAATTGAGAATATACATGCCAATCGTTGTCAATCTTTCCTTCCATCACCAAATTGAATTCGGAATCAGAAATTTTTTCAACTTTGGAAGTCCATTTTACCGGCTTTACAATTTGCGCATTTAAGTTGGCTAAAGCCAAAAAACTAAAAAGAAAAAATAGTACTTTCTTCATTAGGCTGTATAATTTATTTTTAAAATTTTTATTGTCGTTTCAACAACTTTAAATCGCTCGTCCTGTCTTTTTCCAATAACCCAAACAATTTGATTTTCAGAACATAAAAGCCAGGTACTTGATTTGTCCAGTAAAGAAAATTTCTCGTCTTTAAAAAACTTACTGAGCTTCTTTTTCCCATTCATTCCGTGAGGATAAAACCAATCGCCTTCCTGCCATTTTCTGATCTCCAACGGAAATTGGAGTTTATCTTCGTCGACAAAGATAGTATTAGTTGCCTGAACCGAAATGTCCTCTACGCTACAAAACGCCATTTTTAAGGGAAATTTAACTTCTTTCTGCTCTTTTTTTATCCAAAAATGAATCGGTTCACTATCATTTTGTTTCGGAAATAAAATCAAATGATTTCTGTCTTTCAATAGAATATGCGTTTCCGAAAACACTTGTTTCCCTGATTGTGCCTCAATTAAATCATAAACGGCATCCCAATCGGTAAAACCATATTCGGATAACCATTGGTATAAATAGGCTTTGTGATTCTGGAATTTCAATAATTTAGAAATATCAATTTTGATGGTGTCTTCTTCCGAAACTACTTGTTTGTAAACCATTTGGGAAGCATCACTGACAAGTGATTTTGCCTGTTGCAAACTGGAAACCGTATTTTCAAAAGAATCTAACAAACTTGGATTGAGTTCTTTCAAAATCGGAATGACATCGTGACGCAGTTTGTTTCGCAAATATTTATCCGAGGCATTGCTGCTGTCTTCGCGCCATTCAACATTGTTTTCTTTGGCGAAAGTCTCAATTTCATTTCTGGAAAAAGGCAATAACGGACGAACAATATTTCCGTTTTGCTGCGGAATTCCGGTCAAACCGTCCAATCCGGAACCACGGGTAAAATTGATTAAAAACGTTTCTAAGCTGTCATCCAAATGATGCGCTGTCAGTATATAATCGTAATCATTATTTATCAAAAGTGAGTTAAACCATTCGTAACGAAGGTTTCGGGCAACAACCTGAATCGATAACTTCTGCTTTTCTGCAAATTTTTTGGTATCAAAACGATTTACAAACAATAAAACATCTATCATTTCACATTGGTATTTTACAAATTTTTCATCTTCATCACTTTCATCACCGCGCAGCTGAAAATTGCAATGAGCAACCCTAACATCTAACTTTAACTGATGACACAAATGCAACAAAACCATGCTATCAATGCCTCCGCTTATTGCCAAAAGGAGTTTCTTTCCTTTTAGGAAAGGAAGATTCTGGTTGATATGATTTTGGAATTTTGTGAGCATATTCAAAAGTAGTTATTTTAATTTAACTCAAAACTTCAAACATGGCTTTGGCTTTCAGCAGGCATTCTTCATATTCCTGTTCGGGATTGGATTGCGAAGTGATTGCGCTTCCAACCGAAAACGAAACGTAATTTGCTGCGGCATTATATAAGATACTTCGAATAACTACATTAAAATCGAAATCATTGTGCGGCGTAAAATAACCCACAGCACCGCTATACAAGCCGCGTTTTGATTCTTCCAGTTCTTCGATAATTTTCATTGCCGAAATCTTTGGCGCGCCTGTCATGCTTCCCATTGGGAAAGTCGTTTTTAGAATTTCTACCGGCGAAGTTGTGTTTTCCACGTTCGAAACAACAGTCGAAATCATTTGATGAACCTGCTCAAACGTGTAAATGCCGCACAGTTCTTCTACGGCAACAGTTCCTTTTATTGCTGTATGCGATAAATCATTGCGAACCAAATCAACAATCATGATGTTTTCGGAACGTTCTTTTGGGTTTTGCTCTAAAGCGCTTTTTGAATTATTGTCCAACGTTTCATCCGAAAAGCGTTTGGCTGTTCCCTTTATGGGTTGCGAAATGATTTTGTTTGCTTCTTTTCTCAAATAACGTTCCGGCGAAGCACAAAGTAAATACTGCTGATTGTTCTTGAAGAATATGGCAAATGGCGGTTTGGAAATGGCATTTAGTTTTTGATAAATTTCAACAGGTTCAAGAGTGGCATTTTCAGCATAAAATTCCATGCAGAAATTAGCTTCATAAATATCGCCACGATGAATGTGTTCAAGCATCTTATTGACTTTTGAAAAATACTCATCTTTTGAAATTCTTTGCTTAATATCAATTTCCGAGTGCTCAACATTGAATACTGAACACTGATTTATCTCATCAAAATCAGATTCTATTTCATCATCGCATAATCGCAAATACTGAACTTCTAATTGATTTCCTTTTAACAGAAACAATTTCTTTGGCTGAAAGAAAAATAAATCGGGAAAATGCAAGCCGTCAAAGTTGTTGGAATGCAATTCTTCTACGTCATTTTTTACATCATAAGACAAATAGCCAAACAGCCAATCTTTGGTTTGCTGTTGGTATTGTTTTAAATCTTCAAAACAGTTATGATAATCCGTTTTTATCGAAGTAAAAGCATCCACAGCCAGAACACAATCAAAGCTGGATTGTTTTTGATGATAATTGTTTGAATCTAAAAAAACCACTTCCGCAAACTGCTGTGACCAATGCAATAATTGGTTTTTGAATCCTTCAGGATTGTCAATTTTTTTCGAAAATATAGTTCTCAATGACATGGTTTTTATGGCACTCAAAATTACAATAAAATAATTGGCTGTTGGAAAGGAAGCAAATGAAAATTTTGGCACACTTTTTAGTAGGAACAAAATAACATTTAACAAGAAATTCATTTTAAAATTATTGATAGAAAACTACACTCGCTTTTTGAAATTGAAATTGTAACTATTAATAACTATTTAAAATGAATGTAAAATGAAAAACAGAACAAAACTTGGTTTGGCATTGCTCTTATTTGGACTTGCCTTTGCGTGTAAACAAGCGGATTCGCTTGACAATGCTACTGAAGCTGCAGCTGACACTACAGCTGTAGCATCAACAATATCTTCCAATGCAGCGGTGGAGAAAAAAGAAAGTCATCGGAAATTTGTACGAACCGCCGATTTAAAATTCAAAGTAAAAAATGTTGCCAAATCAACCTACGCTATTGAAAATATAGTCTCAAAAAACGGTGGCTTTGTAACCTTCACCGATTTGAAAAGCAACATCAACGAAAAATCAGAAACTAAAATCAGCCAGGACAGTACACTCGAAACTACCCGATATACCGTTGACAATACCATCACCCTTCGTGTCCCAAACACCCAATTAGATACCGTTTTAAAATCAATGGTAAAGGAAGTTGCCTTTCTCGACAGCCGTTTGATAAAAGCCGATGATGTAGCCTTGCAATTATTATCTAATAAAATGGCACAAAAAAGATTGGCATCTCACCAAAAAAGATTGGAAAAAGGCATTGATACCAAAGGCAAAAAACTAACTCAAATCACTAATGCCGAAGATAAATTGCTAGGCAGACAAACTGAAAGCGATGAAACGGTACTGCAGAATCTTAGCTTAGAAGATCAGGTAAATTACAGCACCGTGACTTTGTATTTGTACCAAAGAGAAAGTGTTCTACAGGAAATTGTGGCCAATGAAAAAAGCATTAATGCGTATCGACCACATATCGGACTGCAAATTTGGGATAGTTTGAAAACGGGTTGGTTTATGTTTGAAGCGATTATTGCATTTGTTGTACAACTTTGGGCACTGCTCTTACTGGCAGTTTTAGGTGTTTTTGCGTATAGAAAATTTGCAAAGAAATAAAGTTAGTAACTTGACTGTAAAATAGATACCATTGGCGCAAACCTTTGGTATTTTTTATTTAACTTTGATAGACAAACCAACAAAACTTCAACTTTATGAAAATCACCACTATCGTTATTCGAGTATTGATAGGACTTTTTCTCCTATTTGCATCGGTTAGTTATTTTTTGCACTTAACACCTGAACCTGTTACTACAGGAGATTTTAAAGCTTTTCAATTGGGCTTAGTGGCTTCAACTTATTTAATGCCTTTGGCTAAAGGAGTAGAACTGCTAGCTGGTTTATCTTACGTCACCGGTAAATATGTAACTTTAGCTAACATTGTTATCCTTCCTGTTACCTTAAATATTTTATTGATTAATTATTTCCTGGCACCGGAAACATTGCCTATTGCTATTGCCTTATTTTTAGCAAACTTGTTTTTAATTTATCGCTATTGGGATAATTATAAATCTGTATTTACTCCATAAAAAAATGCCTCTCGAAAATGAGAGGCATTTTTATTTTATTTAATCTGTATGAATTAAGCTAAGTCAAATCGATCAAGATTCATTACTTTGTTCCAGGCTGTTACAAAGTCTTTTACAAACTTATCTTTAGAGTCTTCACATCCGTAAACCTCAGCCAAAGCACGAAGTTCTGAATTCGAACCAAAAATAAGATCTGCGCGTGTACCAACCCATTTTACTGAACCCGATTTGCGATCCCGACCTTCGAATACATCTTGTGTCTCAGAAGTTGCTTTCCATGTAGTACTTAGATTTAGCAGATTCACAAAGAAATCATTAGTAAGTGTTTCAGGACGACTTGTAAAAACGCCGTGTCTTGAATTATCATAATTAGTATTTAATACACGCATACCGCCAACAAGAACCGTCAATTCGGGTGCTGTTAGTGTTAGCAATTGGGCCTTATCTAAAAGAAGCTCTTCTGCTTTAGCTGTTTGTTTACTACTTACATAATTTCTAAAACCATCCGCTTTTGGCTCAAGTGCGGCAAATGAAGCAACATCGGTTTGTTCCTGAGATGCATCGGTACGACCTGGTGTAAAAGGAACTTTTACATTATGACCGGCATTTTTTGCGGCCTGTTCAATAGCTGCGCAGCCACCTAATACAATTAAATCTGCAATAGAAACTGGTTTGCCAAATTCTTTTTGAATTGCTTCAAGTGTATCTAAAACTTTCGACAATTGAGTCGGATTGTTTACTTCCCAATCTTTTTGTGGTGCCAAGCGAATACGTCCGCCATTAGCGCCACCGCGTTTGTCTGAACCACGGAATGTTGAGGCCGACGCCCATGCTGTAGAAACCAATTGAGAAACGGTTAATCCTGAAGCAAGTATTTTAGTTTTAAGTGCAGCAATATCATTTTCATCAATTAGTTTGTGTGAAACAGCAGGAACCGGATCCTGCCAAATCAATACTTCTGACGGAACTTCTGAACCAAGATATAGATTGCGTGGTCCCATATCACGATGTGTCAATTTGAACCATGCACGTGCAAAAGCATCTGCAAACTCATCCTGATTTTCATGAAAATGTTTAGAAATTGGAGCGTATATCGGGTCCATCTTTAACGCCATATCAGCCGTAGTCATCATAAGCGCCTGTGTCTTAGAGGCGTCTCCCGCTGCTGGTGCTTTTTGAGCATTTGAAGCCGCAGTTGGTGTCCATTGATTGGCTCCGGCCGGGCTTTTTGTCAATTCCCAATCATAACCCAATAACACGTTAAAATAATCGTTATCCCATTTGGTTGGATTTGGTGTCCATGCGCCTTCTATTCCACTTGTAATTGTATCATCTCCGTGACCGCTTCCAAAAGTGTTTCTCCAACCCTGACTTTGCTCTTCAATACTTGCACCCGCTGGTTCTCTTCCAACATATTTCCCCGGATCGGCAGCACCGTGAGCTTTCCCAAAAGTGTGTCCTCCGGCAACCAATGCTACTGTTTCATAATCATTCATTGCCATACGTCCAAAAGTCTCGCGTATGTCTATTGCCGATTTAAGTGGATCCGGATTTCCGTTTGGTCCTTCCGGGTTTACATAAATCAATCCCATTTGTACTGCTCCAAGTGGATTTTCCAATTCACGATCTCCGGTATAACGTTTGTCACCTAGCCATTCTGTTTCTGAACCCCAATAAATATCTTGTTCCGGTTCCCAAACATCTTCACGTCCGCCTCCAAAACCAAAGGTCTTAAAGCCCATCGATTCCAAAGCACAATTTCCGGCTAGTATCATCAAATCAGCCCAGGAAAGTTGTTTTCCGTATTTTTGCTTGATAGGCCAAAGCAGCAAGCGTGCCTTATCTAAGTTGCCATTATCCGGCCAACTGTTAAGCGGTGCAAAGCGTTGTGTTCCTGAACCTGCTCCACCACGACCATCCTGAATTCGATAGGTTCCTGCACTATGCCATGCCATTCTTATAAAGAATGGTCCGTAATGACCATAGTCAGCCGGCCACCAATCCTGCGAATCAGTCATAAGGTCGTACAAATCTTTCTTAACTTGCTTTAGGTCTAATTTTTTAAACTCTTCAGCATAGTTAAAATCTTCACCCATAGGATTGGACTTTGCCGAATTTTGATGCAAGATGTTTAAGTTCAACATATTTGGCCACCAATCTCTATTTGCTGTTCCTCTTCCAGCACTTTGTTTTAGGGTTCCGCTTGTAAACGGACACTTTCCCTGAGAATCATTGTTTCCCATATTGTATGATTTATATTGGTATAAAATTACATTTTTTAAAAACCAAATCTAATGATAACTGTCATCTTTTGTAATAGTTTTTAATTATATATTACTATTTATAAATTGCCAAAACTTATATTTAAAGATAATATCATTTGCTTTTATATATTTGTTTCTTTGTAACCAAAATAATAAACATGTTATTATCCAAACTATTCCGAAAAAAATCAACCTCAATTATAGTAAAGCAAGGCGGTGATGGTGAACACTCCGGCTTAAATAAAGTTCTAAACGTTAGAGATTTAACCTTCTTTGGTATAGCGGCTATCATTGGTGGTGGTACATTTAGTGCTATTGGAAATGCGTGTTTTTCGGGTGGACCGGGCGTTGTGTTTCTATATGTGATTTGTGCAATTGCTTGTGGTTTTACTGCTTTATGTTATGCCGAATTTGCTTCGCGGGTTCCCGTTTCCGGTAGTGCTTATACCTATGCGTATGTTTCTTTTGGCGAATTGTTTGCGTGGATTATCGGATGGGCATTGATTATGGAATATTCGATTGGAAATATTTATATCGCTTTTTCGTGGAGTGGCTATTTTACCAATCTGCTCGAAAGCTTTCATCTGCACTTGCCCGAGTGGTTGACCATCAATTATAAATCGGCACAAGACGCTTTGTTAGCTAATAAAGCCGGTGAAGGATTAACTGCCTGGCAAACGGCTCCAACTCTTGGCGGTCTACGTATTATTTTTGACTTGCCTGCCGTCGTAATTAATTTACTTATCACTTATTTGGTTTATCGTGGCACTAAAGAGTCCAAGAATTTTAGTAACGTAATGGTTTATATAAAATTAGCCATCATTGCTTTGGTTATTGTTGTGGGTGCATTTTATATTGATATTGACAATTGGACACCGTTTATGCCAAATGGTTTTGGCGGAGTTATGGGTGGTGTTTCAGCGGTTTTCTTTGCTTATATTGGCTTTGATGCTGTGTCAACTTTGGCAGAAGAAAGCAAAAATCCGCAGCGCGATTTACCTCGTGGAATGATTTATTCTTTGGTAATTTGCACTGTAGTCTATATCATTTTGGCGTTGGTTATCACCGGAATGGTATCATACACACTTCTTGGTGTTAGCGATCCTTTGGCAGAAATATTTGCGTTGAAAGGTGTCAAATGGATGCTGTTTATTGTTTCTATCGCTGCAGTTGTAGCCATGACAAGTGTGTTGTTAGTTTTCCAAATGGGACAACCTCGTATCTGGATGACGATGAGTCGTGATGGATTGATGCCAAAGAAATTTTCTGAAATACATCCGAAATACAAAACACCAAGTTTTGCAACGATAGTTACCGGTTTGGTTGTTGGTATTCCGATATTCTTTACCGATGAAAACTTTGTATTAGACTTTACCAGCATCGGAACCTTATTTGCTTTTGTGCTAGTTTGTGGTGGTGTTTTATTGTTATCTCCACAAAGCGAAGCAGAACTAGCCGAACGAGCTACCAAAGGAAAATTCAGAATTCCGTATGTGAATTCAAAATTCATATTCCCATTGATTTGCATAGGAACTATTGCTGTTGTTCAGTACTATCTACCAAATTATTTTGCTGAAACCTTTAATTGTACAGGAGATAAAGTAGCTACCAACTTACCTTTGATTGTGTTCTTTATTCTTTGTATCGTAATGGCTGTAATTGCCTTTATGAAGAACTTATCATTGATACCATTATTAGGATTAATTTCCTGCTGCTACCTGCTAACGGGAATGGCGGTTTCCAATTGGAAATGGTTTGGTGTTTGGCTGGTTATTGGACTGGTCGTTTACTTCATGTATGGTTATAAAAACAGTAAACTCAATAAAAAATAAACACAAAAAAATCCCGATTCAAATTCAGAAATCGGGATTTTTTTTAATTAGTCTATTGTCCTTATTTATATTGAGCAGCTTTCCCAAATTCAGAACCACCACTTGGACCATAATTGTTACTGCCATAAGTAATGTCAATAGTGCCTTCGGTTACATTTAATATTTCTCCACCGTCATGCAGCTGTCCTTCAAATCGGCCTCTAAAACCGCGTGAATCATTTTGGTAAAAAATACAGTCCGTTAAATCTTCCTGACGTGCATTCCAGCTGTATTCCTGTAAAGCGCCTTCATTGATAATCCGGGCAGCAATCAATATCTGATGGTTGTAAGTACCACCTCGATAAGGTCTAAATACAAATGCTTCTCTGTGCTCAAAGGTATTATCGTCATCCTCAGCGCGGATATAAAGTACCTGTGCAGGATTTCCAAGCAGATCGGAAGTGTTTTCATAACCAACAGAAATTTTGGTGTATTCATATAATACACCATCAATCTTCATTGAAATAGTTCCATGCCCACTGGAGTCATCGCTTGAACATCCTGATAAAAAAGGGAGTATAAAAAGTAATAGTAGTTTTTTCATGGGCTAAATATAAAAAAAATCCGTTAAGGATAAATTGTGATTTTTTTGTTTCTGAAAACAAAAAATCCGTTAAAGATAAATTGTGATTTTTTTGTTTTCTGAAAACAAAAAATCCGTTAAGGATAAATTGTGATTTTTTTGTTTCTAAAAACAAAAAATCCGTTAAAGATAAATTGTGATTTTTTTGTTTTCTGAAAACAAAAAATCCGTTAAAGAATGTTCTCTAACGGATTTCCTACACAATCCAGATAAGTTTACCAATAACCCACTTTTGCTTTTCGACAGGCAGTTACTGTCTATATTATTTTAATTTGTTGGTTTTATTACCAACTGCAAAAGGACAAAAAATTCATTCTTAACGGCTACTGTATAATATGCTTAGATTAGTATAATAAGGATGGCTTTTTACTGCTAAAGCTTCTCCTTTTTGAACACTTTTATTCATTATTCCGTTAACAATATATTGGAATAATTACTTCTAATATTCTATATCAAACTTACAAAAATGAAATTGTATTTTGACTGATTTTCAAAATTTTAACATTTAAAAATACATTTTTAAAACTTCTTGTATGCTTATCCTTATTAATAAAAAATAAAGCTAAAAATTCTCTTATAAAGTGATTGTATTTTTGGAATTAGAAGCGGACGAGAGTTGTTTTTATCACTTTCCTTCCCGCTTTCCGCTTCTGGTCCCAAAAGACGAGACTTGCTCCACACGAGCGAAGCGACTGCCGAAGGAATCGAGGCTAAAAATCACGTCTAAATCTTTTACAAAAAATCAAATAAAAACTGTAATTTTGTGACGCAAAAAAAATAAACACTAACTAATTATGAGTTCATTTGACGTAGTCATTATAGGTTCTGGTCCCGGCGGATATGTTTCAGCTATTCGTTGTGCCCAATTAGGTTTCAAAACCGCCATCATCGAAAAATATTCAACATTAGGAGGAACTTGCCTTAACGTAGGTTGCATTCCATCAAAAGCATTATTGGCTTCCTCACACCATTACGAAGAATTACAACACTTTGCTGATCACGGAATTGAGGTTTCCGGAAAAGTAAAAGTGGATTTAGGGAAAATGATTGCCCGCAAACAAGCAGTTGTTGACCAAACTT
This sequence comes from Flavobacterium sangjuense, assembly GCF_004797125.1. Lineage (NCBI taxonomy): Bacteria > Pseudomonadati > Bacteroidota > Flavobacteriia > Flavobacteriales > Flavobacteriaceae > Flavobacterium > Flavobacterium sangjuense. Next base: position 2,663,680 of record NZ_CP038810.1, read on the forward strand.
CAGGTGGCGTGAAATTCCTAATGGATAAAAATAAAATTACCGTTTTTGAAGGATTAGGTTCTTTTGAAAGCGCTACCAAAATTAAAATCACAAAAGCCGATGGTAAATCAGAAACCATTGAAGCTAAAAATACAATCATTGCTACAGGATCAAAACCATCTTCGCTTCCTTTTATCAAATTGGATAAAGAAAGAATCATAACATCAACAGAAGCTTTGAAATTGCCGGAAGTTCCTAAACACTTAATCATCATTGGTGGTGGTGTTATCGGAATTGAGTTAGGACAAGTTTATTTAAGACTTGGCGCACAAGTATCTGTTGTTGAATTTTTGGACCGAATCATTCCTGGAATGGATGCCGGTTTGTCTAAAGAATTAACCAAAGTATTGAAAAAACAAGGCATGAAATTCTATACTTCTCATAAAGTAAAAGAAGTAACCCGAAAAGGTGCAACTGTAACCGTTCAGGCGGATGATGCCAAAGGAAATACCGTAACTTTTGAAGGCGATTATTGCCTGGTAGCTGTTGGTCGTCGTCCATACACTGACGGACTTGCTGCTGATAAAGCAGGCGTAAAAGTTACTGACCGCGGAATGATTGAAGTAAACGACCATTTGCAAACGAATGTTCCAAATATTTATGCGATTGGTGATGTGGTTCGTGGCGCGATGTTAGCTCACAAAGCCGAAGAAGAAGGAACTTTAGTTGCCGAAATCTTAGCAGGACAAAAACCACATATCGATTATAATTTAATTCCGGGTGTTGTTTACACCTGGCCTGAAGTTGCTGCTGTTGGTAAAACAGAAGAGCAATTAAAGGAAGCCGGAGTTGCTTACAAAGCGGGAAGCTTTCCTTTCAAAGCTTTAGGAAGAGCCAGAGCAAGTGCTGATAATGATGGATTCGTTAAAATACTAGCCGATGCTAAAACCGATGAAGTATTAGGTGTTCACATGATTGGTGCACGTTGTGCCGATTTGATTGCCGAAGCGGTAACCGCAATGGAATTCAGAGCTTCTGCTGAAGATATTTCAAGAATGTCACACGCGCATCCAACCTTTGCGGAAGCCGTTAAGGAAGCTGCATTAGCAGCTACAGATGATAGAGCTTTACACGTTTAAAACAAACTAAGCTTCAAATAAAAAGCCGACTCAATGAGTCGGCTTTTGTTATTTAATTCGGGAAGTTGTGATTTTGACATCGGCAGTTGCCCAACTTTTAGCAAGCAAAGCATCCATTTCTTTTACTTTGGCTGGATTATTCAGCTTTTGATAAGCCAATTTCAATCCGTGTTGCGCCCAGCCATTATTACGAAATCGCTTCAAATCTTCCTGATAGGTTTTTACAGCATCATAATATTTTCCGGCTTCAATTTGCATCGCACCAAGATGATGCCGCACCGAGAAAAACCAATCCGGTGGCTCATTATAATTTAATCCGTCTTCAATTGTAACCGCTTTTTCAAGCAGCGGAATGCTTTGTTTATAGTTTCCTTCCGAAGCTAAAATTTCACCTTTCAATACTTTACCTGCAATTTGCAAAACATCATACATCGTATTGATATCCCAAATCGTCATTTTTTTCATGGCATCATCATTGGCTAAAACTTCCAATTTTGCTAACTCGGCTTTTGCTTTCGCAATATCTTTTTTTCCTAAATAAGCCATTCCTTTAGCATAATGAGAAATAGCTACAGGATATTTTAGCGTATCGGAAACCAATTTCATTTTTAAAATAGCATCCCATTTTCCAAATTTCACTGACACAAAATATGGGATAACATAGAAATGCTGCAAGGTTGACCAACCAGGTTCTATCATTGTCTTTGGATGCACAAGATTTGATGTTTTGTCTGCTCCTATTTTTGCCCAATTGTAATTTCCTTCCAAAGTAGCACAAGCTGCCATAAAATGATAATTATGCGGATAATACGCCAACGGATAAGCGCCTTGAGCATGGCACATGGTAACATAGATGCTGTCTAATTTTACCGAATTAATATTGGCCACAGTTCCCTTGTGATATTCACCGGTTCTGATATAAATATGTGAAGGCATGTGCACCAAATGGCCTGAAGCTGGAGCTAATCCTTCATCAAAACGTTTTGCCGAAGCATTGGCTCTTTCTGCTGTATTAGAAGCTTCAACTGCATGAATATAGAAATGATTGGCACCAATGTGTTTTGGATCTTTCTTTAATATTTCTTCCAGCAACCTAATGATTTCAGGTGTCCATGACTTGGCAACACCATTTTTATCAAACAAATCCCAAGGATGCATATCCATAATGGACTCGACATATAAAGCCGCAATAGTAGTATCATCGGGAAATTCTTTAGCTACATTCTTCATGGCTTCCGAATAAGCACTATCTAATGCACTTCTGTCTTCAACTGATTTGGCAACATATCTTTTTGATAACGCCTTTATTAATGCCTTTTCCTTTTCAGACGCATTGACTGAAAGTTTTAGCGCTTGTTGAATGGCGCTATAGGCTCTTTCATAATTATCGGGTTCCATTCCAGCGTTGTAATTTGGACCCAATACATAGGCATAACCCCAAAAACACATAGCCGATTTAGAATCTAATTTAGTCCCATAATAAAAAGAACGTGCAGCTTCTGCATGATTAAAACCGAAGGCAAAAGCCAATCCCTGATTAAAGTACTTTTGAGCTTCCTCATTCTTAGTGCTAATTGAAAAATCAATAACATCCATGCCTTTAAAAAGTGGTGCCTTTTTATCGGTTTCAAACCATTTTGCATCAGTAGTTTCGGGAGCACAGCCATAATTACTTTTCCCAACTACAGCTTTTACTTCCTGCTTGTTTTCATTTTTACAAGCGTAAAACAATAAAGAAACAAGTACAAGTAATTTTAGAATTCTATTCATAAGTCTCGCTTTTTAGTACTATAAAGATAATAGAACTATACTTAAAATCAAATAGTTATTGACTGTTTGACGGACATTAAAATAAAAAAACCAACTCAATCGAGTTGGTTTTCTGTTATGAAGTCTTTACAATATTCTTTAATCATTGCTCTTACCCTTCGAAACTCTTCTATCACTTCCGTTGTAGAACCTTTTACTTTGGAGGGATCGGGGAAATTATGATGCAGCTTTATCGCTTGGGTTGGAAAAAACGGGCAACGCTCTTTGGCATTATCACAAACGGTGATTACATAATCAAAAGGAATATCAAAATACTCCTCAACATTATTCGAAGTATGTTTCGAAATATCAACACCGTCTTCTTTCATTATGGCAATTGCCAACGGATTTACACCATGCGTTTCAACACCGGCGGAATACACCGTAACTTTATCTGTATTGGCAAAATATGATAAATAACCATGTGCCATCTGACTTCGGCAACTATTTCCTGTGCACAATACTAATATATTTTTCATACAATATTCTTTCGTTTAAATCCACAAAAAAGGAAATTCTGCGTGGTGCCAAAAGGTGTTTTATGGTTTTCGGAAAAGCAGCCTTTTAGTTGAAAATCTTTTTCAAAAACCAAACTCAGGCTTTCCTCATTGCAATGATTGATGTCTAAACCACTGCATCGTTTTGGACCTTCCTCTGAGAAAGTACCAATGAACATTCGACCCTTTTTGGTTATAGCTTTATCCGCCAATTCGGCATATTGTTCAATATCCTCTTTTCTTGTTAAAAAATGGAAACAGGCTCTATCATGCCATAAGTCATACTGTTCGACAGGAACAAATTCCAAAATATCGGATTCAATAAAAGTAACTTGACTGGCCTTATCACCCAATCTTTTTTTAACACGTTCAATCGCATTAGCAGAAATATCCAACAGAGTTACATTGGTATAACCCAAGTCCAACAAAGCGTCAATCAAATAACTATCACCGCCACCAATATCAATGATCTTGGCATCTGAAGATAATTCCAGCGCAGTGATAAAATCAACAGAGGTTTGCGGATACTGTTGATACCAACTCACTTCTTTTTCAGTTTTGGTAGAAAATACGTTTTCCCAATGTTGTTTTCTTTTCATAATTATACTAAAAGCCAAAGCAAATTAATAATTGTAAATCGGATATCCAATCCAAACATCAAATTGAGAATTATAATTCCGCTGGTAATTACAATTGGTTTTTTATATTTAATTACTTTATCTCTCATAACTTAACAGCAAACTGCATCTGAACCACAACAAGAAGCTTTTTCTTTCCACTCACCTATTTTTGCTTTGATTTTCTCGGCAGGAATTCCGCAGTTATCTTTGGCTAAACAAGTGGTTTCTTTTGAAGTTAAAAGAAAATTAGTACCATCAAAACCAAGGCTAAATTTACCGATGGTATCCTTCATTTGATATTCTACTTCGATTTCCAAATCGGGCATATTTAAAACTCTTTCTGAAAGTTCAATAATGTGAACTAATTTTTCAGGATGCAAACGATGGTCATAATCATTAGCTTCCCACAGTTGAAAATTAGCGATTTCTTCATTCCGAATAGTTCCGCCACAATCGATAAAATGCTTTGTCACTTTACCTACTTCTGTTACGTGAAAATGATTGGGTACTAATTCGCCGTTTGGCAGTTGAAAAGCAATTGTAGTCAAGCTATTCAATTCTTTTTTAATTTCTGATAATTTCATGATTTCGAATTTTAAAATTTAACAACATTTATTTTTTAATTGGCTGTTGATGATTGAAAAGTAACTTTCAATTTTCTTCAACGTAGTTTCGTTTATACAATAGCAAATCGCAGTACCTTCAATGTTTCCTTTGATAATTCCTGCGTTTTTCAGTTCTTTCAAATGTTGTGAAACTGTAGGTTGTGCCAAAGGCAGCTCATTCACAATATCACCACAAATACAAGTGTCCACGGTCAACAAATATTCAATAATAGCAACTCTTGCCGGATGTGACAAGGCTTTAAACAACGAGGCAAGTTCGTTTTGTTTGTCGGTAAAAAAATCAGATTTAGAGGCTCCCATAATTCTTTATATTATTATATTGCAATATTACGATATAATAATATTATAAACCAAATTATTTTACATGTTTTTTTTTAGCAACAGCTATATGTTTACCCTAAATCCTAAATATTTTCATTACTTTTGACGCTCAAAAAACTACATTTATGGCTTCAGTACTATTCGGTGGAAATCCTGTAAATACTAATGGCGAATTGCCAAAAGTGGGAACAAAAGCACCTGATTTTAAATTATCGGCAACCGATTTATCTATTGTAAGCCTGAATAATTTTACCGGAACAAAATTAGTCCTGAATATTTTCCCAAGCATTGATACGGCGACCTGTGCCACTTCGGTTCGAAAATTCAATGCTGACGCCAGTAAACTTGAAAACACTAAGGTTTTGTGCATTTCACGTGATTTGCCTTTTGCCCAAAGACGTTTTTGTGGTGCTGAAGGATTGGAAAACGTAATAAATCTTTCTGATTTTAATACCGGGAATTTCGGAAAAGATTACGGACTTGAATTTGTTGAAGGGGCATTTACCGGTTTACAATCGAGAGCAGTCATTGTTATTGATGAAAACGGAATTATCAGACATACGGAGCAGGTTGCTAATACTTCAAACGAACCCAATTATGAAGCTGCTTTTGCAGCACTTTAAATACTGAAATATGGAATTCCAAAAAGACAATTCTTTTTTCACCGGACGATTAAAAAGCGTAGGTTTTGCACTTAAAGGTGCTTATAAACTTATCACGACGGAGCACAGCGTGATGGTACAATTTTCATTAGCTGTTTTGCTGGTAATTGCCGGATTTTATTTCGAAATTTCAAGAGAAGAATGGATGATGCAGACTTTGGCTTTTGGATTGGTTTTGGGAATCGAAAGTCTGAATACAGCCGTCGAAAAAATTGCTGATTTCATTCACCCTGAATTCCATGACAGAATTGGTTTTATCAAAGACATTGCCGCAGGTGCCGTGATGTTTGCTGCAACCGCTGCCATAGTAGTAGGATTATTAATTTATGTTCCGAAATTTCTATAAACATTCGATTAAATTTCTATTTTTATAGCGATATAACTAACCAATGGCAAAAACAGTAAAAAAAGAAGTAAAAGAAAAAGATCCCCAATCGGATATTAAAATTTTAAAGACCAAAAAGCAATACCGAATGCTGTTTGGTTTTCTTTTGGTTTTATTGTCAATTGCTTTTTTGGTTTCCTTTATTTCCTTCTTTGTATCCGGAAATGGTGTTGGTTACGGTCAAGCCGATCAGAGTGCGGTTGATGCGATTACCGATAGAAATGTTCCTGTAGAAAACTGGCTGGGTAAATTTGGTGCTTACATTTCCGACTTATTTATCTATCGTGGTTTTGGAGTAGCATCCTTCCTATTTGTCAAGTTGTGCTTTTTGAGTGGTGCCTTTTTGCTGTTAGACTTACCTATCCGAAAACTCAAAAACACTTGGTTTTGGGATTTGTTTGCTATCATCGTGTTGTCGATAACGTTTGGATTTTTTGCTACTACTATTCCCGAATTAGGCGGAACTATAGGTTACGAACTCAATCTATTTATACAGGATTATATTGGTAAAATCGGAACATTACTCGGAATTGTCTTTGCGATAGTTATCTATTTAATTTTCAAAATAAAAATTTCTCCGGACGCTGTGAAAACGTTCTTCGAAAAGAAACACGCCGACATCAAAGATGATTTGAATGGATTGACTTCAACTGAAAGCGGAACCGATTATAATCTGGAAGAATTTGCCGTTAAAGAAGAGGAAGAACTTGAAGAGCCTACTTTAAAGCCTTCTCAATTCGAAATCAATAAAGAAGCCTTAAAGCCAACTATTGAACACGCTTCCGAAATCAATTTGGAACCAATCATAAAAACGGTTGCACCAACTCCTACTCCACAACCACAAGTTATAGAAACACATGACGAAGCTTTTGTCATTGAACAAGCCGCTGATGAAGATGTTATAGAAGAAAATCTGGCTGCTAAATTAGTAGCTGACTTTGGTGAATTTGACCCAACATTGGAATTATCCAACTACAAATTCCCGACAATTGATTTGCTAAAAGAATACACTTCGGTTGGTATTACCATCAATCAGGAAGAGCTGGAAGAAAACAAGAACCGAATTGTAGAAACCTTAAAAAACTACAAAATCGATATTGCCCAAATAAAAGCTACAGTCGGTCCATCGGTAACACTATATGAAATTGTACCGGAAGCCGGAATTCGTATTTCCAAAATCAAAAGCCTTGAAGACGATATCGCTTTGTCATTGGCAGCATTAGGTATTCGTATCATTGCACCTATTCCGGGAAAAGGAACGATTGGTATCGAGGTTCCAAACAAAAATCCGACGATGGTTCCAATGAAGACTGTGATTTCTTCAGCTAAGTTTCAGGAAGCCGAAATGGAATTGCCTATTGCTTTAGGGAAAACTATTTCGAATGAAACCTTTGTGGTGGATTTGGCAAAAATGCCACACCTTTTGATGGCTGGTGCAACCGGACAAGGAAAATCGGTTGGATTGAATGCGGTATTAACTTCGTTGTTGTACAAAAAACATCCGGCGGAAGTTAAGTTTGTTTTGGTTGATCCAAAGAAAGTCGAGCTAACGCTTTTCAATAAAATTGAACGTCATTATTTGGCAAAACTTCCAGATACAGAAGATGCAATCATTACCGACAACAACAAAGTAATCAATACATTAAATTCGCTTTGTGTTGAAATGGACAATCGTTATTCGTTATTAAAAGACGCGATGGTTCGTAACATCAAAGAATATAACGAGAAGTTTAAAGCACGTAAATTAAATCCGGAAAACGGGCATCGTTTCCTGCCTTATATTGTATTGGTAGTTGACGAGTTTGCCGATTTGATTATGACTGCCGGTAAGGAAGTGGAGACACCTATTGCCCGTTTGGCGCAGTTAGCACGTGCTATCGGAATTCATTTAATCATTGCTACCCAACGACCATCGGTAAATGTAATTACAGGTATCATCAAAGCCAATTTCCCGGCGCGTATCGCTTTTAGAGTTACCTCTAAAATAGATTCGAGAACGATATTAGATACACAAGGCGCTGACCAATTAATAGGTCGTGGAGATTTATTGTATTCCAACGGAAATGATTTGGTGCGTGTGCAATGTGCTTTTGTAGACACGCCAGAAGTAGAAAGAATTGTAGATTACATCGGTTCACAAAAAGCATATGCCAGTGCCTATTTATTACCCGAATATGTTGGTGAAGAAGGCAGTAGCGTAAATTTGGAATTTGATATATCCGAAAGAGACAGTTTGTTTAGAGAAGCGGCAGAAATAATTGTAACTGCTCAACAGGGTTCGGCATCATTATTGCAAAGGAAGCTGAAATTGGGTTACAACCGTGCGGGTCGATTGATTGATCAGTTAGAAGCCGCCGGAATCGTAGGTCCATTTGAAGGAAGCAAAGCAAGAAGTGTTAACATTACAGACTTGGCTTCATTAGACCAATTCTTTAATAATGAACAAAATAATGATTAAAATGAACAAGCTAGTATCTTTTGTTATTTTACTTTTAGTAACTTTTACTACTAATGCTCAGGATAAAAAAGCAAAAGAGTTGTTAGACCAGGTAACAGCTAAGATTAAATCCTACAACAACATCACCATTGATTTTAAATACACTCTCAATAATTACAAGGAGAATATCAACAAAGAGAGTAAAGGAAATGTAATTATTCAGGACAATAAATATGTGTTGAATTTTATGGGTGTTACCAAAATGTATGATGGTAAAAAAAGCTACACTATAGTTCCTGAAGACGAAGAAGTTACCATATCAAGTTTAAATGAAAAGGATGACAATTCGATTACACCATCTAAGATGCTTACCTTTTTTAACAGTGGTTATAAATACAGTTGGGACATTCTTCAGGACGTAAAAGGACGAAAAATACAGTACATTAAATTAGTACCAAACAATGCTAAAGACCAACGAAAAGAAGTCTTATTGGGTATTGATTCCCAAACCAAAAACATCTACAATGTGATTGAAATGGGTAAAAATGGAACTAAAACCACGCTTACTGTTAATTCTTTTAAAACCAATCAGCCATTATCAAAAAATCAGTTTACCTTTGTAGCTAGTAAATATCCAAATTACTACATCAATAAACTAGATTAATTTCGGGTGAAAATACTTGACAAGTACTTATTAAAATCATTCCTCATTACATTTACTACGGTATTTGTAATTCTCTTCTTCATATTCGTTTTGCAGGTTGTTTGGCTGTTCATTTCTGAACTGGCCGGTAAGGACTTAGATTTCATAATGATTTTGAAGTTCCTTTTGTTCAAAATGCCAAGCATCATTCCGTTGGTTTTACCTTTATCTGTTTTATTGGCTTCCATTATGACTTTTGGAAGTTTAGCCGAAAATTATGAGTTTGCCGCAATGAAGTCTTCCGGAATATCATTGCAGCGTTCGATGAGAACCTTGATTTACTTCATTTGTATACTCAGCGTTGTCGCCTTTATCTTTGCCAATAATGTTATTCCGTATGCCGAATATAAGTTCATCAACTTTCGTAGAAATATAGCCCAGGTAAAACCCGCAATGGCTATAGCCGAAGGGCAGTTCAGTCAGGTTGGAAGTTATAATATTAAAGTTGAGAAAAAATCAGGGGATAATGGAAGATACCTTAGTGGCGTTACCATTCATAAATTATCCAACACAGGTGCAGGAAGCAACACTGTTATAAAAGCTAAAAAAGGAGAATTAGTAAGTAGTGAAAACTCAAACACCCTGAAATTAGTTTTAAGAGACGGAAATTATTACGAAGACATTATTCCTAAAAAATTTGAAGATCGCAACAAAGTTCCCTTTGCCAAAAGCGAATTCAAAACCTATGTTATCAATATTGACCTTTCAAAGTTGAACAATACTAATCTGGACGAAGAGCAAATCACCAATACCAATACGATGCTTACCGTTGGTGAACTTCGATTTACGCTTGATTCTTTGCAGAAAAACTATAACAAAGACATGGTTTCAATTGCTGAGAACATAAACCAACGTTCGTCGATGAACAGTACAAATTTTACAACCGGCACCAATATACCCCAAATTAATACTGCCAATATATTAAACAATTTTTCTTTTTCAGATAAAACGCAAATACTAAGGGTAGCAAGCAGTAACGTTGATGCAACCAACTTTACTTTAGAAAGCTCACGCTTTGAATTGGGTGACAAACAAAAAAACATCAACCTGCATTGGATTGCACTTTACGATAAATTTGTAATTGCTTTTGCCTGTTTACTAATGTTCTTTATCGGTGCGCCTTTGGGAGCCATTATCCGAAAAGGAGGATTGGGATTGCCTATAGTATTTGCCATACTTATTTTTATCATTTTTCACTTCATCAATACGTTTGGAAAAAAAGTGGCGCAGCAAGATGAAATAGCACCTTTCTTAGGTTGCTGGATGTCTTCTTTTGTACTTGGTCCTTTAGCAATTTTGTTGACCAAAAGAGCTACTGAAGACCGCGGTGTTAGCATAAATTTGGATTGGATAACTGATATCTACAAACGATTTATACCAACCAAAACCGAAGAAGAATTAACGGAACAGCCCGTCATAAACATGGAGCAGGTCACAGTTGAAAAAGATACCGATTGGGAAAAACTCAACGGCTATGACAATGATGTGTTGATTAAAATTGTAAAAGATGCTAAACAATTTGGCTATAAAGATGATTACCGCAACAAAGCACTGAAAGTTCTGGAGTCAAGAAACATTACACAGGAAGAATTATTGCTTACCAACAACCTTTATAATGTCGATTATAACAAAGTCGAAGAACTTAACAAGCAATATAAAATCTATAGCAAAATAACTTTTGTAACGTATTTGATATTGTTTGGGATTTCTTCTCTGGGAAAACCTGAAACTATTATCTCCATTATACTAGCGTTTGTCGTTGCCGGCGTTTTCTATACCGCATTGTTCAAGTCGCAACAACTATTGGATGAAATAGGAACCATTATGGACAAAAAAGTAGATTTAAATATATACTTGGTTGTAGCAGCCGGGTTTCCGTTCTTTATCCTGTTTTATTTCTACAACAGAAGTTATTTAAAAGAAGTCATATCCGAATATTCTAAAAGCACGAACTAATGAGCGAAAGTAAAATACACCTCAACACTATAGAAGAAGCCATCGAAGACATTCGACAAGGTAAAATTATTATTGTAGTTGATGACGAAGATCGTGAAAACGAAGGTGATTTTTTGGCTGCAGCCGAAAAAGTAACGCCCGAAATGATAAACTTCATGGCGACTCACGGAAAAGGTTTAATCTGTGCGCCATTGACGGAGAAACGTTGTGATGAATTAGAATTACATTCGATGGTAAAAAATAACACCGACCATATGGAAACCGCTTTCACCGTTTCTGTAGATTTAAAAGGTCATGGTGTAACCACAGGAATATCAGCTTCTGACAGAGCTAAAACGGTTTTGGCTTTAATAAAGGAAGACACCAAACCCTACGATTTAGCGCGCCCTGGGCATATTTTCCCACTTATTGCAAAACAAGGTGGTGTATTGCGTCGAACTGGTCATACCGAAGCCGCTATCGATTTTGCCCGCTTAGCCGGATTTAAATCGGCAGGCGTAATTTGTGAAATCATGAACGAAGATGGTTCTATGGCTCGCTTGCCGGAACTGGTAAAAGTGGCTAAGAAATTCAATCTTAAACTCGTTTCTATTGAAAACTTAGTGGCCTATAGAATGCAACACGATAGTTTGATTGTCAAAAAAGATGATTTTGAGATCGAAACCCGTTTTGGTAAATTCCGTTTACGTGCCTACCAACAAACCACTAACAAACAAGTACATTTGGCATTGACCAAAGGAAGCTGGAATTTGGGCGATCCAATACTTACCCGAATTAATTCTACCCAAGCGAATAATGACATACTGAATACGTTAGCCACCGCAATGGATAAAAAGCTGGACGATGTTTTTAACCGAATTATTGAAGAAGAAAAAGGAGCCATTCTATTCATCAACCAGGAAGTTGACTCTTCGGATTTATTGCATCGATTAACCGAGTTGAAACATTTACAAGCCGAAGGCATTTTCAAAGTACCACAAATCAAGATGGACGTCAAGGATTTTGGTATCGGTGCGCAAATACTCCATGATATTGACATCTCCAAAATACGCCTTATCTCAAACACGACGCAAACCAAGCGTGTCGGAATGATTGGATATGGATTAGAAATAACGGAATATGTGGTTTATTAAATAACTATAGTAATCCCAAATAAAAAACCTTCAAGTTTGCTTCGCCAGTTCGCTGCGCTCGTGTTCTTGAAGGTTTTTTTGTGGAGCGATGAAAAGGAGTGATAAATAACATTTAAAAGATTTAAAATCTTTTAAATGCTATACAATTAAGATATTTTATCTTTATTTATTTGTTTGGTAATAATTAATATCTATTTTTGTCAAAAAAAATAGAAGGATGACTATCACCATTGTACAAAGCAATGCGCAACATTTAATCTTTTGCGAAGCCATAATAGCCGAAATGGAACACTCGGCACAAATACGCGGTACCGGAATTGCCAAGCGTTCGGCTGCTTATTTGAGTAAAAAAATCGTAGACGGAAACAGCATCATAGCCTTAACGGAAGAAAACGAATGGGCTGGCTTTTGTTATATCGAAACCTGGAGCCATGAAAAATTTGTCGCTAATTCAGGATTAATTGTCGCTCCAAAATACCGAAAATTGGGCTTGGCCCGAAAAATCAAGAAAGCAATCTTCAATCTGTCCAGAGAGAAATATCCGAATGCCAAAATATTTGGTTTGACTACTGGTTTGGCCGTGATGAAAATCAATAGCGAATTGGGTTACGAACCGGTAACCTATTCCGAATTGACCCAAGACGAGAACTTCTGGAAAGGCTGTAAAAGCTGCGTTAACTATGAAATATTACTATCGAAAGACAAAAAAAACTGTTTGTGTACCGCCATGTTATTCGATCAGCCTGAAATTAAAAAACAAAATGAATCCAATGAAAAAAGTAGTTTTAGCATATAGCGGAGGTTTGGATACTTCTTTTTGTGCGGTGTATTTATCAAAAGATAAAGGCTATGAAGTACATGCCGTAACCGTCAATACCGGTGGTTTTTCTGCGGAAGATATTGTGGCTATCGAAAAACGCGCTTATGAATTGGGTGTTCATTCCTATACTTGCGTCGATGCGGTGCAAACCTATTATGATACTTGCGTAAAATATCTAATTTATGGTAATGTTTTAAAAAATAACACATATCCACTTTCAGTAAGTGCCGAAAGAACGATTCAGGCGAAATCTATTGCGGGGTACGCCAAAAGTATCAATGCTGATGCGATTGCGCACGGAAGCACAGGAGCCGGAAATGACCAAGTACGTTTTGATGTTATCTTCTCGGTTATGTGTCCGACTATCGAAATCATCACGCCAATCAGAGATTTGAAATTGTCGAGAGAAGCGGAGATTGATTTTCTAAAAGCAAACAAGGTCGAAATGAACTTCGATAAAGCGTTGTACTCTATCAACAAAGGGCTTTGGGGAACATCTGTCGGCGGAAAAGAAACCTTGACATCTAATCTTTCTTTACCGGAAGCTTCATTTCCATCGCAATTAGAAAAGACAGAAGCCGATAAAACCGAAATAACGTTAGAATTCAAACAAGGCGAATTAGTCGCAGTAGACAACACAAGCTTTTCGCATCCAAGCGAAGCGATTTTATATTTAGAACAATTGGCGACACCGTTTGCCATCGGAAGAGATATTCACGTAGGCGATACGATTGTAGGCATCAAAGGAAGAGTCGGTTTTGAAGCGGCTTCAGCATTAATCATTCTGAAAGCGCATCATTTGTTGGAGAAACATACGCTGTCCAAATTCCAATTAAACCTAAAAAGCCAGTTGGCCGATTGGTACGGAACATGGTTGCACGAAGGCTTGTTTTTAGATCCTGTGATGCGTGATATTGAAACTTTCTTTGCTAACACACAAAGCACAGTTAATGGAAAGGTAACCGTAACGCTCTTACCCTACAGATTTGTGCTTAACGGTATCGAATCCAATAATGACTTGATGGCTTCGAAATTCGGAAGTTATGGCGAAATGAACTTGACTTGGTCAGGCGAAGATGTAAAAGGCTATTCTAAAATCATCAGCAATTCGTTAGCGATTTACAATCAAGTAAACCCTGATAAATTATAATCATGGAAAACAAATATAACATCGGAATCGTTGGCGCTGCAGGTTATACCGGTGGTGAACTCCTCCGATTGTTGTTGAACCATCCAAAGATTGCCATTGCTTTTGCTTTGAGTAGAAGTCAGGCAGGCAATGCGGTTTCGAGCGTACACACTGATTTGTTTGGCGAAACGGATTTGGTTTTCACCAATGAATATATCGATACTATTGATGTCTTGTTTTTGTGTCTGCCTCACAAGGAAAGCAAAAATTGGATTGAAAGTCATTCGATTAGTAATAACGTAAAAATCATCGATTTGGGAAATGATTTCAGATTGGAAGGAGCATTTAACAAAGGTGAATTTGTTTATGGTTTACCCGAAATGAATTCAGAAGCCATAAAATCAGCCAATTACATAGCCAATCCGGGTTGTTTTGCTACCGCGATTCAATTAGCCTTATTGCCTTTGGCGAAAGCCGAATTATTGCAAACCGTTTACACGACAGGCATAACAGGTTCTACAGGCGCGGGACAGTCATTACAACAAACGACACATTTTACGTGGAGAGCGAATAATATATCGGCTTATAAAACGTTGACTCACCAACACGTAGCAGAAATTTGTAATACGTTAGAAAAGTTAACCAATCATAAAGTCAATTTGGAATTTGTGCCCTGGCGTGGCGATTTCACCCGAGGGATTTTTACCAGTTCCACCTTGCAAACCAATTTGGATATAGCAGCTTTAACCGCACTTTACGAAGACTTTTACAAAAGCAATCCATTTGTATTTGTGTCAAAAGAAACTATCGATTTGAAACAAGTAGTGAATACGAACAAATGTCTGTTACATATCGAAAAAGAGGGCGATCACATCGTCATCCATTCGGTAATTGACAATTTGATAAAAGGCGCTTCCGGTCAGGCGGTGCATAATATGAATTTGATGTTGGGTTTCGAACCAACACTCGGACTAAAACTAAAAGCATCCGCATTTTAAAAGAAAGATTATGAAATTATTTGATGTATATCCATTATTCGATCTGAACTTCGTGAAAGCGGAAGGCAGTTACGTTTGGACCGACAAAAACGAAAAATACTTAGATTTATACGGTGGTCATGCCGTAATTTCTATTGGCCACAGTCATCCTTTTTATGTCAACAAAGTGACTGAGCAATTGCAAAATATTGGCTTTTATTCCAATTCGGTTAAAATTCCAATTCAGGAAGAAGTTGCAGCATTATTAGGGAAAATCAGCGGTTACAACGATTACAACTTTTTTATGTGTAATTCGGGTGCCGAAGCCAACGAAAACGCAATAAAACTTGCCTCATTCCACACCGGAAGAAAAAAGAACATCTGCTTCACCAAAGCTTTTCATGGCCGAACTGCCGCTGCAGTAGCAGCAACCGACAACAAGAGTATCATCGCGCCGGTCAACGAAACCGACAATTTTATTTTTGTTCCTTTCAACAACACAACACTATTGGAGGAAGCTTTTGCAAACAACGAAATTTCCTCCGTAATCATCGAAGGTATTCAGGGTGTTGCAGGTGTTCAGATTCCGGAAGTTTCTTTTTTACAAAAAATCAGAAGCCTATGTGATAAAAATGAGGCTGTTTTTATTTGCGACGAAATCCAATCCGGTTACGGAAGAACAGGAAAGTTTTTTGCACACCAACACGCGAATATCAAAGCTGATATTATCACGGTTGCCAAAGGGATGGGTAACGGATTTCCGGTTGGCGGCGTATTGATTTCACCTGAGATTAAAGCCAAACACGGTTTGCTCGGGACAACTTTTGGTGGAAATTATTTGGCTTGTGCTGCTTCGAAAGCGGTTTTGGAAGTCCTTGCATCGGAAAATTTAATGCAGAACGCCATCGAAGCCGGCGATTATTTATTCGAGCAATTAAAAGATGACGAAAACATTGCGGAAATCAGATACCAGGGCTTGATGTTTGGCATCGAATTAAAAACGCCTTGCGCTCCATTCAGAAACCAATTGTTGCAGGACTTTAAAATCCTAACCGGAAATGCTTCCTGTCCGAATACGTTGCGAATTCTTCCGGCTTTAACTATTACCAAAGCCGAATTGGATTTATTTATCAAAGCCTTCAAAACCATTTCGCAATCTAAATTAGTAACGATATGAAAAGATTTTTCTCCGCTGATGATGTTACGGATTTAGATGCTTTAGTACAAGATGCTATTGACATTAAAAAATCTCCTTTGCTAAAAAGTGATATAGGAAAAGGCAAAACGCTTGGTTTGGTATTTTTAAATTCCAGTCTGAGAACGAGACTGAGTACGCAAAAAGCCGCTCAAAACTTAGGTTTAAATACCATCGTTTTAAATGCAGCTCAGGAAGCCTGGACCTGGGAATTTGAAGAGGGCGCCATCATGAATGGCTCGACGGTTGAACATATCAAAGATGCCGCAAACGTACTGAGTCAGTATTGTGACATCATCGGTTTGAGATGTTTTGCAGGTTTGACCAATAAAGAAGAAGATGTTTCAGAAAAGATATTTTCATTATTCGAAAAATATGCAAGCGTTCCTGTAATTTCTTT
Source organism: Flavobacterium sangjuense (assembly GCF_004797125.1). Lineage (NCBI taxonomy): Bacteria > Pseudomonadati > Bacteroidota > Flavobacteriia > Flavobacteriales > Flavobacteriaceae > Flavobacterium > Flavobacterium sangjuense. Next base: position 2,680,468 of record NZ_CP038810.1, read on the forward strand.
GGAATCGGCGACTTTGCATCCATTGCAGAGTTTGGCCGATTGTATTACGATAGCAGAACATTTGCCTTATGATAAAAAACCAAAAGTCGTCCTTACCTGGGCGCCACACATCAAATCTATTCCACAGGCAGTGGGAAATTCTTTTGCGCAATGGATGAACAAAACGGATTTTGAGTTTGTCATTACGCATCCAAAAGGGTATGAATTAGACACCCAATTTTCCCAAAAAGCTACCATCGAGCACAACCAACAAAAGGCTTTGCAAGATGCTGATTTTGTGTATGTAAAAAACTGGTCTTCTTTTGAAGATTACGGACAAGTAGTACCTGTGAATGAAGATTGGTTATTGACCAATGAAAAATTAGAAGTAACCAATAACGCCAAAATAATGCATTGTCTTCCGGTAAGAAGAAATGTGGAAGTAAGCGATGAAGTTTTAGACAGTGAGAACTCCTTAATCTACGAGCAAGCCAACAACAGAACGTTTGCGGCGCAAGTCATTTTGGAAAAAATAGTAAAAGGAAATGAAAAAGCTTAACATCATTAAAATTGGCGGGAACATTATAGATGACGAACTTCAATTAGAGGAGTTTTTGTATGCTTTGGCTACACTTAATGAACCTTTTATTTTAGTACACGGCGGCGGAAAATTGGCAACCGATTTGGCAACCGATTTAAACATTCCGCAAGAAATGATTGACGGCAGAAGAGTAACCAATGCACAAACTTTAAAGATTGCAACGATGGTTTATGCCGGTTATATCAATAAAAACATAGTAGCGTTATTACAAAAACACAAGCGAAACAGCATCGGATTATCGGGTGCGGATGCCAATTTAATTCAAACGACTAAACGAAATCCGGAGCCAATCGACTTTGGGTTCGTAGGCGATGTAAAACCAGATGGAATCAACATTGCTTTTTTAAAACAGTTATTGCAACTCGGAATTACTCCGGTGATTAGCGCCATCACGCACGACGGCAACGGGCAATTATTGAACACTAATGCCGATTCAATTGCCAATACCATTGCGGTGAGTTTGTCTCGAACTTTTGACACCCAACTGATTTATTGTTTCGAAAAAAACGGTGTTTTGTATCATCCTGAAGACGAGAATTCGGTCATTCCGGTATTGGATTGGAATATGTTTCAGACGTTAAAAAGCGAAGGCGTTATCAGCAAAGGCATGTTGCCGAAATTAGAAAACTGTTTTCAGGCATTGGAACAAAAAGTTGGCAAAATAGGCATCATCAATGCCAAAAATATATCAGGATTTATCAACAACAAAACCCATGAAGGAACAAGTATTCAATAACACTACAACTGATTTATTTCAATCGGCTTTCAGTCTTTTAAAGGAGTTGATTGCGATTCCATCTTTGAGCAAAAGCGAAGATAAAACCGCGGATTGTATCCAACAGTTTTTGGAAGATTTTGGTGTGCCAACACACAGAGTCATGAATAATGTTTGGGCGTATAATCAATTTTATGATGCATCGAAACCTACTATTTTACTCAATTCACATCACGATACTGTTAAACCAAATTCCGGTTATACGTTGAATCCATTTGAACCCATTGAAAAAGATGGCAAGTTATATGGTTTAGGAAGCAATGATGCAGGCGGTGCTTTGGTAAGTTTGATAGCGACATTTTTATATTTTTGGGACAAGCCCAATATGAAATACAACATTATTTTGACCGCTACAGCCGAAGAAGAAATCTCAGGAATCAATGGTGTGGAATCGATTTATAGCCAATTGGGGAATATCGATTTTGCTATCGTCGGCGAACCAACAGAAATGAATTTAGCGATAGCCGAAAAAGGATTGTTGGTTTTAGATTGTGTAGCCAAAGGAACATCATCGCACGCTGCACATCCGAATCCTGACAATGCAATTTTGAATGCGATAAAAGACATCAATTGGTTCAATAATTACCATTTCGAAAAAGTATCGGATTTGTTAGGCGAAGTTAAAATGACGGTAACTATTATTAATAGCGGTTCGCAACACAATGTCGTGCCCGATTCTTGTCAGTTTACGGTAGATGTGAGAACGACAGAACAATATTCTAATACTGAAGTTTTCAACATCATCAAAGAAAATATCAGCAGTGAAGTAACAGCACGTTCTTTGCGATTGAATTCGTCATCGATACCGTTAACGCATCCGTTTGTACAAGCCGGATTGCAATTGGGCAGAACGTACTATGGTTCGCCAACGTCTTCCGATCAAGCGGTAATTCCTTGTCCGTCATTAAAAATGGGTCCGGGTTTATCAACCCGTTCGCACAGCAGTGACGAATTTATTTATGTGGCCGAAATCAAAGAAGCCCTCGAGATTTATAAAACTATTTTAATGCAAATTCTATAACCATGGCAACTAAAATATGGCAAAAAACAGCAAGCAATCCTGAAGGTTCGGGAGCAGCACATTCGGCAATTGTCGAGAAGTTTACTGTGGGCAATGATGTCGCCTTTGATTATGTCCTGGCGGAGTTTGATGTGTTGGGTTCGTTAGCGCATTGCGAAATGTTGCATTCCATTGGTTTATTAACTAATGAAGAATGGAAAACCATAGAAATCGAACTCAAAAATATTTTAATCGAAATAGCTCAAGGAAATTTTAGCATTGAAGAAGGCATTGAAGACATTCATTCTCAGGTGGAGCATTTACTGATTCAAAGAATTGGTGAGGCCGGCAAGAAAATCCACAGTGGTCGTTCGAGAAATGACCAAGTGTTGACTGATTTGAAATTGTATTTAAAGTCGGAAATTAAAAACATCCTTGGACAGACAGAAACCGTATTTAATACATTGATTCAATTAAGTAACCAACACAAAGAAACTTTGCTTCCGGGTTATACGCATTTGCAAATTGCGATGCCATCGTCTTTTGGACTTTGGTTTGGTGCTTATGCCGAGAGTTTGGTTGATGATATGGAATTGTTATTGGCAGCTTATAATGTGACCAATAAAAGTCCGTTAGGTTCCGGTGCGGGTTATGGAAGTTCGTTTCCTTTGGACAGACAATTGACCGCTGATTTGTTGGGATTTAAAACGCTGAATGTCAATTCGGTTTATGCTCAAATGACCAGAGGAAAATCGGAGAAAGTATTGGCTATGGCGATGTCTGGCATTGCAGCTACGCTTAACAAGTTTGCCTATGATATGTGCTTGTATCTCAATCAAAACTTTGGGTTCATTGCTTTTCCGGATACGTTGACTACCGGCAGCAGCATTATGCCACACAAAAAGAATCCCGATGTTTTTGAAATCATCAGAGCGCGAACTAACAGAATTCAGGCGTTGCCAAATGAGTTAATTTTGCTGACGAACAATTTGCCATCGGGTTACCACAGAGACTTTCAGTTGACTAAGGAAGGTTTGTTTCCGGCGATTCAGTCGTTGAAAGATTGTTTGATTATGTTCGATTTTATGTTACAACACATCGAAATCAAAACCGATATCGTCAAAGATCCGAAATACGATTATATGTTTAGTGTGGAAAATGTGAACCAACAAGTAGTAGACGGTATTCCATTTAGAGAAGCGTATAAAAACATTGGCTTAACTATTGAAAGTGATTTGTTTGAACCAAATTATAATTTGCAACACAGCCATGTTGGAAGCATTGGTAATTTAGGAAACGAACAGATTATAGCTTCTTTTAACGAAATTAAAGCCCAATTTATTTAATAGGAAAAGTATAAGCCGTTTCTTTTTTTGCTTCGTTCAAAACTATACTGCTGTGGTATTGACCGATATTTTTGATATTCGAAATCACATCTACCACAAAAGTATTATAAGAAGTGATGTCTTCGGCGATAATCTTGAGCATATAATCATAATTACCAGAAAGACTGATGACTTCCTGCACTTGCGGAATTGCGATAATGGTTTTTTCGAAATCACTCAGCGCTTGTTTGGATTGTTCTTTGAGTGTGATATTGCAATACACGACGATTTGCATTCCAATTTTAAACCGATCGACCAAGGCGACATACTTCAATACCACCTTGTCTTTTTCAAGGTTCTTTATTCTTTCATAAGTAGGCGTAAACGAAAGCCCTACGCGTTCTCCAATTTCTTTTACCGAAATGGTCGAATCTTGTTGCAGTATTTCTAATATGGCCAGGTCTTTGGCGTCTAATTGGTGTCTCATAGTGAATAGCGATGCTATTTGTATAACACAAATATAACTTTTTATTGTTATTTTAGGATGCTTTTATTATGCTCAATTGGTAGTTTTAATTCTTTATCTTATTACTAAATATATTTTGCCGGAAATAGCCATCAGTAAGTGCTTTATTTGTGTTTAATGATGATTATTTCCGGCAAAATACGAAAGAATTTGCTATGCACAGTTCCGCGATTGGGTTCGGGTCGTGCGGGAACAAGGAAAGATATTATAACTTTGGCTGCGGCATAGCTCTTGAATAATCAAATGGCACTACTTTCTTCCGCATCATTCCTTTGTCTTTAAAATGGCGTGATATTTCATAGGTCTTTTCAGTATAGTCATTAGTACCATCTTCCCGTTGATGATAAAATATTTTTATAGACTTACAATTGTCATGTTCAAATATTTGATTTAGCATGGTTCTGTCTGATAGTCCGCAAGAGTGTCCATAAATCTGAACCTGATAATCATCTGATTCTAGAAATCGTATCAACCGATAGTAGTTTTTGTTTTTTAAATACTCAAAGGATTTGATGTGCTTAAATAATTCATTGTTTCTTTCATCTTCAAACTCTAAATAGTTTTTATCTAATTCATCTCCAAAACCAAATATGGGTTGACCATGAGTACCACCTAAATCACCGTGAATATAATCTAAATCCGAAGGGATTTTTTTTCTACAGGCATCGTAGTAAACTTCAAAGGTATCAGTGTAATTAAAGTTCAAGAAAAAAAGATTTTTTGGCAATTGATCTTCTTCTAACTCAGTAGTGACAACTTCATAAGTATGTATTCTTTCAGTAAAACAATCAACTAAAGGCTTTTTTTTATAATTATTAAAAAATGTGAGTTGCTGTTCTTTTAAATAATCAATTAGTTTTTCTTTTAAATAATCCAATTGCTTATTTACTTTTTGAATTTCTGCTAATTGATTGTTGTTTTTAAAAGCATGTCTAGTGGCTAATAAGGTGCTAAAATATTCAATTTCTAAATCAACCCAGTTCATTTTTTCAATCTGATTAAAAGAGTTTTTTAATAATCCAGACTTGAATTGCATAGAAAATATAGGGTTACTTGTTAAAATTTTATTTATAAAATCTAATGAATTCTTCGAGGTAATTTTATTCAAAGGGTCAGGGTAGTAATATTGATTTTGTTTGACATTAATTTGTATCAGTTCATCTTCATAGGGTCTTGAAAGATAGATACTATTTATAGCGTCACTAAAATAATCAGCAATAAAATCTTTATAACTCGTCTTTATCCCATGAGCTAAATCAAAACCGTTGCCTATGATGATTAATCTGTTCATATGCTATTTCAAAGTCAAAGACATTTCATCTTTATAGGACAAGAATGTTTCATAAAGTCTATTATATACTGAACCAACAGCACCAGAAAATATATAAACGATTGGTTTGGTCTCTTCAATACCGCTTTTTAATATCTGATCTTCAGCTATACCTGGATAGGGATCTATATAAAAAATTTTACTTATACCTAATTGATATGCTTTTTTTGAGCAAAGTTCACATGGACTAGCTGTTGTAAAGAGTATGCCTTTATTTACACCAATACCTCCGCTTTTAGTAATTTGCAGCATTGCATTCTCTTCAGCATGCAAAGATCTTGTGTGAACTTGATTCTTTTCATTCTCATATTTATTATGTACTGTTTTGAAGCAAAAAGAACAATTTTTACCTTTCAATTTAGCTTTATCATAATCTTTATAATAATCTAACATTGCATTTTTAAAGGTAAAAGGGTCTTTATCTTTATATTTATAATCAATACCTTCAGATAAATCTTCACTACGCTCAAAATTACTGTAATGTTGATTTTTTAGGTCTTCTGTTTTTGGGAAAAATTTTCTACATTTCTTAAATTACAAGGTGTTTGACCCTTTGCCACATCGTTCCAACCAATTGACCTTACAACATAATTTGAATCTGTAATAACCGCACCAACTTTTCTTGAAATGCACCCAGAGTTTAATTTAGCTGTATTAGCTATTTGCATACATCGCTCAACAGCACTTGGAGTAATTATACCAGGCTGCATTATTAATGATAACAATTTCATTAATTGCTCCTCTCTTGTAAAGAAAGTATTTTTCTGAAATCGTGGGTTATTTAAATCTGTTAATTTTAAATTTATTATATGATAATCGCTTTTTTGAATACAATTTTCAACATCAGGGGATGAAAATTCACCAACATTAAAATCATTCGTTTTATATTCAACCTCATCTAATCTGAATAAGAACTTTGTTATGTTTCCAATTTCAGTTTCACTATATTTTTTAACCCTTAGTCGATCTTCAACTCTAGCTCTTGAATTGCCTAGTACATCTTTGGTCGCAATCAAATAGAACCCAGAATACCTTTCTTTAAAAAACATTATTTCTAATGAATTTCTTAATGAGTCAATGACAACTTTAGTTTTTGTATTCTTTTGTTCTGTATTATATAATCTTCGAGCTTTAATTAATCTATTTATTATTTCTACAATCGTATAAATATGTTTAATATCATAGTTCTTACCTTCTTTAAGTTGTCCATGACCTCTCAAATTACATGCTATGTGGTGAAGAAATTTTGTTCGCCTTGAATATCCAAATTTCTCCAATGCATCAAAAAACTCTAAACTAATACTTCTGAATTCATCACTAAAAAAAATATCATTTAAGTTTAATAAACTTGTTTTTGATTTTAAAGTACTAATCTTTGTGTTATGGATTACTATGAACTTATTTACTATAGATGAGTTTTTTGAACTGTTTAATATCTTGTTCAACTCTTGTAGTAAATCTTCAACAATTTTAGTGTTGTTTTCACCTTTGATTTCTTTATAATGTTTTGATAAAGAAGGTTTAAGTAAATCAGCTGTTTTTCCGATTTTTTTAAGTATTATAAACAACAAAACATCTTTATAATTAATACAATCAAACTTTGACCAATTATCTGGATGAGAAAGATAGTTATAACTTATTTGATATTTTCTTTGAAACACTGGATCATCAAAATCTATGCTGCTTAAAGGGTCTCTTAAACCTCCTTTTTTTAAAACTTCAAAATCATTTGTTAGCATATTAGAAATCATACTACAACCTGAACCCGTTCTGCCGGTTAGTCCAATGATTGTAAAATCTGTTCTTAAAGAATATACTTGCGATAAATCCATCTCTTCTATTTTTTTTAATTAAACTTTTTTGTTGCAACTATCTTAAAAAACTTATTACAACAAAATCAAATCATTTTTATTATGTATTATTAATTACAACTAACTCTACCACTCCTCATGGTCTTTAAAATATTCAATGCCATTAAATGCCGCTGTTTTTGATTCATCTAAGGTGTCGAATTCCTTTCTTCCAAAAGTGCTGTCAATACACACTTTGTATTTATTAGTTTTTTTATCTCTGAAAATTGTAATTATGTGACCATCAATTTTGAGATAGCGATTTCCTTTTATGCTGAATTTCCATTCTTTCTTTTTCCATGTAGTTCTTCTGGCAGCTCTATTCCGTAATTTTTGTTCTAATTTTCTTGGATTGAGATAATCACTAGTCATGTTCTCAGCACAAACACAACCTACCCTGAGTATATCTCCAAATTGTGAATGTTCAACAATATGAACATAACGAATACGTTCATTACCGCACATCATACAAGATTCATATTCTGTTTCATCCTCCGGTTGATTATCTTCACGAACATCTATAACATCTATCAATGCCCAGCCTTTGTGAGGAATGTCTTTTTGTTTCCAGAGGTTTGTCATGCTATGCCATTTTTTTGTCCGGTTTATCCACATACTTACCCCAACCATCAGGGATAATATTTTCTTCTTTCATCCAAAATAATTTTTTGTGGAAGATACTTTTGTATTTAATCTTTTGAGCATCCCAAGCCATAAAATCATTATATAATATGCTATCCTCAATAGGTTCACCTTTAATAAGTCGATTATTCCATACAGCATATATGGTGGCTAGTACTTCACATTCTTCCCAACTTAATGGTCTTAACTTCATCAATAAGTTATTTATTTTCACTGATTCCTCATTGAAATTTTCTAAAAATATAGTATTGATTTGACTTGCTGCAGGTAATGCCGTATAATGGACTCTTTTTGTATCTGTCCTATCTTGAATTACATTGAAAAATCTCATACGATTAAAATCGGCTTCAATTTTTTTTATCAAATTCTCGTCATAAGGACCAGCAGCTTTTTTTACATAATGAGAATCAAAATCTATTTTGCAGAAATACTCCGTTAAGTATAATAGTTTTTGAAATTTAACCCTACCAAAATCTGTAGTGTTACATTGGTTAATGATATGACCTCCTAGTATTGTTTTTAAGGGTTGCTCTATTTTTCTGCTTTTTAAGACAATAACTTTTGATTCGTCTTTTGGTTGTTGCAATGCCTCTCTCAAAACCTGCTGTAACAACATTTCATTATACCCTTGACTCTCCTTGATACTTTGCTCTAGCCCAACACAAAACGTCATTAACTCTTCTAGTTTGGTTACAATTTGCTCTTGTTCGTGGAGTGGCGGAAATGGAATTTTTAGATCATTAAGTATACCTAAGTTTATATTTTTTTGAGCAGTTGCTGGTGCAAATCTTTCTAATTCATCTTTTGCAGTTTTCAGATAATAATAAACATATTTCTCTATTATTTTATCAATAGCTAAGTAGCAAACAATACTATCTGGTAGGCACGCATCAAAATCTAAGAAACCACATTCAGCAATATTTGCTGCAATTGTTATGCATAATGTTCCTTTATTTTGTAGTTCACTTTGTTTTAAACCAAAATCATTGTAATAACCATTAATGGTTGTTATTAAGTCATTATTATATTTAGCTTTAGATACATCACCAGTTTGTATAAACGGTATTGTTCCTCCTATAAATAATTCTTCATCGTTTCTTGGACGATGTTTTGACTTACCTCTTTTTAAATTACCAGTATCTCCCAATCTACACCAAGCCCAATTTTTAGGAATTTCAAAAGGAATTTCATCCGTAGTAATTGTTTGTAACTCTTTTTCTTTTTTGAGTTTTTTGTCGGTAATCAGGTTCGCTTTTTCGGCTTTTATTTTTTCAAGGAGATGTTGGCCTGTTTCATTGGCTTTGACAGAGTCAGCCTGACAAAGTTTTCCTTGCATCGCTTCACGTAAAAACGCTTGACGCAGTTGTTTGATAAGGTCGAGTTGGTGAGTGAGTTCGGATGAGATTATATTACTTTCAATTTCTGTTTTTTCGATTGATGAAATTAATTTTTCTTGTTCTTCATAAGTTGGTATTGATATTTCAATTTTGCACAAGTCTTCAAAACGGAGAGCTTGTCTTACCGTTCCTCTACCATGAAATCGTATTTGTCTTAATCCTTCAGAAGATTTTAAAAATTTAAAAAGAAGATTATCTTTGATAGAATTTGGTTTAGTTTTAAAAACAACATAGGCAGGACTTATTAATCCTTTAATATCTTCATTATGGTAAGCGATAGAACCAATATTGATACGATAGGGATTATAGGCAAAACAACCTTTTTCAATTATTTTATATTCTTCTCCTTTATGTTCAGCAGCTGATTTAGATTTAACTATTCCATCATCATTACTAACACCAAGAAATTCTAATCCTTCAGAGCCTCCGTATTCTCGGGCTCTAACAGAAAAATTATCAATTAAATCTTTTAACTTGTATTTTTTAAAATTCATTATTTCACCGCTTCTTTAAGTTGGTTTAACAACGTATTACTTTTATCAAAAGAAGTATGCAACATCTCCATTAATTCGGTGCTGTTGTATTCATACGTTTCCTCTTGCTTTGTTGGGTTTTTTATGTCCAAATCGTAATTTCGGTCAATGATAGTTTGTATTGGCACCTTCCAGGCAATATCACTTTCTTTTCTATCAGTCCACCAATATTTTATGGGGTCAAACTCTTTGACTTGTATCGGTTTGGTTTTGTTGTAGGCTTTTGCTCCTTCGGGTAATTTATGTTGATAATACCAAATTTCTTTAGTTGGAGTGCCCTTGGTAAAAAATAACAAATTGGTAGCTACAGTGGCATAAGGTTGAAACACAGAATTAGGCAAACGTATGATGGTGTGTAAATTACATTCTTCCAATAACTTTTTACGCACGCGTTGTTTTACGCCATCACCGGTCAACGAACCATCGGGCAATACAATACCTGCACGACCTCCTTGTTTTAATAAGTGTATCATTAAAATCAGGAATAAGTCAGCACTTTCTTTGGTTCTAAAGTTTTGCGGGAAGTTGTTTTCGTTGTTGTTGGCGACAATACCTCCAAAGGGAGGGTTGGCTAAAATAGCATTCACACGATGCTTTTCGGTAAAGTTAGAAAGCGGTTGGTCTAAGGCATCGCCAAAACGAATGTTTGGTACTTCTATATCATGTAAAATTAAGTTGGTGGTAGCTAACAAATAAGGCAGCGGTTTGTATTCCCAACCCATGATGTTTTCTTCAATACTTTTGTTATCCTCAACATTATTGGCCTGCTTTCTTAAATGCTCAATAGCACAAGTCAAGTAACCACCCGTTCCACAGGCTGGGTCTAATATTTTTTCACCCAATTGTGGGTTTATCATTTCGGTAATAAATGAAGTAATAGCACGAGGTGTATAAAACTCTCCACTTTTACCGGCACTTTGCAATCCTTTTAAAATGCTTTCATACAATTCGCCAAAAGCGTGGCGGTCTTTGGCGATGTTAAAGTCCATTTCATTTAGCTTATTCAACACCTTGCGAATGTTGATACCGCTTTTCATGTAGTTGTTGTTACCTTCAAACACCTCTCGTACAATTAGAGCACGACGGTTACCGGTACTCACATCAATATTGCGCAACGCAGGAAACAATTGGCGGTCGACAAATTCTAATAATTCGTCTCCGGTCATCCCTTCATCATCGCCTGCCCAATTGCTTTTTTCCTTTACCCAATGAAACAAATCTGGAATAGGTGATTTGTAGTTCTCATCGAGCAACTCAAGCTCTTTGTCTTTGTCAGAGAATATTTTTAAAAACAACATCCAACCAAGTTGTTCAATGCGTTGGGCATCACCGTTTAGTCCGGTGTCTTGCCACATGATAGTTTGGATGGATTTTAGTATGGAGGAGATGTTACTCATTTAATATCTGTTGTAAAGTTGTGTTTGTAATATTGTCGGAATATGCATTTTGTAACGTAATAACATTACAATCATTTAGTCTTTCTTCTGTAAACATTTCAGTTAATAAAACTTGATTATTTCTAATAAACCCATTAACAATTTCTGTATCAATATTTACTGCTAAAAAAATTGCTTTTCGGTAATTGAAATTTCTTAAAAATTTAGAAAGTTTTTCTAAATCATCTAATATTTCAACCTCTTCTAATTCTGGTTGTGCTTTTATTTCAACAACAAAAGCATTAGCATCTTGAGAAGGCATATGAAAAAGTAAATCTGGGATTAGATTACCGCCGATACTATCATATCCATATATATTACGTACTTCAGGCAAATCCATTTTTTTTATTTCTCCTTGCAAAAAAAAACCTGAAAAGAAATCTTCTTTTTCTCTGTGATCGTCAATTAGTTTTCTTAATTGGAAATATAATTCATAGGCAAATCCTCTTTCACTATGTCTTATAAATAGTTGACCTCTAAAACGACCATATGTTTTTAGTCTTTCTCTTAAAGCATAGAATTGATTATATTGTGTTTCAAAATATTCTTGTTCTACATTATTTAATGCATTTAAAAATAAATTGATAAATTGATCATATTCATTCATGTTAAATTTTTCTATACAATTCGTTTTCTAATTCTCTTACCGCTTCTAAATACTTTTGTTTACTTCCAAACTCATTGATAATTTCAATAGGCGAACCGTACTCATCAAAAGGTTTTACCCGCAATACTTCTATACTTTCTATATTTTCAACTCCTTCGTCAGCATATTTATCCAATAGAGTTTCCAATACCTTGCGGGCTTGCTCTCCATACTTAGTAAAGTAGTTGCGCTTTTTAACATTGTTAGCGCGCTCTTTTCTAGTTAATGGAGGTTTGTCGTATGCCACATGGCAAATCAAATCGAACAAATCTACTTTTTTATCAACCGCATCATATAAGGCTTCCACCATCACGCCTTCCTCTTGTAGTTCTTTGATAATGGCTTCTTTTTTATCGGCTTTATTCCATTTTATTAAGAAATCATCCAATGAAGCGAACTGTTCTTGTATGATTTTTTTAGTATAGTCTTTTAAACTTGTTGTAATAGGTTTGCCATTATGGTCAAAGTATAATTCTCTACTTACTAAAACCGAAACATCAACACCATTCACATATTGCTTAGGTCTAACTTTATATACATCTGCACCAATATCAGATGCCGTTCTGACCATTGGTGGAACAATTATAATTTCGGCACCTGTTAATTCATCAATTATTGGCTTATCCTCTTGCTCTTCTTCCTCAACAACTGTAGTCAAATCTATGTCTTGAGTAATCGGTTTTATGCGTAATGGGTCACCATCAAAGTCAGGGTCTGCAAAATTATCGGTTGCATTTCTGAAATCGATGATAGTAAAGTATAATTTGTTGAATTCCTCGTTAATTCTTGTCCCTCGCCCTACTATCTGTTTGAACTTGGTCATCGAGTTAATGTTGGCATCCAACACTATGACTTTACAGGTTTGTGCATCTACACCGGTTGTCATTAATTCAGAGGTTGTGGCAATTACAGGATACTTTTCTTCAGGGTTGATGAAATTGTCCAATTCGCGTTTACCTTCGTCATTGTCGCCTGTAATTTGCATTACATATTTGTAGTTTTCAGCTACCAAGTCAGCATTATGTCTGGCTATAGCATTACGCATACGTTCAGCATGGTCAATATCCACACAGAAAATAATAGTTTTGGCAAAGCGGTCAAAGCCTTTTAAATATTCGGTTAGCTTTTTTGCAACAACATCTGTTCTTTCATCTATTACCAAACTACGGTCAAAGTCTTTTCGGTTGTATATTCTATCTTCAATTTCGTTGCCATCTTTGTCGGTTTTACCTTGTTCAGGTCGGTAGCCTTCCGCATCCACATTCAAAGCTACTCGGATTACTTTGTATGGCGCTAAGAACCCATCATCAATTCCTTGTTTTAAGGAATAAGTATAAACTGGTTCCCCAAAATATTCGGTGTTACTCGTTTCTTTCGTTTCTTTTGGTGTAGCGGTTAAACCAACATGAGTAGCTTTATTGAAATAAGTTAATATCTCACGCCATGAACTATCGTCTTTAGCACTTCCTCTGTGGCACTCATCAATTATAATCAAATCAAAAAACTCTGGAGAGAATTGTTTGTAGGCATTGGCTTCTTCATCAGCTCCTGCCAATCCCTGATAAAGTGCTAAATAAATCTCATAACTCTTATCAATCATGCGATTTTTAACTACAGTCATTTTATCTTTAAAATGTTTGAAATCGCCACGCTTAGTTTGGTCAATCAAGGCATTTCTGTCAGCAAGAAATAAGATCCTTTTCTTAGTACCACTTTTCCATAAACGATGAATGATTTGGAAAGCGGTATAGGTTTTACCTGTTCCTGTTGCCATGACAAGAAGAATTCTATTTTGCCCGTTGGCAATAGCTTCAACAGTTCTATTGACAGCTATTTGTTGGTAATATCTTGGTTTTCTTCCTGAGCCATCAGAAAAGTATTTCTGCAAAGCTATCTTTTCACCTTCTGGAGTAACAATCCCTTTGTAATGTTTGTACTTCATCCATAAAACTTCGGGAGATGGAAAAGCATCCAAACTAATCTCGGTTTCTATAGTTTCATCGGTTACAGTTCTGTCATGAAATACGAATCCATCTCCATTGCTACTAAATACACTTGGAATATCTAATATCCTGGCATAATTCAGACCTTGTTGAATACCGGCTCTAACAGAATGTTTATTGTCTTTAGCTTCAACAATGGCAATAGGATTGTCCTGATAGTAAAGAATAAAATCAGCTCTTTTTCTTTCACCTCTGGCTGTTAACTTTCCACGAACATATATTTTACCATCAGTAAATGAAACCTGCTCAAGAACTTGGGTATGCAAATCCCAACCCGACTTGAGTATAGCAGGTAACACATACTTGGAGCAGATGTCTTGTTCTGAAAGGTTCTTTTTATCTATCATTAATAAAATAATAAAGTAATTCCTCCAAACATACCAAAAATCCTCCACATCACCATCCCCACCAGTGGGGAATTTTAACACTTTACTAAAATAAAAAATTCATTAAAGTTAAAGGTCATGATTTCAGAATTAAAAAGAAAGTTGTCACAAAATTTTCAATAAAAAAATATTTGTGACAAAAAATGTGGCATAATTTTTTCTTACAAAAATTTTGTGACAAGTTAAATTTTAAATATGTAGAAAAACTAACCCTTAGTGTCGTGAAAAAATCGCAATCTTTAAGCAGCCTGTTAGGGCTTACTCAGGACGAGCTGGCTCTAATCCTGAAGGTTGACCGAAGTCGATTCGCCAAGTATGAAGCGGGTTCCCGTGACATACCGCTGACTGCAAAGCAGCTGCTTGCCGAGATGATTCAGTACAGCTGCGGTCCGACGACTGAAGAAAAATCTACAGTTCATATGGCGGCTCAACAGGCTCAAAAAGAAAAGGCGGTGCAAAAGATGCTAAAAGAGAATGAATACCAACAAATGGCAACCGAACGCAAAATTACTAGCGTTGAAACCAAGTATACCAGCAAACTAAAAGCATTGCAGCTGGTGGAATTCCTCTCACTTCGGGAGGATAAAAAAGAAACTACAGACGGAGCCATTTTGCGCTCTATAGCCTATAAAGCCTCGCAAATCCTAAAGACACAAGGTTTGGATTTGCTTTTCAAACTAAAATTAAAACTCGAAATGCTGCAACTGGAAAAAATGCTATTGGATGCCGAAATCCGAAAAATACGGTTAGCTACTGAAAACACTAGCGGTAAGGCATAAACTACAAATGAAAATACTACACTTAAAGTGTTAAAATTTTGCTAAATGTATAATTTTGTAAGATTTCGGCATGCGGTTTGGCTTTCTGCGAATAGAATTAATTTAAAAAAATGTATTATGAACTATTCAGTACACAATTTGACACAGGTAAGCGATTGTAATGCGCTATTAACCTGGGCAGCGAGAGAGAAATCAGATTTGAATTTCAAAAAACTCTCCGATGAGCGTTTAACTGTTAGATTTGCAGAGACTTCTCAGGAGTTGGATGCCATCTTACAGGGGGTATTGGCCGAGCTGGCCGCAACAGAAACCATTATTGCCGTATTGCCTGAAGGGCCGTCAAAAGACGAGGCCATCAACAAGAAAACAAGATTGGAATACAAAAAGTTCTTATTAGAAAACCGTAAAGAGAGTTACGGCACCGTAGCCTTGCTGGAAAAAGAAATGGATCTGGCAAGAGTAGAACAGGAAATTGAAGAAGTGGATGCTTTTATAGCCGCTATTGAGGAGAAGAAAGCTGCGTTGACCGCTTAGTTGTAAGTTGTATTTGTTGAAGAAGGTTGTCCGAGAGGGTGACCTTTTTTTGTGGGGTATTGCGAGGGTTCTTCTATACGCCGTCACTTCGAGTGATTTTTACGCAATGCAATGAAGTAAAAATTGTATCTAGAAGTATTAGTATAAAAAACGGTTCTCGATACATTTTTGGTAAGGACGATTTGCTTTCATTACCATACTACGCAACCAAAAACACTCGAACTGACGAACCCTTTTACGCCGTCACTTCGAGTGATTTTATAAACTATGAACGACAGTTCTTAGTTTATAAAATAGTATCGAGAAGCATTAGTATAAACAGGGTTCTCGATACATTTTTGGTAAGGGCGATTTCCTTTCATTACCATACTACGCAACCAAAAACACTCGAACTGACGATCCCTCATACGCCGTCACTTCGAGTGATTTTACAAAATAAAAACGCTAGTTTTTGGTTTGTAAAATTGTATCGAGAAGCTTTAATAAATAAATTATTTCTTACTTTTACTTAATGAAGCAATCCTATGTCTATATTCTAAAATGTTCAGATAACACCTATTATACAGGTGTGACGAGTAAGCTAACACAACGCATGTTTCAACATAACTCTGGCTACTTCCCAGATTGCTATACATTTAAAAGAAGACCACTCCAATTGGTCTTTTATTGCGAGTTTACCGATATTAATCTGGCATTTGAAAAAGAAAAACAAATTAAAAAGTGGTCTAAAGCAAAGAAAGAGGCATTGATAAATGGAGAATTTGATGTTTTAGTTAATTTAGCGAAGAAGGATTTTAGTTGAAACGAGGGTTCTCGATAAATTTTTGGTAAGGGCGATTTCCTTTCATTACCATACTACGGAACCAAAAACACTCGAACTGACGAACCCTCATACGCCGTCACTTCGAGTGATTTTATAAACTATGAACGACAGTTCTTAGTTTATAAAATAGTATCGAGAAGCATTAGTATAAACAACGGTTCTCGATATATTTTTGGTAAGGGCGATTTCCTTTCATTACCATACTACGGAACCAAAAACACTCGAACTGACGAACCCTCATACGCCGTCACTTCGAGTGATTTTTACGCAATGCAGTGGAGTAAAAATTGACCCGAGGCGTCAGCCGAACTGAGCGAAGCTAATCGAGAAGCTTTGCACTAACTAAGCGAAGCGAACGGACGAAGTAATCCGGGGCAAAGGAAATCTAAAGACTATTGCATGGCCTAATTAACAGAGCAATAGCAAAATAGCAGTTGAAAGAAAAAATAAGTTTATTTTTTAGCCAAATTCTTTTTGCAATCAGCAAAAGGTTATTATATTTGCAACCGCATTGAGAAATTGGTGCCCGACTTATTGGAGAAATGGCAGAGTGGTCGATTGCGGCAGTCTTGAAAACTGTTGACTGTAACAGGTCCGGGGGTTCGAATCCCTCTTTCTCCGCTTAGAGTATGTTTCAAAAGAAACATAAAAGCTCAAAACCCTTTAGACATCAGTGTTTAAAGGGTTTTTCAATTTTGGTCAATGTGTCAAAACACACATTAAATATCATAGCACGGTTACCCTATAGGTACCCCTATGATTTTTGAAAAAAATAGGGTAACTAAATCGGCGGAAAGGAGCGAATTCGCTCCGAATTCGCTCCGAAATCACTTTGAATTAAGCATTTTTTAATCTATTTGTTTAATTTAAATTATGTGTTATGCTAAAAGTTTTCTTTTACATCAAAACCGACAAGGTTAAAGCAAACGGAGAAGCTCCGATTTATGCCAAAGTTACCCTGGGTAACCAAAAAACAACTTTAAGTACGGGAAAGGATATTTCACCGGAAAGATGGATGTTCACCAACAAACTACGAAACGTTCTGAAACTGGAACAAGAAAAAGTGCTTAAAAAGAGCCTTGAATTATTTTCCTTAAATCTTAACAAAAAATTCAATGAGATTTATGAAATTGACCCCAATGTTGATTTGTCGCTGTTAAAGGATGAAATATCTGGTAAGATCAAAAGCCGGAAATCAATATTGATATTGGACATTTTTGAAAAGCACAACACTGATTTTGCAAGAAAGGTAAACAATGACGAGCGAGCTGCTGCGTCTTTACAAAAGTACAAACGATCATCAGACCTGATGAAAAATTTCATCAAGAAAACTTATGGTAAAGAAAACTTTGAATTTGATGAAGTTAATGGTGCCTTTATTCATAACCTAGAGTCTTATCTCAAATATGAAAGCGAGTTTAAAGGTATAATTGGAATCAAAAATAATTCTGTTGTTAAATACTTTACAAACTTCAAGACCATGATCAACTTTGGAATAAAGATTAATTTAATTGATAAAAATCCATTCGTTAAATATGAAGGGAAACTAAAAGTAAGAGATGCCACTTTTTTAACCACTGACGAACTGAATCTAATTGAATCCAAAACATTCAGTTCAATTCGTTTAGAAAATGTAAAGAACATATTTTTATTTAGCTGCTACACTGGCTATGCACCAATCGACGCTTGTAGTTTAAAGTTATCCAATCTAATACAAGATAACAACGGAATGTTTTGGATAAAGACGGATAGAGTAAAAACTGGTGTAAGAGCAAATGTGCCAGTTTTACCTCCAGCTCAAAAAATTATTGATAAATATAAAGACTCAGAAGTTGGCTTAATTCCTAAACTTTCGAACCAAAAAATGAATGCCTATTTAAAGGAAATTGCAGATTTGTGTGGCATAGAAAAGAACCTGACATGGTATGTTGCTAGACATACTTTTGCCACCACGGTTACTTTAGGAAACGGAATTAAAATTGAAAATGTTTCTGCAATGATGGGACATACTAACATCAAACAAACGCAGCATTATGCAAAGGTTTTAGACTCAAGCGTTATGCAAGACATGCATAAATTGATGGAAAAATTTAAATGACAATTTATTAAAATACAATGATTGTATTTTATTACAATCATTGTATTTTAATAAATTCAGTTACAGTATACTTCTAGTGTTATTATTCATTATTTTTAACCTAATTAAAAACAATTGATTTTATGGTAAATTACTTGAGAGAATTTCAAGAAGGCTTAGAAGACTTTCTTGACCTTACTGTTTACTTTAATGAAAACGAAATACGATATAAATTCCAAGGGCTTTGGACTTCATCAAATTTTGAGAAAGACATTCAAATAAAAGCTAATAAGTTAGAGAATTTATTATACAGGCAATTGAAAAATGGTCTGGATAATAAAGTTCTACTTTCGGAAGTTCGTTTAAAGATGAGGGTGTCCCTCAACTTTTTATCAGATGTTTATTATGATGACTTTGATAATCTCTCTAAATCGAATTTGAAAGTAAGATATAGCTCTTCAGTCCCCGAAAATACTTCAGATTTATTTACTTATGAGTTTTTTCAAAATTTGAAATCTGATGAAAAAGCTCATAAAGAGTTTCAAAAAAGAAACGATGATTTAACAATGCTGTTTGACTCTATATTAAAATTGTTTGAAAGATTTCAAAAGGAAGGCAAAACTCCTAGTAGGTTACAATTTGAAAATCTCAAGCTGTTAAATTGCATTTATTGTTATCAGGAGATACTATTCAACTTACTTGACAAGGTAGAGCATTACTTTTATAATTTTGAAAAAATTGATTTTACCATTCTTGATACAAATGAATCCCTGCCAATGATGGAAACAGTAAAATGTAATATTAATTTAAGTAAAGTTGAAGCCGCAAAGTTTTTTAGTTTTTTGATCTATGATAAAATCATTTTTATAGATTCTTCTGATGAAAAAATGGATAAAATTCGCATTCAAAAATTTATTGAAAATAACTTCACATATAAATCCTTAAACTTAAAACAGAAACCTATTACCAATATAAATAAAGAGATATCGGAGTTTAAACTATACAACGACAATGAATTTAATCAGACGATTGACGATTTTATCAAAATATTACAATCAAAAAAAAGATAATAGAACGCAAAAAAAGTGAACCAAAGAATTCGCTCTCAATTCGCTTCAAAAAATTTGCTATCCAAATCTTTTAAATAATCTTCGCAGTTCATTTCTAAATAATAAGATATGAATGCAGAAAGAGACGAATTTATAATTCCCACTATTGGGAGTATTAAAAAGCTAATTGAGCCTATTTATACCAGGCTTGACAATATTGATATTGCAGTTAGTAAGCAAGCAATAAAACCAACTCAAGGAAAATATTATCGAAACCAAGATCTGAAAAAGATTTTTGGGCTCTCCAGTAATACCATTATTAAATATCGTGAAACTGGCGTATTACCATATACAAAACTTGGTGATATCTTTTTATATGAGATTAAAACCATAGAAAAAATTCTAATTGCTAATATGGTTGAGTTATGAAAAAAGATACCCGAAAAGATCCGCTAACAGGAGAAGAATTTATTCCAAAAAAGATTTCACAGCGTTTCGCTACTCCACAGAATAGAATAATATGGAACAACCAAAAAGCCGCTCAAACAAGGCTTAAGAGAGCTTTTGTTGATAAACCATTGCATAAGAATCAGGCTATATTGCTTGAGTTAATTAATAATAAGAAAGAAATCACAGTTCATGAAGAGTTTCTTCGCGGAAGAGGATACGATTTCAATATGACTTCACACTTTGAAATGTGGGAAGGAAAAAAACATCCCTGTATTTATGAATTCATAATTGTTAGCACAATAGATAATCCACAAATTAAAATAATACGAAATGATAGATATTAGAACCATAGAAATAGTTACACCTGACATTCAAAGACAGGCATTGATAGAGAGCAACAATAAACTTAAAAATTTAAGTTTTGTACTTGTTTTATTTATTGGAATTGGAGCTGTAGCGTTTTGCTTAAATTACTTGAACCAACAACGAAGCAAAGAAAAATAAGCTTTTGTTTTCAATAAGAAGCCAAATTTATACGGATAAATTTGCGTTAATGAGTTTGACATACGTTTGTTATTTGATTATAAATATTTGAAATTTAATTGCCAGACAATTGTATTTTGAACGAATCAATTGATAGCATAGTTTTTGCATTGAAAAAGTAATATATTTGAATTGAAATTTTAATATAAAAGATGAAATAAAAAGAATATAATCATATCAATAGCGTAAGCTAATAATCTTTCTCCGCGAAACCGGCAAAACTTCAGAAGAAATATAGATTATTAAGCAGATGCTCTCGCACGGCGTGGGCTTCTCTTATCTATATTTCAGGTGCTTGCCGGTACCAGCGGAGTTGGATAATGAGTTTGTTCCACGCTTTTGGTTTAACAATCTTCTAAAAACTCTTGGGACGGGGTGATAAACCAATCTTATGAAAACATTTATTTTAAAATCAGTTGTAATGCTGATTATGATTGCTGCAGTTTTAAGTTGTTCTTCTGACTCTAGTTCTTCCTGTGTACCAATTACTTGTTTAAATGGTGGAATTTCAAACACTAATTGTGGATGTGATTGTCTTCCTGGTTATTCTGGAAATGATTGTTCTACTCGAATAACGCCAACTAAAATTAAAGTCAGTAAAATAAGGATATCAATGTTTCCTAATACAGACAGCGGAGGAAGTGCATGGGATGTATCAAGTGGCTCACCAGATATTTCATTGATAGTTTCTCGAGATAATTCAGGAACTCCAATAGCAATTTGGAATGCACCAACGTATTATCCAGATGTTCTTAGTAATGGAACAAATTTCTTTGACTTTACTCTGACAATCCCAATTGAAATAACACAAGTTACAACACCACATTATATCGAATTATTAGATTATGATGGCGCTGATACAATTCCATCGGCGAATGATACAATGGGAGTTATTGCTTTTTATCCATATGTTCAAGCAAATGGATTTCCAACTACTATATATTTAGCTAATGATTTATTACCTTTAAGATTTGAATTAACTTTGAGTTACGAATGGTAATTTATAACAATCATTGTAATTTAATATAATCAATACGTTTATTATGCTGACTTTTACCGCTTACGCTGCTAGAGGGTGCGGATTTTGTTTTGATCCTTTAGTTAAAAACGACACCTATTCTTTTTTGCATTTCATTCCTGCAAAAGAAAGCCCTGAAAAGGTTAAGATGATTGTTTCTTTATATGAGAAAGACAATACATTTATTGAAGAACATAATTTTGTTTTAGAGCTAGATGATAATAGAAAGAACTATAATAATAATCATATAGGTTTAGTATATGATGGTTTAAAGCAGAAAATGATTTTTAGTGCTTTAAATCCTGAAAACAATATTCCTTTAGAAAAAATATGTATTTGTGTAGCAGTTACCAAAATAAAAGATGGGAATGATGATGAAGATGGAGGGAATTATTTGAGACCTAGAGGACCTAAAGTTACTAGTTTTATTGAACATTAAAATTAAAAGAAAGTACACTTTATCGAATATAAATGCCGTTAACCGATTGTCTCTTATGGTTTATCGGAATTATTGACTTTTCTCATATCTTGTTTAGTAAATATAAATAATATGAGAAAGTCTAACAGTCAAATCGTTTTTTCAGCATCAGATTTATCAAATCATATCCATTGTAAGCATTTAACTAATCTTAATTATGATGTTTTACAAGGTTTAAAAGAGAAGCCTATTAACAATAATAGGGTTTTGGATGTTTTGAGAGAAAGAGGTATTGAATTTGAAAATTCATTTTTAAAAACTTTAGAATCGCAGGGATTTTCTATAATTAAAATATTGCAAGACGATCCTGACGCGAAACAAAAAACAATCGATGCGATGATTCAAGGTGTAGATTATATCTATCAAGCAAGATTGAATAACGATAAGTGGCAAGGATGGGCAGATTTTCTAGTGAAAGTAAAACATCCTAGTAATTTAGGAAATTGGTCGTATGAAGTAATTGATACCAAATTATCTAGTCATACGAGAGCTGGTACCATATTACAAATAGCTCTTTATTCGGAAATCATAGAAGAAATCCAAGGTGTTTTACCTGAAAATATGTATGTGAGAACTCCTGAAGGTGAGATAATTTATCGTGTAAATGATTATATTTCCTATTTGAGATTAATAAAAAAGAGATTAGATGCTGCAATTGTAACACCTATTTCTACATATCCTGAACCATGTTCGCATTGTGATATTTGTAATTGGTGGGAGCATTGTAATAGTATTAGACGACAAGATGACCATTTGAGTTTTATTGCTGGTATGGGAACTTCACAAATAAAAGAAGTTAAGCAACATGGAATAACTACATTAGATGCTATGTCGAAAATACCTTTGCCTATTCCATTTAAACCTACAAAAGGTTCAAAAGAAACATTTACCAAACTAAGAGAACAAGCAAGGGTGCAAAATGAAACTAGAACCATACAAAAGCCAACATATGAAATATTAGAACTCAAAGAAAACACTGGATTTTATAATTTGCCTGAACAAAATGCTGGCGATATCTATTTAGATTTTGAAGGTGATCCATTAGTAGAACCGTCAGGATTAGAGTATTTATTTGGATGGGTATTTCAAGAGAAATATTATTGCATTTGGGTAATGAGTATGGAGGAAGAAAAGAATGCTTTGGAGCAGTTTATTGATTTTGTATTTGAAAAAAGAAAAGAATTCCCTTTGTTACATATTTATCATTTTGCTCCTTATGAAACGATTGCATTAAAAAGAATGATGGGTAAATATGCTATAAAGGAAAATGAAATAGATGTTTTACTCCGAACTAAAAGTTTTGTGGACTTACATAGGGTATTAAAACAATCTATAAGAGCTGGTGTTGAACGCTATTCGCTAAAGGATTTAGAAAAATACCATGGTTTTATTAGAGAAATGGATTTACGCTCACTTTCCAAATTTAAAGCAGATTTTGAATTTCTACTTGAGAGTAAAAAGTTTGAACTAATAACTGATGAAATGAAAGCTGCTATTCAACTTTACAACCAAGATGATTGTTATTCTACTTTAAACTTGCATTTGTGGCTTGAAAAAGAAAGAGAATTATTAGTTACTAGTGGTAATGTAATAGAAAGACCAATTGAAAATACAGTTGAAGTACCAGATAGTGTTAATGCTCATTTAGAACGAATTACACCCATGTATGATGCATTAATGCAACACATTCCACTTGATGTTAATGAACGAAACAAAGAACAACAAGCAAGATATATCCTTGCCAATATGCTTGATTGGTATAGAAGAGAGGAAAAATCGTTTTGGTGGGAGTTTTTTAGAATTATGGAATTGGAGCCGGATGAATTATTAGATGAAAAAACAGCTCTAACCTATTTGAGTTATACTGGTAATCGCGAAGATTATAAAAGAAGTATTATAGATACCTATTTTTTTCCTAATCAAGAATGTGAATTAAAAATAGGAACAGATATCAGAGACGAAAATGGAAATAGTGTAGGTGAAATATTCGAATTAGACGAAAAAAATAATACTGTACGAATAAAAAAAGGGCCAAAAGTCAAAGATAATCATCCATTCTCGTTAATAAAACATGAAAAATTTATAACAAAGGATAAAGTCGAAAACTTGATTCGATTTGCAGAGTGGATAGTAGTTAATGGTTTTGAAAGTGATTCTAATTCATACAAAGCAACACGAGATTTATTATTAAATAATTTACCTCGAACTACAGAACCTTTGAATAAAAATGCTGATTTATTAGATAAAAGTATTGAGTGGTCAACAAAATTAGATTTTAGTTATCTACCCATACAAGGGCCTCCTGGAACTGGTAAAAGTTATACTGCTAGTCATATGATTTATGAACTCATAAAAAGTGGAAAAAAAATTGGTGTAACTGCATTAAGTCATAAAGTAATAATTAATCTATTAAGTAAAGTCAAAGATGTTGCAGATAAAAATGGATTTGCTATAAAAATATTATATAAGGATTCTGCAACAAACAATGAAGAGTTTTCATGGGATATTGCCAAAAATACTGCTGATGTCATTTTAAGTATGAAAGATTACAACCTCATTGCTGGTACTAGTTTTATGTTTTGTAATGAAAGTTTTCAAGAATCGCTAGATTATCTTTTTATAGATGAAGCTGGGCAATATGCTTTAATAGAAACTGTCGTTGTATCACATGCCGCAAAAAATATTGTTTTACTAGGAGATCATCAACAATTGAAACAACCTATAAAAGGAGTTCATCCTGAAGGTACAGATGTTTCTGCATTGGAACATTTACTTGAAGGCAAAAAAACAATTTCAGAAGAAAAAGGTGTCTTTTTAGAAAAAACATGGAGAATGCATCCGTCTGTTTGCTCTTTTGATTCTGAAATGTTTTATGAGTCAAGATTACATGCTATTGAAGGGTTAGAAAATCAAAGAATTGAAGGAAACACACAATTTCAAGGTTCTGGATTATTTTATAAATCTGTTATTCATGAAGGTAACACCAATTTGTCATTGGAAGAAATCGATGAGATTGCAAAAATAATTCATGAACTTACTAAAGGTGATGTTTATTGGTATGATGAAAAAAACAACAAACATATTTTACAAAATACGGATATTAAAATCATAACGCCTTACAATAGTAACGTATTTGAATTGCAAAAAAGAATACCAACTGTTGAAATTGGAACAGTTGATAAATTTCAAGGACAAGAAGCTCCAGTAATTATTTATAGTTTAGCAAGTTCAACACCCGAAGATGCACCACGGGGAATGGAGTTTCTCTATAGCCCAAATAGATTCAATGTAGCTGTATCAAGAGCAAGAGCAGTTTTTATAATGGTAGGAAGTCCTAGAATTTTTGAACCTGATTGCAAATCACCAGAACAAATAAAACTTGCTAATCCATTTTGTAGATTTATGGAAGTCTCAGAAATCATATCATAATATTTGATTCGCTAGCGACCATCTGCAATCTACATAATCATTCCAAAAAGCAAACAAAAATTCCCAATTTGCAGAGAACATAATTAAAGCATAACATATTTTGAACCTCAATAAATATCACTATATGAAATGGCATGAAATTTTAATCGGTACACCGATATTATCAATTGGTGTCTATCCGGGCATAAAAGTTCTGGAATTCAGAAAAATACTATATTATCACTTTTTGTCAAGAAACTTGGCTATTCATTTCAATTATAATTATGTTTTGTTCTGTATGATTCCAAATAATGTAAACATCAGGCATGGACGATTCTAAAAGATTAAGGTTCCATGCAATGGCTACCTGATGTTGTTTATTTTTGATGAACGGATTTACGACAAGCTGTTGTTTTGAAACCCAACAGCTAGAAGATATCTACAGGATGTTATTAAAGGTTATAATCCCTGATTAACTCCAAAATATGGTCTTACAAAGGTATTTGGAAATCTGGTTTTGGGTTTAATTTGGCTAATAAAGAATTCATTTTGAAAAGCGTTTCACCAATAGAAATAGTTGAAAAAGATTAAAATAATGACTTTTAAAGTACTCGAATGTCTAAAGCTCCTTATAAATGACCTCAATGGAGTTAGTATATCATAAACCTTCATAGAGTTAGATAACACATACTTGTAAGTTCGGATTGTAATCCGAAATATTTACTCTGTAGGGATTTACTTTGTTAGATGGATAGTTCAAATCGTAAAATTGTAGATTTTATTAAAAATGAATGGATTAGCACAGCTAGTTCACAGAGTTCCTTTGCAGTAGATCATAATCTTGACGAAAAAACTGTCCGTCGAATCAAAAATGATCCCGATTACAAAATTAGTCTTGATACTATTCAAAAAGTTTGCGAGGCTAAAAACTTAAAACTCTCAGAGTTCTTTAAGTTGGTAGGATTATAAATATTTTTCTGATTTTTTTAAATATTTACAAATGGCAGTACGTTTCATAGCGCAGGGCTTAGACCCAGGAAGTAATATTAACGCCGGGAACCTAATTATTGAATCATTACAATGCAACAACTACCAGTCAGTTGACATTTTCGTTGCTTTTGTAAGTACTAGTGGTCTTCGAAATATAATGGATGAATTGCAGGCTTTTCAGGCTGCTGGAGGAGCAATTAGGTTATATGTTGGTGTCAACTTAAACGCTACATCAAGGGAGGCACTGGAGGCCTTAATTGCAAGCGGTATTGAAACCTATGTAATTTACTCGCCAAATAGTATTATTTATCATCCTAAAATTTATGTTTTTAACGGCGCGCAGGTATGCAGGGCAATTGTAGGTTCTTCCAACCTTACGGCAAGTGGCCTTTTTCAGAATGTCGAAGCTTCAATTTGTTATGACTTTGATAATGGCAATGCAGAAGGCACAGCTTTTTTAAATGGAATTACGACCCAATTCGATTCAATTGTAAACAATACCAATAACAGTTGTAAACTTTTAACTCAGCCCGTTCTGGATGTACTTATTGAGAGTAAAGTGGTTTTGCCGGAGGCAGTAAATCGGGCAAAGGCCAATAGGATAAATAAGGAGTATGCCCCAAAAGATACAGCTGCCAATAAAAGATTGACTGATTTATTCGGAAAACTAAGTGTAAAAAGACCACCAAAAGGATTTAGAAAAGCTGCAGTTCAAAAAGAATTTATTACAGTAGCAGGAACTAATGAAGTGGTAATAGTGGATCAGGCTATCGAACTTACCACAGATTCCATGTGGATTCAATCTGGCTTAATGACAAGTCCCGCTAGAAACATCCTTGGTCTTTCAAAAAGAGGAATACTTGCAAATAAAACATATATAAATGGTAGTGTATCATTTTTCGGAATTAACCCGGCTACAGATGATCAACCACTACAAATCGAAGTTGAATATGCTGGAGAATTATATCTCGAAAATCAAGTGCATTACACGGCTGATAACGGTTCTTGGCGTTTAAACTTCTATGGGGAAACCGCTGCCGGTAAAAGATTCAATGATATAACAAGACCCGATGGAACGGTTCCTGGGGCCTTCCAAAATAAAATACTTCTATTTACCAGAATCAGTCCAACAAGATATAAATTAGAGGTTTTGGAAGATACTGAAGTTGATAAATTAAAAGACCTGTCCTCAGTTTGGGCAAGAAATGGAGCCAGCCCATACGCCTTCGGGTACATTGCGTAATGCATTTAATTGCTGCTGAAACCATACTAAATCATCTTCCACATATTGTTTGCTGAATTCAGAAAGAACCATTGCAACTTCTTGGTTATTCAACCTATAAAGTAGCATAAATAATAAATCAATGTTTCTAACGGTTTCAGTTCTATTTGAAAAAGGAAATGCTGCTGTTAACTCTAAATTTTCTGCCAAAGACGAAAGACGACTGTCATCTTGCAAAAGTGAAAACACCAATAACGAAATATGTTCTTTAATAGTAGCTTCATTCCCATTAAAAATTATTGTATTATTATTTTGCTCAATATCAGGTACGGGCATTTGATTAATTACGGACTGGGTTAAATCTATCCCACTTAGTTTTTTCTTCAGGATAAAGTCAAACACTACCGAATTAAAAAGTCCTGCCATATACAATAAATCATTCTGATCAGTGGTCAAAAATTGAACTGATTGTGACGCAGGGATAAAGGGTAATACAGTGGCAACACAGGTTCTGGTATTAGTGGCAGAAGTTAAACTCCTCCACGCCAGCATAAATTTTTCGTTATGGTTTTTAGAGAGCTGTGCCCACTTTGCTGCATTTATAAAAAATCTGGATTCAGGAATATAATCCGCATTATTTTTCTTTAAATCATCAAGCAACACCGAAGATGATTTACTTCCATATTTCAATACGTCATCCATACCATTAAAGCCGGAATACTTTCCGTCAAACTGGTTGAAAAATTTCCCTTCATATACCGGAATAGTATCTTCCCCACTCTTCTTTACAATAAATTCAGCATGGCTTGTTAAATGCACAATTCGACCAAATCTAACATTTTGATAAACATTTTTAAAAAACGGAAAATCACACGAAATCCTTAATAAAAAATTGGCCTCCATTTTGTTTGAAAAGTTCGGTAGCATCCCGGTAAAAGGATTCAGCAACTTCAAGCTTTCATAAGACATTGCTATTTCAGATGTTGGTTGCTCTATTTCTTCTATTGAAGTCAGGTTCATCGAGACTTGAAACAATTCACTATGGGTCAATCCTAAAAGCAGGAAACAAAACCTTTCCCTGCTGTCAATAGCAAAAATCTTTTTACGATTAATAAAATCATAAATAGCAACAGTTAACTTCTCTTTCGTTAGGAATTTAAAAAGAGTTTGGTTCACCTGACTGGTAACTATTGCACTTTTCAAGACCAAACCCACAACTCCTCTGTCAGTCTTCAATTTTAAGGCTGCATCAGTAAATAAGGCATAAGTATTCAGCTCACCTTTATTGGACAAATTGAAAAAAGAATTTTTCTTTAAAGTTGATTTTGCAGCTTCAATTTCTAATTTAAATTGCATTGCAAATGATGCTAAATCGGAATTACTTAATTCACTTTGAGTAATTTCTTCAGTCCGGCTCGATTTAAAGTGGTTGTCCGAAATTGACTTTTGATATAAGGCGTAAAACTTTTTTTCCTCAAACCGTATCTTTTCCCATGGCGGATTCCCTAAAATAACATCATACTTTTTAATCTTGTTTTTATTTAAACCCAGCTGTCTATGGTAAATAAACCCACTAGCAAAAATGTCAAGTTTTTCTTTTGCATTAAAATCAAAATCACTAGTAATCAAAAAATTAGCATGAATAAATTTTTCGTTTAATAATGGATATAATGAGGGCTCCTTAATCTTTAAAAGGAGGTTTAATTTAGCCACCTCTAAAGCAAGGCAATCTACATCAAAAGCCGAAAGATTTAAAGCAATTGTTTTTAGTAAATCCTTTTTTATAGTTTCATCTACCCTACATTTTAAAAATAAGGTCTCAAAATAATCAATTACTGAAATCAGAAAGTTACCCCCACCGCAGGAGAAATCAGAATAGGTAATAGAATACATTTCCTCAATTATTTCACTGCAGATTTTTTTTTCGGCAGACAATTTTTTAATACCAAAATTTAATTGAAAGAAAGTATCAATAGTTTTTTTAGTAATAGAATCTGCAAGTTTTGCCGGGGTATAATAACTGCCTAACTTATTTCGATAGTTTTTGGTGTTTGAAATAGCGGCACCACTACTTTCATTACTCGATTCAACTCCTAAAAGCGTTTCGTAAAAAGTGGGAATATCAATGGCTTCATCAGCTGCTAATTGGTGTAAATGATCATTAATAATCGTAATCAGTTCCTCATTGGCATCTGCAATTAATTGAGAAAATAAATTTTCTTCAGCAAATGTCTTCTTTAAATAAGCATTTGTCGCAAAAACAATGTTTAAGTCTTCGTTTTCTATCTGGTTTTTCAGGAAAAATAGAGCAGCAGTAAAAAGCGCCTTCACCTTAAACCGTTCTTTGTTAAGTTCAATAGGATTAACATTCTCCTTATTGGCAAAACAGTTTGAAAGATAGGCTTTTAAAACGTTCGAATATATTACTAATGCCTTATCCATGGTGAGCCTGTCCTACAGTTAATGAGTCATTACAATAAGAAACTAAGGGTTTATTGAAGAAACTGCTTTTATGATGTATTTGAAGAATCCAGATAACTCGTTCACTCAAATTATCATAATCCCTCAAAAAAGCATATTTAGACTGTAATAATGCGATCAAATTTGATAACATGATAATATCAAACTTATAAATCGATATTTTCTTTACCCCTATCTCATTCAGGATTATTTTATGAAGCAGATCATTGAAATATTTATCCTTGGTATTTTTAAATTGGGAAATGTTTAAGGTAATAAATTCAAATAAAGCTTTTGGATTAACATTAAGCTTATACGATAAATCTTCAAAAATACTTTCGCTTCCAACAGAATAACCGTTTATCGCCCTGCTGGTCGAAAGGCAGTTCCAGTCAATACTGGCAGAAATGAGTAAATCCATTGCTTCAGCAGTACATTTAAAAGATTTTTTAGTATTAAAAAAAGGAGACTCTCCAACAACACTTTGCAATTCCTTCAATTCAGTCGCATTAAAATTGTAGTGCTTTCTAATTTCCTTTTCAATTTTAGATTCAAGAAACAAGCGCTTATAGTCACTTTCCATATCCGCAATAATTAAATTTTCAATATGGGATGCTATATTTTTGATACTCAAATAATCATAATGTTGAAACTCAAAGTTCGGTAATTTATTCTTCAGATACTTTTCCTTTAATTCCAGACATTCTTTACTAATCTTAGCAATGAATTTTGAATCCAAAATATTAGTTGCAACTGGGATTTTAGAAATATAACCGGCACTAATTGTAAATTTAGGATTGATTAGTTTTAAAAGAAAAGTTGCTACCCTCGAATTCAAAAAAGCAAGGTGCGCATACTTATCCCCATTTAATACTTGAATACCTGGGCCTGAAGCAATAAAAACTTGATTCTCTATAAGGATTCTCACATTTAATCCCAAGGTACCTGTATCACTGTACACAAGTTGAGTGGATGGTATTTTGTCAATATTTCTTAAGGCACTTCCTTTGTTGGCTTTTATTATTTCCGCGTTCTCTCCCCAGTGCACCTTGTAATAATTAAGACCCGCCCATTTGCTGAATCCACCGCCTTTGCTGACTAATTTCCAGTCCGGGCTTCCATTTACTTCCCATGCATATTTTACAAATTCTGAGTTGTTTCCGGTTGAGGTTCCCTGCATTGGCTTTCCAAACGCTGAATAAAGTGGGAGTCCTTCAATATTTTCAAAACGATGCTCCAATTGATAATTAAATTCAAGATGGCTGTTTTTTAAAAACTGGTTTTGATTCAGTTCAAACGTTAATTCAGGTGAAATATTTTTTTGCAATATGGAGTACTTTTTTTCAGAAATATTTCTATACTTCAAATTATAAAATCGTGAAGTCTTTATTTCAGAATTTCCTATAACGCATAAGGCAACATTGGTTTTTTCGCCATTGATATCTTCAAAGGCATTAGTCCCTAAATCAATACATTCTTTAAGGGTTTGTTTAGCTAAAAATAACTTTCTAAATTCCTTAAGTGACGATAAATACATCCAACTATTTTGTGCAACTAGCCCTAAAACATCATTCTCATTCATAAGCTGTATCGCTCTTTGAATAAATGAAACACACAAATCACCCCTGCTTTCAGGATAGTTTTTGATTAAATAAGACTTCAACGCGGTATCCATATCTCTTTTACCCATAAATGGTGGATTAGTGACAAATACCTTTGTTTTTTCCTCCTTTTTAATCTTAGATAATTGAGATTTAAATGTTGATTTATGAATTGTATTGGAGGTAACATCCGGATTTAAAAAACCTAAAGTATCATCAGGAATACCACCATATATTTTAATTGAAGTTGTTGCACTAGGAATAGCATAGCCGCAGGCTTTCACAAACAAAGACAATGAAGCAATTTTAGAAAGGTTACTATCTAAATCATATCCAATAATGGCATTAGTAAGGATACAGTCAACAATTTCGGTGTCAGACCAATTAGGGAATTTCTTTTTATAAATCCTAAATAAACATTCAAACGAATAATTTAGAAAATTTCCTCCTCCCGATGCAGGATCAATTATCACAATACTATCAATATTCGTATGGTTAAAATCAGACAAGCATTCATTTACCAAATACTTAACCATATAGTTATCAGTAAAAAACTGGGTAGTATATAATAAATCTGAATTTTGAATTTTGACATTGTCTTTCCCAATCTTACTGAAGGCAGCTTTCTCTAAATCTTTTTTCAAAAATTGGTACGCCCAGGAAATAATGTTATCAAAATCATCGTCTTCATCATCAAACACAAATTTTAATTTTTCTATAATAGTGCGGAATAATTCAGGATTTATATGGGATTCCGTTACATGTAATGCAACAACTAAGTCAGGAAAACGTTTCTTTATAATTTCAAGTTCTGGGCTAAATGCAGTGTAATATTCCGAAAATGTTCTAAACTCTTCTAAAGATGTAGTCCGTCTTTTTTTTAATATAAAACTAGCTAATAAAATAGAGAAAAAAAGGCTCAGGTTTTGCACTGATATCTTCTTTTCAGTTGGGCTAAATTCATTAATGAAATAAGTAAGAAGACTTTTGAGTTTCTGTTTCACAAGTATTTTTTATATTATTTTAATGCCACTACACTTTTCTAAATTAAAGAAACATTTAGCAAATTATTCAGCAAATTTAGGTTTATTATAAACAAATTCTAGGCACTTGGAATTCTTTATTTCTCTCTCTAATAGTGTCTGTCTGAAAGGATTTTATAACAAGCTGACAGTAAGCAATGTTGAAAAGTAAGTAGATTAATTTTATAAAATTGATGATGGAACTGCTATAGGGCACAAAGAACTTCACAAGAATTATCGAATGAATTATTCAATTCCTGAATCCTAGGCTATCTTATGTAAATAAAAGTATAGTTTAGTTATTTTAAACAAATCTGCATAATATAAATATCTTACATATCTTTGATTGTGTATGAGGAAAAGTCTTTATCAAAAATTATAAATCCCAAAAAACATGATTATACATTCCAACGTTAAGGAGAGCATTAAAAAGGAGTTGGTCAACGCAAAATCTATATGGGTAGCTTCCGCAATGATTAGTTATAAAGGTTGGTTATTTCTGCAGCAAAATCTACCAAAAGAGGCAAGCCAAAATTATTTAATAGGGATTGATCTTGCTACTGACCCAAAAGTATTTGAAGCTATTTATACTGATACCAATCTAAATGCCCGGGTTTATGAAACAAAATATACTTTTCATCCAAAAGTGTATTTAATTCAAAAAACAGATAATTCTTTTACCGCCTTTATTGGGTCATCCAATACGACAAATTGGGGTTTGGAAAAAAATGTTGAAATGAATTTTCAAATTAATGATGTAGCAGAATGTCAGAAATTGTTAGTATGGTTCAAAAACCTATATTTAAAAGGTCACATGATCGATCAAAAATTTATCAACGAATATAAAATCAAATTTAAAAAGGCAGCGGGTAAGGCTAAGGAAATTGAAAGAGAGATTAACAATATAAAAGCAGGTTTTTTTAATGACGGAGAAATGTTTTTTTCAAAAAATCAGCATGAAATATTTAATGGTAGATACCACCGTGTTAATACTCCTGACATTAAAAAAATCAGGCGGGAAGTCAGGGAAAAATTCCTCAAATTACATCAACTGATCTACCCTCAGTTTAAAGCTTACGGATTATCAGACTTGTATAGTCATCATCAATCCAGAGAAATAGTCAGTAGGCATTTCTTTAATCCCTGGAGCGGGAACTATATTAATGCAATGTGGTTGCATTACGGAAAATCATTAAATCACTTAAAAACATATACAACAAAAGATAAGTCAATAAATAAGCCGGATTCCTTTATCAATAACATTCGGATGCAGGTAATAATCCATGAAGATGATATAGGGATATGGTTAGTTTTGGGTAGAAACAATGGCAGCAGGAAAGACAGGGAACATTTCAGGCAGCAAATGCAAAACAAAGTTTTTCAGCAAAAATTTTTCGACGCTTTAAAAAAACTAGGGAACGAATATTGGATTAATGTACCTGATGCTCCTGCTATACAAAATTTCAAGACTCCTGCTGACTTGGTTAAAGAGACTAATAAAGAAACACTGGAACAATACTTCATCATTGGCTGTAACATTCATTTGCAGGACAAAAGACTTTCTACAGAGAATATTTCGTCTACTGTACTTAAGGAATTTAGTAAACTGTATCTTTTGTATGAGATGATGAGGCATGTATAAGACTAAGCATACTCGCAAATAAAGATAAAATGGAAACATCAAAAAGACACCATTACATCCCACAATTTTTGATAAAGAATTTCAGCGATGACGACAACAAATTATGGGTTTATAACAAAGAAGAAAAAAGGATCTTAAAAAGTAAACAAAGCCCAAAAGCAATATTTTTCGATTGGGAAAGGAATCTGTTTGATATCAATGGAACACCCGGAGATAACATAGAGAAAATGTATAGGGATGTTGATGATTTATTAGCCAAGACATTAGAAAAAATCCTATCAACATTAACAATGACAGGAAGAGAACAGACACTGATGCTTTTTTTAGTTTCATTAATGAAATGGAGAATACCTAAAGTAGATGATAATTTTTATGACTTGGTAAAAGGAGTTCCTATTGAAAATTTAGGTTTTGCCTTTCGCCATATAGATCCTGCCACAAAAATTAGCACTGATGAAATAAATAGAATCAACGATCTCGAAATCATAAAAGAAACAAAGCGTCTGCTTTTACCCATACAACCTCTAATTAATGAAGAAACAGTTTCTGAAATCCATAAAAATTGTTTTTTAGTTTCACACGACGGATATCCTGCATTACTGGGAGATTGTCCCATTATTGAATCCCAAAACTCTGATTTTAAAATGCTCGAGGATTTTATATTCCCACTGAGTTCAAAAGAAACCTTTATTTGCAAAAGAGGAGCCGAAAAATCTATATTAAGTCCTCTTTTTTATATTCAAAAAGA
This sequence comes from Flavobacterium sangjuense, assembly GCF_004797125.1. Classification (NCBI taxonomy): domain Bacteria; kingdom Pseudomonadati; phylum Bacteroidota; class Flavobacteriia; order Flavobacteriales; family Flavobacteriaceae; genus Flavobacterium; species Flavobacterium sangjuense. Next base: position 2,715,741 of record NZ_CP038810.1, read on the forward strand.
CTTAACAATTTTTCATTTATCAAAAAAATATGTGGCGTGCAAAAGTCGGGAACACTTAGAGAATATCGTTAATATATATACTAAGCTAGAGATCGAAAATAAAACGCATTTATTGACAAAATATGTTTTTGAATTTATTAAATAATAGTTTCTACACATTCTATTAATGATGCTCTAAGTGAAGCTGTAAAAATAATAGCATCTAATCCTGAAGGTGTGTCTATGAATCATATAATGAGAGGAACAGAAAAATCAAGTGCAACAGTAAAAAGTCATTTACAAATACTAAGACGACTTTATTTTATTAAATTCAATGCTGCCAAAACAGGCAAATATATTGTAATACAACAAAAGAATAAATTAAATAAAAGAAAGTAAATTCAACTAGTAACTTGAAAAATACACTTTTATTTTTAACCAATTAAGATATATAAATATTTAAAAGAGCTATTTAAAAAATATTGGTTGGAAAAATAGGAAAAGAATAGTCCGTTATTTAAACCATAAAAGGCTAATCACATAACTGTAATTATCTGAATAAAAACATTGTTCATACATTGTTCTATTAGCACGATTATCATTGTCAAATGGATAAAACCAATCATCAGATGAAAGTTCTTGAATAGCAGTGTGCTTACTATCGACTGTTGTGAAAAATTCACTGGCTACAGTAGTTCTTGGTAAAGCACCTCCCACTTTAAATTTAAATGGCCATTGCGGAAAATCATCACTTCGTAAAAACCATTTTGCAATATTATCTTGCGAGATAACTGCAAAAATTTCATGAGTCCCAATCTTACTGAATCTAATCAATGTAGCAATGATACTAGTTTGAAATGCTTCCGACAATTTAAAAATGGTATCAAATGAAAAGTTTTTACCTCCTGAAACATTTCTGAATTTCTCCCTTGGCATTAATAAAACACTGGCAAAATAATCTGCTTCTAGTTCCATTAAATTTTTCTGATTGATATTATGAAAGGAGGCATGAGGTTCAAGTAAACCATATTTTAATCCTAGCCTATGCTGCTCAATGAAAAAATGCCCTAATTCATGTGCAAAAGTGTAGCGACCCCGTTTGGAGAATTGATTATTCCCATTATCGATATTTATATGTATATGGAAATTTAAATCTTCAGTGTCGTAAAGTAACATTCCATCAAAAGCATCTTCATAATGGTCGAAATAATGTGAAACATCCTCGTCCTTTGCGATTTCTTCCAAAAGAGTAAGATTTCCATTTGAAAAGTCACTCGCTATAAATTCTGCAAGTTTTTCTATTTCATTAATCCGATGATTTGGTATCACCATTTTTTTTGGAATTGTTTTGATTATTCTTTATTTTATTCAAAATATGTTCTGGCAACTTACTCCCATTACGAGCAACCATTCTATATTCCGTAAGCTCTTCAGGTTTTACAGATTCGGGAATCTGAATACTTTTTGGGCTTTCCTCTCCTCTAATGATTTTTGCTGGGTCAATTTCTAATCCGGTTAAACCATAGTCAATATGTCCAAAAAGCGTCTCGAACCTAGACAACTCAACTTCATTTCTTGGAAAAAGAAATCCGGTTGACGCTAACCATTCGGTAACATTTTCTGGTGTTATATGTTTTTTACTTTGAGCCATATAATTTCAAATAAGTGTCCACAATATCAAATGAATCTTTTTTATAGCTTCTAATAGTTGCCTGAGATAAATCAAGTTCGCTTCTTAAACTTTCAAGTAATTTCCTCGGAAGCTTATAACCGTCTTTTTCATGCATCTTGTACGTTAAATAAATTATTTTATGTTTAGGCGATAATCTGTCAAGTGCATTTTGTATAATCTCTTGAATTCTTTTTAATTCTCTTAGTTTTGAAGGCTGCATATTAGATTGCTCCATATCTGGAAAATCTTTTATAATTTCTTCATCACCTATATAAGGGCTTAAATCATTTCCAAGTATTTCATTTTTAAAACCTGGCAGAAGATTCTGCGCAATTCTAAAAAGAAAAAAAAGAACACAGGTGTCAATTTCTTTATTACACTTATCCTTATTAAAACTTCCTGCGTATTTTCTAAATCTATCGAATACCTTTTCTCCAAGTTGAACAGTATAATCTTGATCTAAATTCCACTGTTTACAAATAGGAATTAATTTTTTTAACAGTTGAAGCTGAAACCTAAAACAAAATACCATAAAAGCGTCATCAGCCGTGCTTGAATAAGCTGGATCGCTTGACCATTGAATATATTCAATGAGATTTTCGGTAGATTCATTTTGTAATTTCTGCCACGCCATGTATTGCTTCTGTATAATACTACCTAAAACCGTGGTAACGATTTTAGTAGTAATAGTAGAACACAAAGTTATAAATTAAAATGAGCCTAACTATGATAATTATCAATAAATTACTTACAGATAAAATAAATGCTCCTTAAAATAAAGATGTTATGTCAGTATGGCAGATTACAATATAAGGAATAATATTTGAATAAACTTTTAACATAAAATTAATAAGATGAAATATACAAACGACGATTTAGGGTTCTTTGTTGATAAAATTAAGCTAAAACCTGAGGATATGCCAAAATATAGGACTCAGATAAATAATCTTAAAGAAAAATTGGAGAACAGAATTAAAAATGATGACAGTCACGGATTAAAAGTGACTAAATATATTTTAGCGGGCTCTTGGAAAAAACATACGATTTTAAAACCAACCGGAGATTATCCAATAGATATTGATTTGGTTTTATTTGTTGGCGGTGATGATAACATTCAAAATGATTTAAACAAACTTTTCGAATACATCATTACTTATCTGGAAGAAATCTATCCCCAAAAAGATATAAGAAAAGTAGTTGATGCGAAGGGAAACACTAAATCTATTACAATTATTTTTAGCGGTTCTGGCTTAGAGGTGGATATTGTTCCTGTGGTTCCAATTTCTTCACCTGCTGAATATGTTTGGCAACCTTCTAGAAGAGGAGGTTCAAAATACATAACAAGTATTTCAAAACAGTTAGATTTCTCTGTAAACAACAGAAAAAACAATCCTTCTTACACTAGTATTGTTAGGGCTCTAAAATGGTGGAGGAATGAAAAGGAACTAAAACCAACAGATGATGAGCCAGGATTATCTTCTTATGTTGTCGAATTGATAGTTGCCTACCTGGATATAAATCATGGAGTAGAAAGCAATATCGAAGAAGCAATAATTAGATTCTTTCAATTTCTGAGTGGCCGCAGTTTTCCGGTAATTTCTTTTAAGAATGCAATTAATACCGTTCCGGCATATTACACATCAAGTATTTATGTTGGAGATGATACCAATAACGAAAATAATGTCTCAAAAAGGATGACTGATGCTAAGTGGAAAGAAATTGTTGATGAAGCTTCCGATGCGTTTGATTCTTTGAATATTGCACAGTCCAAACGAAATGAAGGAGATACCTTGACTGAATGGAAACATGTTTTCGGTTCAAGTTTTAATATTAAGTAAAAAAGGAAAATATGTACGGAACAAATACAATAACAGGAACTTATACCGTAATCGATATAAGAAAAACGTTTGAAGGCTGTGAGGCTGACATCAGAACGATTGCTAGAAGAACAGATAAATGGTCGATGGCATACGTGGATAACTTATTCCATGATATTATTGAACTTGCTGAAAACGGTTATTTAGAGACGGTTACAATAACCTTGAATAATACGACTACCGGAACAGCAATAAGAGCTGCAAAATTTACTGTAAACTCAAATGGCACCGCTACATCAAGCGAAAGAGCTGGAAGTAATAATGATTGGGAAAATTTAAGTAATACAAATTTATCAGTCATTTTATCGTACACTTCAAAGTGGCATAATTTATCGGCTATTGAGCAAAATAGTTTTCAGAAAACCCACTCTTTTAAAATTGGGTGGGTTTCATCCAATGTAAATACAAACTTCCCGCATTTAAATAGTAATAACGCGCAACTATATGCCAGTAAAGGGTATGAACTGCAAAAAACAAATTTTAAATAATGGCTTCAATCTTTGATAACGCAACGGTTCTTCCTAGTGCTTCAATACAGGAAAAGACAAAAAATCTAGTTGGATTTGAAAAAAAATTTAATCGGATTTACACCAATCTTAAATTATTGCTAGACCAAGAGGGATTAATAACTTGGAGTAAAAAATTTCATAATGTTCAATTACCTGTAATTGATCAGATAAAAGATAAATATCCATTGATTATTTTAGCCGGAGACGCCGGTACAGGAAAAACAATTGCAGCAGAATCTATTGCTGACAGAATGGTAAGAGAGCTTAATAAAGAGGGCCATTTCCTAAAACTGAGTACTAGGGTGCGTGGTGAAGGTTTACATGGTCAAATGGGAAATTTGGTAAATGATGCATTTGCCGAATTAAAAACTCAGGCTGGTAAAAAAAGATTGGCATTTTTACTCATTGACGAGGCTGATGCAATTGCAACAACACGTTCAACTATGCAAATGCATCAAGAAGAAAAAGCAGCAGTAAACACACTAATTCAAAAGATTGATGAAATTAGAGAATTGGATGGTAGAGCTATTGTATTTATGTCTACAAACAGGTTACATTTTCTTGATGAAGCAATTCTAAGAAGAGCTGCAATAATTTTAGAATTTGAAAGACCGGATAAAGAGGAAAGAATTGCATTATTTGAAATGGGTTTAAAAGGAATTGACTTTTCAAAAGAACAGTTAGAATCATTAGCTAATTTGACTGGGCCAGAACAAAATGATGGATTAGGACATTCTTTCTCTGATATAAGATTACGCGTCTTACCGGAGGCTTTAGCAAATTCGTTTCCTGATAAAGCCTTAACTTACGAAATTTTAAGCGAAACAATAACCAAGATACAACCAAGTCCAAAAATAATATGATGCGATATATAATTAAATTTTGTTTAGGTGTAGTATTGATAATTGTCGGATACTATTTTGTATCCGACAATTTACAACCGGAAATTATCGGAGCTGGAATTCTTTTGTTGGTTGACTTACTAATTTTAGATGCTTTTTATGATTTAATTATTAATTGGAAAAGAATCTTTTTAGTGCTAAAGTGTAAATATTTGGGTTTTAGCAATCAATATATAAGATTTTCAATGTCATACCTATATCGGATTAAAGTCAATGATAAATACCTATTAGTTAAAAGTTCAAATTTTCCTCATTATCAACTTGTGGGTGGTAAATACAAAAGACTGAAGAGTACTCAAAGTTTATTACGAAAAGAGTTTGATGCTAAAGATGATATAAAACTGGCAACTAGTGGCCTTATGAAACATGATTATGCTTTATTTGTACCTGCAAAAAAAGCAATTAAATTTCTTGATTGGTTCAATACCAAACAAGACAGGGAGATTTCACATTGGCGAGAATTTTATGAGGAATTGGTTGATGGAAAAGGAAAAATCCTTTCAAGAGAAAATTTTCCATATGTGAATTATAATTATGTTGGTACAATAACAACTCCTATTAAACGGACTCCTGGGTGGAATTGTTACGAGATATTACAATATGATATTTTAGATTTAATTCCAAATAGTAAACAAAAAAAAGAACTTGAAGCTCTTTTAGAAAAAGGTGATACAGACTATATAAAATGGGCGGACACTGAATTAATAAATTCTTTAGGGCATTGTAATAAAACACAAAAATTACTTTATAAAATTGGAGGTCATACAAAGTGGGCGTTAAATATGAAATGGTCCAAAGATTAGATTAAATATACATTTATAAAGGTTATTAACCAAAAACATATGGACATCAATGAACTATTGTATCATAATCCGCTCACATTTTATGAGCACATATTATTAGGTCCGCTGACTCATGTCTACTATGGAAAAAAGCAAACCAATGTCCCAAGTTGGATGAATTATTCGAATCTGTTAATTGATAAATTTGCTATTCATTCGTCGTCATTTTTTCATTTATCAGAAGGAATTATTGAACACAAAGGTTCTACTGATAAGATTAAAATCAAAGGCTACGATTTATTTACTGTAAATTCAGTGTTCAGAGTAATGATAGAAACTTACATTACTTTCAATCATATTTTTGTTGAATCTAAATCAGAGTATGAAAAACAATTTCGATTTTACCTATGGAAAATTGATGGTCTGTTTGAAAAAAAGAAGTTCAAAATCGACTATGAAAGCCTACCTGAACTAAAACCGGTTCAAGAAAAAGACAAACAGGAACTTTCAGAAATGCTAGAATTAGTAAAGAAAAATCCATTTTATAATTCATTAGAACCTTCAGAACTGGCAAAAATATATGATCCTGAAAAACGAAAATCATTATGGAAATTCGCAATCGCTGAAAATAACAAAATAAGACCTTTGAAAATTATTGAGCTTGTCGAGCAAATTTGTAAAACAGATGCTTTTATTAATGCTTATAAATACTCCTCAGTTCATTCACATTCTGGTTTTATTTCAATAGAACATTTTGAAAAAACAAGAAGTAAACCAATTTCAGACAAATATACAGATCCCTTAACCAGATTGGCGATATATTTAACAGCACTCATAATTGAAGATATTTGCATAATTGATGAAAATGCCAGAATTCAATTTTTATCGTTACCGGCATTTTTTCAGGATTTTATAACGGGTATAAATAAAAGCATTAGAGCCTAAGTTGTTTTTAATGCATGGGCACTATAATCATTTTACCTCTATAACCCACAAAAAATAATTTTCAGTTGAAATATAAAAATAGCCTTTGTTTATTTTAACACTTTTTCCCTACTTTTGAGATAATAAAGTTTTATTATTTCATTTAAGACAATACCACTTCAGTCTTTGGAAACTCGGGTTGCATTATGCAACTCATTTTTAATTGATTATTCAATAATAAATAAACAAGTAAACCATACCTTATTTAATTGTTTTCAGAAAATAGAAATGAATCAAAATCTGCAAAATATTCTTCAATCCTATGATATCCTTCTTCCTTCCAAAGAGGACGGCATGATTATATTTATGTTAGATCAAAAGATTAAGGAACAAGAAATAGCTGAGCAATTTTCATACAATGACTTTAAACAAACCGTAAAAGAACTAGCTGAATTTGCATTGGGTGCAGTGCCGCATTCTGAAGCTATACTTAAGAACTTACTTAATAATTTTATAGAACGTCCACCAGATCAAAAACACACTTACAAATTGACTGAATACGCTATGAAATTTATTAGTTTGGTTGATCAGAAACTTAACAACCCATATAGAAAGTTTCCTCTTCGAGAAAGTTTTGAGAAGTATACCAATTTTCAAGCGAAGGACATACAGATTATTGATCAATTCGAAAGTTGGTTTCAGCAAGGATTTAACAATACTACTAAACAGAATATTATTGATCATCTTGAAGCGTTAAAAGATGACGTTAATCAGTCAATAAGAGAGCTCAACCAACTGTTATATGAGGAAAATAGCGATATCCTGCAAACAATCTCAAAATTTACAGAGATATTCAAAGGCCTGACTGAAAAGACAGAAGAAATTCGTGATACACTTCGTCTAGGTAATAATCTTGAAAGGGAGATTGACAAGGTAGTGACCCATTTTTACGATATCTCTGACAACGTTGATAGGATAACACCAGATATTCAAAGTCAGTATAAGCAGTTGTTACAAGACTATAATAAATCAGTTTCAATACATAAAGAGGTTAGAAATTTTTTTATCGTTATCGATTCAAAAATAGGTCAGCTAAGGGAAAAAATTGTTTTTGCCAGTAATAAACTCAACGACCTGCAGCATAATTTCCGTTATCAAAGCAATTACAAGATTAACATAAAACGTTTTATGGAATTAGTATTGTCAGAATGCCAATATCACAAAGAGGGACCAATTTTACCAGTAGAATTTCCTATCAAAACGATTCCGAGCGAATCCTTTAAATACACGGCTGTGCCCTATGTAGAGACATTTTTTCCTATAAAAAAAATGGTTCAAAATGTGTCAGTGGACGGGCCATACCAACAATCAGAAAAAGAAAAAATTGAAAAAGAAATTTCACAGCAACAGCGAATTACTGCACTTGTGAGCCATTACAAGGAATTACTTTCAAAAGAAAAAGAAATGGATTTTACTCAACAATTTCACCTTATTCTAGAACGCGATCAAGATATAGAGATAGCGCTGAATGTTAGCTACGAATTATTAATTTTTGCACACCACTCCGACGAATACAGGTTGGTCATTGACCCTAAATTGCTGAAAGAATCAACTAAAACCAAGATATACTCATGGCAGACGAACATAATTCAAAAGTAGATTTTTCCTTCTTAGCAGAGGAGTCAGCTCAAAATCATTTTGGGGACCTCAATATTGAACTCCTAAGAGGAGCTCATATACAAATGGATGCATTTTATCTTTATCAACTATTGCAAGATAAAGAAATTGAATTGCGATTTTACTATAGTTCTCTTTATGGATTGGAACTGAAGCGTGATGTAAGTGGCAATGAAGTTTATTATTATCTTGATTTTTCAGATCAAGGCAAAGGAAAACTTTCAAAACAGGAAAGGTATCGAGAACTCTCTCCTTTAAATATTGTTATGGGTATTTTGCTATTGAAAACTTATTATGATAAATATTTCGATCATCAGAAAATCATCCATTTGTCCGATATTGAACAACAAATTAACGATTCCGAATACAGCAGTCTGCTAAAATCAATGTTTTTTGAAGAAGAACGTGAATTTTATTCCGAGGCAGAATGGTTAGTAGTAAAGAAAAATATAGTAAGATGCCTTAGGGAATTTGAGATTTTGGGTTGGATTTCACGTGTTCCTATCCAAGGCCAAGAGATATTATCGTTCTGCATTAGGGAAAGTATACATCGTTTCGCAAAACTTTATGAGAAAGAGTTAGTACATTTTGAAGAATTTGTTAGGGCATATAAAAAACAATCAGGAAAATGAATTATCCAAAAATATACTCACTCTCCACAGTAGGAATTGTTAAACATTATAATCAGGATTATCTATTCCATCCTGAAAGGACCGACTTTACCGGTAACAATGGAGTAGGTAAATCAATACTCGCCGATTTAATTCAATTGATATTTATCTCTGATGACCATTTGATAGAATTCGGAACAGAAAGTATGGACAAGGAAGGAAGGAGTGCCTATACGCTTCCAAAAGACACAAATGAAGCGTATGCATTTATGAATATTGAGGTGGAAAAAGATGCTTTTGTCACTATTGGTGTTTGTATTCCCAATAAAAGAAGTAAGAGACTCAAACCTTTTATCATTTTGAAAGATCTTAATCTTGATAAATCTATTGAACAATTATCATTCCCCGCTACAAAACTTCCTTCCCATAAAACATTTATACACGAGGGACAATTTCTTGGGATTGAAGAACTCACAAGGCATTTTAGAGACAGGCATTCACTCTGCCTTCAATATTTTGTACATAATGAAGACAAGGACCGCTATTATTCTTTTTTGTACAAAAAGGAAATACTTTCAATAAATCTTAGTATTAAAAGCAACCTGAAATCATTTGCAAAAATAATTCAATCGTTCTCAAGGGCTAAATCACTCAACATAAAGAATTCGCAGAATCTTAAGGATTTTCTTTTCGAAGAATCCGAAAAGGATTATCACGAAATGTTCGCTATCCACAAAACTGAACTTGAAAAACAACTTTTTGATTACAAAAATCTTGAAAGTGAAATCGCTCAGCTGGAAGGTAAACAATTGCTCTTAGCAGAACTAAAACAAATGGAAGAGAGAGCAAAAGTCTCGCACTTGGCTTATTTGGGTTATTGCATTCGTTTTGGAGAAAAACATATCAAAACTCTTCAGTTAAAACATGATTCTGGACAACAAATCCTTTTGAGTTATCAGGAAGAATTACAAAATCTAGAGAAGCGTTCTCCTCGCTTGAAAGCAGTACTTTACCAGATGGAGGACGACATTACAAAACTAAAGAAAACAAACTTAGCCCTAAGAAAATTCATGGAATATCAGCAAAGCATTGACAACTTGGTGATTGAAAGGGATAAACTTGCTAACTGCAAAGCTCCAGATGTTGGACAAATTGAAAAGAATGGCATAAGCATAAATGAATTCCATACCGAAGAATTGCTTAAGAGGATAGAAGAATTTAAGGTTGTGTTTGATAAATATCATTCCCTTAAAGCCATGAATGATAAGGTAACCCAACAGAAAAAAATAATTCAAGATTGTCAAAACGATTTTTGCCAAGAGATTAAACGAAATAAAGAAATTCTTGCCCTAATTAAACATAATAAAAAAGACAGCTTATTTTCAAAAGTTTTGGAGCAAAACCAGCCCTTAACTGAGATGCAGGAAGCAGTACTCTTCCATCTTTTATCTACTTCATGGGGCAAACCCAAAGACCCACAGAATCTAGACGATTATACAGAAAATCTTGACTTGATTAGTGAAAACAATATCACAACAGATAATCTCGCTTTAGGATACTGGTTAAAGACTGGACATCTCAACCGTTTTATACCAAAGCTAAATCAATCGCCTCTACTTAACGATCCGGGAAAATTAGCTGAGGCTTTTGCCAAAAGGCAGGCAGAAATTGAATCAGTTATATCGGGGCACGAAAGACAATTGTTAGAGCTGGAGAAATTCGAGAAAGGACAATCTTTCGATAAAAAAATTATCCAGAACGATTATCAATTGGATTCGCAACTAAAAGACTATACTGCATTTCAGCAATTTGAGAGAACAGCTCAATTGATTGCTAACTTAGGAATACGCATTGAAACAATAACAGCCGAGATAAATCAGCTCAAAGAAAAACAGGATGAGCTCAAGCTTTCTGCTCAGATTACAGAACGAGGAAATTCAGATTATTACGATAAATGGATTGAAATAAAGACAAACAACATTACATTCTGCATGACACAGATAGCCAAAGAGGAATCGAGAATAATGTCACTAAAAGATGAGCTAATTCCAATAAAAATTTCAGCTAATGAAGGAGATCACAAAAATCTTGAAATTGCTGTCGAGAAATATGATTCCACATGGTTAGATTTCTACAAAATTTATACAGATGAAGATTTTTCAACAACTGACTATCTGGTTATTTCCGCCCAAGAAGAGACGGAAACTTTTGCCGATTCGTATAGAAAACTTTGGGGGAATTATACCAGTGAATATAAACTAACGGCATCAAAATTTGATGATGCTGCAAATAGCAATATTGAGATTAAAGAACAAATTCGTGATGAAAAGTTCAGCTTTCATTTTTTAGAACAAGCACTACTCGGCCCTAAGATCAAGTATCTGGACAATATTGGGGAAAATGTCCGAGAATTAAATCGTGTTAGGTTAAGCATTGTAGACGCCATTTTCGAGACAATGTTGAAGATATTTATGCAAACGAAAGATAAATATGAGCATTATAGAAAAACTGTAAGAGACCTAAATACCTTTTTCAAAGGAACAAAAATAAGCAAAAAACACTATTTTCAAATCCACTTTGTACAACAGAAGGATTTTTCAATCGACTGGATTTATCAATTACAGAATTACAGCACAGCAGCTCATAAAACGGGTGAGCTGCCATTTTCAGATATTACAGTTGAAGATTTCGTGGAAGATTTTTTTAGAAAAGCAACAGGTTATCGGCGTAAAATCAACTTTGGGGAACTACTCGATCCAAAGACTTATTTCAACCTTGAAGCAAAACTTGAAAATGAAAATGGTGATAAAGAAACACCTGGAAGTACTGGAGAAACCTATGCTGCAGTTGTTTTACTTGGAATAGGCAGGTTATCTAAAGTACAAACTAGCACACGTAAAGGATTACGATTTATTATATTGGAGGAAACAGCAAACCTTGATGCAACCAACTTCAGTACATTTCCCGATTTGGCTAAAGAGCATGGGTATCAAATCATAACTATGACACCAAAACCATATGGTTCAGTCTCTGATGGGAGTTGGATTTTACACCATCTTATACCTGGTCTTGAGGATAATGACATCAATTTCCCTATTTCCAACAGTTATTTTAAAACTAATACCGATTCCACCTCTTTGGACCAATTTCTAACAAATTCTTTGCTATGAACTGGACAGTATTGAAATCGCTTAACGAAATTTACGAAACAGGAAAAACAAAAAAAAAGATTTCACTCATTGATAATCCTGATGTTCGACATCTTATCAAGAACACAAAAGAGCTTGGAGAATTCAAAGATGATATTGTAAAGCTTGAAGGTTTTGATACTCTTTATCAGATGAAATTTCTTTTAAATTATAATAATTATTTAAATTTTCTAAAATCAAATAATTTACTCAAACCTCAGACACGTTTCCACGAGAGTGATATTAATGTGCTTATGGACTTAGATGATCGGATGAAAAATAGGGAACTTGAAGTGATAAGAGACCAAATTATCTCCAACGAAGAAACGGTGCGAGGAGTCTCGCAAATGTTTTTTCGGGATGAAAAATATTTGGAAGGCAAGTTGTCACTGGTTGGTGCGGTCAAGCAGATTTTGCAAATAGAATCATTGGCTAACGATAAGGACCAGCAATACCTTTATGTACTCGGGTGTAAAGCACCTGAAAGAATTGTATTATGTGAAAATCTAGATTTTCTTAAACGACCAACTTTACCGCGGGCAAATAATATTGAATTATGGTATGCCGGAGGAAAAAACATTGCTAAACTTGATCACATTGATGCTAGAGGATTGCCAATATATTATTCAGGAGATTGGGATTATGATGGTTTAAAAATTTTCGAGGCAGTAAAACAGAAATTGCCTGAGATTAAACTATTAATCCCAAACGGCTTACCCAGAGAAATATCGACAACCAACCACTTGAGCTTATGGAAAAACACATATCTTTCTGGGCTTGACAAGAATTTATTTGTTGGTGCTGCTGAAAAACTAATCACTAGACTAATCGAAAATGATCAATGGATTATTGAGGAATCGAATGATCTTTTAAGGATGTTAGGCTTAAGATAAATTTTGGTTTTTAGGATATTTTAAGGCTCTATATGAAAATATGTACTCCGAAAGATTTAAATTCAAAAAAGTTAGGTTACCCTATAACTACCCCTAATCAAAACCACTCAACACTAACCCTTGCAAATACTTCAATAATCTCAAAGGTTCCGGAGTGCTTTCATCTATATTTTCTTTGAGTTAATGAATCACATTTAAAGTATGATTGGGTAAAAATTCGAATTGTAATCAAATATGTACTCAAATATTTTTTTATTCCATTTTATTATATATTTTCGTGTTAAATAAAACCAAATACCACTCATGGTTTTATCCCCCTATTTTTTTGACCAGTTTAATTACCGGAAATGCTCGTGCGATTACAGGGGAATATAATTTCTAATTATCAGATTTAAGATTTTTGCTAATAAAAAAGAATGTAAAAAATGTACACTTTTAGTGTACTTAGTTTTACAATCTCTTATTTATTTTTATTCAAATTATTTACCACCAAAATCAATTTTTATGAAACATCCCACAGTATTACTTAAACAACTCGCTATCTACGGCCTCCTTTTTTGCAATTTTTTATCTGTTTCTGCCCAAGATATTCTCTGGGAAAAGAGCTATGGTGGTAAACACGCTGATTATTTATTTGATGTTATTCCAACTCCTGATTATGGATTTATTCTGGCGGGTAGTTCCTTGTCTAAAAAAACAGGAAACAAGACTGAAGACAATCGAGGTGATTTGGATTATTGGGTTTGGAAGATGGATGAAAAGGGAGAACTTGATTGGCAGAAGAGTTTAGGTGGTTCGGGACAAGATATGCTGCAATGTATTTTACTGACTAACGATGGTGGTTTTCTTTTAGCCGGTTCGTCAGAATCAGGTGAAGAGTTGGATAAAAAAGCGAAAGCAAGAGGTGAAAGTGATTTTTGGATTATAAAACTCAATGCCAAAGGCGGTGAAGAATGGCAGAAAACTATTGGCGGGTTGCGGCAGGATGAAATTAATGGCGTAGTCAGAACTAAAGATGGAGGATTTGTTTTGGCAGGCTCATCTAATTCACAAGCCTCTGGAGAAAAAATTACTACCAATTATGGCGGGATGGATTATTGGGTAATAAAAATTGACTCAAAAGGAGCAATTGTCTGGCAAAATACTTTTGGTGGAATTTATAACGACCAGTTACGAAGCATTATTACAACAAAAGATGGGGGTTACCTTTTAGGAGGTAGTTCTAATTCACCTGACGGTGGAACTAAAACACAAAAGAATATTGGTCAATCGGATTACTGGATTATTAAAATTGACGAAAAGGGTCAAGAGCAATGGCAAAAAACTATTGGTGGCAAGGGAGATGATAAGTTAGCTATTGCTTGTGAAACAAATGATGGGAATTTTATCCTAGGCGGTAACTCTAATTCAGAGAGTGGAGGTGATAAAAGAAGTAGTAATGAAAGCGGAACGGATTTTTGGGTGCTTAAAATCGAAAAGGATACAAAAGAAATCCTATGGCAGGAAACCTATAATGTTGCTAAAGCAGACATTTTGACTTCCTTGGTTGAGAATAATGATAAAACGATTTTACTTGGAGGCTATGCACAGGGAGAAATGGAAAAGAAAAAAGCACCTATAAAACAGGCAAAAGCTATAAAAGGTAAGTCATCAGTTATAAACGAAGACCCTAAAATGAAAAAAGGGACAGATGATTATGTTGCCATTAAGATAAGTGAAAAGGGAGAAGAGTTGTGGCGTAAGGATGTAGGTAGTGATGGTCAGGATATTTTGATAAAAGCGATTGAAACAAGGGATGGTGGTTATTTGATGGCAGGAACCAGTAAAGCAATTCTAACTAGTGATGGAGGTATAAAAGCAACAGGCAATAAAAGTAGCGGTAATGGGAGTAATGATTTTTGGGTAGTAAAACTAAAAGATAAAGACAAACCAAAAGAAGCTAAAAAACCTGTAGAAGCAATACCAAATCCTGCTATGGATTATACCAATGTGATTGTGGGTTATGATTTTACAAAAGGAACTGCTACGCTGGTTGACATGGCGGGACGTGTTCTACAGCAGTTTGCCATTACTGAGAGGACTATACCCATAGAACTGCATGGCCTACCCGAAGGAATATATGTCGTCAATATCAAGACGGATAAAGGTAACGACGGAGTGAAAGTGATTAAGCAGAGAAAGAGATAGACAAACTCACGAGGACAAATTAGAAATAGTGAAAAATATAAAGATAATAGTATGAGAAAATATATAACGTTAGTAATTGTTCTTTTTTATAAAATGACATGTTTGGCACAAGAGATGCCGAAAGTTATACCACCATCACCAGAAGCGGCTTCTGTATTTAAATTTAGTGAAGTACCAGTATCATTGTACACTGGATTACCAAACATAAGTATTCCATTATTTGAAATTGAATCGGGCGGAGTCAAAGTACCTATAAGTCTTAGCTATCATGCACGTGGCATTAAAGTGGCTGAAATATCTTCGCGAGTGGGATTGGGTTGGACACTAAATGCAGGAGGTATGATTTCAAGACAGATAAGATGTCAACCTGATGGAGAAGGATACCCAGCCCCCCCCTACAACGCAAGTTTTGATTTTTCTAAATCACTCGCGTTAAGAAATTATATTTGGAATTCGTTTACCGGAAGAGAAGAGGATTGGGTTGATTTCATACCAGATCAATATTTTTTTAATACCGGAACCGGTTTAAGCGGAAAATTTATCCATGATTATGCTGACAATCAAATTCTTCCTCAGAATTATAGTAACGTTAAAGTCCACTCAGTTGGTAGAATAACGGACGACAAAGGGAATGAATACTTCTTTGAAGAAGGCGATTCGGAAATTGTAAATGAGAATC
The DNA here is from genome assembly GCF_004797125.1 of Flavobacterium sangjuense. Classification (NCBI taxonomy): domain Bacteria; kingdom Pseudomonadati; phylum Bacteroidota; class Flavobacteriia; order Flavobacteriales; family Flavobacteriaceae; genus Flavobacterium; species Flavobacterium sangjuense. The sequence continues at coordinate 2,731,621 of NZ_CP038810.1, forward strand.
TTGCCATGGAACAAGGAGCTTATGCATCAACTAATCCCACCAACCCAAGTTCACATATTAATACCTGGTATCTTTATCAAATTAAGACTCCAACCGGACAGGAAATCAATTTTACTTATGAGAACGAGAATATCAATTATTTAAGACGCTCTTATGACAAATATGAGCATGCTTACACTATCCATAATACTGGTGGTGGAGATGTTGAAATTCCGGGTGGATACAAAAGTTATTCCAATAGAATACAAAGTTATCAAAAACGTATCAGAGAAATTTCCTTTGATAAAGGAAGTGTGGTTTTTGAATATGGTACAGAAAGCCGATTGGATTTTGGTGGGAAATATTTGAAAAATGTAACACTATACGATAATGCCGGAGCTATTATTCAACAGAAGGTTTTAGATTACGAATATACCAATAGTGATGATATTGACAGTATTGCTAATATGAACTGGAATCTAATGCAAATGGATCAGAATGCGGCTAATAGATTATTTTTAAAATCAGTCCAGACAAAATACACTGATGAACATACTTTACCGCCTTATCAATTTGAATATGATACCAATAAATTACCTAGTAGACATTCAAATTCAGTAGACGCGTGGGGATATTACAATGGCAAGCAAAATGGCCAGTTTTTTCCAGAGTCTTATATGAATGGAGGAGGAAGAGTTGTCGACACTATAAAATCGGGTGCCGGATTGTTAAAAAAAATAATTTATCCTGAAGGTGGCAGCGCCAATTTTTATTATGAACCAAACAGGGTTTTTTCTAAATTTCCTAAAAGTACTGTGTACATGGACAGCAGCAGTCCCTTACTGAAGAAAGAATTTACACTTTCCCCCCTAGATCATGAGTTTACAGATTCGATTCGGAATCAACCTATTTATACACTACCATCAAAAATATTCAGAAAAGCGTTTACTATTCGAAACACTGTGATTAGTAACTTTCAATATAGTAGTATAATGGGCGACGAAACTTGTGATAGTACTCACCCCAATCATTGTAATTTTAGAGTTTCAATCCGAAAACTGGAGGATGACACTCCCATTTGTAATTTATTCCCAACTAACGATGGTCAGCATCATGCAATGAGGAGGTTATCCCCAGGTAATTATGTTCTAGTTGTAGAGCCAACCCACCCAGCTACTTTTAATCCCGTAAATGTGATGGAAACAGATGAGAATTTTTTTATGGTTCATCTACAATGGCTTGAAGAAGTAGCCGGATTTGATGACCCCATTTTTGCAGGAGGTAAACGTATACATAAAATTGAATACCAAGATACCCAAGGGAATACAGGATTAACTAAAACCTATGATTATACGGATCCTGACACTGGTAAATCAAGTGGACAGTTATTTGGATTAGCTAATTTTTTGGGGATAAAAGAAGTAGTAACCACAGTTGGTGGGCAGACATTTAATCTCCTTCAACCGCATGGGAACATCCCGGGAGCTCCTTTAAGTACCTATCAGGAAGCCAGTTTGGGGTATGGAGTAGTAACAGAATATATAGGTGAAGGAAATAATACTATTGGTAAATCAGTTTATAGGTACACGATGACTCCCGAATCGGGCGATTACTATACTTTTCCATTTCATCCGCCGCCGGATCATGAATGGTTAAGGGGTAAAGAGCTTAGTGTTGTTCATTACAGAAAAAATGATGATGAAACCTATTCCCCTGTTAAAAAAACGGAGAATAAATATTTATATGGAGGAGAAACTTATGACGTAGGATTTGGAGAAGAATCTAGTCCAAGCTGTTTTTATTCACTGCCTTATAGAAAATTATGGGAGGAGAACTTAAATTGTGATTTTGGCAGTGGGGAACCAGTAGAACTATATTGTACTCATTCGGGATACAAAAAAAATAATAAAATGTTCAGATTGCCTTTAGCTGCGATATATATCGATACAGATGCTCATACCTCTGCCTCGTGGCTGATGTATAAAGTATATCACTTAACCGGAGGTACTGTAGATTTATGGAAAACCAAAACAACCGACTATTCTATGAATGGAAATGAAATAATCAACACTACAGACTATCACTATCGTCATGATTATAATTACAATGTATCGGTTGCAACCCAGTCGACAAGTGATGAGAATCCAATTGTTACCCGATATTATTACGCTACAGATCCTGAAATGGAAAATGAACCTATTGTAGATTCTTTAAAAAGTAAAAATATGATTGATACACCCTTAACCATCAAAACCTATAAAAACCACATAAAACTGTCAGAAAACAAGACAATATACAGTAATTGGGGGAGCTCTTTATTTTTACCGGAAATCATTCAAACTTCTAAAGGCAATGCCGATTTGGAGAATAGGGTTCGCTATAACCGATATGATACGTCAGGCAATCCTCTAGAGGTACAGATGGAAAATGGAATGCTTGTTTCATATATTTGGGGCTATAATAAAACTCAACCTATTGCTAAGATAGAAAATGCGACTAATGCAGAAATAGCTTCAGTACTTGGGATGGATGTCACAACTGCAGATGAATCCAATCTTTCCTTAATTGACAACCTACGGGACACACTGCCAAATGCGATGATAACGACCTTAACTTATAGACCATTGATTGGGGTGACTACCATAACCGACCCAAAAGGTTATAAAACAACTTATACTTACGACAACTTTGGCAGGTTAAGTTCCGTTATGGATCATGAAGGCAATACAATCTCGGAGAATGAATACCATTACAGAAATCAAAACTAATAGCTATGAAAAAGATAATAGTATTCATTTCAATAGTAGTCCCTTTTATTGTTTTAGGACAAAGTACGGACCAGAATTATGTTAAAAGTACTGTATATAAAACACCAACAGACAGAAGTATCCTTAATCCAATACCTGAACAAGTTACCCAAAATGTTACTTATTTTGACGGCTTAGGAAGGCCAATTCAGAAAATAGCGCATAAACAATCAGGAAAAGGGGATGATATTGTAACACATATCGAGTATGATGCGTTTGGAAGACAAACGAAAGAGTACCTGCCAATAGTCAATGGACACACCTTGGAATATCATAATATTGATAACACTGCTGTACAAAGTTATTATAGCCCCCCTGCTTTTTCGGGTTTGGAATACACTGATTATCCTTATAGCGAGAAACTTCTTGAGTCTTCACCACTTAATCGGGTGATGAAGCAAGCTGCTCCGGGTGATGACTGGCATATGGGTGGCGGTCATGAAGTAAAATTTGATTATCAGACTAATGATAAATATGAAGTGAAACTTTATACAGCCAGTTCTGATTTTGTTGCCAATACCATTACTTTAGGAAATGGCGGTGGCGGTGTGTTTTATGAAGTCAACGAATTATACAAAACCATTACAACTGACGAGAACAATAATGACACGCAGGAGTTTAAGGATAAGGAAGGACGTGTGGTGTTGAAAAGAGTATATGGCACTTCGGTAGTTGGCAGCACAGAAACACAGGTGTGGCATGAAACTTATTATGTCTATGACCAGTATGGTAACCTTACTTTTGTCATTCCACCGTTGGTGAATGATGCAGGAAGCCAGTTGGAGGTTTTATGCTACCAGTACAAATATGATTACAGAAATAGGTTGATAGAAAAAAAGATACCAGGAAAACAATGGGAATATATTGCTTATAATAGCCAAAATATGCCTGTTGCTACAGGGCCGGTTAAAAACCCGTGGGGAAGCAATACGTGGGGGTGGTTAGTTACCAAATATGATGTTTTTGGAAGAGTAGTCTATACTGGATGGGTTGAGGGTACTGATTTTAAAGAGGAAAGAGTAACCATCGAGTCATATTTAAATGCTACTGAATGGTTTGAGAATTTTACAAGTGAACCAACAACAATCGATGATATTCCGGTTAATTATTCAAACCAAACTAAACCTCTAAATATGAAATTACTTACTATAAATTACTATGATAATTATTCTTATGTTGGAGCACCAACACTACCGTCTGGTGTAGAAGGCGTAGATGTTTTACCAAGTGTAAAATCATTAGCCACCGGAAATTGGGTCCGAATATTAGATAATCCAAACAATACTAATAGCGAGTTGTCTTATTCATTGTATGATTCTAAAGGCAGAGCGATAAGAACTCACAAAACCAATTATTTGGGCGGATATACTACCGTTGATAGTAAATTAGATTTTGTAGGTAAACCAATTTATACCAATACTTATCATAAGAGAGTTGCTACCAGCAATGAGGTTGTTGTAAAAGATACTTATGAATACACGCCAGAAGACAGGCTGCTTAGTCATACACATCAGATAAACGCTGGTGGTATTGAAGAGCTCATTGCCAAGAATGATTATGATGATTTAGGACGACTAATTATAAAACAAGTTGGTGGTCAGGATATTACTAACTATGTTGGTTTGCAAAAAGTAGATTATGGCTACAACATAAGAGGATGGCTAACAGACATTAACTATGTTGATGGTTTGACACCCCATGAAGGGACTGCTGATTTGTTTGCTTTTAAAATTAATTACAACACAGTTGAAAACAATGTAAGTAACCAGGTAAAAGCATTGTATAATGGTAATATTTCTGAAACTTTTTGGCGAAGCAGTACAGATAATGTACTTAGAAAATATGGGTATCAGTATGATAATCTGAATAGATTAAAGAATTCTTTTTATCAGAAACCGAATAACGTTGTACCGGTTACTAATATGTTTAATGAGCAAATGAGTTATGATAAAAACGGAAATATTCAAACCCTGCTACGCAATGGTGATTTTGATTCCGATTTTTATGGTGCTATACAGATTGATAATTTGAGTTATGTTTATGACCCAGACAAGAAAAATCAATTACTAAAAGTAACAGACGCTACCAATAGTCCAAAGGGTTTTAGAGATGACAGTAATGGTACTAATGACGTTAATGATGATTATATGTATGATATAAATGGTAATTTAATTAGAGATGAAAATAAGTTTATTAACAACATTACATACAATCACTTAAACCTACCGGTTCTAATATTTTTTGGGAATGGTGATAGAATTGATTATCTTTATGACGCTACAGGGCAAAAGAAAAGCAAGAAAGTAACACGTGAACTTAGTGAAGCAATAACAGATTATATAGATGGCTATCAGTATACCGATACAATCTTAAATTTTTTTCCACATGCTGAGGGTTACGTAAATGTTACCCCTTGTGCTGAATGCGAGAATCAAATGCGGTTTAATTATGTGTACCAGTATAAGGATCATTTGGGCAATATTAGAGTAAGTTATGGTTATGACGAAGTAGATGAAGAAATAAAAATTATTGAAGAAAACCATTATTATCCTTTTGGATTAAAACATACCAAATATAACTCGGAAAAGAATGAATATGTACTGGATGAAGAGTATCCTGAGAGAACAAAAATAGTAGAGTTACCTCCAGGTGAGAAGGAGATATATAAGTATAAATACAATGGTAAGGAATGGCAGGATGAGCTAGGGCTTAACATGTACGACTATGGTGCACGGAATTATGACCCTGCATTAGGGCGATGGATGAATATGGACCCATTGGCTGAACAGTACAGAAGATGGTCACCCTACACCTACGCTATGGATAACCCTGTGTATTTCATTGACCCTGATGGGATGAGGACGACCGCTGCTTCGGCCAAGAACGATGATGCTGCGACTGACAATGGAGAAGCAAGGGATTTACAAGAATGGGTAGCAAGAGCTGGTAAACGTGGCAAGCCTGGTTTTGTTTATAATGGTTGGGATGAAGGGAATGGAAATCCCCCTAAAAAAGATGAAAATGGAAATCCCCCTAAAAAAGGTAAAAAGGGAAATATTTTAAATTGGTTTACATCAGAGGCAGGTGCATTATATGATGTTGCCGAGGATGATGAAACAAATATCGATGGAGTTGTAATTGTGTATGCTCATGCTAGTCCTAACCTTATTGTTGGACCCTATGGGACGATTGAGACTCCCGAAGCCTTTGATGAAATTTTAAAAGAGCAAAGTCCAGCGTGGAAAAATTTTAGGGAAAATGGAGGTAAATTGACATTAGTAATAAAAGGATGCAGTACAGGTGTAGAAGGAGGAATAGCACAACAATTCTCAGATTTTTTCGAAGGTCTGACAGTTATCGGAGCTACTAATAGATATTCAGCTAAATCCTTTGCGGGTGTAATAAGTTGGGAAACAGGCGTTATAAATGGAGGAAATTGGAATGTTTATTATAATAATACATTAGTTAATACATTTAAAGGAATTAAAAAATGAAAAAAGTAATTATTTTATTATCGTTAATTATAATTGGTTGCACCCAAAAAAACGATGGTAAGTTAACCGAAGATGAAATCAAAGGATTAAGAAACAAGGCTATAAATTTAGGAGATAAGAATTCTTACGCTCAACTAATTGCATACTATCAAAATAGTAAAAGTTATGATTTACTTCCATATTCATTTATTATGGCAAAAAAGTACAATAATCCAGATGCTTTTCTGGCAATATATCAGGACTTAATAAAACTGGAAAATAATGGAAAATTTAATGAATCATTGATTTCAAATTTAAAAAAGGAAGAGATAAATTATATATTGTCACTTTTAAAAAGAGGTGCCGAATTAAATGACATAGATTGTAAGGTTTTTTTAGCTCGTCATTATAGAAATGGTTTTGGTGTACCAAAAAATGAAAAAATTGCAGATAGTCTTATGAATAGTATTAATAAGTAATGTTCTAAAATTAGAGTAATGTTCCAAAGTTATTGATGGCGCTTTTTTAATGAGCTAACTAATTGAAAAACAATAAAAATTAAGCGCAAAAAAAGAGGCGAGCTATTTAGCTCGTCTTTATTTATGTTTGTTAATATCTTAAAACGAATAAAATGATTAAAAATGCAACCTAGTGTTTCAAAGTTAGTGGTGCTTTACTAACATTTACAAAAAAAGGAAATGAATATTTATAAAACAATAATTATTTTACAAGACAATAATTGTAATATAAAATAATCAATAAAAATTGAAACAACCTATTGTTAAATTTACTATTTTTAGCCTGCTTATTTCAAAGCGATTTAAAAGCAGTGGACCTATAGGTGTACCTGTAAAAATCGACCCCTGATAAGCCTTGAAAATACTGACGTCATCTAAAGAATAGCGGAGCCTCTTTCTCCGCAAAGGAAACCCGAAACGAAAGTTTCGGGTTTTTTTATTTCCCAACCGCGCCAAAAGCTCGCTTTTGCAAGCGGCTGGGAAATAAAAAAACAATGCCTTTGAAAAAGGCATTAGGGTTTCCTTTGCTCAGGATTCCCCGGAATGGGATCACGGTAGTAATCCCCTATCAAAACTTCACTTTTCCTTCGCCAGTCGCTAACGCTCGTGTCCTCTCAGGGCTCAACGAAGCTAATCCCATATCAAACACTGGCTTTACTTAATATACTCAACTAAAAGCTTCATCTTCTTCAACTCCCTTATCACTATCTCAGAAATTTCAATAGCCCCTTTTTTACTCAGGTGGGTATCGTCTGATTTGCCTTCGGGATAATAAGGTACTTCGCCGGGTTTATAATGCAGATGCAGTGCTGCCGATTTTTCGGGACCGTATGCTTTTTCTAATTCTTCCGAATAATATTCCAAATCGATAAATGGCACCTGGTATTCCTGCGCTACCAATCGGGCTTCCTGAGGATATTCGCCATGAGTGCTGATTAAAACGCCTTTTTCATTGAAATTTCTTCTGGCAATGGAGGAAAATAAAATAGGAATAGCTCCCTTTTCACGTGCTTCAGTTATGAATTTGATTAAATTATGGCGGTAAGCGGTATGTGGATTGGTGTATCTGGTAGAGTCTTCCACTTTTGCATCATTATGTCCAAATTGAATAAAAACATAATCGCGTGGTTTGAGTACTTTATAAATGGAATCCCAACGTCCCTGATCAATAAAACTCTTGGTGCTTCTGCCATTAACCGCTTTATTAACTACTTTAATCTTATTGTTTAAAAATGCCGGAAATACTTGTAACCAACCGTGCTCCGGGTTTTCATTTGGCTTAACTTTATTGGCCATGGTGGAATCACCAATACCGTAAAGTTTTACTTCTTGGGCTGATGCAGTTACTACTAAAAATAATAATATAAGGAAGCTGTATTTCATGGTGCCGGATTTAGTGTTTAAGCGAATTGCTTACCGATGTCGGTACTGTTGCTTTTTGTCCGATGATAACCTCATTTACAGTTACATTTTCTGTATGCTGAAGTGTCATTCCGTTCTTGGCTGATTTTATTTCGATGTTATTCAAAAATACATTACGAACTTTCTTCAAAGGATATCCCTGAATAATCAGCGCCGTTTCACGGGCTTTGTTACACGTAATATCAGACAAATAAATATCAGACACGGCTGAAGGAAACTCAGTACCTTCTCCCATATAATTCGCTGTGATATAAATGCAGTCTTCCACCTCATCAAGCTGAATATTTCTGATAAAAATATTTTTGATGAATCCACCTCTATCTGCATTGGTTTTGAAATAGATACCGCGCTTTAGGTAGCCCGTCGTTTTGCAGTTCTCAACATAAATATTTTTGATTCCAGCCGACATCTCGCTGCCTAAAACAACGCCATGCAACCCTTTGAATCTGCAATTTCTGACCACAATATTTTGGCTTGAAAAATCCGAATTCGCTCTCCCTTCATGGTCTCTTCCTGCTTTGATGGCAATGTTATCATCGGCGTTGTTAAAGTCGATGTTCTCAATCAAAACATCTTTGGAATATTCCGGATCAACTCCGTCGTTATTCGCATTGAAAGCATTGTATTTCAATCCGCGGACAGTAATGCTTTCTGACTTTAGCAAATGAATACACCAAAAAGGCGAGTCTTCAATGGTGACATTTTCAACCAAAATGTTTTTACAATCTAAAAACTGAATCAATTGTGGTCTTAAAAAATGTCCGGCGCCAAACTTTCTCTCAATTACGGGAACACCTTTATGATTCATTTCACGCGTCAGCTTTTTGTCTGCTCCTTCTTTGCTTTTGAAACTGTTCCAAATATCGTGTCCTTCTCCATCAATCGTACCTTCACCGCTTATGCAAATATTGCTGCAGTTGTTGGCATAAATAAGCGGACTGTAATTGTAAATCATTGTGCCTTCCCAACTCGTTAAAACCATAGGCAAATAATGATTCGGATTATCGCTGAAGCGGATTTTGGCACCTTTTTCCAGCTGAAGTTTTACGTTGCTTACAAAATGAATTGGGCCGTTTAGCGTATAAATTCCTTTTGGGACAATAATAATTCCGCCTTTTTTCTTTTTACACAACGCCATAGCTTTATCAAAAGCAGGTTTATCATTGCTGATGGAATCGCCTTTAGCACCTAATTTGGAAACAGTAATGGTATAATCGGGAATTTTCGGCAGCTGAATTCGGTTGACAATGGCATTTACAGAATCTGTTGGAAACGGATTTTGCTGCGCAACGGCAGTTAATGAAATCAACAAAAAGGCTATGATTCTAATTCCCATATTTATTTTTTTACCTGTGATTCCCATTGGTGGATATCTTTCAGAAAGTCGGTTCCAATAACATTTTCGGCCTTATATTTTTTGGCTTGTGATTTAGTTAACTGATGAGACCAAGGCACTCTTGTTGCCGGAGAATAACCTTCTCCCGTACATTTATATTCGGCATAAAAGCTGTTCTTTTCGGCATCGGGTTTTGACCAATTGTGCCAGCCTTCGGGTAAAATATGCTTACCCAAAGTACAGCTTACGAAAACTGTTTTGGCATAAATTCGCCATGGTCTTCCTAAATAAACTTTTGAAGTAGCGGCATTTGAAGTCAAATTACAATTTTTAAAAACATAACCAAAATCAGCACCTTCCGGAGTTGAAGCAGCTGTGATGTAAGAATCTTTTTTGGAGTGGATTTCGCAATCTTCAAACCAAGCCGTAGCACTTCCGAAAATGAAATCGGTTGTTCCTTCAATATAGCAGTTTTTAAAGTATTGACATCCTTTTCCGGAAGCATAAAGCGTATCTTGATTTCCTAGAATTCGGCAATCGATAACCGCTACCCTATTTGAAAAAACAGATAGCGCCACTGCTTGTCCAACATCGCCTGAAGCGTTTTCAATCGTAAGATTTTTGAGCAGCACATCATTTGCCTCAACCAACAAAGTATAGGTGTAAAACGTACTGTTTATACCCAAATTAACTTTGTTGAAGTAATCATCAAATGTTATAATCGTATTTTCTTTGCTTTCGCCAATCAAAGACAGATTGGTATTCCACTCATGGATTTTTAATTTCTCTTTATAGGTTCCGTTTTTGATAAAAATGGTTATTCTTTGATACGGAAAAGATTTGGAATCGTTAATGGCAGCCTGAATGGTAGTGTAATCACCGGAACCGTCCTGAGCTACAATTTTATAAAAAGCTGCCTCTGTTTTGCCTGCAGTTTGTGAAACAACATTTGAAAATGAAATAAAAACAATTGCAAAAGTGAATACTATTTTCTTAAGGTTTTTCATTTTTTATCTGTTTAATTCCAATGCGGCTAAAATAAAGGCTCCGACTCCAACAGAATTGTCAATGTTCTTCTTGGAATCTGCATAATATTTATTGGAACCATCTCTGAATGGATTTCCACCCAAACCAATTCCCTGGCTGATCTGGCTTAAATGAACTTCATCATCTTTGACCGTTACCAATTCTTTTAAAAGGCCGTCAAAAGCTTTGTTCGCAATTTTTTTAAAACGCTTTGGAAGATATCCTTTGTTAACGCCTTTGGCAAAAGTATAGGCAAACATAGCCGTTCCTGATGCTTCTAAATAATTTCCGTCGGTGTTTCCTTTATCTGTTATTTGGTACCACAAACCCGATGCGTCCTGCTGCTTTTCTAGTGCCTTAGCAGCTTCATTTAAATAGGCTGCCAGTTCTTTGTATTTTGGATGATTCTTAGGAAAATAATCCAATGCATCTACTAATGCCATGACATACCAGCCAACACCTCTTGACCAAATGGTTGGCGAATTTCCTGTTTCCTTATTTGCCCAAGCGATTTCCTTACTTTCATCCCAGGCATGATAAGGCAGTTTTGCAATCGGATCAAACGAATGATTGTGAATCAGCTCAAATTGGTTTACAACATCATCGAGATTTTTTCCGTTTTCGAATGTTGTAGTATAGTGTGTGTAAAATGGAGCTCCCATATAAATTCCGTCCAGCCACATTTGGTTTGGATAGATTTTTTTGTGCCAAAAGCCTCCTGATGGTGTTCGTGGCTGCTCTTCGATTTGCTTTTTTAAGGTTTGAATCGCCTTAAGATAGCGGCTGTCCTTAGTGTTGTCGTACAAATCAAAAAGAAGATTTCCAATTGTTAAGTGATCAATGTTGAACTCTTTACTTTCATAATGAGAAATTTCACCTGTGCTGTCTATAAAAAGATCAGCGTATTCTTTGGCGTAATTGTCGTATTTAGTATTCTTGGTTTTTTTATACAGACTTTCAAAAGCTATCAGAACGAAGGTTGGCTTATAATCTAATTTTGGTTTTTCCTGTTTGTCAATCTGCCAGACTTTTGGATGACGCTTCATTATGGAAAGAGCCATCCGTTCCGACCATTTTAAGCTGTCATTATTGACAATAGTTACAGCAGCAACTAAATTTATGCTTGATACAAAAACTAATGCTACTAGTATTCTTTTCATTGCTATTGCAAAAATTAGATTTTATTTTTACTATTCAGTACTGCCAACTTAGCGTCTAAGTAGTTGTAAAATTCCGCTTCAGTTTTGATTCCGTCTTTTTCCTGTTCCCAAGCGCCAAGTAAATAGAACGAAACCGGTTTTGTTGTTGGTTTGAATAGCAACAAATGGTCAAATTCTCCTTCAGTTTGTTTGTCTACAGTTGCTACTTCATAGAAAATAGCCATCCCTAAATTATCCGGCACTGGTGCTAATGTTTGTTTGCCATAGGTTGCAATATACGCCCATTTTTTATTGGCACTTTCTTTTTTAACCAAAGGGATTTCTTTAAAGCTAACAATCCCGGTACAAATACCTTCAATTTTTGCTGAAGCTTTGATAGTGTGTTTGGTATAACGCTCGTTTGGTTTTATCGATAGTTTAGATTCAAAATTAATTTTGTCATTAGCTGTTTTCCAACCATCGTATTTTACGGTTACAGAAGAACACTTCGCATTATTTTCGACTTTAGCAAAAGTAGAATCTACTTCTTTAAAATGGAGCACATCTTTTCCATCGAATCTTCCAATGGAACCAATCCCCAATGATTTTCCTGCTTTAAGAATATCCATTCCCCATGGACTCATATGATGATAGGATTCAAATCCGTCTTGTCCTACTTTAGACAAAACCAAGGTATCAGTCACTTTCCCAAAAATATCAATACAGTTTCTCCAATCCAAATACAATCGATATCCAACTTTACTGGATTCCCAACCCGGACCTTCATATCGGATAAAGAAAGAATGATCCCAATGTGATTTTGGCACTTTCAAGCTGGTCACATTCTTAAATGTTCCGCCTTCGTATTTTTGTCCGGTCCATGTTCCTCCTTCTTTTATAGAAAGCTCAGCATAAGTCTGGTTATTTTTTTTAACTTTTTTGTCCTGAGCATTTGCAGTTAGTTGAGAAACCAATAGGATTGCAGCAACGATTTTTAATGTTTTCATGAGTATAAATATATTATTTCTGTTTAAAAATTTTATCTAAAAATTGTGTTGAATTCTGAACAATCTCATCAAACCAAGGTTCAAAAAACCAAAATGAATGAGGTGAATTGGGCAATGCTTTTACTTCGTTGTAAATGGCATACTTATTCAGTCTTTCAATCATATCATTCTGTCCTGCATGAAATCGAGGCAGACTACTATTAATAAACAAAATGGGTGGTGTATGCTCATCGGTCTGATTCAGTGCTGATGCCTGATCCCAAACTTGAGGATTCTCTTCATAAGTTCCATTCAGCCATAATGCCGCAGCTTTTCCTTCTTGCGATTCCGGATGATGAAAAGCTAAAATGCCATCCATATCAATAATCGCCTGAACATTTGCATTTTGTTTGCTAGTATTTTTCTCTTCAAAAGCTGAATTCCCATTAGTTGTACCTATTAACGCTGCCATTTGTCCACCGGACGAGCAGCCCAGAACAGCAACTTTTGCCGGGTCAACATTAAATGTAAGCGCATTGGTTTTAATGTATTTTATAGCTTCCTTTACGTCTTTGATTGATGCCGGATACTTTGCTTCAGCCGTTAATCTGTATTCGACACTAAAGCAGGCATAACCCTTCGAAGCTATTTCTTGTGCGATATACTGCATTTGCGATTTATTGCCTGAACTCCATCCGCCTCCATGAATCAAAATCACTGCAGGCTGCAATGCTGATTGCTTTTTAAAGTAAGCGTCTAAATGCAATTCTCTTGAATTTATGCTTCTATAGACTACCTCTTTTAACCTGGTAATTTCTTTATTTTCCGGTTTTTGTACTATTTTAATGAACGGGAACTTCTTTACTTCTTTATTGTATGTACTCCATACAGTATAAGAAGTATCTACTTGAGTTTGTGAAAACAATTCAGATACTGTTAAACAGAAAAAAATAAGAAGTAAATTCTTCATGCAAAAAAACGATTATTAATGTAATCGATTACGCAAACCTAAATATTAATAAAGATACCACAAAAAAATTATACTTAAAGTTATATTAAATCTATAAGCATATAACTTTATTAGTATAAATAATACAAGTAAAAATTAATGATTTACATAATGTAAAAAAAAAGCGTAAAAATTACAGTAACAACAATATAAACACAAGATATTTAGCAGATCATTACTTGTTTTATGTTAAAACAGTTGCGCAAGAGAAAAAGAGTCATACATTTGTGCAATCGATTACATCATTAAAGGAATAAACTATTACGGAATTATGAAAAGACTATTTTACATCACATTTTTGTTCATGTCATTAAATATGGCAGCTCAGGTAACTATTACTCAGGCCACCGGATGGAAGGAATGTGCCTATGTAAAATGGGAACCACTTGAAGGTGTTGATTTCTATAGAGTGTATTATACCTGTGGTGCTTTGACCGATCAAATAATTGACACCCAACTTATCAGAAGTTATGGCAGTTATTTCCGTGCTGATGTTTTAGGGCTTGCTCCCGGCACCTATACAATGAAAGTTGTACCTGTTACAGCTGGTGTTGAAGGTACTCCTGCAGTATCGAGCAGCGTAACCGTAACGGCTCATGACAGAAATGGTTTTGCACATGAAGGCGGAAAAGTTCCCGGTGCTTACAATCTTGATGGTACTTTAAAAACCAATGCTGTTGTTTTATATATAACACAAAATACAAAGAACACCTGTTCTATGACTGTAACGGGTGCTACTGCAAATCCATGTGTAGGTTTACAGACTATACTTGACGGATTCAAAAAAGGAAATGATCTTCGTCCATTAGCTGTTAGGTTAATTGGAAATATTACTGATTTAAGTAATATGCTAAATGGAGATATCGTAATTGAAAATAAAAATACAGCCGGTAGTTCAATCACTTTTGAAGGTGTTGGTTCTGATGCATATTGCAATGGATGGGGAGTTCGTGTAAAAAGTGCTTCAAACATTGAAATCCGTAATCTTGGTTTTATGCTTACCAATGCAGCTGAAGGCGATAATATTGGACTACAACAAGACAATGACCATGTCTGGATTCACAATAATGATATGTTTTATGGTGCTGCCGGTGGCGACGCTGATCAGGCTAAAGGTGACGGTGCATTGGACTGCAAAAGATCAACTTATGTAACCATGTCATACAATCACTTTTGGGATAGCGGAAAATGCAATCTTTTGGGATTAAGTGAGGCTACAACTACTGATTTATACGTTACTTATCACCACAATTGGTATGATCATTCTGACTCACGTCATCCACGTGTTCGTTATTATTCTGCTCATATTTATAATAATTATTTTGATGGAAATTCAAAATATGGTTCGGGATCAACTTTAGGTTCTTCATTGTTTGTGGAAGGTAATTACTTCCGTAACTGTAAATATCCAATGCTTACTTCACAACAAGGTACAGATATCTATAATAGTCCGGAAGGCACTTTTTCGGGAGAAGACGGAGGAACAATTAAAGCTTTCAACAACAGCATGAGTGGCCAAACAAGATTTGTTGCCTATGATGCCGTTAATTTCCCGGTTCAGTTTGATGCTTATGTAGCTACCACCAGAAATGAAACGATACCAAGTAGTATCACTTCCCGTCTTGGCGGAAATAGCTATAACAACTTTGACACTAACCCGGCTTTATATGTTAACTCATTGGTTGTTGAAGATCCAACTACGGCAAGAGATAATGTAATTGCTTATTCAGGTCGTGTTGGTGCAGGTGATTTAACCTGGACATTTAACAATGGTGCTGATGACACTTCATCTGCCGTAAATACAGGATTAGCTGCTGCATTGGCTGGCTATACTTCCAGTTTAGTATATATTCAGGGTGAAGCTGTTGTAATTCCAAATACGCAAACATTAAACGTTCCTAACAACAATGATCAAATCGTTTTGAGTGGTCCTATGGCTGATATGGTATTTACCTGGGGAGGATCTGCAACAGATGCTACAGTAAACGGATTACCTGCGTCCGGAATTGACTATGTAAAAGATACCGTTGCCAAAACAATTACAGTATCCGGAACTCCTACTGCTGATGTGTCGTTTACAGTTACAACTAGTGGCCCTACAGGAACACCGGTAACTGGATCCGGAACGATTACAACAAATAATATCCCTACCGGAGATGAAATACATAATTTCACTTTACAAACATTGAATAGTTCTTTCTATACATTTACGTCTTGCAATATGAATAGTACGCCTGGTTCGGCAACCTATGATGGTTTGACATTGACAGCACGTTTAAAAATGGAAACAGCTACTTCTATTACCTATACAACGCCAGCCATTTCGACTTTAACTTTGGTATGTGATCCAACATTTAATGGACCTATTAAACTTGATAATGTAAATTATACAACTTCAGGTGGAATTGTTGTTATACCTTCAGTTCCTGCCGGTGCTCATACAATTTCAAAAGGAAGTACTACAAATCTTTATTATATTAAAACAGAATACACACTTGGTTTAGGAGAAAATCCAAATCAGCAAAAATTAGTACTGTACCCAAATCCGGTAACAAACACATTAAATATTGCTGCTTCCGATTCTGAGGTAATACAAGAAATAGCGGTATACAACATTATCGGTCAGCAAGTGAAAAATGTCAAAGGAGATATTAGATTGATCGACATGAGTGACTTAAGAAACGGAACTTATTTAGTAAAAGTGCAAACAGATCACGGTATATTCAATGGAAAAATAGTTAAAAATTAGGTTATAATTAGTGCAGTAAAAGACCTTCTTAGTAATTAAGAAGGTTTTTTTTCAATTTAAATTATAAAAAAATGAAATGTCTTTTCACAATTATAGTACTACTCCCTTTTTATACTTTTTCTCAACTGTATGTTTCCCCAACAGGTTTATCGGGTAATAGTGGCACCATTGGTAGTCCTACCACTTTACAAAATGCATTGAGTATAGTTAGCCCAGGTCAAACTATTTATATGCGAGGTGGTACCTATAATTTCAATAGTACTATTGTGATTGCCAGAACAAACAGCGGGACTGCCGGAAACCTTAAACGAATAGAAGCATATACTGATGAAACTCCAATTCTTAACTTTTCAGCACAAGCAGAAGCAAGTGGAAACCGAGGTATTGTATTGGATGGTTTATATTGGTACATCAAAGGGATTACCATTAAAAGAGCCGGAGATAACGGCATGTTGCTTTCCGGAAACTTCAATACAATAGATAATTGTGTTTTTGAAAAAAACAGAGATACAGGACTTCAAATAAGCAGATACAACAGTGCTTACACCACCATAAGTCAATGGCCATCAAATAACTTGATTTTGAATTGTGAGGCGTTTGACAACAAAGATGTTTTAGCTGAAAATGCAGATGGTTTTGCAGCTAAACTTACCTGTGGATCAGGCAATGTTTTTCGTGGATGCATCGCTCATAATAACATTGATGATGGTTGGGATTTATTCACAAATACTGCTACCGGACCAATTGGAGTAGTATCCTTTGAAAACTGCGTTGCCTATAACAATGGAACACTGACAGATGGAACTACATCTGTTAATGGAGATAAAAACGGCTTTAAACTTGGCGGAAGTGGCATCCCTGTAAATCACATTGTAAGACGCTGTATTGCTTTTGGTAACGGGCAACATGGCTTTACCGACAACAATAATTTAGGGTCTATTGAAGTGACAAATAATACTTCTTTCAATAATACCAATTCCAATTATAATTTTCGCGCAGGCGGAACTCATCAATTCAGGAATAATGTTTCTTATAATTCGGGAAGCAATGATGTAACAACCGGAACTAATGTTGGGGCTTCTAATGTTTGGTTTGTAAATCAACTAAGCACCAACGGAAGAACACCTCCAATCGTTTCCAGTGCTGCTGACTTCATCTCTCTAATGCCTCCAACGGTAATGAAAAACGCTGATGGAAGTCCAAATTTGGGTAATTTCGTTGCCTTAAACTTAAGTAGTGATTTTATAAATGCAGGAGTTACAACCACCGGAATTTTATTTAATGGAAGCGCACCGGATTTAGGAGCAAGAGAAACAGGCGCTCCTTTATCAACAATATTTCCGGAAAGTCAACATTTTGAAGCCAAGATATTCCCTAATCCGACAACGAATGCAGCTATTCATTTGAATGTAATTAGTCCAGAAGCAATAGAAACTACGATTACATTATTTTCTATTAATGGGCAAATTTTATCAACATTGAAAAAAGAAGTAGCTATAGGAGAAAATGAAATTGAAATTAATAATGCTCTACTTTCTAAAGGTTTGTATTTTCTAACTATTCAATCCGATAGCTTTAGTACAACTTTGAAAGTTATAGTTAAATAAGAGCATAATCGTTTATAAAAAAAAGCGGTCTCGTTAGGAAACGAGACCGCTTTTTTTATGTAACTAATTAAACTGAAGTTCTAATTATTGTACTACTACTTTAACCGATTTTTGACCTTCTTCTGATTTAATTTTTAGAATGTAAACACCAGCATTTAAAACATCAAAACTAGTATCTGCCTCTGTATTGATAGTTCTAATTAAAGCTCCCGTTACTGAGTAAACTTCAACTTGAGTTTTTGACAATACATTAGACAAATGAATTTGACGACCATTTGTATATGCTTTTACAGGTGATGTAGTTTGAAAATCATTGTTAGCAAGAACAGTATTTACAGTTGCTCCTACAACACTAACTTTATAAAGGTTACATGCAGCATCAGCATAGATATAATATCTACCGGCAGCAGTAGCATTTGCAGTAACAATTACTAAATCTGCATTACCCCCTGAATTTGAAGCACCAGAACCTACAGTAGCAGTACCATCAGTAACATACACTGTTCTCACAGTACCGTTACTTCCTGTTTTAAACCATACTTTTACAGTACATGCACCATTCACATCAAAAAAGATATAACGTTGTGTTGGCATAGGAATGAATCCACCGGCAGAAGGATATCCTGCACCATTCAATTGAAATCTATTCACAGCCGTAAATCCATCTGAAAATGATGCGGCACTTGCATTGATTGAACCGAAGTTTACAATATCTCCTGATGCACTTGGGTCATTAGAAAATAATCCTAAGTTATCTATGACAGCCTGAGTGTCTGCACCAATAGTTCCAACTCCCGAACCAGTTACAGGCCATGTTGTTGTGTCATTTCCAAAATCCCATATTTTGGTCTGTGCTTTTGTGATACTAGTAAAAAGCACCATCATTAAAGTAATTGAAAGTAATTTTGTTTTCATTTTAAAGAGTTTTTTGTTATTATTATTTATTTTTAAGTTAATTGTAATCGATTGCATAAAAGTAATATAATTTTTTGATTTCAAAAAAAATATCCTTTTTTTTTTATCATTATTATAATTTATCCAAATACTTTGTCAATAATTGATTATAATAACAAGCTTTTGGCTTCAAAAATCTATTTTTAAAGAAGGCTGTAATAGTTTTATACATTATCCTAACAAATTTAATTAATAAATGAACACTATGCGAAAATATTTTACTCATGCTATTTATTTTCACTGTTTTACAATGTTGTCGTTTGCTTTTAATTATATAATTATTATTTAACAAACTTCAAATTGGTTGTTTTGTTGTCTATTTCAATCTTACATATATAAACCCCTTTCTGTAAGCTTTCCATATTAAACTCAACTGTTTCATCAGAAGAGATATATTTTGAAAAATTGAAAACTTTTTGACCGCTCATAGAGTAAATATCAATTTTACCTTCTCCGGCGATATTGTTTAAAAAGTGGATTTTTAATGTATCATCAATCAAATTAGAAGAAATTTTAATTTTTGTATCAGAAACATTTTCATTAATTCCCAACGTACAGTTCGTTGGCGAAATTACGCCACCGGAAGTAACTTGTAACGTTGCTCCTGCACCACAAGTAGCATCCGTTAAAAAGGCTGACACTTCATTAACAGGCATTGCTGTTATTGTATATGTAGGTGTAGGTACTGTTCCAACATTACTACCTCCACTCAGGCAATTAGTGAATTTAATTCCGACTGTTCCACCATCCGAACTAACATAACTAGTATATACAGATCCTATGCTCGCAAAGTGTGTTTTTTCAACATAACAAGTAGAGTTGTTAGCCCCTCCACCTAAACCAATCGCTCTGGCACCTGATACGTTGGTACTATAATAGCAGTTGAGTATATGAAGTTCTGCATTTCTGGCTCTCGGCATTCTTTCTTTACATCCGTTTGCCCAATAACAATTTTTAAATGTAATACTGTAATGTCCATCTGCCGGAGCATCATTTTGATCTGATCCAATAAGATTTGAAAAACGATGGTCGTTTGATCCTCCTGAACCTCCTGCCACGGCAGCTTTCAAATAGGTGAATTTACACCAGGAAATCGTTACATTGTCTGCCAATCCTTTATTGTCAAAATTACCATCAATTCCGTCTTGAAACTCACAATGGTCTACCCAAACATTTGTCCCTTCATTGGTAAGATTATCTCTTCCATCAACATCATAAGCACCCGGACCTTCAAAAATAAGATTTCTTATAATTACGTTGTTAGAACCTGGTTTTATATTAAGTATTCCCGAATTAGCAGCCGAAGTTGTTGAATTACCCACAGTTATCTGCAAATTTCTAAGTCTTGCTCCGGGCAAACCTATGATGGTTTTATTATTCAATGTTACACTAGTATAAATACAATCAATAGTTCCTGAAACCAAAATCACTGCGTTAGCAGCTGATGTTGATTGAAGTGCATTTTTAAAAGTAGTATAAGTGCTTACCGTTACCGGAGTAGCATTACCTCCACCAGTGGCAGTGGCACCAAATCCTTCAGGAGCTGGCATATAATAGTTTTGCCCAAACGCCTTTATCATCGTCAAAAAGAAAAAGGCAATAATTAATTTTTTACTCATTTTTATTTATATTTTATTTTATGTCATTTAGTTAATACACCTACTCTATTTTTTTAATTATTATAGGATTGTATAAAAACTTTCAAATATTAAAACGTTAATAATTTAACTGATTTTTGTCCATCTTCTGCTTTTACATGCACTATCCACAAACCTTTACTTAAATTAAATTCAGTATCCGTATCGGTTTTGAATGATTTAACTAACGAACCGTTCATAGCATAAACTGCTACACTTGTATTCGATTTTACATTAGAAATAACAACAGTATTTTTAAAAGCATATACATTAACACCTGAATTAGGTTGAAAATCATTATTCCCCAGCGAATCATCCAAAATCAATTGCGGAAATGGATCCCAACTATCATTTCCTTGTGTGAAATTAAAAGTTGTAATAGGGCTACCATCATTTAAAATTGGATTGGTTAAAGAAGTGGACCATGAAGCTCTTGATGGCGTATTATTAACTCCTGAAATCTCAGTAGTACCATATTCATACATTCCACTTGAAGTACCTCCTAAAGTATTTTGCCACCCTAGAGGAACAATCAATGAATTACCAATGAATCCCGGATAATTTGAAGTTTCAATTGTAGTATTGTAGAAAACAACTTCACTAGTATTTGCTTGCCATGGACGTCCAAAATAACCTGGTTTTGCGCGGTAAACAGAAGCTGTTTCTATCAATGGTTCAGCCGAAGTAATAGTGCATTCATACATTAAAAAACCTCTTCCTGTTGTTTGTTGCGCTGCTGTTATATAGGCTTGGTCATTAGCCTGATCACTTACATTCATACTCAATTTAGACTGATAAAAGACTACATCCATTCCTCCAAAAATATAATCTACTGCACCCATGTAGTCTCCTTTATATACCGCAACTCTTGAACCTGTTCCTCCAAAAAATGAATCTTGGCGTCCAACAACTCTACACTTATTCAAAATTACTTTTTGAATATTATTTTTTATTGCTATCGCAGCTGCTCTTTCTACCATTGTTCTGTTTTGAACATTAGTATTACCTACATTTGTAGGTCTCACTCCCGGACTACCAACTGTCCATGCCAAAACGGTGTCTTGAGATTCTTTATTAGAAATATATTGGTTAAACGAATTTTCAAAAATAATTCCGTCAGCTTCAAAACCATCTGCACCAACTACTACAGTAGCATTCCAATAAGAACCATTAGTAGTTCCCGCTCCAACA
Organism: Flavobacterium sangjuense; assembly: GCF_004797125.1. Classification (NCBI taxonomy): domain Bacteria; kingdom Pseudomonadati; phylum Bacteroidota; class Flavobacteriia; order Flavobacteriales; family Flavobacteriaceae; genus Flavobacterium; species Flavobacterium sangjuense. The sequence continues at coordinate 2,753,454 of NZ_CP038810.1, forward strand.
TTTTGATAAGATGCATATCCATTTGCTGTATTCACATTCAATACATCTTGGTGCCATTTTTGGTCCGAAGACATACTAAAATAGGTATATCCATGTCCGTAATACGAAGTAATTCTAACCGCATTGGCATCAATACTAACACCTCCATTTAAAAGAGCAGTACTAGGTGTAGTGGAAGCATTTTTTAATTTAACTAAAGGCTGATTAATTACTAACATTTCTTCATAATTACCCGGATCAATCATTATAGTTACTCTATCTGTACTTGTACGTATCATATTAGAAACAGCATCTAAAGCAGCGTTAATGGTTTGATAATCTTTATCAGTACCAACCGTAATTACCGGACTATAAGGAATACTTCCTCCAATTTTTATTTCGGTAAAATATGAAGTTGCACTAACGGCAATGTTTACATATCCCGCGGTAGATCCTGTATAAGTGTATTCAGTAATATCTATAAGTGAAGTCGTTCCCGTTGAGTTTACCGTTGTAATGGTTGCTCCTCCTTCAATTGAAAAACCTGCTGAATAATAATAGGTCACAGAAACTTTTTCTCCAGGATTTACCGGAACCTGAATTGTTCCGCCTGGTTGTCCAATCAAGTGACCTTGACTAATTGAATTGGATATATTACCTGTAAAAAGCATTCCTTTATAAGCAGATGTTGCAGTTGTGATAATCTTGTCATCAAATGACCAAACTGTAACCGGAACAAAATTTAACGTTTTTGAAGTACCAACACCATTTACTACTAAATTTGAAGTCAGTGCCAATTGAACGGGATAATTATCTAAACCAGAAGCTGACACAGAATAAGTCCCGTCTCGTAAAGCAATTCCTGAAATAGTAGTAAAATTATAGATATAACCACTTTCGTTCAAGTTTGTAAATGTCAAGTGTAGATTACTTTGTTGTGTAGGAGTTAATCCAGTAGTATTTATAGTTACATTATAAACTGGTTTTGCCGTAAAAGTAATATCAGAAGTTGTATCAGAAGTTGGAATAGTAATCGTATTCGTATCAATTTGATAGTCATTTACTCCATTTGCAGTAATAGTATAAGAAACATTTGCTTCTAACTGAACCGTATAAGTTCCATTAATTGCGTTGACAACCGGTGTTGGAGTATACACGGTTGCCGGATTAGCAACATAAGCTAAACTTAAGTTTGAAATGGCAGTCCCTAAACCCGTAATTGCGCCACTAACCTGATATAACGTAACCTGCAAAATAGTGATATCATGATTAAATGTTGAAGTTAGTACTGCAGTTAAATCTAAAGTAGTTCCATTGGTAATTATATATCCATTCGCATTAACCAAACTTATTGTATACGAATAACCTATTGGCAAGTTTGCATTATAAGTTCCATCCATATTCATTTGAGCTGTCCAAGACTTTCCGGCAGCATTGGTAAATACAACAGCATAATTACCTGGAATTCCTGCCGCTTGTGAAAGATCAATATCTCCAGAAACATTAGTATAAATTGCAGGTTTTCTCAATATTCTGTAAAAACTTGCTTTACCGTTAGCGGAATATATTTTAAATGTACTTGCATTTTTGGCAACAAATTTAGCCTCTGTAACACTCCCACTTGCAAAAGTAACATCTAACAAATCTGACTGTAACACTGGATTATTTTCATCTACAAAATTAAAAGCACCTGCAGCATCTGTTCTACAAATCACTGTTACTTGATCGTCTTCATTAAGCGTCATTCTCATAAATCTATTGGTTGGAACACCCGCAGATAAATTAGGTGTACCATTACAATAAACTCTTCCATTATGCGTAGTCACACTGGCAACATTAGCATCAAAACGAGTAAGATTGGTATTGATTGTTCTTAATCTATCGCCACTATTTCCAACCCAAGACAATGCTCCTGAAGTAAAACTAACCGGGAAATTAACTCCTGCTGTTCCGGGTACAGTTGCTCCATACCAAGAATTGATTACTGTTTCGTTTAATAAATTATTGTAATTACTAGTATCTAATTGAGTTGCTCCAAAATCCCAAACATCTGTAAGAACAACAGTTACCGGAAGATTGGTGACTTGTATTGCTGGTGTATACGCATTACTTCCACTAAACGTGAAGTACAATGTAGTTGCTCCACCAACATAATTAAATTCATAATACCCTGTTTGATCAGCCATGCCTGGATGTGCGTCTATATCAACATTTATAGAACCTAAATCACTTCCTGCTAGTACCGAACCTCCATTCATAGTACCGGCACTATAGACTGAACCATAAAAACGAATCGTATTGCTCCCACTTAAGACATCTATTTCTAAAGAATTTCCATTTTGAAAAACAACTCCATAACCAGTACTGTGCCATTTAGTTGTAGCTGCTTGCGTTCTTACTTTGCCATCCGGACTTGTAGTTGACGTAACAGAATCCCATTGAGTTCCTGTGTTTGTAAATGTAGATTGATTACCTAAATTATAAGTTGTTGTAGTTTGCCCACTAACAACAACAGATATCAAAAATAAAGGCATCAATAAATAAATGTTAATTTTTTTCATAATAAAAAATTTAATATTAAATAATTTGTAATCGATTGCATAATTAAAATAGGTTTTCCAAAGCTTAAATGGCAAACTAATTCTTTAATTTGTCTTTCCATTTCGGATAGTTCTTTAAAACTTCTTTTGGTTCATTAGTATACCAAGCATATCCATTTCTTCGCTCGTATCCAATTTCTGCTAAAGTTGCTTTTTTAATCCCATCTCTGTCACAAAAAAACGGAATGTTAGTGTCCAAATCCATAAAGCGCGCCCATAATGGTTCTGCATCAGGGCTATTCACAACAACTCTGTCTTTTTTATCACCATCACCTGTTGGCACATTTTCGATTTTAATTCCGGTGATTTTCACTTTTTCAAACCAGTTATAAGCAGCATCTACAGCATCTACAATTTCTTTAGATGGATTTTCTATCGACATCAAAAGCAAGGTAATTTTTGCTGATTCCTTTCCACTTAAAGAAGCCAATTCAAACGCTCTGGCGTCAGCAGGAAGCAGCGTAACCTCATCGTGTTGCGCACACCAGGACGTTAATGTTCCTTTTTGCTTGTATTGTGTTTTTAGGATACAGTCAATCCCTTTATCAAAAGCGCTCTGTGCCATCGACACTATTTCTGCTGGAGGTGTAAATGAATAATAGCCTGAGTTGTCTTTAATTTCCTTAAATAATTTCAGCACATTGACCATCGCATCATCATTGTAGGTGATGTGTTTCGCATATCCCTTTTTTACCGGGAAGAATTGAGGATAACCTCCATTGCCATATTGAGCAGAAATCAAATACATCAACCCTCTAAGGAAAGCAATTTTGTACTTTTCATTCGGCTGCTGCTTATTGATTTTAGATAAAAAAAGCATTTCCTGAACCGTGGCTCCATTATCAATAGTACAGCCATTAGGATCAGATTTCAAATCTAAAAGCTGTCTCTTTTCACTTTCAGATAATGGATTTTGCATTTGGGTATTTTTTGGCCAACCCCCAAAATCGCGTTGGTACAATAAAACGTTTTCGGCTACATTTTGTGCTTCTTCTGTTGCAAACCAAGCATCATCTTTGGATACAATAAATTTGTTCCAATCTGTTATCTTAGTGTGTTCCTTATTTTCAGCTTTTTTATCCTGTGCTACCGATTTACAGGAAACTGTAAAAAACACAAGTGCCAAAATTGTCGCTGTTTTTATCATCCTTTATATTTTATTAAATCTTATCCAATCTATTTTTACATTTCCGGCATTATTAATAAACCCATTGCGTTGCGCCACAAAGCCTACTTTTGAACCAATCCATTTCCCTTCTCTGGCTTTAAAAGGAATTCCGATGTTTTTAAAATCGGTTCCGTCTTCACTGTAAAGAAATGTACAAATTCCGTCTGCAAGAGCTTTAACCTGTAGGTAGACAATATTACCTTTTAATAAAACTGTAGCAGCTTCGCTTTCTGCCTGATTTTTATCTGCATTTAAGCATATCATTTGAGATAAATACAACTTACTCTCTGTCTGTTTTATCCTTAATAAGCAATAATCCAAGCCCATTACCAAAAATCCTGCCTCTTCTTCATCAAAATTAAAATTGACATTCAGTTTTGTAGTCGCTGTAAACTCTTCAGATGGGAATTTTTGCAGAAGCAAATTCGGTACATCAAAAAGATTCACTGCCTTTTTTGGTTTTGGAATACAATTCAGCATATAGTATCCGTAACTGCTTGGGAAACCCCAATTAATTTGAGGGTTGGCATGCCATTGCCATTGTAAATCTAACTTTGGTTTGCTAAATTCATCCGATTCTTTCTGGTAAACAACCGGATAGGATTTGCCAACATTTGGTTTTTTATAAGTCGAAACAGGCTCACCGATTCCATCACCATTCGTATCTATTCCAATTATAGGCCAATCGTTAATCCATTTCATTGGCTGCAGATGAACCACTCTTCCGATTATACCTTTGTCCTGAAAATGAATAAACCAATCTTCACCTGATTTAGTTTGAATCCATGCGCCTTGATGCGGTCCATTAACTTTAGATGCTCCCTGATCTAAAACTTTTTTATTCTCATAAGGACCATAAATATTTTTTGACCTGAATGCTGTTTGCCAACCTGTAGCTACTCCACCAGCCGGCGCAAAAATATAATAGTACCCATTTTTTTTGTAAATCTTCGGGCCTTCCAGTGTTGGTTCATCCTGATGACCATCAAATAAAAGCACTTCGTCATTATTAGCAACAGTTCCTTCAGCATTCATGGTACATCCAACCAATACGCTTTTGATTCCTGCGCGACTTCCTGCAAAAGCATAAACTAAATACGTTTTTCCATCATCATCCCAAAGTGGCGTTGGATCTATCAGCCCTTTTCCTTTTTTTACCAAAATTGGTTCTGACCATTGACCTTCTGCTTTTGTGGATTTGATCATGTAAATTCCATAATCAGGATCTGGGTAATAGATATAAAATTCTTTGTTATGGTATCGGATGCATGGTGCCCAAACACCTTTCCCATGTTGCGCTTTATTATAAAAATTAGATGGTATTTGCTTTTTTAATCCGTAATTAATCAGTTTCCAGTTGACCAAATCATTGGATTCAAGAATTGGTAGACCGGGAATACAATTGAAAGACGAAGCCGTCATATAAAATTTATCACCCACACGAATCACATCCGGATCAGAATAATCAGCATTTATAATTGGATTGGTGTAAGTTCCATCTCCATTATCCGAAACCCAGACCGATTTAGAAAATGAATCTGCACTCTCCTGTCCAAAAAGGAAAGAGCTAAAGAAGAAGCATAAAAAATAAATACTATTCTTTTTCATTTTCATCTGATGATAAATCTATTTATTCAATTCTAAAGCAGCGAGAATAAAAGAGCCTGTTGCTTTAGGGTCGTTATCTTTTTTCCGTTCATTCACATAATAGGAATAAGACCCGTCTCTGTATGGTTTCCCTCCAAGACCTGCTACAGCGCAAGCCTCAGTGATTGTAATCTCACCATCGGCTTCTGTTTTTATCAATTTTTTTGTCAATCCGTTGAAAGCTTTACAGGCAATTTTTTTAAATTTTTTAGGCAGGTATCCTTTGTTAGCGCCTTTAGCCAAAGCATAGGCAAACATAGAGGAACCTGATGATTCTAAATAATTCCCTTCGCTTCCTCCTTTGTCTGTTACCTGATACCAAAGTCCTGATTTGTCCTGAACTTTTGCTATGGCATTGGCAACGTTATTTAAATAAGTTATTAGTTCATTTCGCTTTGGATGATCTTTTGGGAAGTAATCCAACACATCAACTAATGCCATTATATACCATCCTATTGAGCGTGACCAAAAATTTGGAGAACAACCGGTTTCTTTATCTGCCCATGGCATTTCTTTGCTTTCATCCCAGCCATGATATAACAATCCTGTTTTTTTATCGGTAGCATGAAGCTGAATTAATTCAAATTGTTTGGCAATATCATCAAGGCTTGCTCCATTTTCGTATGTCACAGTATATTGTGCATAGAATGGTTCTCCCATATATAATCCATCGAGCCACATTTGATTAGGATACACTTTTTTGTGCCAAAATCCTCCACTTGCGGTTCTTGGTTGTTCCTGCAATTGTTTTCTGAGTTGTTTTAATACAGTTAAGTATCTTGAATCCTTAGTCGTATCATATAGGTTAAAAAGAATTCTTCCGGCAGTAACCATATCAATATTGTAAGTGTCGAATTTGTATGATTTGACTACGCCATCATTATCGATAGTCGCATCGGCATAACCTTTTATATAATCGTAATATTTTTTATCATTAGTCTTTTTGTATAATTTCTCTATTGAAGTCAAAACTAAACCATGAACGTAATCCCATTTAGGTTCTTTTTTTTCATCAATTTGATAGGCTTCCGGATAACGTTTCATTTCAGACAAAGCCATTCTTTCAGACCATTTTAAATCAGTCGGAATACTATTTGAAACGGGTTCTTTTTGGGCAACTACATTGAATCCAATAAAAACCATTAGAAGATTTAAAACTGTTCTTATTTTAAAAAAAGACATCTTATTTTTCATAATTTAAAATCAATAACTTACAGGAATTCTTAAAAGAATAATTATAGAAAAAGTAAGGCTCATTTATAAATGAGCCTTACTAAAAACTTACTTATTTTCTAATAGCCGTAATCATTTACTAGTAAACCATTACTACCATCAAGGAATACTTGCCATATCGGCCAGAACTGTCTGTTATCAGGATCTGCTCCTGCTTTAACTAAACCATTTATCTTGGCATCTGTCAAATTATTCCAACTGAAAGCGGTGTATGCTGCTCCCGGATTAGTAGTCTCACCATGATTTAATCCATAAACGATTAATGACACATTATCCGTATCGTATTTAAAATATAAGGTAGTCGCTACATCGGCATAATTCCCTGTACGCTGTTGCAACTGAACCATTTTTGCTTTGGCTTCAGTTAATTTTGTTCCCAATAAATTCCAACGAATAAGCGCTTGCTTACGCTCCATTTCACCGGTAAACTCAAACTTATTCTCTTCAATGATTGCATTAAGCATAGCCTCTTTACTAGCTAAGGCATCAACATAAGCATCAACTTTTACGGCGTGAAGTGATGGGTCAAAAGCTCTTCTACGAATTTCTTTTAAATATGGTGCTGCAGCAGCAGGTCCTTGTAGTTCATTAGCTGCTTCTGCAGCCATCAAAAGTACTTCGGCATAACGCATGTAGATTTTATTTACGCCATCATCATTAGTTGATATTACCCTTCTGGTCATCCATTCGTAACGATATTTCCCGAAATACCATCTGTTTAAACCTACTAATGTTTGTTTTGCTGTAGGGAAACCATTTGTTAAGACAGTATTACTTGCTGTTCCATATCTGTAAGGAACACAGGTAACATTTCTGCGGCTATCAGCAACATCATAATCATAAAATACATGTGGAAGTGGCCCGGCAACTCCTCCTCTATTAGATCCATTGGCCTGAAACTGATCGATACTTGTGTGATTTACAGCAAAAGTGAAAAGCATTCTTCCTCTACCGGCACCAAAAGGCAATTCCCATAGTGACTCTCCACCAGCAGCGGTATTTTCCTGATTGTATTTTCTCCAGAATGTTTCAAAAGACGGCTCTAAATGTGCTGAACCACTTTGAATAACTGAAGTACACTCACTTAATGCCAAAGCATACATGTTAGCAACAGAAAGATCCGGATCATTGCTTCTTCTTATTCCATCAGGATATTGTTGGAATCCACTGGCAACTAATGCCAATCTGGCGCGCAGTCCTTTAACAAAAGCCTTATTAATTCTTTGTACGTTTGTAGTTGCAGCATTTCCGTTAGGCCATGGCACTAAATCTGAAGCTTCACCAAGATCTTGAATTAATTGTTTGTAAATTAGGTCTCTACTTGATTTTGCTGCAAATAAAGTTTGAGAATTAATAGGTTCAAAACGAGCCGGTACATCTCCCCAGGCTTTTACTAAATCAGCATAATAAATAGCTCTTAAAGTCAATGCTTCTCCAAGTAAATAACCCATTTCATTTCCTGCAGCAGGGTTACCATAAGTACGGATACCTCTAATACAAAGATTGGCACGCTCAATTCCCTGATACATCATTGCCCAAGCATTATTAGCCGTATTCATTTCTGTGTTATTTGGCTTAGCATCGTAAACACAAAGATCTGATTTATCTCCAGCTGTTTCTGAAGAGTTATACCATTCTGAATCGGTATTAAAACCATACCAAGGAAGAAAACGCCCTCTATATGAATTGGTCTCACCGAATGGTATTTTAATTCCATCTACAGCCCCTTTAGTCAAATCCAAGTTTGAAAAAACAGTTGACTCCTCCAAACTTGATACTGCTTGAGATTCAAGGGCATCATCAAAATTATTACAGGAAGAAAAGAGTCCTGTTATAAAGATTCCGGTAATTAATACTATTTTTTTCATTTTAAAATAAATTATTTAATTAAAAATTAAGGTTTAAACCAAAAACATATTGTCTACTACGAGGATATGGTGATGAATCCACTCCAGGTGTGAAAGGTGTATTTCTTCTTGTAGATACCTCTGGGTCAAGACCTGAATAGTTGGTAAGAACAAAAACATTATTAGCCGTTACATAAAATCTCAATTTAGAAATAGCGAATTTCGACATAAGATCTTTTGGAAGTGTGTATCCAACGGTTAACGTGTTTAGTCTTAAGAAAGAAGCATCTTCAACTGCCCAATCAGAAAAGACATAACGGCTCTGATATGGTGACCACAATGATGTATTAGCGTTAAGTGCTGCAAGTGCTGTAGGATCAGTTACTACTAGTCCAGAAGTAGGATCTATATTGGTCCATCTGTTTCCTCCAGCCATTTCTGTAGATAGGTTTCTATATTGTCCTGTATCATTATTTGAAATCGCTGTAGTGTATTCGACCTTACTTGCATTATATACATCGTTTCCGTAGCTCCAGTTGAACGATGCTGATAAATCAAACCCATAGGCATTGGCGTTGAGTACGAAACCTCCTGTGTGAACTGGATTAGCATCTCCAATAATAGTTTGGTCATCGGAATTTATCACCCCATCTGCATTAAGATCCTTTAATTTCATAGTCCCCGGAACAACTGTCCCAAAAATACCATCAGCATTAGCAACACCTGGTTTCAATACATAGTTTCCAGCAACATAATCAAAATCTGATACTTCATAACGACCATCACTTCTATATCCTTTCATCAACCCTAATGGACTACCAACTCTCACTACATAGTCTGTTCCGATAGCCGTAGAAGCCCAACCACTTGACCATTCAAAGTCATCTAATTCCCCAAGTGAATTAATTCTGTTTTTATTAAAACTAATATTGAACCCAAAACTTAATCCGTAATTTTTCTTTTGTATTGCTGTTACATTTAAAGAAGTTTCTACACCAGTATTTTGATTTTCGCCTAAATTTCTATACTGAAAATTGTATCCACCTCCAAAAAGAGGGTAAGCAAGTAATAAATCTTGAGTAATGTTTTTATACAATTCAACCGAACCACTTACACGACCTTTAAACAATTCATAATCAAGTCCAACATTTTGTGTTATCATAGTTTCCCATTTCAAATCCGGGTTTGCTAAATATTGGGATGCTGCCCAAAAGTTGGTTACTCCATCTATCCAGGCAGATGTAGACGATTGATATGTTTGTATTGTTTGACCTGTTGGAATATTATTATTACCTGCTTGACCATAACTTACTCTAAGTTTTAGTAGGTCCAACCATTTTACGTCTTTCAAAAATTTCTCTTCGGTCAGTTTCCATGCTCCTGCTGCTGATGGGAAATAACCCCAACGGTTAGCTCCTAAAAATTTACTCGAACCGTCTGCACGCATAGTTGCTGTAAATAAATATCGATCTCTAAAATCATAATTTACACGTCCAAAAAAGGATAGTAATTTATCTTCCTGACTAACAAAGTTGTCAACGCTAAATGGCTTTCCTTGAGAAGAAAGATTCATAGCATCTTGAAAAGTAAAGTTCTGTGGAAAAGCATGAATGGTACTTGTTAAGTTAGTAACATTGTAATTTAAAGACTCTTCACCTAAAAGTACTTTTAATTTATGCTTTTTACCAAGAAATTTTTTAAAATCATAATTTAGAGTATTTGCATTTCTAAACTTCTCTTCTTTACGTCCGCGCATAATAAGTGCCGCTAATCCCTGATTTTCAGGTAGAGGAATATTACGTACATAATAAGTAGACCTACCATAAAAACGGTTATCATTATAAAAATAATTGTCAAGCCCTAATTCCGTTTTAAATTGAAGATTTTCAATAATCTTCCATGAAAAACTACCCAAAGTATTATAATTTTTTCTGGTTTGTAAACGGTCATTATCTGCAACAGCAACAAACGGATTAATAAGGTAACTTGAAATGGCCTCATCTGTGTTATCAGTAGTTACACCTGCAAGTGGAATCGGAGCATATCCAACAGCATGTCTCAAACGTGAGTCCGTAGAAGAAACTTCATTTTGCTCATTTGCACCACCACCTGTTATTTCTGTATTTGAGTAACGCATAGTGAATGACAAATCAATTTTATCATTTGCTTTACTTCTTAAATTTAAGGAAAGATTATCTCTGTCAAAAGTAGAACCCAGCATAATGGTTTTTTCATTATATCTGGTAAAATTGAAGTTGTAGTTCAATTTATCTGAACCTCCGCGAATTCCTAAATCATTATTCACTACCTGTCCGGTACGTCCATAAATTTCTTTTTGCCAATTGGTTCCTTTAACACCCGCAAATTGAGTTGGTGACCAAGCCCCACCAAATGGATCTTCATAGGATGGAATATCATTTGTGAGTTGAGCATATTCGTATTCCCAATTGGCAAAATCCTGAGGATTGAGGACACCAATGGTATTAGCTATTTTTTTGGTTGCAATAAAGGAATTATAGCTCACGGTCACTTTTCCGCCGTCTTTCCCTCCTTTTTTTGTGGTTATGATAATTACACCATAAGCTCCTCTTGATCCATAAATTGCAGTAGACGAAGCATCTTTTAAAACAGAAATATTTTCAATATCTGATGGCGAAATATCACTAATACTATTAACAGGAAATCCATCAACAATAAGTAATGGCGAACTATCCTGTGATATAGAACCACCACCTCTAACTTTTAGATTTATATTTGAATCTGGGGACCCTTCTGAAGAGGCAACCTGCAACCCTGCCACACGACCTGTTAAAGTTTCAGCTACACTCGCCGTTGCCAGTTTTTTAAGATCCTCTCCTGACACAGAAACTACAGAACCCGTCAAATCCGATTTCTTGGAAGTTCCATATCCAATCACAACAACTTCATCCAGTTTGTTAGTTGAACTATTCAATACCGCGTTAACTTGTTTCTTTGTACCTACCGTTATCGTTTGTGTTTCATAACCGATGTAAGTAAAAACCAATTCACTTTTTGCCCCGGCTACTTTTATTGTGAATTTTCCATCAAAATCACTACTTACAGCATTTTTTGTTCCTTTTTCAGTAACTGTTACTCCAGGCAAAGTTAAACCTCCACTATCTATAATCACCCCGGTAACTGTAATGTCACCTTGAGCCATAACCTGAGAACTCATAAATAACATTAGGATAATTGTCATTGCAAAACGATATTTTGCGGCTTTGTTATAAAAACATTTTATACTCATAATAATTATTGGTTTATTAAATTTTATTTAGGTTGTTCTATCTGAATTCCGTTTATTGTAGTGTTTATAAATTGTAAGTTTTCAACATTTTCAACTGAATAATTGGAGCCGATTTTATCAATTGTAACGTTTTTGAATACAATATTTTTAATTGGTGATTCAGCGTGTCCTTTTGCCAAAATCCCATATTTACCACCATTCTTAACAGTAATATTTTCTAAATATATATTCTGAACTTTTGGCATATAATTTCCTGTTTGATTTCCGTGAATAGAATAAAACAAATCTATACCCAGCACAGACTCCTTTACTTCTCCTATTCTTAAGTTTCTCACACATACATTTTCAACAAATCCGCCTCTTCGTGTATTTGATTTGATTCTGATAGCACGGTCAAGTTCAGGGCTATCCATATCACAATTTTCCACATACACATTTCTTACACCTGCTGAAATTTCACTGCCCATAGTTACACCGCCGTGACCATCAAACATTTTACAATTTTGAACAACGATATTTTCACTCGGAATATTCACTCTTCTGCCATCAGTATCTCTACCGGATTTAATGGCAATACAATCATCTCCTGTATTAAAACTGCAATTGCGAATGATTACGTTTCTGGAATATTCGGGATCACAACCGTCATTATTTGGACCGTGACTTATAATATTAACACCATCCACTATAACATTCACTGACTTTATAGGATGAATAATCCAAAATGGAGCGTTAACAATTTTAATATCTTTCAACATTACATTTTTACAATCAAAAAATTCAATAAAATTTGGTCTCAAATAATATCCATCTCCGAACAGACGATCAGCAACAGGAACACTATTATCTCCCATTTCCATTAATCGCTTAACGTTTTGAATTGGATCACCTTTTTTCCATCCGTATACATCTTTCCCACACCAAGACCACCAATTTTGATTTCCGGCCTGACCATTTATAGTCCCTTTTCCGGTAACTGCAACATTGCTTTTTTGATAGGCATAAATCAAAGGAGAATAATTCATTAATTCTACACCTTCAAAAGAGGTGTGTACTATTGGATAATCTTTCGTATTTGTGCTAAACAAAAGTTCTGCTCCTTCTTCCAAATGAAGATTGACATTACTTTGTAAATGAATTGGACCGGTAAAATATTTTCCGTAAGAAACAGAAACAATACCACCACCATTAGCAGAACAAGTTTCTATAGCTTTCTTAAAAGCCTGGGTATTATCAAAAACACCATCTGCTACAGCGCCAAAATCAGAAACTAAATAGGTTTTATTTTGAAAAACAGGCTCTTTAACACTATTTATAATATCCTTCATTTTAGTCCAATCTGCTTTGTAAGCAGTTGGTTTATCATGTTTTGGAGCACACGAAAAAAAGAATACTGATAGTAAGGATAAAGTAATAGCAATTTTAAGATTATTCTGTCTTGACATTTGATTTATATTAACTCATTTGGTATCGATTCCGGTTCTTTTTAGCATTAAAAGGCAACTAGTGCAATCGATTACACAAACGTAAATATTAATTTTCAGTTTACCAAAAAAATATAGTTAAAAAACAATAAATATAAAAATACCGTGAAATTTTTATATATATCTTAATAATCCCGCTAATTTAAGAAAATTTTAAATATTAACCGTACAAAATGAGAGTCAAAAACCATTAACTTATAATAATTTGTGCAATCGATAGCACAAAATTCTGTTTATAAATAAATTTTGCTACTTTTACCTTCATAAAAGCACTTTATAATGAGTCCAAAAGCAACAATTTACGACATAGCCAAAGAGTTAAATATCTCTGCAGCTACTGTTTCAAGAGCATTAAACAACAACCCAAAAATCAGTAAAAGCACCTGTGATCTTGTTATGGCTACTGCCACCAAGATGAATTACAAACAGAATAAATTGGCACAGGCGCTTAAAAGTGGAAAAAGTCATAACATTGGTGTTATCGTCCCTCGTATTAACACTAATTTTTTTGCTTCTGTTATTCGTGGAATTGAAGAAGAATTGTATTCTCATAAATATAATGTAATCATTTGTCAAACACACGAAGATGAAAAAAGAGAAATCGAGAACATTAACATGCTGTTAAACGCTCAAGTTGATGGTATTTTAATGTCTGTTTCTAATATGACTTCTGAAAATGACCGCGTGATTGAAAAAGCACTTGAAAAAAGGGTTCCTGTAGTATTCTTTGACCGTAAAAAAAATATTGAAGGGGTCAGTACTGTTACTATTAACGATTTTGGGGCTGCTTATACTACAACAAAGCATATCATAGAACAAGGATGTTCTAAAATTGCCTATTTAACCGGTGACCGCTCTTTAGAAATTTATGAAAATCGTTTTAATGGTTATAAACAAGCGCTTATAGATAACGGCATAGAATTTAAGGATGAATATGTGATAAAAATTAAAAGTAGTGTTGAAGACGGACATTCAGCTGCAAAAAAATTATTAAAGCTAAAGGTTAAACCAGACGCAATATTTTCTGCTTCTGACTTTGCTGCATTAGGAGCCATTAAAGAACTTAAGGAGCAAGGTTATAAAATTCCTGAAGATGTTTGTGTGGTTGGTTTTGGAAACGAACCTTTTACCGAATTTATGGAATTATCCATTTCATCTGTTGACCAATGCAGTGTTGCAATGGGTAAAGCTGCTGCTCAAGTCTTTCTGGAGCAAGTAAAAAACAAAGACGGTGCTAAAATTGAAAAAAAGGTAGTTTTAAATGGTGAATTATTAATTCGAAATTCATCTTCAAAAATAAAATCATAAAAAAAAGAGTGAATTTAATTCACTCTTTTTTGTTTTATAATGATACTCCTCTTTTCCAGGGAATAAAAACATCTTGTTTCAGCTGATCTGCTTTTGTTTCTATATTTCCGCTCGCTAATTCAATAATATAATCTACTATTTCTGCTCCAACTTCGGCAATAGTTTTTTCACCAGTAATCACAGTTCCGGCATTTACATCTATAATATCTGACATTCTATTAATTAATGTCGAATTAGACGAAATTTTAACCACAGGTGCAATCGGATTTCCCATCGGATTTCCCAAACCTGTAGTAAATAAAACAACGGTTGCCCCTGCTCCAACCAATCCTGTGGTACATTCGGCGTCATTTCCTGGTGTATTCAAAAGATTTAAACCTGGTTTTGAAATATATTCACCGTAATCTAAAACATCTACAACCGGAGAAGTTCCTCCTTTTTTAGCCGCTCCTGCCGATTTCATGGCATCGGTAATTAATCCGTCTTTAATATTTCCCGGTGACGGATTCATATCAAATCCTGAACCTGCATCCACAACCGATTTCTCAAAAGCTCTCATTAGGGATAAAAACTTATTTGCTTTTTCTTCGTCAACACATCGGTCCATCAACTCTTGTTCAACACCACAAAGTTCAGGAAACTCTGCCAAAATGGTTTTCCCACCCAAAGCTGCAAAAATATCTGAAACAACTCCCAATGCAGGATTTGCCGATATTCCTGAAAACCCGTCTGAACCACCACATTCCAAACCAATATTTAGTTTTGAAAGCGGTGCAGGTTTACGTTTAATTTGGTTGGCTCTTTTAATGGCTTCATAAGAATCTTTAATCACCATTTGGAACATTTGGTCGGTAGTTCCAATTTGTTGTTGCTCATAAATCAAAATTTCTTTATCATTATTCGGGCTCATTTCTTTTAAAGCATCTTTAAAAATACTAATCTGCAAATTTTGGCACCCCAAACTTAAAACCGTAGCACCTGCAACATTCGGATTGTTTACATATCCCGCAAGCAATTTCGCCAACAATTCCGAATCTTGTCGAATTCCACCACAACCACCCTGATGGTTGATGAATTTTACTTCAATATTATCTAAAAGATTTTCATTTGGAGATTTATCTACAACTTCTTCGACGCTTTTTTCTTCAATTAAAGAGCGTAATAAATTTTTATAAGAAACATCTTTTTTGGGCATTAATTCGTTTTCGAAAATCTCTTTTAGTTTCTCAATATTTTTGTTTTCACAAAAAACTAATGGAAAAAATAACCAGACATTCTTGGTTCCTACTTGTCCATCAGCCCGATGATATCCGTTGAAAGTTTTGTCTTTCCAACGATCTACATTTGGCGGAGTCCAACCTAAGTTTCCGTTTTTACCAAAAACTTCTTCACTTTTATGTTTTACATTTTCGGTAGTAATTACTTCTCCTTTTGCCACAGGCTTTGAAGCTCTCCCTACCAAAACGCCATACATTATAATATCATCACCAATTTCAAAATCTGTCTCTGCAATTTTATGTTTTGCTTTAACATCAGTTGTTGGTGAAACAGTAGTTCCTTCAAATGCAATTTGTTCACCTTGCACCAAATCGGTTAGGGCAACAATTACATTGTCGGCAGGATTTACTTTTATTAATTTCTTTTGCATGATAAATTCTTTACGATTGATATTGCTTGTTAAAATTTAAATATCCTTTTTCCAAGCCATTAGTCATAATTTCAGACAAAGCAAAAGCGATATCCTGGCTCAAGCCATTTACTTTTGTTAAATCTTCTCCCCAAAACTCTTCATTAGATAACACACTATTTACAACCAAATCAAGATCTGATAATTCCCAAGCTGATTTAAATTGCTCAACGATTTCCGATGAGTCTTTGATTGGTAATTCCTTTCCGTTCCAAGTTCCTTTGTAAAATTGGATTAAACAAGCAAATGAAAAAGTCAAATTAGTTGGCAGTTGCTGATTTTCGGCATAATACTGAAGCAAGCTTGGTAAAACACGCACTTTAAATTTCGAAATAGAATTTAAGGCAATGTCAGATAATAAATGTTTAATAAATGGATTTCTGAAACGATCCATTACTTCATCTGAGTACGCTAAAACCTCCTCTTTATCAAATGGTAATGTACCATTAATTTCAGAAATAATGCTATTTACAAATTTCCCGGTAAAATCACCATCAACGGTTTGTTTTACCGTTTCGTTTCCGTATAACAACGAAAACGGAACCATAGCCGTATGTGCACCATTCAGTATACGAACTTTTAAGGTTCGGAACGGCTGCATATCATCCACAATTTTCACATTTAAATCTGTTTTGTGGAATGGCAATTTTTTCTTTAAATCCTCTCCGCCTTCAATTACCCAAAGGAAAAAAGGCTCTGCAGTAACAATCAGATTATCCTGGTAATCCAACTTGCTGTTGTACTCTTCAATTTCGTTTCTTGGATAGCCAGGAACAATTCGATCTACTAATGTATTGTGAAAAGTACAACTTTCTAATAGCCAAGTTTTAAATGCATTGTCATAACTCCATAAGTCACAATATTTGAATATAATTTCTTTTAGAGTGTCGGCATTATGATTTATTAATTCACATGGAATAATAGTCAATCCTTTAGAAGCATCGCCTTTAAAATGCTTAAATCTTTCATGTAACAAGACCGTTAATCTTGCCGGAAAAGCCACTGGTGGCTGCATATCAGGCGTATCTGAATCAATGTATTCAATACCGGCTTCTGTGGTATTTGAAATAATGAACTGAAGTTCTTCTTCTTTGGCTAAATCTAAATAATCGGCATAATCCTTATAAGGATTTATACCTTTTACAACATTCGTAATTAGGTCAATTTCCTGGATTTTTTCACCTTTTTTGATTCCGTTTAAAAAGAGTGTATAAAGTCCGTCCTGGTCATTAATCATATTAATCATACCATTCTCTAGCGGTTGCACCATGGCAATACCGGCATTGAAATCGAGTTCATTATTTAGTCTTTGAAAAGCATAATCAACGAAAGCCCTTAAGAAATTACCCTCACCAAATTGTACCACTTTTATTGGAAACTTCTTTTCTAATCCCTGGTTTTTTCTATTTAATTTTTCCATTTTATTGCTAATTACTTAATGTTCTTACTTATTTTATTGTTTGGATTAATTCCAAAACTTTTCTTGTTTCTGTTTCGATTGTGGCATAATCTTTATCTGCCATCAATTGCTTGCTAATGAGTTTGCTTCCCATTCCAACTGCAGAAACACCGGCTTTGTACCATCCTTCGATATTTTCTCTAGTCGTATCTACTCCGCCTGTTGGCATGAATAATAACTTTGGAAAAATATCTTTGATTCCGCTTAAAAATTCCGGACCTAACATATTTCCTGGGAATAATTTAATGAATTTCACTCCGGCATTTTCTGCTGCTATAATTTCTGAAGGCGTCATACAACCCGGGCTGTACAATACTTCTTTGCTTCTTAAATACGCTGCCACTTCAGGAACAAAACCCGGACTGATGTAAAAATCTGCGCCAACTGCGAAATATTCTTCGGCTTGCTGCAAGTTTTTTATAGTACCAATTCCTAATAATAAATCGGGCATTTCAGCATTTCGTACTTCAACCATTTTTTTGAAATTGCTCAATGCAGCATCTCCACGGCTTGTATATTCTACTGCTTTTACTCCTGCTTTGTAAATGGCTCTTAAAACTTCTATAGTTACATTTTCATCAGCATTGAAATATAAAGGAAGCATTCCTTGTTTTACAATGGCATCCGTTACTTTTTGTATGTTACTCATTTTTTAAATTTTAACTTTAAATACTAATTTTTTTATGGCTCCTTCACCAATCATCGGCGCATGAACATCTTCCGGATAAAAAATAACAAATTGATTGTTTGTCAATTGAAAAAACATATCAGGTTCATCACTAAAAAAGCGCACATCTTTCTCCGTATTATAATCTCCGTTTGGGATGTTGCATTTTTCTCTTGGTTTCCATCCAATAGTTTCTAATCCGCTTACACAGATTTGGATGTCAATATTTAGATCATGGCATTCAAATTTTTCCAAACTGGTTGCTGCCGTTTTCCCGTTTCCGTTGCTTACAATAAGCTTTAATCCTTCGGCAATATCATGCTTTCCATCTTCCAGATTTTGCAAATCTTTACCTTTTAGAAAATCGAACGCTGTTGCAAACAAAGGATGCAAGCTATTGTATTTTGACGCGTTATTGAGTGTATCTACTACCATCTTAAATTATCTTGCAACTCTACCGGAAGCATCACCTCCCATTAATTTATTAACCTCATCAACCGTTACCAAGTTAGCATCACCTTTGATAGTGTGTTTCAGACAAGATGCTGCTACTGCAAAATCCAATGCGTTTTGATCATCATCAGGATAGGTTAATAATCCGTAGATTAATCCACCCATAAAACTATCACCACCACCAACACGGTCAACGATATCGGTAATTTGGTATTGACGTGTTTGCAGCATTTGTTTTCCATCGTATAAAACTCCTGCCCAAGTATTGTGTGAAGCAGAGATAGAACCTCTTAACGTTGTAATTACTTTTTTAGCTCTTGGGAATTTTTTCATCATTTGTTGACAAACCGATAAGAAAGCTTCCGCTTTAACATCGTGACCATGCGTTTGAACCGCTGCACCTTCCGGTTTGATTCCAAAGTGCATTTCTGCATCTTCTTCGTTTCCTAAAACTACATCGCAATAAGAAGTTAATTCGGTCATGATTTCTTCTCTTTTTGCTGCGTCGCAGTATTTCCAAAGTTTAGCACGGTAATTCAAATCGGTTGAAATCGTTACGCCTAATTTGCTTGCTGCTTTTACAGCTTCCAAACAAACATCGGCAGAACTTTGCGAAATTGCAGGTGTAATTCCCGTCCAGTGAAACCATTGCACATCTTTAAAAACTTCTTCCCAGTTAATCATACCGGATTGGATAGTAGACATTGAAGAATAGGCTCTATCGTATACTACTTTACTTCCTCTTGATACCGCTCCTGTTTCCAGAAAATAGATACCTAAACGCTCACCACCCCAAACAATTTTATCTACACCAACTCCTCTTTTACGCATTTCCATCATCGCACATTCTCCGATATCATTTTTAGGTAAACGGGTTACAAAATCAACCGGAATTCCATAATTTGCTAATGAAACAGCTACATTCGATTCTCCACCTCCATAAACTACTTCGAAGTTATCAGCTTGTGAAAATCTTAAAAATCCTTGTGGTGCTAATCTTAACATTATCTCACCAAATGTTACTACTTTTTTCGACATTGTCATTTAATTTTATTATGTTATTATATTTATTTCAATTCATTTTTATCTTGAAACTCTACCTCCACCAAAACCGTGCATTAAGGCTTCTACTTCTTTCACTGTTGCCAAATTAATATCTCCCGAAATGGAATGTTTTAAACAGGCAGCGGCAACAGCAAACTCTAAGGCTGTTTGGTAATCTTCTTCGTATGTCAATAATCCGTATATTATTCCTGCCATAAATGCATCTCCCGCTCCAATTCTGTCAATAATATGAGAGACATTGTATTTTCTGGATTGCAGCATATTTTTTCCATCCCAAAACGAAGCACTTATACCATTGGAAGATGCATTTGCCTGAATCCTTTGGGTTGTGACAATGTTTTTCAGCTTTGGAAAAGTTTTCATCCAACTCGCAAAAATGGCTTCCTGAGTATCATTTTCATTATATTCAATTCCCAAAACCTTTTCAGTTTCATCTGCTCCTCCTAATAATAAGTCGCAGTATTTTACCAAATTCGGCATGACCTGATTGGCATTTTTTCCGTATTTCCATAATGTAGGTCGATAATTGAGATCGGCTGAAATTGTCAATCCCATTTTATCTGCTACCAGTAAAGCTTCTTCACACAACTCTGCTAAATCTAGCGAAAGCGAAGGTGTTATTCCAGACCAATGAAACCAATCGGCATCCTTAAATATCGATTCCCAGTCAATCATTCCTTTTCTTAAAAGTGAAAATGACGAATCTTCTCGGTCATAAACCACTTTTCCCGGTCTTTCGGAAGCACCTTGTTCAAAATAATAAATCCCCAATCTTTTTCCTTGGGTAATAACAACCGGTTCTACTCCAAAAGAGCGTATCATACTTATGGAAGATTCTCCTAATTCATTTGGTGGAACGGCTGTAATAAATTTTACAGGAATTCCAAATTTTGCCAATGATGCCGCTACGTTAGCCTCTGCACATCCATAATATAAATCGAAGGAAGTTGCCTGCGTTAATCTTAAATGACTTGGCGGCGACAACCTTAATAATATTTCTCCGAATGTGACGACTTTACTCATCTATTGCTTCTTTATTGTATAAAATCTTCCCGCATCGGGCTGAAAACATCTACCAACATACCGGCTTCCAGACAAACTACTCCATGATTTACCTCAGACGGAACATGAAAAGAATCTCCTTTTTCCAATACGGTTGTTTCTTCCCCAATGGTCACTTCAAATTTCCCTTCGGAAATATGCGTAACCTGAGAATGAGGATGGTTGTGTAAAGCACCAACTCCACCTTTTTCAAAACGTACATTCACCATCATCACTTTATCATCAAAACCTACAATCTGTCTTTGAATTTTATCATCAACAGATTCCCATTCGGTTTTTAAATACTTAAAAAAAACATCGCTTGCCAACATAACTTAAAAATTAAAATATTCTTTTGCATTATTATAACTGATATCCGCTACCATTTTTCCAATCCATTCCATATCATTTGGTAATTCACCTCTTTGGATTTCGTCTCCCAAAAGATTGCAAAGAATACGTCTGAAATATTCATGTCTAGGGAACGACAAGAAGCTTCGTGAGTCGGTTAACATTCCAACAAAACAGCTTATTAATCCCATATTGGACAAGGCATTTAACTGCTTCGTCATACCGTCTTTTTGGTCTAAAAACCACCAACCCGAACCAAACTGTACTTTTCCTTTTACGCTTCCATCATTGAAATTTCCAATCATGGTTGCCATAACTTCGTTATCTGCCGGATTCAGATTATAAATAATTGTTTTTGTCAATTTATCTTTGCTATCCAAAGCATTTAAAAAAGCTGATAATTTTTGTGCCTGCGAGTAATCTCCAATAGAATCCCAACCTGTATCCGGACCTAAAACGCGGTGCATACGGGCATTATTATTTCTCAAAGCGCCTAAGTGAAATTGTTGCACCCAACCGAATTCATGATAGGTTTCAGACAAAAACAATAAAACCGCACTTTGGAATTTCAAGGCTTCTTCAGAACTCAATTCCTTATTTTCTCTCTTTTTTTTGAAGATGGTATTGATTTCGCTTTCGGTAAAGTTTTCAAAATAAATATGCTCCAAACCGTGATCAGAAAGTCTGCTGCCATTGGCATGGAAATATTCAATTCTGTTTTTTAAAGCCGACTGTAAATCTGAATACGTATTGATTGAAACTCCGGCAACTTCGCCTAAAGTATCAATGTATGCGTTGTAGCCATCATTTGAAATCAAGATTGCTTTATCAGGTCGGAAAGCGGTACTTACTTTTACTCCGAAATTACTTGACGCTAATTGCTTGTGATAAGCCAAGTCATCAATTGGATCTTCGGTAGTACAAACTAATTTGGCATTGACTTTTTTAAGTAAATTTTGTGTACTGAATTCAGCAGAATTTACTTTGGCAGATGCTTGTTCATAAATGGATTCAGCTGATTTTTCGTTTAATAAATCATAGATGTCAAAATAACGGGCTAACTCTAAATGAGTCCAGTGATACAAAGGATTACGCATGGTATACGGAACCGTTTTCCCCCATTGCAAAAACTTATCTTTATCGGTCGCATTCCCGGTAATAAACTGCTCATTTATTCCTAAAGTTCGCATTGCACGCCATTTGTAATGGTCGCCATTAATCCAAACCTTTGTGATGTTATCAAAAATCGTATTCTCTGCAATATGCTGAGGCGATAAGTGATTGTGATAATCTATAATAGGTTGATTTTTAGAATAATTATGGTATAATTCTTCTGCGTATTTATTTTCTAATAAAAAATTATCGTGTATAAAATGTGTACTCATGGTTGTAAAAAATTATTCTTCGTTTGAAGGTTTACCTATGGTTGCCAAAATGCCACCATCAACATATACAATCTGTCCGTTAACAAAATCACTCGCTTTTGAAGCTAAAAAAATCGTTGCTCCGGCTAAGTCTTCAGGATTTCCCCAACGTGCTGCCGGTGTTCTGCTAATGATGAATTCGTTGAACGGATGACCATCAACACGGATTGGTGCTGTTTGCGATGTGGCAAAATAACCCGGACCGATTCCGTTAACCTGAATATTATGTTTAGCCCATTCAGTCGCTAAGTTTTTGGTCAGCATTTTCAATCCGCCTTTTGCTGCAGCATAAGCAGAAACCGTATTTCTTCCTAATTCACTCATCATAGAACAGATGTTGATAATCTTTCCTTCTTTTCTTTCGATCATTTGTTTTGCTATCAATTGAGACATGATAAAAGGTCCAACTAAATCGACATCTATGACTTGTCTGAAATCGGCAACAGGCATTGATATAGCAGGTTCTCTTTTTATAATTCCCGCATTATTTACCAGTATATGGATATCTCCGAGTTCTTTAGTAATTAAAGCAACATTTTCAGCAGCAGCTATCTCATTGGTAACATCAAACAAATATCCTGAAGCTTTGAATCCTTTACTCGCGTAATAATCCAATGCTTCTTTCATTTTTGAAGGTGTCGTTCCGGTAATTACAAGCTCAGCTCCGGCACTGGCCAAACCTTCAGCCATAGCCATTCCGAGACCGTGAGTTCCTCCGGTTATTAGCGCTCTTTTACCTTTTAAATTGAATAAATCCATGCTATTATTTTAATTCATTTGGAGCCACAATATCCATATCGCCATAATCTAAATTCTCTCCGGCCATTCCCCAGATAAAGGAATAGTTTGCTGTTCCCGCACCTGAATGTATTGACCATTCCGGAGATAAAACTGCCTGATTATTTTGCATAAAAATGTGTCTTGTATTTTGTGGTTCACCCATAAAATGGCAGATGGTTTGCGGAGCTTCCAAGTCAAAATAGAAATAAGCCTCCATGCGTCTGTTGTGAGTGTGAGACGGCATAGTATTCCAAATATTGCCTTCTAAAAGCTCCGTTAATCCCATTTGCAGTTGACAGGTTTCAACAACACTGTTTACTATTAATTTATTTATAATTCTTTTGTTGGCGAACTTCTCTTCGCCCAAGTGAACAATTTCTGCATTTTCTTTTGTTACTCTTTTGTTTGGAAAATGTTTATGCGCTGGTGCTGAATTGATATAAAACAAAGCAGGATTAGCAGCATCAGTGCTTGAGAACAAAACTTCTTTTGCGCCTTTACCTACATATAGTGCTTCCTTTTTATCCAATACATACACTTCTCCATCTACACTCACTGTTCCTTTACCACCTACATTGATTACACCAAGTTCTCTTCTGTCCAGAAAATTTTCTGATTTTAGATAGGGAATTGTTTCCAATGGTAAACTTTTGCCAACAGGCATCGCTCCACCAACTATATATCTGTCGTACATAGAATAGGTCAGTTGGATTTGATTCTCAACAAACAGTTTATCAATTAAGAACTGTTCTCTTAATTCTTCTGTATTATATTTAGCTGCATCTTTTGGATTGGATGCATATCTGAATTCAAAATTTGTCATTTGTAATTATTTATTCTTTTTTATTTTTAAATCTTAAATCTATAAATCAGTTATTGGGCTATATTTTGGAACTAAAGTCTTCATTACAGACCAACCGATTAAATAACAAACTGCACAAATAGAAAAGATGATAAAGTATCCTGCTTCAATACCGTGAAAGCCCATAAAGTTCATATCAGTATCCTTACTGTAATCAAATAATACTCCTGAGCCTTTGTTAATTAGTGTCGACCCAAGACCACCTGCTAAACCTCCAATTCCAGTAATTGTAGCGATTGCTTTTTTAGGAAACATATCACCTACTGTTGTGAAGATATTAGCTGACCAGGATTGATGTGCAGCACCTGCAATACCAATTATTATTACCGGTATCCAATAGGTATAGTGTCCCAATGGTTGCGCTATTAAAGCCAATAATGGGAAAAATGCAAAAATCAACATGGCTTTCATTCTGCCCTCATAAGGATTCATTCCTTTTTTCTCAACGAAATAGGTCGGAAGCCAACCTCCTATGATAGAAAGTAATGTAATTGCATATAAAACAAACAATGGTAATGCGGCTTGTGTAGAATCCATATTGTAAACAGAGCTTAAATAAGCCGGCGTCCAGAATAAGAAGAACCACCACACACCATCTGTCATGAACTTCCCAAAAGCGAAAGCCCAGGTTTGTTTGTATTTAAAACAAGCTGCGAAAGACACTTTATCAGCAGTTTCAGGAACATATCCTTCAATTTTACTATCTGCTAAAATATCTTGTTGGATATAAGCCAATTCTTCTGCGCTCACTTTTGAATGTTTTTCCGGTTTATCATACATAAAAACCCAAAATCCCATCCAAACAAAACCTAAAGCACCAATAATAATAAACGACATTTCCCAACCATATGCTTCTGCTATAAACGGAATAGACAATGGCGCTAACAATGCACCAACAGTAGCACCGGCATTAAAGATACTGGTAGAAAAAGCTCTGTCTTTTTTTGGAAAATATTCTGCTGTTGTTTTAATTGCTGCGGGAAAATTTCCTGCTTCACCAACCGCCAAAATAAAACGGGCAAAGATAAACAAGGTCACACTGACAGAAATTACCATTCCTGTATCGTTAACAGTACCTATAATATCTTTAGCTCCTTCAAAGCTCACAAACCAATCCCCTGAAATGTAACCAGCCGTTGCGATACCACAAAAAGCGTGTAAGCAAGCTCCTACTGACCAAACTCCAATAGCCCAAAGAAATCCTTTTTTAGTATCTAATACATCTACAAACCTTCCTGCAAACAATAAAGATATCGCATAGAAAATTGAAAATAAGGCTGTGATATTTCCATAATCGTTATTAGTCCAGTGAAATTCAGGAGAAATAAAATCTTTCCAAGTCAATGATAATACCTGTCTGTCCAAGTAATTAATTGTAGTTGCAAAAAATAATAAAGAGCAAATTGCCCATCTATAGTTACCATTAACTTTATTTGTTTCTTTCATTAGAATAATGTTTTATTGAAAAGTACTTTTATATTTACAACCGAATTAATGTAATCGATTGCACAAATATAAATTTTATTATAATTATAACACAAATTATTTAATAATAATTTTAAATTTATTAGCAAAAAAAACACATATCTTAAAAAAATAACATCTAAATTACAGATTTACAAAAATTTTGACATGAACAGCAAGCTGATAAACAACTATTTATTACATTTTATAACTGTAGTTTTTACCCTAAGTGTAAATATGAATAGTATGGCGCAAGACAAAGTTATTCCATTATGGACAACTGCCATTCCGGGTGAAATTAAGAATACTGAATATAAGGAAAACAAAGTTTATAAAGATAGCATTCTTCAAAGTGTCAGCAACGTTTCCGTACCAACGTTAACTGTTTACCAACCAAAAAACGCAAATGGAACAGCAATACTAATTTTTCCAGGTGGCGGTTATGATCATCTATCGATTTTGAAAGAAGGTAAGAAAATTGCCAAATGGTTAAATACATTAGAGATAACTGTTTTTGTTTTAAAGTACCGATTGCCAAATGATAAAATCATGAAAGACAAAAGCATTGGACCTTTGCAGGATGCGCAGGAAGCTATGAGACTTATCAGACGGAATGCAACTTCTTGGAATATTAATCCAAATAAAATTGGAGTAATCGGATTTTCCGCAGGAGGACATTTAGCTGCATTACTATCAACACATTATGCTGAGAAAATCTATCCTGAAAATGATACCGTAAGTGCCCGACCAGATTTTTCATTGCTGATTTATCCTGTAATTAGTATGAAAAATGAAATCGCACATAAAGGATCCCGTAATTATTTATTAGGGGAGAATCCAACAGAAGATGCTATTCAAAAATTTTCAAACGAACTTTCTGTGAATAAAGAGACTCCTTCTACCTTTCTTGTTCATGCTGCCGATGACAAATCGGTTACTGTGGAAAACAGCATCGTTTATTTTTTAGCCTTAAAAAAGAATAATGTTCCTGCAGAAATGCATGTTTATGAAAAAGGTGGTCACGGATTTGGTTTGGGTGTTGAAGGCACAAGCGCTCATTGGACTGAAGATTGCATTCGCTGGCTGAAGAGTTGCCACTATTTGTAAACCTTACTTTTTAAATTACCACAGCCATCATACAGAAAAATTAACACAATCTGTTTGGTGCTGCAATTCTATATTTTGGCTTTTGCACTTTAATACCATGCGCAATTGTTAATCTAAACAAGAGATTCAAAAGAGATAAAAACTATTTTTAAGAATTGATTTCTAAAAAAACTATAGTTTTTTTACATTCAGTAAAAATTTTATGTTAATAATTTGAAATAACTACAATAAATCCATCCTCAATTGTAGTTATCATTTCATTTTGCCACAACATCAACACAACAAATAGTGTTTTTTGCTTTAAATTAAACGACGTTTAAAAAAAAGCACACCAGCCCTAGCCCTTTATTACAAACGATTGAGAAAGTTTTTGACTTGTATAGTTTTTATATAGTTAAACAAAAAATCATTAGTCTGATTATCAAATACATTTGTAATGAACTTATAAATCAAATTATTATGAAAAAAATTACTCTTCTCTTTTCTCTGTTCTGCATTGCATTAGCGCAAGCACAAGTTCCCTCTTCAGCAGCACCAACACCACCTGTAAGAAATGCAGCTGATGTTATTTCTATTTATGGATCAGCTTACAGCAATATTGCGGGAGTTAATACGAACCCGTTTTGGGGTCAGTCAACGGTTGTAACTGAAATACAAGTTGCTAGTGACAATATGCTTCAATATGCCAATTTCAATTACCAAGGTACAGATTGGGCTGGAAATGCTCAAAATATTTCTACCATGGAATATCTACACGTTGACGTATGGACGAACAATCAATCACCAAATGTATTTGCAATTAGTACCGGTCCGGAAATAGCGCATCCTATTAGTAGTGTTGCTGGTTCTTGGCAGTCTTTAGATTTTCCTTTAGCCGGTTTTACAGGTAATTTAAGCAATGTCATTCAGTTTAAATTTGACGGTGGCACAGGCGGAACAATATATTTAGACAATTTATATTTTTGGAAAGCTCCGGTTGCTGCAGGTACAGATGCTACTTTAAGCGATCTGAGAGTTGACGGTACAACTGTTAGTGGTTTTGCTTCTAACATCATCTCTTACACCAAAGGAATTCCGTTTGGAACTCCAACAACTCCACAAATTACGCTAGCAACTACAACAGATCCGGGAGCAACAACAGTAATCACTCAAGCTAGTGGTGTTCCGGGAAGCGCTACCGTAGTTGTTACCTCTCAAAATACGCTTGTAACTAAAACTTATACCGTATCGTTCGTTTATACCGGACCAACTTCTGCAGCGCCAACACCTCCAAACAGAAATGCAAGTGACGTTATTTCACTTTTCAGTAATGCCTATACCAATACAACTATAGAGACTTGGTCGGCAGTTTGGGATGATTCAGATGTTACTGATATGCAGGTTGCGGGTGACGATGTAAAGAAAATATCATTCGGTAATTTTATTGGTGTCGAATTTGTAAATAATAGAATTGACGCATCAACATTCACTAATTTCCACATGGATTTTTGGACTGATAATGCTGATTTGATTGGAAAAGTATTCAATTCTAAATTCTCACAATGGGGAGGCGGAGCAGGTGAAGTCTCTGCATTAGAATTAAACATTAATACAGGTACTACACCCGCAATTGTAACTGGTGCTTGGGTTTCAATTGACGTCCCTTTTTCAAGTTGGAGTAATAATCTAACTAGAAATGATTTAGCACAATTTTTAATTACGTCTAATTTAGGTGTAGTTTATGTTGACAATATCTACATTTATAAAGGAATTCCACTTGCAACAAATGATTTTGTTAAATCATCTTTAAGAATGTATCCAAATCCTGCTAATGAAGTATTGAATATTTCAAGTGAATCAACTATTGATACTATCACAGTTTATAATACTTTGGGGCAAATAGTTTCAAAACAATCTGCATCTGCTAACGAAGCAACTATCAATGTAAGTAGCTTATCTAAAGGAGTTTATATTCTAACCGCACAAGTTGGAAATGAATTAATAAGAAAACAATTTATAAAAGAGTAAGTTTTTTAGTTTATTAGCCTGAAGAGCACGGAAGCAATTTCGTGCTCTTCTTTATTTATACATATAGTATTTTTTAAGTAAATAGTCATGGATAAACGATTGTTAAATTTAACATTTTTTAAAGGTTAGTGTTATCATATCGATAAATAATCTATATCTTTAATTTACATAATTATAAAAATACGCTACTCTAAAAATGCATATCTGTAAAAGTTTCGCAAAATTCCTATCCTTTTTTGTTGCCTTTACTTTTTTTGGCTTTGCCCAGGAATTACCACCAATCGTAAAATATTCACAAAATGTGTATTCCGCCGGAATTCAAAATTGGATGATTGCACAAGATGCCAACCATTTTTTGTTTTTTGCCAATAATGAAGGGTTATTAGAATTCAATGGTTCGTCTTGGACACTTTATCCATCTCCAAATGAAACCATTATGCGTTCAGTAAGAGTTGTTGGAAATAGAATTTATACTGGGTGCTACATGGAATTTGGCTACTGGACCAGACAGGCGAATAATCAACTTAAATATCATTCATTAAGTAAAAAAATAAAACACAGAATTAAAGATGATGAACAGTTTTGGAATATTCTAAATTATGAACAATGGATTATATTTCAATCTTTAGATCAAATTTATATTTATGATACTAAGACAACTAAGTTCTCAATAATAACTCCAAAAAACCATATTCTAAAAGCCTTTGAAGCTAATAGCTCACTTTATTTTCAAGTTGAAAATGAAGGTTTGTTTGAAATTGAAAACGGTAAAAGCAAATTGGTTTCAAACAGTCCGGTTATACTAAACAATAAAATTGTTGCCATTTTTGCTATAGATGCAGGTTTGCTTCTGGAAACTCAATCCAATGGTTTTTACACTTTTATCGATGCAAAATTCAACCCGTTTTTTTCTGATGTAGATGCTCAAATTGCTTCCAGTAGTGTGTATAGTTGCAAACAACTGTCCGATAAAAGCTTTGCAATTGGAACTGTTTCTGACGGTATTTTCATAATCTCAGAAACCGGAAAACTTAAATATCATATCAGTCAAAATAAAGGAATTAGCAACAATACTGTTTTGTCATTATTTGAAGATATCGATAAGAATTTATGGATTGGTTTGGACAACGGAATCAATTGCATCAATCTGCAATCACCAATTAGAAGTTATTTTGACAATACCGGTTTTTTAGGAACAGTTTATACATCGCTATTATATAACGATAAACTCTATATTGGTACCAATCAAGGTTTGTTTTATAAAAATTATGATTCAGAAGATTCATTTCAGTTTATAAAAGGAACAAAAGGCCAGGTTTGGTCTATTTTTGAATATCAAGGAACTTTATTTTGCGGACATGATTCGGGAACATTTATCATTGTAAATGGAAGTGCGAAGCAAATTTATGCTTCTTCTGGAACCTGGAAGTTTGAAACCGTTCCGGGCAGAAAGGATTTATTGTTACAAGGAAATTATTATGGAATTTCAGTACTTCAAAAAATTAATAATCAGTGGACGTTCAGAAATAAAATTGAAGGCTTTAACTATTCATCAAAATACTTTGAAATTACAAATGCCCATCAAATATACGTTAGCCACGAATACAAAGGTGTTTTTAGATTTCACTTGGATAATACTTTTACCAAATCTTCAGATTTTACAACATATAAAACTCCTACCAAAGGAAAGAATGCCAGTTTGATAAAATTCAATAATGTCATTTATTATGCCAACAAGGAAGGGATTTATAAGTTAGACGAAAGCAGCAAGACCTTTAATAAAGATAGAGCATTAAGTCCTGTTTTTGGAAAAGACGAATACACTTCAGGGAAATTAATTGTTGACAATTCCAACAAGTTGTGGTTGTTCACAAAAAACTATATTAACTATTTCACATTAAGCAAACTTAACAACCAACTAAAAATTCATGCCATCCCTATTTCATCAGCATTGACAAACTCTATGTTAGGCTATGAAAACATTACACAATTATCTAATTCAACCTATTTAATCGGTACAACTGACGGATATTATACCATCAACATTAACGATCTAAGTTTTAAAAACAACAGCGTTTCCATATCGGGTATAACCATTAACAAATTAGACCAAAAATCAATCAACTGTTCCGTCAAAGATCCCGGTGAATTCAAACATGATGAAAACAACGTTATAATCAATTATACGGTTCCCGAATACAACAAATATATTTATACAGAATACCAATATTTACTGGAAGGTTTACAGGAAAAATGGAGTCAATGGTCAGCAAAAACCGCAGCTAATTATAAAAATTTACCTCCGGGAGATTATGTTTTTAAAGTAAGGGCAAAGATTGCCAACTCCACTCCCGAAAATATTGCAACCTATAGTTTTACCATAAAGAAACCATGGTACGCAACTAATTTAGCCGTGATTATCTATTTTGTATTGGGCTTTTTATTGGCTGTATATATACACAAAACCTATAAAAGATATTATCGCCAAAAAGAACAAAAGCTTATTGAAGAAAACAATCTTTTACTTGAAATTGCGGCTCTAGAAAGTGAACAGCAATTAATGAAGCTTAAAAACGAGCAACTATCCAGCGATATGGATACTAAGAATCGGGAATTAGCTGTTTCAACTATGAGTTTGATTAAAAAGAATGAGCTGTTGGCTTTGATAAAAGAAGATTTAAAACACACTTCTGTAGATAACAGTAATAAAAGCATCAAATCGGTTATTTCAACCATTACCAAAAACATTAGCGAAGAAGATACCTGGACAGTTTTTAAAGAAGCATTTGATAATGCTGATAATGATTTTTTAAAGAAAGTAAAACAAGCGCATCCTTCTTTAACTCCAAATGATTTGCGCCTTTGTGCCTATTTGCGATTGAATTTATCTTCCAAAGAAATTGCTCCATTACTTAATATTTCTGTTCGAAGTGTTGAAATAAAACGATATCGTTTACGCAAAAAGATGGATTTGCCACACGAACAAGGCTTGGTAGAGTATATATTGTACATCTAGCCTTTACATGATGATATGTTTTACCTATACATAAGCACAACAATAACCTTGTAGTTTGATTTTTTAATCGTAATAACAATAAATTATCACCTCTTAATTTATTGCTAATTAATCTGTTTTTCTATAAAAATGACAAATAACATGCAAAAATATTGCGATGTATGTTTTTTGTTGTGGTTGTTTTTGATTTTGTTATAATTTATAAATCTATTTTTATAATGAAAATTTTAAGACTCAACCCCAAAACCAATTTTAACAATTTCAAAACCAATAATCAATAATAACAAATGAGAAAAATTATTTTACTTCTAATCTTTTGGAGTTTTTCTTCAACTATTTATGCTCAAGCGGATATTGTTTCACTTGAAAAAAATGCTCAAGGAACAAAACTAGTTGTCAACGGTAAAGATTTTATGGTCAACGGTATGAACTGGGATTATATTCCAATTGGCAATAATTACAACTACAGTTTGTGGAAACAATCTGATGATGTTATTAAAGCTGCTCTGGATACCGAGATGTCTTTGCTAAAAAATATGGGGGTTAATGTCATCAGACAGTATACCGGAATTCAACCAAAATGGATTCAATATATACATGACAAATATGGTATTTATACAATGTTGAATCATTCATTTGGCAGATATGGTTTAACCTTAAATGGAACCTGGGTTCCTAATACCGAATACTCAAACCCATTAACTCGGGAATTACTACTCAAAGAGACTAAAGAAATGGTTGAAGAGTATAAAAATACTCCCGGTGTTTTATTGTTTCTGTTAGGTAATGAAAATAACTATGGTTTGTTTTGGGATGGTGCTGAAACAGAGAATATTCCAATGGAAGACAGAAAATCTACTATCAGATCTAAAGACATGTATAAACTGTTTAATGATGCTGTAGTTGCTATGAAGAATGTCGACAAATCGCATCCTATTGCAATTTGTAATGGAGATCTACTCTTCTTAGATATCATTGCTGAAGAATGTAAAGACATTGATATTTTGGGTCTTAATATGTATCGTGGAGTATCTTTTGGCGATGCCTTTCAAAAAGTTAAAGAAAAAATAGATAAACCAATATTGTTTACTGAATTTGGCGCTGATGCTTTTAATGTATTAGAAAATGCTGAAGACCAAAAATCACAGGCTTACTATATGGTTGGCAACTGGAAAGAAATATATGAAAATGCTGCAGGTATTGGTAAAGTTGGTAATTCAATTGGAGGTTTTACTTTTCAATTTAGTGATGGTTGGTGGAAATACGGACAAACAAAAAATTTAGATATACATGATGATAATGCTTCGTGGTCTAATGGTGGTTATATAAATGACTTTATTAAAGGTCAAAATAATATGAACGAAGAATGGTTTGGAATTTGTGCAAAAGGGCCAACGAATGCCAGAGGTTTGTATGATTTATATCCGCGTGCAGCCTATTATGCCTTAAAAGAAGCTCACAGAGTTAATCCGTATGAACCAGGAACTACAAGTGAAACGATAAACAGAGCTTTCAATAATGTTAATTTAATGGATGCAGTTTTAAAAGCAAGAGGAGATAAAGCTGCCTTAGGCGGTAATGATAATGAAATCCTGAAAATCAGTAATTTAAGAGCTGAGTTTACCACTTTTAGCACTGGAGGTAGTTTAATTACTACTCCAAAAGAAGCTGATCCTGAAGCAAATACCTATCCAAATAAATTAGGCTTTGATCATATGCAATCTTATTTTGTTGGTGTTGAAGGAAATCCAGCACCAAATATGAAAGCTAATGTAAATGTGAATATTTTAGGGCGTGTGGCAGAAAATCCAATAAATGAAATATTTTATGAAAATAGAGGTCGTACCCAAACAGTTAGTACTCCTGATGGACCGGTTGAAATAAGTGACAACAACAGAGTTCAAATTTATAATGCTTCTTACTCTTGGAATGAAAAAGATTTTGATTTAAGAGGTTTTTACAGAACGGGACATTATCATTGGGGATATGAAGGTGATTTCTTTGCCTTGTACCCTGAAGCAAATTACGGTCCGAATTTGGACATTTATAACGGCGAAACTCTTGGATTAGAAATAGACGGAAAAAGAAGTTTAAATGGTCTTAAAGCTGCTTTTGGTCCACAACTTTGGTGGGGAGCAAACCCAGCATTGTTGTTGAAATATAGTAAAAAAATCGGTGCTTTTGATGCCACTGCAGTGTATCATGAAGATCTTGCAAATGCGGGTGCGGCTCTAACATCTATCGCTATTCCATTACCAAAAACCAGAAGAGCCACTTTGCATCTTAAAACTAAAGTTGGTTCGCTGGGCATTGAGTTTGGAGGTATTTGGGGAGGACAACCCTTGAATGGCAGAGTTTTTCAATATGCTGAAGAAACTACACCCGGAAACTACACAGTTTATAATGACAAAGTTAATAACAAAGACAATTGGGGAGGAAAAGCTAAATTAACTTTATCAAAAGGAAAGTTTAATATCTATACACAAGGAGCAATTATGGGATTAGTTGCAAATGGTGGTGCAGATAATGTTCAAACTTTCACAGGGTGGAGATTAAAAGATACCGGAAGCGGAAATCAAATGAATTTCTTAACCGGATTTACATATAACGTTAATTCAAACTTTCAAATTGCACCAAATTTTTTATGGCAAAAACCACTAGTTGAAGCCATGCCAAATGATGTAAGTTCGCCCGGAAGATTACGTAATATTCAAGATGATCCATTTGTGGTCAGAGCTAACAGGGAAACTGTTGGAGGAGAATTATTATTAACCTACGACCCTACTCCTGCAACATGGATGTATGAATGGAACAACGATATGGTTGAAGATGCAAAATTTGCCGTAAGCACAGGTTTTGTTTACAGAAATTTACCTACAACACAAGATGCCGCAATTGGATTCCTAAGTAATCGTACTGCTTTTGCATTTGCTAAATCAGCACCTGCTCAAAATTTATGGGAATCGAATACGAGAATAGTTTCAAAATTAACTCCGGATCTTGGAGTTATCGCAAATATGTATTTTGGAAATGGTCAGGCAAATGGGGATTCCGAAAGAACAATTAACAGAGCTGGTGGTGATATTAGATTAATTTACAGAAAAATTAAACTAACAAGTTCCATCAAATTCAACGATTGGGGACCATTTGATTACCATCGTGACTTTAATTTAACATACCCACTCCAACTGATGTTAGATTTATCAACATCTGTGGGAAAACCGAATTGGTATGTTTTACCAAACACAAAAATTGGAATAATGGGTACTTGGCGTTCTTTAGACCAGTATTCTCCTCGTTATAGTCCAAATCAAACCTCCGGACCATTTGTAACAGAGCCTATTGTGAGTCCGGTTGGATTTCCTAACGGTAGTGAATGGGAAATCAGAACATATGTTCATATTAACATTGGAAAATAAAATAACAATATAATAAAATGGAAATGAAAACAAGAAAATTTATTTATTTAAAAATCACGCTCCTGGTAGGATTGATTTTCAATTTAGTTGTAGGTTGTGATAGAGAACCTTCCGATGATTCGGTGCTCGCAACATATCCAAAAACTGCCGAGGTATTCATAGATGCATTCAGCCCGGGTTTAGAATACGGAGCATTTGGTAATACCTTACTAACGGGTTTTAATGTTGATACTGACGTAAAATACAAAGGAACTGCTTCTATGAGATTTGATGTTCCAAATGTTGGAGATCCGGAAGGCGCCTATGTAGGTGGTGTTTTTATAGATGGCGGTGGACGTGATCTTTCTGGCTATGATGCGCTAACTTTTTGGGCAAAAGGTTCGCAATCAGCGACCATCAATGAACTAGGTTTTGGAAATGATTTTAACCAAAACAAATACCTGGTAACAATGACAAATGTTCCTTTAGCTACGTATTGGAAAAAATACATTATTCCTATTCCTGATGCTTCTAAATTAACATATGAAAAAGGTATGTTTTGGTATGCAGAAGGACCCGAAAAT
The DNA here is from genome assembly GCF_004797125.1 of Flavobacterium sangjuense. Lineage (NCBI taxonomy): Bacteria > Pseudomonadati > Bacteroidota > Flavobacteriia > Flavobacteriales > Flavobacteriaceae > Flavobacterium > Flavobacterium sangjuense. Next base: position 2,789,353 of record NZ_CP038810.1, read on the forward strand.
GGACAAGGATATACCTTTTGGATTGATGAAGTAAAATATGAAAAATTAGGTACAATTGCGCATCCGATACCGACTATTTATGATGGTATCAATAAAGTGGAAGATAGTTTTATTGGTATGAATACAACTATAACGGGCTTATCACAAACTTTTAATTTGGGTAATGGTGATAACCAAACCGTTTCTGTAGCTCCATCATATTATACTTTTATATCCTCCAATCCTGCTGTTGCAACAGTGAGTGAATTAGGTGTAATTAATGTAGTTGGCGCAGGTACAACTGTCATAACTGCAAAATTAGGAGATGTGGATGCATTGGGTTCGTTTACAATTAATTCATTAGGAGTCTTTACACCGGCACCAACTCCAACTCGTGACCCTGCAAATGTAATTTCCATTTTTAGTAATGCTTACACTAATGTACCTGTTGAATATTACAATGGTTATTATGCTCCATATCAAACCACGCAAGGGCAAGACGATATTCATATAAATGGTGATGATATTATTCGATATACACAACTTAATTTTGTTGGAACTCAGTTTTCTCAACCTACCGTTAATGCAACTTCAATGACTCATTTTCATGTGGATATTCAAGTGCAGGAAGCAATGACAGCAGGAGACCATATCAGAATTCAATTAGGTGATTTTGGTGCAAATGCAGTTTTCGGAGGCGGAGATGATACAAACGGATCAGTTAATTACACTAATGCCAGTTTTACAAATGGAAGCTGGGTAGGTTTTGATATTCCACTTGCCAATTTTACAGGATTATCCAGTAGAAGTCATTTAGCACAGATATTATTTATTTCTGATGGAACTATTTCTAATATTCTTGTCGATAATATGTATTTCTACGCGCAACCTAATGCACCAACAACTGCAGCTCCAACGCCTACAGTTCCTGCTGCAAATGTAATTTCTGTATTCAGTGATGCTTATACTAATATTGCCGGAACTAATTTAAATCCTAATTGGGGCCAGGCTACTGTAGTAACACAACCACTTATTGCCGGGAATACAACACTAAAATATGCTGGATTGAATTATCAGGGAATTCAATTGGGCAGTAGTCAGAATGTCTCCGGAATGAGTTTTCTGCATATTGACTATTGGACTGCTAACTCTACATCTCTCAAAACATATTTAATAAGTACTGGTCCGGTAGAGACCCCAAAAGTTTTAACTGTGCCCACATCTGGATGGCAAAGTATAGAAATTCCACTCAGCAATTTTTCTCCTGTTAATCTTGCAGATGTAATACAACTTAAGTTTGATGGCAATGGGGATATTTATTTAGACAACATCTATTTTCATAACTAGAAAAATGGTTTTAAACACTTATAAAATTTAAAAAATGTATCAGAAAAATCAATTTAATAAAATAGACAAAAGTATGTCAAATGAAAGTTTTAACACTAAATGGTATGGGCTAAGTTTAGCAAAAAGCTTTCTTATAACTACTTTATTGCTTGTAGTTTTTGGTTGTTCAAATGATGAAAATCAAAAAGTTACAACCATGAACAAACTGGTTATGCAGGATGAGTTTAACACTGATGGAGCGCCTAACAGCGCGATTTGGAATTATGATATTGGTACAGGTAGTAACGGCTGGGGAAATAATGAGTTGGAATACTACACTAATAGTTCTGAAAACATCAAAGTTGTTGATGGCATGCTACAGATAACTGCCAAAAAAGAAGCGTTTTTGGGTTCTCAATATACTTCTGCCAGAATATTAACCAAAGGATTATTTGAACAAAAATATGGTCGATTTGAAGCGCGAATTAAAATGCCATGGGGACAAGGTCTTTGGCCTGCATTTTGGCTATTAGGATCTGATTCCGATACTGTGAATTGGCCTCTGTGTGGTGAAATTGATATTATGGAGTATAAAGGTCAGGAACCAACCATAACACATGGAACTGTTCATGGTCCGGGCTATTCAGGTGCTACTGCTATTACTAAAAGTTATGATTTGATTAATAATCGCTTCGATACTGATTTTCACATCTTTGGTATTGAGTGGGGGAAAAATTACATCAACTTCTATGTAGATGACGTTTTATACAATCAAATTACTCCTGATAAAGTTACTGGTGAATGGGTATATGACAAACCTTTTTATATCATACTTAATCTTGCTGTTGGAGGCAATTATGTTGGTTCTCCTAATACCGAAACAATTTTTCCTCAAACCATGTATGTTGACTACGTGAGAGTTTATCAATAACTATTAGAGTCATGAAATAAGGTTAATCATAGTTTACGATTGACCTTATTTTTAAAATATCATAAAGATTATAAAACATAACATGCAATTAATGAACCTATATTTTAATATAAAAACAATTCAGTTTATTGGGTTGTTATTATTCATTTGTTGCATGCCAATAAAAGGAATTAGCCATACCTCTCAGGAACATAATATTAGTAAAGTTTTAAACTTGAAATCGATAAAAACAGCTGTTTATACCACCGCACATCATTCTGATTTAAAATTAACCGTTACTGATTCATTAAAATTTCAAGAACTGAAACAACCTCTTGAAACTGCTGCTTCTATAATTGTTGATTCGAGTAAAGAATTTCAAACTTTTCTAGGTATTGGAGGAGCATTAACCGATGCTTCTGCTGAAACTTTTTACAAACTATCAAAAAGTAATCAGAAAAGGTTTTTAGAAGCATATTATAATCAGGAAAAAGGAATAGGGTATTCATTAGCCCGAACTTCTATACATAGTTGTGATTTTTCAACATCGAGTTACACCTATATTGATGAAGGCGATAGTGCGCTTGCTACCTTTTCTATTGAACACGATAAAAAATACCGCATCCCATTCATAAAAAAAGCTATTGAAGCAGCCGGAGGAAAACTAACCTTGTATGCCAGTCCGTGGAGTCCACCCGCATTTATGAAATCAAACAAGAGTATGCTCAATGGTGGAAAGCTGCTTCCTGAATTTTATCAATCTTGGGCTAATTATTATGTAAAATTTATCAAATCCTATGAAGCTGAAGGCATTCCTGTTTGGGGCTTAACCATCCAAAATGAACCACTAGCTGTACAACGATGGGAGTCTTGTATTTATACGGCCGAAGAAGAACGCGACTTTTTAAAAAACTATTTAGGACCAACTTTACAAAAAGAAGGTTTAGGAAGCATAAAAAACATTGTTTGGGACCATAACAGAGACCTATTATTTCAGCGTGCCAATGTGATTTTAAACGATCCTAAAGCGGCAAAATATGCCTGGGGCATTGGTTTTCATTGGTATGAAGATTGGAAAGATGGTGTGCCAATGTATGATGCTGTTAAGTATGTTAAAGAAGCTTATCCCGATAAAAATTTAATTTTTACTGAAGGCTGTAATGAAAGTTATAATCTGGAAAGAATAAAAAATGAAGACCCAAAATTAGCCGAGCGCTACGGAAAATCAATGATAAACGATTTTAACAATGGTGTTGTAGCATGGACAGACTGGAATATTCTTCTTGATGAAACCGGAGGACCAAATCATGTTGGAAATCTTTGTTTTTCACCTGTTCATGGCAATACCAAAACCGATGAAATTACGTTTACCAATTCGTATTATTATATAGGACATTTTTCAAAATTTATTCGTCCGGGAGCAAAAAAAATTGCCAGTGTTTCCAGTAGCAATGCTTTATTAACAACTGCTTTTAAAAATACCGATGGAAGCCTGGCCATTGTTGTCATGAATTCAAGTGATAAAAATCTGGATTACAGCCTAACTCTTCAATCAAATTCAGCTTATCTAAAAGCACTGCCTCATTCAATTCAAACAATTTTAATAAGTAACAAATAGAAAATAAATTTTAAGTAAACTGGTTTCAATGGAAGGAAAGAATAGTAAAGTGGAATGGGTAACTTTCGAAAACGAAAAGTTTTATAAAATCGCAAACAGTGATGTGATGCGACCATTTTTTATGAGCATCGTTAGCGATTCCAATCATTGGATGTTTATTTCCAGTAACGGTGGTTTAACGGCCGGTAGAAAGGACAGCAACAATGCTTTGTTTCCGTATTACACCGATGATAAAATAACTGAAAATGCTGAAGTTACGGGCAGTAAGAGCATTTTTCAAATCCATTTAGGTTCTAAAACTATAATTTGGGAACCGTTCTCAATAAGACAAATGGGAGTTTATAAAACAACCCAAAATCTGTATAAAAACAATTATGGCAATAAAATAATTTTTGAGGAAATTAATGAGGATTTAAATTTAACCTACCGCTATCAATGGAATTCCAGTCATAAATATGGGTTTATCAAAAAGGCAGCTTTAATAAATAACTCTGAAAATAATCTTGAGATAACGCTACTGGACGGTATGCAAAACATTTTGCCAAATGGTGTAAATGAGGATTTGCAAAGTAGCAAAAGTAATCTTGTTGATGCTTATAAAAAAAGTGAATTACTCGCTAATGTTGGAATGGGAATTTACTCTTTAAGTGCCATCATTGTTGATAAAGCAGAACCAAGCGAATGTTTAAAAACCAATATCGTCTGGTCATTTGGAATTGAATCTCCAACTTACTTAATCTCGTCTTTACAACTTGATAATTTTAGAAAAGGAAATCGCGTTAAACAAGAAGCTGATATCAAGGCGGAAAGAGGTGCTTACTTTGTTAGTTCTACCATTAAATTAGGAGCAAAATCAGAAAAAAATTGGTTTTTTGTAGCCGATGTAAATCAGACCATTTCCAAAGTAACAGCCTTAGCAGAGTTTCTTTTTATTACTACTGAAAAAGACTTAGCTGATAGTATTGAGCAGGATGTGGAATTGGGCACCAAAAAACTAATTGCATTGACAGCAGCATCTGATGGATTACAAATAACGCAAGATGAGCTAACCAATACCAGACATTTTTCAAATACACTTTTTAACATCATGCGTGGTGGTATATTTGATGATGGGTATACTATTGAAAAGCAAGATTTCATAACGTATTTAGAAAAGGCCAACAAAAATGTTTTCAATGCTAATCAAGCTATACTTACCGGTCTACCCAACAATTTTACTTTAGAAGAGCTAAAAAATAGCGCTGATACTATTGAAGACAGCAATTTTAAACGTCTTTGTTTTGAATACCTTCCGCTTAAATTTAGTCGTCGTCATGGTGACCCAAGCCGACCTTGGAATAAATTTTCGATTAATACTCAAAGTGAAACCGATGGTTCTAAAATACTCGATTATGAAGGAAACTGGAGAGATATTTTCCAGAACTGGGAAGCATTAGCACATTCTTTTCCGGAGTTTATAGAAAGTATGATTCATAAATTTCTGAACGCTACAACCTTTGACGGATACAATCCATACCGTGTTACCAAAGACGGTTTTGATTGGGAAGCTATCGAAGAACACGATCCCTGGTCATACATTGGTTATTGGGGCGATCACCAGATTATTTATTTACTCAAGTTTCTGGAATTTATTGAAAATCACTATCCAAACCTTTTAGAAAAACGATTTACCCAAAACATTTTTGTGTATGCCAATGTGCCGTACAAAATAAAAAGCTATCAGGATACACTTTCAAACCCAAAAGACACTATCGATTTTGATTACAAATTAGATGGGAAAATTAGACAATTGAGAAACGAAATGGGTTCTGATGGAACGCTTATAATGGATGGTAAATCCACTATTTATAAAGTAAACCTAACGGAAAAATTATTAGTCACTCTATTAGCGAAAGTATCCAACTTTATTCCCGAAGGTGGCATTTGGATGAACACCCAACGTCCGGAATGGAATGACGCAAACAACGCTTTAGTTGGAAATGGTGTTTCGATGGTGACACTTTGTTATTTGAATCGATTTATACTTTTTTATGAAAAAGTGATTCTGAAATCTGCTGTTGACAGAGTTGAATTGTCAGAAGAATTGGCTGATTTTTTCAATGAAGTTGTTGCAACACTTGCTAATAACAAACATTTACTATCTGATAAAATATCCGATAAAGACAGAAAAACGGTATTAGATGGACTAGGAAATGCAGGAAGTAACTACCGCTTATCTATTTATAAAAATGGATTTAAAGGTTCTAAAATAACCATCTCTAAAAACGAACTTTTAACATTTTTTGAAGTGCTTAAAGAATTTTTAGCGCACACCATAACCGCAAACAAAAGGGATGATGCCATGTATCATGCCTACAACTTAATGACTGTCAAAAATGAAAAAGAAATAACTATTTCCTATCTGCCGGAAATGTTAGAAGGACAAGTTGCCGTTTTAAGTTCGGGAATGTTATCACCAAAAGAAGCATTAAAAGTACTTGACGGACTAAAAAGCAGTGCTTTATTCAGAGAAGATCAATACAGTTATATTTTATACCCAAACAAAGAGTTACCTCGATTTGATAAAAAGAACAATATTTCGTCAGAAAGAATTCAAAAATCTGAATTGCTTATCCAATTACTAAAAGACGGAAATACTCAAATCGTAGAAAAAGATGTTTTAGGAAACTATCATTTTAATGGAAATTTTAATAATGCTAATACTTTAAAAACAGCTTTATCCAATTTAAATCAAGTAAAATACAAAACGTTAATTGAAAAAGATTCAGCCTTACTGTTAGAAATGTATGAGGAAGTTTTTAATCATAAAGCATTTACAGGTCGTTCAGGAACATTCTACGGCTATGAAGGTTTAGGCTCAATTTATTGGCACATGGTTTCTAAATTGTTACTGGCCGTTCAGGAAAATTGTTTACTAGCCATAAATTCAAAAGAAGATGAAGTAACCATTGGAAAACTTTTGGACCATTACTATGAAATAAATGCGGGAATTGGCGTGCACAAATCGCCTGAATTATACGGCGCATTCCCAACCGATCCCTATTCTCATACGCCTGCCGGAAAAGGTGCACAACAACCCGGAATGACAGGACAGGTTAAAGAAGATATACTAAGTCGAATCGGTGAAGTTGGCGTTTTTGTTACTGACGGAAAAATTATTTTTAATCCTCGATTGTTGCGAAAAAACGAGTTTTTACAATCGCCGAAAGCATTTAATTATATCACAAAAGAAAATAAAGAAGCCCAAATTCAGCTAGAGCCAAATTCGCTGTGTTTTACGTATTGCCAAATTCCAATCGTATATAAACTTACTGATAAAGAAAGCTTAGAAGTCGTTTATAACAATAATGAATCAAGTTTTTTTGAAAATTTAAGCTTAGATAAAGCAACTTCAAAACTAGTTTTTGGAAGAAAAAACAATATCAGTCAAATCATTGTTTCAATAATAAAATAACCAAATGAAAAACATCCAAAATATATTTTTACTAGTTCCAATTCTATTGGTACTGTTTGGATGTGGAAGTATGAAAGCGCAAAAAAAAGAAAGTAAACCGATGCCAGATAAAAATCTTACTGCTGCCGATATATTAGGCAATCCAAAATATTTAGCAATATCATATGGTGGTTTCAGACAGACTTCAAGAGATATTGAGCCTACAATTCCTGAACTTAAAGAGGATATGAGAATTCTCTCGGCTATGGGTATCAAAGTTTTGAGAACTTATAATGTTCATTTAAAAGAAGCCGCCAATCTTCTGGAAGTTATTCGTAAACTCAAAAAAGAAGATAAAAACTTTGAAATGTATGTAATGTTAGGCGCATGGATAGATTGCCAAAATGCATGGACTGACCTGGCTCCCAATCATGATGTTGAAAGTGAAGCCAATGCAACAGAAATTGCCAGAGCAGTTGAATTAGCAAATGAATACCCAGAAATTGTAAAAATTATTGCCGTTGGAAACGAGGCTATGGTAAAATGGGCAACCAGTTATTTTGTGCAACCTGGTGTGATTTTAAAATGGGTCAATCATTTACAAGAACTAAAAAAATCAGGAAAATTGCCCAATGATTTATGGATTACCAGTTCCGATAATTTTGCTTCTTGGGGTGGAGGCGATAGTCAATATCATGTTCCCGATTTAGAAAAATTAATAAAAGCCGTAGATTATATCTCCATGCACACCTACCCTATGCATGACACTCATTACAATCCTGCTTTTTGGGGTGTGCTAGAAAAAGAAAGCCATTTGACCGACATAGAAAAGATAAATGCTGCTATGCTTCGCGCCAAAGAATATGCCATCTCACAATATGAGGCTGTTTCTAAATATATGAAAAGCCTGGGTGTAAATAAACCCATTCATATTGGTGAAACCGGTTGGGCAAGTTTATCAAATGAGCATTATGGCAATGAAGGCTCTAAAGCTACCGATGAATATAAAGAAGCCTTATTTTATAATCACATGAGAGATTGGACAAATAAAGTGGGCATGTCCTGTTTTTACTTTGAAGCTTTTGATGAACAATGGAAAGACGCGAAGAATCCATCTGGTTCTGAAAATCATTTTGGCTTATTTACCTTAAACGGACAAGCAAAATATGCATTATGGAAATTGGTTGATAAAGGTGTATTCAAAGGATTGACCAGAAATGGAAATAAAATAACTAAAACATACAACGGAAATGAACAAGCGTTGATGAAAGATGTATTAGTGCCAAAAGATTTACATTAAAATAAGGAAAGTGAACAATTCAAATACTGTTTATAAAATCTCAAAAAATAATATTATGACAGAATTACAAACAAACAATCCGGTTCCTTCTATTAAAAGAGATAGAGTACCTGTTGGACAAAAAGCAGCATTTGGAGCAGGACATTTGGTAAATAATTTATTTCCAGGTGCTTTAGGTGTGTTTTCATTCTTTCTCTTAACAGCTTTTGGGATGGATCCAATATATGCCGGAATACTAGGAGGTTTGCCTCGAATTTATGACGCTATAATTGACCCAATTATTGGCCATCTTTCTGATAATTCCAATTCAAGATGGGGACGAAGAAGACCATTTATATTTGTTGGAGCAATTTTAAGTGGTTTATTTTTTATCATATTATGGCAGCTTGACCCAAACGACTCACAAACATATAATTTTTGGTATTTCCTTATATTTTCACTTGTCTTTCTAACGGGTAATGCATTATTTGCTACGCCACTTATCGGGCTGGGTTATGAAATGACCTCAGATTATAAAGAGCGAACCAGATTAATGGGATTTTCTCAAACTATTGGCCAAATTGCCTGGATGATAGTGCCTTGGTTTTGGGTTATTATTGCAGATCCAACAATATTCAAAACACAAGCAGAAGGCGTTCATAAATTATCTGTAATTGTAGGCATAATATGCATGCTTTTGGGAATTTTACCGGCATTATTTTGTAAAGAAATGGATCAGACCAATTTGCAAAACAGAGAAAAAAGTAATAAAAGTATATTTAGCGAACTACTTGGGCTTTTTAAAAGTATCGGACTAATTTCAAAAAATAAATCTTTTATGAAGCTATGTGCAGCAACATTTCTTGTTTTCAATGGCTTTCAGATGGTAGCATCATTTAGTTATTTTATCATTGTTTTTTACATGTTTAATGGCGATTATGGCTTGGCTGGTTCCTGGCCTGCTTGGTTTTCAACAATTACTGCTATTCTTACTGCTTTTTTGATTATTCCTATAGTAACCATGATTTCGACTAAATATGGCAAAAAGAACGCTTTTATTATCACTACTCTCCTATCTATTATTGGATATGGTTTAAAATGGTGGGGATTTAGTCCGGGAAATCCTTGGTTAATGTTTATTCCAGTACCATTGATTGCTTTTGGCTTAGGTGGTTTATTTACTTTAATGATGAGTATGACTGCTGATGTTTGTGACTTAGATGAATTAGAAAACGGAATGCCCAGAAAAGAAGGAACTTTTGGCGCAATATATTGGTGGATGGTTAAGTTAGGCCAAGGTATTGCATTAGTATTAGCAGGTTGGGTTTTGGAAGTTATTGGTTTCGATGCAGGAAAACCCAGTCAAAGTGTAGAGACTATGACTAGTTTAAGACTATTCGATATATTCATTCCAATTATTACTGCTGCGATTGCGATTTGGGTAATGAAAAATTATAGTCTTTCAGAAGATAAAGCAAAAGAAATAAAAGCACAATTAATTGCCCGAAGAGGTGAATTATAACACTAAAAAATTTACTTATGTCATATAGAAAAGATCATCAGTCTTCAATAAATGAAAACGACTATACACAATACGCAGGTAACTATATTCAACATGCAGGTATTGATTTCAGTGCTGTACCAACAAAAAAAATGGAGCAACTCTGGCGAGACACTCTGGAAAAAGGGATGCATGGTTTATGTTTTAGCATGTATGAAGATGGACAAAAACCGGGCGATATTATTAGCAAAGAACAAGTAAACAGAAGAATTCAAATCATAAAACGATATACCAAATGGATTCGTTCTTTTTCTTGTGTAGAAGGTAACGAACATATTCCTCGAATCGCACATCAAAATGGACTTAAAACGTTAGTCGGTGCCTGGTTAGGCAATGATAAGACTATGAATGATGCAGAAATTAAAGGCCTTATTTCCTTAGCAAAAGAAGGGTGTGTCGATATAGCGGCTGTTGGTAACGAAGTAATGTACCGTGGCGATTTAACTGAGGATGAATTATTAAATTATATTAATCAGGTAAAAGAAGCCTTACCGGGAATTCCTGTTGGCTATGTCGATGCGTATTATGAATTCTCTCATCGACCTAGAATCACTGAGGCCTGTGATGTAATTCTTTCTAATTGTTACCCTTATTGGGAAGGCTGTGATATAAATCATTCATTAGCACATATGCAAGCCATGTTCGGACAGGCGACACATGCTGGCAACGGTAAAAAAGTGATTATTACAGAAACAGGATGGCCAAGCGAAGGTGGTAATTTAAAAGGTGCCTTCTCATCTAGAGAAAATGCCATGAAATATTTTATCAATGCCCAACTCTGGTCGGCTAATGACAACATTGATATGTTTTATTTTTCCTCATTTGATGAATCATGGAAAGTAGGTGCCGAAGGAGACGTTGGAGCTTATTGGGGATTATGGGATAAAGACGAAAAATTAAAATTCATTGACGACTAAATTATAAATGAGTTAATCAGGCATTCATATAATTCAGTTTGGTCAAATGAGTTTGATACAAACACAAGTTATATATAATGAAAATTAAAAAAACCGACTAGTTCCCTAATCGGTCTTTTCACTATAAAAATTGGCTGGGTGGCGGTTATTTTTTAATCACATGAAGTGCTTTGGTTTTATTTTCTTGTGTTACAACTACATTGTAAACTCCGGAAGGATAACCTGAACCTATTTCCATCTGTGATAGTTTTTCAAAACCAGTCACTTTATGCTCAAGTATTCTTCCGAGCATATCATAAACTTTTACATCAACATCAGCAGTATTATTCGTTTGAATAGCCAATTTAAATGTATTTGAATACGGATTTGGATAAGCAACAACTTTTGTCAACAAATTCGCAATTGGATTAACTCCTAAGTCACATTCTTCAGCTGTTTGTACTGTTGCTGTTACCGCTACTCTTGCAGAAGAACATACTTCAGTAATATCCCAATCAAAGAAAAAGTAGTAGCTATAATCACTTAAGAATCCATTATCCATACCTCCGGTTATAGAAACCGGACCATTAGTAACAGGGAATGGACTTGGAAACGGACTTACATAAGCTAAAGCATTATCGTATGTTATACCAGCTGTTGCTTCAAGAGAATAATTATCTCCGGCAGGTAATGCATAATTAAGAGTAACTGTTTGAGCAGTTGTAGTTGGTGACCAATCTGATGCTACATCTGGAGTAAAAATAACATCAGCCGTTCCCGGCACCTGAACACCATTTTGCAATACTTTTATCGTAATTGGTGATGGACCAGTTCCACTAGGGCTTTGTTGAGGATAAACTTTAACCGAATTTAAGATAATTGAATTGGATAAATTAAATGCCAAACCTTTGTTCGTTCCTCCCGTTCCGTATCCATCATTAGTGTAGACTAAACCAGCAGTACCGTCCGAAGTAGTTTCTGTTCCTGCATAGAATGTTGTAGTTGTTGTAATTGCCGGAGTTGTAAATGAATTTCCGGTTCCGATAGAAGCTCCACCAGTTTGTGTTTGATACCATTTAACATCTCCACTTGATGAAGTTGCTAATAAAACAGCGGTGTCAGCAGGCATGCAAATAGTTGCCGGTGTAGTAGTAAGTATAGTGTTATTTAAAGTAATTTGGATTGCTGATGAAGCCACTGTTGATGAACTAAAAGAACATGTAACATTACAACGATAGTAAGTGTTTTCAACCGGAGTAACAGCACAAGTTGTAGCTTCTTCTCCACTTATGTCTGTATAGCTTGTTCCATCTGTTGAACTTTGCCATTGATAGGTAATACCTTCTCCAACAATTACATTTTCCAAACTTAAAGTCACCGATTTTCCTCCGCAAATTGCAGTTTCAGAAGCCACTGTATTTCCCGGAGTTACAACCGAACATTCTGCTTGTCTTGCTGTAGAAAAATAACCGTTAAAGCTGGCAAATGGCAATGGGTCACTCGTAGAAGTTAAGGTATTTGGTGTACCTGCTGTAAATGTTGCTGTTATTCCAAAATCATTATCATAAACTCCGGCAGCAGTTGGTGCCTGAACAATAATATAACTGTCGTCTACTGAAGCATCAGCAGCAACTTTAATGTTGAAATCGGTTACAGTTCCGGCTGTTTTAGAAACTTCCCATCTGTTTTGATTTAAATGAGCAATATTGGCTGATGCTGTTCCCGAATTCGTTTCAAAAGCTTCTACATTAAAGTTGGCACCCGGACTTCCAAAACCTCCTGAAGGTGTTGTGGCTCCAACCCATATTGGTGAATAAGTTGATTTTCCTACCGGGAAAAAGAACGCGCTGTCAAAACCTGAACCATTATTTATGTTATCTGCGTTTTGACCACCTCCAATGTCTTTTGACATCGGACCATCAATATAACAATTATCTCCAAAGTTTCCTGTAACACTTCCTGTAAATGACATTGCAGGCGCTCCGATTTTCAACAAACTTGAAGATGAAGTATGAATAATTCCATTATCCATAACTAATCCACTAATCACATTAAAAGGAACATTAAATGTTACTCCAGCCGCACTCGTATTATTAACTTTTAATTGATTTACGGAACCGGTATTATCAGGAGTATTAAGTGATAAATCAGTTTGAGCATTAAATGTTCCAGTACCTGAAATTGTTTGTGGGTTTGCTGTTGCAGTATAAGAACCATCAATATAATTTCCTAAAACAGTTGTATTAAACACAAATAATTCTCCGTTATTAACTACGTTTCCTCCATAATAAGCATCAACTCCGGAACCTTTTACTTTTCCATGTACAATTGTGAAATCATTTTGGACATTCATTATAACTGTGCTGAAATTGATATTATTATTATCCAAATTGATAAATCTATCTGTAGCATCTAAAGCATCAATAATTAGATTATTCAAAGACAAGGTTCCGTCTGCAGCTCTAAAATTACAATTGAAACCGTTTGTAGTTACTACACTTTTTTCTGTTGAAATTCCATCCCCAATTTGCAAAGTATGACCTGAACCGGCAGCATAATTAGTATTTGATTCATAAACAAAAGCAGAAACAGAATTGCTTACATTATAAAACGATACACTTAATGGCAAGCTTAATCCTGTAGCTGGCAAACTAGGATTTGTGTTAATTGAACCGTCAAAATTTATACCCGCTATTGTTGTTCCTGCCGGAATACCTGCACCAACGATAACCTGACCAATTGACAAATCAGCTGTTGAATCTAAAAATATATCGCTTGAAAACCAACAGAAAAATCCAGTACATGGAACTATGCTTGTAATTGTATGCGTAGTCGCTAAACTTGCGCTAACAACCGGTGGATCAACAATGGTTATTTTCCCGCCTGTCAGGTTTAATGTGGTGTTTTCTATTTTGAAAAGCGTTTGATTAATACTGGTTGCAGCATCACCATTATGATTACCATCTACAATAACATCTCCCGCTATTTGATTGAATGTGCTTCCGTTAATATGTGAAACATTACCATTAACAATAAGAGAACCACCATTAATAGTATAAGTTCCTTTGTTTGAAAAAGTAGCGTTATTATTACTACAACCTACAGTTAAGCTTGAAGAATCACTAATTAAAATAGCTCCGGCATTAATATTTACTCCGGCTACAGAACTAACTGAATTAACAGTTATGGTGTGACCTGAAAGAATAGTTACGGTATCGGCACAAGTTGGCACCGAATTGCTACTCCATGTCGAAGCATCATTAAAATTCCCTGATTGAACCGAAGTTACCGGAGTATCTAAAATCGCGTTGTATCCGACAAGGAATGCGTTATCTAAATCGGTATCTGAAAGTCCGATTCTTTGCGCAAATGGCGTTGTTGTTCCAGTTTGGTGAGTTCCAACCGTAGTTTCATCAGCCTTAATAATTCTGGAATTTCCGTTTTTAATCAAATAAGCATCCTCAATTGAAAAAGCTATCGCATGATTTCCTAATGGAAATAAATAATTTGCATCTTTTTCTATAATCCATGCACCTTCATATATATCGGTTACTGTATACGCGCCATCCGGAACTGTAAAACCAGTAGAAACAGTTGACGCATCATAATAACTTACCGAAAGTTCTCCGGAAACTGCCAAATTGGTTGTATCATTTGGTCTTGAAATAAATGCCGCTCTGTTTTTACCATTAGCACTAATAAAAGGAAATAAAGTTCTAACATTATTATAATCGGAACCTGGTGTTATTGGTGCAAAAGTATCATATGCACCATACCATCTTCCAATAGTTCCGCTTAAAAAGCCACTACCAGATGAACAAGTAACATTAGCACTCCCATAATTTCCGATAGACATTTTGTTTGTAACTAAATCTATTTTAGCATTTGTCAGCACTAAAGCACTTCTGATTTTAATATTATTAAATCCCCATATAATATTTGGAGATGCAGTACTAGAGTTATCAACGATTAATTGATTAATTACCGCACCTGTATTACTATTGTCTGTACTATAAACTGTACCGCCAAAGGTACCTAAACCACTAACTGTTTGTAAAGTCGTTCCGTTTAAGTTTAATACGCCTTCAGGGCTATAACTGGAACCTTCAGACAAATCAATTCTACCATTGTTTACAATGTTACCTGCTACAGAAATCTTTATTCCGATATTATATCCAAACGAACCTGCATCATAAAAATAAATACCTTTAAACAATCCACCCAAATTAACCGTTAAATTGCCTTCTACAGTATACTCCCAGGAAGCTGCAGTACATTCTAATGTACCGCTAACAGTAACATTTTGTGCAGTCAGCACATCATCAAGAGTTACTGTATGACCTGTGCTGATTACTACATGGTCATCCGAAGTCGGAGCCGTAGCAGTTCCCCATGTTGCAGGGTCAGTATAATTCCCGGATTGTACAGAAGTAAACGTAGTTTGCGATTGCATACTCGCGATACTAAAAAACAGCATCACAAAGAAAACCTTTTTCAGATTTGGGGAATGTTTTAGAATGTAATTTAAACACATAAGCTATAAGTTAAAATTGATTAATAGTAGCCGAAATGTAATTACTTATATCCTATTTATTTTATACGACACTTTCAAAATTACTGAATTTAGAAAGCTAAAATCTTATTTTCAAAAACAACATTCAACCTTATAAAAATTAGAAACAATAAGTTTAGTCAGCGAATACAAAGGTTTTTCTTTTACTATTTAATTTCATTCCTGTTTTTAAAAAAGGATGAATTTCGATATTTAAACAATTGCAAATCCTTTTGAAGAAGTATAGCTTTGTTAAAAAATTAGATATGCAGCCAGCAGAATTACTTTCACTATCCAAAGAATTTGGAAACCCTCTCTATGTTTATGACGCTGATAAAATTGAGGTTCAGTACAACCGCTTAACTAATGCTTTCGCTAAAGTAGAAAAGCTTCGCATCAATTATGCGATGAAAGCCTTATCGAATATTTCCATACTAAAGCTGCTCAGGAATTTGGGTTCCGGATTGGATACCGTTTCTATACAAGAAGTGCAGCTCGGACTTCATGCAGGTTTTACTCCCGATAAAATCATTTTTACACCAAACGGCGTTTCTTTTGAAGAGATTGAGGAAGTTGCCAAATTGGGAGTTCAAATTAATATTGATAACCTTTCTGTTTTAGAACATTTTGGTGCCAAGTATCCTAAAACTCCGGTTTGCATTAGAATTAACCCACACGTGATGGCTGGTGGAAATGAGAATATTTCTGTTGGACATATTGACAGCAAATTCGGGATTTCTATTTATCAGATTCCGCATGTTTTAAGAATTGTTGAAAATACTAAGATGAACATCAACGGAATCCATATGCATACGGGTTCTGACATTTTGGATATCGAAGTATTTCTATACGCTTCTGAAATCCTGTTTGATACTGCAAAACAATTTAAAGATTTAGAATTCCTTGATTTTGGTTCAGGTTTTAAAGTGCCTTATAAAAAAGGTGATATCGAAACTAATATTGAAGAATTAGGAAAAAAACTAACCAAGCGTTTCCTTGCTTTTGAAAAAGAATATGGCCGCGAATTGACTTTAGCTTTTGAACCAGGAAAATTTCTGGTAAGTGAAGCAGGTTATTTTTTGGCGAAAGTAAATGTAATCAAACAAACAACATCTACCGTTTTTGCCGGAATTGATAGTGGATTTAACCATTTAATCCGACCTATGTTTTATGGATCACAACACAACATTGAAAACATTTCTAATCCAAAAGGAAAAGAGCGTTTTTATACTGTTGTGGGTTATATCTGCGAAACGGATACATTTGCCAACAACCGAAGAATTCCTGAAATTCACGAAGGCGACACACTTTGTTTCAGAAACGCCGGCGCCTACTGTTTCTCTATGGCATCCAACTATAATTCGCGCTTCAAACCTGCAGAAGTGTTATGGAAAGATGGAAAAGGTCATTTGATACGCGAGCGTGAAACTTTTGAGAACCTGCTACAAAATCAAATTATGATTGAACTGTAATTTACTCTTTTTGCCCTTAATTTATATTCGAGAAATCCTGTCTTGTTTGAAACGAGACGGGATTTTCTTTTTTAGGAGCAAGAACTTCTCCACATCACTACACTACTGTTCCTGCTATCCGTTGCAATCTTTTTTTTAATTACCACGGGTTTAAACCCGTGGAAAAAAAAAGGATTTCCACTGCACACGAGCGTAGCGACTGCCGAAGGAATCGGGGCTATAATCACGAATTGTTTTTCTATCACATAAAAAAAGCCCTGGCTAAACCAGGGCTTTTTAACTTATAATTTATAACTCATAATTCATAACTCAAACTATCGCTTCATAGCGAAGTGCGATTTAAATTGTTTCATTACGCCGCCTTCCACAAAATCAACCGTAAACCAGTAATCATCCGATGGTAACAGATGCCCGTTATAGGTTCCATTCCAACCTTGTCCTGTTGGACTGATTTGTTTGAGCAGTTTGCCATAACGGTCAAAAATGAAGATTTTTGCAGATTCATCCAATCCAACAACATTCCATGTATCATGGATTCCATCGCCATTCGGAGTAAAGTAATGAGGATAATCAATGATATAAACCTCGTTTATAATTAACTCCTCACAACTGTATGCTATGTCACCTTTGGCATCCCAAACATGGATGATGTGTGTGCCCATGCTGACACCTTCAAACACATTGCTATCCTGTCTCGGTCCGTCATCCAAACTGTACTGATAATCCGGTGCGCCATAACCTTCTACAGTCACAGTAATAATTTGTGACGAACTAAAGGCGCCCGTTACCGTGTATCCTACTGTTCCTGCCGCTATAACTGCCTGTCCTGATTGTACCACAGGGAAAGATGCCGATGTAGTCTGGCATGCCAGTGGACTGGCACTGGTAACCCTTACCGTATACTCTCTGGTGGCTCCTGCTACTGCCGGTGTGTCAACGGTATATGTTGGTCCCGTTGCTCCCGGTATTGGTGTCGTAGATGCATCTTCAAACCATTCATAAGTATAGTTGTTTGGATTCACAACACCACTGTTCAGCGTAAGTGGTCTTACCACCTGATTCGTAATAAAGTCAACACAGATAGTCGTTACATTATTTGCTGTATTTATAACCGGATTTGGATAACGCTCCACTTTAATATCTATTGTAGTGATAGCATAACATACCGGAGTAATCAGATTGCTGCTGTTCTCTACCTTAACCCAAATCGTATCGGTATCCGCATCGGTTTGATACGCCTGTGCCTGTGCCAAAGTCAAGGCATTGGTTCCTGCTACTGCATTGGCTAAGCTGGTGTAATAACTAACTATAAATATAGCAGCATCCTGTCCGTCTAATATATCCGCTGCATAACTCGTTAAATCAACAAGGCCAACCCCATCATACGGATTACCGTCATTATCACATTCGTTAAACTGCTGTGGACCTACAGCTCTGGCATACGCCTCTACTACAAGTGGCAGCACTCCTGTGTTAACACAACTTGTAGCATTGTTAACCACTCTGACGTAAATATCCTGAGCATTCGGAGTTACATTGGTATAACTGTTCGGTAGTGTCGGAGTCCCTGCTGTGGCTGCTGCCTGCGATGGGTGATAACTAATGGCATAATCTGCCGGTAATTGAGTAGGGCCTAATATCGCCTCAGCCAAATCAGGATTAGTCAAATCAAATACAGCGATGCCATCAGCATTATCATCACATGCTCTGTATGGTGCCAGTGGCTGAACAACAATCGGTAATGGATTTACCGTTAATGCTTGTTCTACTATTACATAACAGTTCTCACCTTGGTAGTCTACCCTGTTGTTCTCTACTCTAATCCAAACATTGTCGCCTACTAAAGCTGCTGTGGCCGGAATTAATTCGCTTACGTTGTCAACAGCATTGTCCCGCGTAGCAAAATAATGGAATGTAAGGTTCGGATCTCCATTTGCTATGTATGCTTCATTAACCGTTAAATCAAACACCTCCATCATATCGCCCGGATTGTTGTCATCACATTTCGGCGCCAGTGGTGTTGGGTTTCTATTTGGTGTTGGTATTGGCAACACTCTGATATCTAAAGTCGTAATACTTTTACATCCTGCTGCTGTTGTCACTACTACTCCAAGTGTCTGCACCGCCGGATGTGCCGGAACGTTTTGGTAAGCGGTTGGCGTAGTAATAACATTAGTGTTATTTTGGGCATCCGTCAGACTTGGATAATACGTTACCGTATACCCTGTACCCTGATTGATCTCAGTGTTTTTTATGGTTAAATCAAACACATGGAACTGATTGTTTGGAGTATCATCGGCATCACAAACACTCAGCGGGGCTGGTGTGGTAAGTAATAACGGGGTATCAATCTCTATTTGGAACGAACCAACGTTAAAACAACCGGTCGTTTTATGCTCTACCCTAACCCATATTGTTGTACCATCACTAACAATATAGCTGGTATCATTTATAATTGGTGAGTTGCCTTGTTCTGCTAATAATTGCGTGGTGTAATACTCCACGGTATAATCAGCAGCAGCTCCGGTTTGTTGGGCTAAAACAGCGGCTGTTGTCTGGGTTAAATCTACAGTTGTACTGGCACTTTGTGGACTACTGTCCTGATCACATACCGTTATTGGGTCCAGATTTACAGGAGCAATCGGACTTGGGTCAGCATTTAACTCTATTGGAAGAACGCTATAACAATGGGTCACATTATCCTCGGCTCTTACATAGAGGATTTGTACAAACGGATCGATACTAAAGTAAGGCACACTTGTATCTATATCGTTGTCACCCGAATTCGCATCGTCTATTGTCTCATGGAAAGTTATCGTATACGTGGTCATACCATTTAACAATCCCGGTAGTAAAGTCGTTAAATCAAAATTGGCAAAACCATCCTGATTCTCATCACAAACTGTGTAAGGTGCTGGTGGCGGAATTGGTGTTGGCAATGGCTCCACTCTGATATCCATCGTAGAGATAACATAACAGTCTGTGTCAGTATTCGTTATACGGATACCTAACGTCTGAACGTAAATTACAGCGTTAGTGTATTGTAAATTGGTAATGGCATTACTGTTTGATTGTGCCTCGCCTAAACTCGGATAAAAAGTAACAGCCATACCGGTTTGTCCCAATAATATAGCACTTACCTGTGAGGCTAAATCAAAGGTCTCAAAGCCCACTAAACCAGTCGTATCACAAAGTGAATACTGCGGATAGTTCGGCTGGGTAGCATTCGGTAACGGATTTACAATTAACTGCAAAGTCACAATATCATAACAACCCGTAGCTGTAGTTTCTACTCTGACATAAATCGTCTGGGTATTAATGGTGCCATTGGTATAACTCGTCGGATTGGTGATGTTACCTGTTCCCAATTCTGCTGCTGCCTGAGTGGTGTAAAAAGTTACCGTGTGGGTAAGTGGATTTATAGTACCCAGTATATCAGAAATGGTGCTCGTTAAATCAAAGGTCTCATAACCTGCTGCTCCGGTATAATCACATAGCTGATAATCATCAGGCTCGGTAGCAACCGGAGTCGGATCAACAATTAGCTGAAGATTTACATAATTAGCACAGCCTGTCAGCGTGTAAAATACGCGAACATAAATAGTTTGTGTATTTATGGTAATATTATAATATGGACTTGGCTTTGGATTAGCTCCGGTTTGTGAATCCGTTAAAGTTTCATGGAAGGTAACAGAAACTCCCGCTGGCAGCGGTGAGCCCGGAGGTGTGCCGGTTATCTCATTAATAGTACTGCTCAAATCAAACACACCAAAGCCGTCATTATTCGGATCACAGTAATGTAATGGCAATGGAGTGATTGCCGTCGGTCCCTGAGTCACTCTGAGCAGTTGCGTTGTCGTAGCATAACATCCTGTAGCTATGTTCTCTACACGAATGTAAACTGTTTCGTTGTCATTTCCAATGTAAGCTGACGGTGAACCGATTATTGTAGGCGAACCATTCTGTGCAGCTGCCAAAGTATTGTAATACGTAACAATCATACCCGTAACGCCATTGGTCACTGTGCCTTCGTTTACCGTTAGGTCAAACTCTGCCGTAGTTGACGAACCGATGCTGCACTCATTTAAGTCAGGTGCTACAGTTACTGCAGGCAATGGATTTACAATCAAATTAAAGGAACTTGTCGTATTACAGCCTGTAGCATTGTCTCTTATATTTATCCATATCTGCTGTGGATTGCTCGTGTTTGGATACAAATTAGGCAACGGACTGGTTTGAGTTTGTGCATCGGCTAAAGTCGCATAATAAGTTACCGTTACTCCGGTTTGTCCATTAGCGATTTCTGTAGTTTTTGTCCCCAAATTAAATACCTCAATTCCATCTCCCGGATTGTTATAATCACACAACTCATAATCCGTAATTACAGGATTTGGCAGCGGAATTGGGTTGACAATTAAGTGGAAGGATGTCGTTGAGTAACATGCAGCTGCTCCCGCAAAAGAAGCTCTGACATAGATTATCTGGTCGAATGGATTAAGATTACAGTATGAAGTTGGTGTCGTTATTGTAGTACCGCCAATATCAGCATCTGTTTGTGTTTCGTGATAGGTAATTACAACTGTTGGGTCTGAAGTTATCTCAGTATTTTTAGTTGTCAAATCAAATCCACAGTAAAAACCGGTATTGTCTAAACTATCATCACAAACTACATACGCAGTCGGAGTGTTGATAATTGGTGCTGTGTTTACAGTTACTACCGCAGAACCTGTCTGGGCTTGTGAGCAGGCCGGAGCAGCTGCATCCTGAACACTCACTAAAGCATAAGTGTAAGTTCCTTGTGGTGTCGTTGGAACATTCACCGAAACGCTGTTTCCGCTTGTAGTTGAAACCGGCGGTTGCACTACTGTATTAATTGAATACGTGAAAGTATAAGGTGCGGTACCGTTTGCACCGGTAAATATAATTTGCGGCGACGGATCATTCAAACATACCGTTGTAGTTCCGAAAATTGTCGCAGTTGGTAATGGGTTTATAGTTACAGTTGCAATGCTGCTAACATTAATACATGGTGCAGTTCCGGTTAAAGTATAGGTAAAGGTTGAAGTGGTAACTCCAAGAGCTGGCACAAATGTTCCTGCAGCGGCATTGAAAGTTCCTCCTGTTCCTGTGGTTCTTGTCCAAGTTCCTCCGGCTTGTTCACCTGTAATTAAAGTATACAAATTAATAAGGGCAGCATTATTTTCACAAATGGTTGTCCCTCCATCAGTTCCCGCTATAGGTTGTGGATTAATGGTAATGGTAGCCAAACTGCTGTCATTGATACACGGGGCTGTTCCGATTAAAGTATACGTAAAAGTCGAAGTGGTTGCACCAACTGCAGGGGTATATGTTCCGGCTACTCCATTAAAAGTCCCTCCGGTTCCCGAAGTTTGTGTCCAAACTCCACCTGTTTGTTCTCCGCTTATTAAACTGAATAAATCTACAGCTGTTGTACTGGTTTCGCAGACAACTGTGCCTCCGTCAACACCGGCATTAGGTTGTGGATTTATGGTAACAGTAGCTAAACTTGTATCATTAATACATGGTGCTGTTCCGTTTACTGTATAAGTAAAAGTTGAAGTAGTAGCTCCGGCCGCAGGGGTATATGTTCCGGCTACTGCATTGAAAGTTCCTCCGGTTCCCGAAGTTTGTGTCCAAACTCCACCAGCCTGCTCACCAGTAATTAAACTGAATAAATTGATGGCTGTAACACTCGTATCACAAACAATAGTTCCACCATCAACACCCGCTGTAGGTTGTGCATTTATAGTTATTGTAGCCACACTACTGTCAGTTGTACAAGGAGCCGTTCCTGTTACAGTATAAGTAAATGTTGAACTAGTGGCTCCAACTACAGGTGTATAAGTTCCGGCAGCAGCATTAAAAGTCCCTCCGGTACCTGTTGTTCTTACCCACGTTCCACCAGCTGCTTCGCCAGTAATCAAACTAAATAAGTCTACGGCAACGGTGCTGTTTTCACAAACAGCAGTACCTCCGTCAACACCAGCTGTAGGTTGTGGGCTTATGGTTACTGTTCCCGAAACTGGTAATGATGAACAACCAAGTCCTGTTATAGAAACCGCATCAATAAAATTACCAACGGTTAAATCACCTGAACCCGAACTAATAGAAACGAAACGGATAGTATAGTTAGTGACACCATCATTTGGAAATATATAAGAAATAGTATTAAACACCCATGCGGCTGGTGTAGCAGAAAAGCTGCCTAAACTGGTATAAGGTCCACCAACTGGTCCTATTTGAACTTGTAAAACATCTGTTCCGGAAAAACGTCCTCTGTGCGCAAATGATATTATTGCAGTAGTCCCTGGAACAACCGTAAGGTTTTGGTAAAGTGTTGAAACTTGATTTGCATTTAATTCAACGAATTGTGTTCCGGAATATGAAGGTGTCGATTGAAAACCACTAGACCAAACTTCAATTATACCATCTGTTGCAGTTGTACGCCAACATGGAAAACTTGCTTGATTAACAAAAGCCATACCTCCAGATGGAACTCCCACTGGACTATCAAAGCCTGCATTACAAAACGAATTGGTCTGACTAATAACAACCGTATAAGTACCAGATGTGGTTGTAGTAAATGAAGCTACATTTCCCGGATTTGGAAAACCAGCAGGTACTGTCCATGCATAATTATAAGTTCCTGCAAGAGTTGGTGTTGCTGTTACTGTAGCTATCCCACTTGAACAAATTGCTGAACTATTCACAGTTACACCTATAAGAGGATTAACAATAATAGTAATATTCACAGGCGAAGCACATTGTCCTGGATTCGGCGTAAAAGTATAGGTCGTTGTAGTTGTATTATCTAATGCTGGAGACCAAGTCCCTGTAATACTGTTATTTGATGTTGTCGGTAATGCTGCTAATGTTACTCCACTACAAATTGGTGCAATAGGATTAAATGTCGGTGTGGTAAATGTAAGTACAGTAACTGTTGCTGAACCTGTTTGAGACTGACTACAAACAGGAGTGCCCGAAGTAGCAACACTTACCAAATTATAAGTGCTATTCATAGTCAACAATGGTGTCGTTATTGTCGCAGTTCCTGAACCATCCAAAAGAATTGTCTGATTTGGACCGCTGCCAACGGTATAAGTCACTGTTGCATTTGGTGTACCACTGAAAGTAATTACAGCCGATGTTCCTGAGCAAATAGTTGTTGTTCCTGATATTGTTGCTGTAGGCAACTGCGTAACCGCTACTGAAACCGTTTGATTTAAAGGTTGAGTACACAACGTATTTCCTGAACCATCAACTATTCTGACATTAGTCAACGTATAGGAACTGGCAAGTGTAGGTGATGTTGTAATTGTAAAAATCCCCGCAGCATTTAAAACAGCGGATTGAACCGGGCCGCTATCAACTGTATAACTGATATTGGCATTTGGCGTTCCGGTAAAAGTAACCGTAACCGGACTTCCAGTACAAATAGAAGTGTTGGAAATACTTACCGAGGCATTTGGCACTAAATTCACTACCAAATTAAAACAAACAATAGAATAACAACCCGCTATATTATCGGTAACCCTAGCACAAATCGTTTGCGGATTGGAAGTATTAGAATAGATGTTCGGTAAAGCATTAACACCATCATTTGCATCAGCTGTTGAAGTGTGATAAGTAATGGTATTACCTGTTGTATCTGAGTTTATCGAACTACTGAGGGCGCTAAGATCAAAAATCCCAACGTTTGGTGTGTTGCTACAGGTTAACACATCGGGAATGGCATTAGCCGAAGGTGGTGAAGGAAAAGCTCCTGTTCCTAAAGTTGCAGTTCCTGTCCACTGAATTTGAAATCCACCATCACCGATAGGTCTGTCAATAGCAATATAATAAGTTTGCCCCGGAGTTACCGTTAACCATCTAACATAACCATTCCCATCTGAACCCGGACCTGTTTGTGTAAGCAAAGTCGAGCCATTCATTCCGGTAAGATTATTGCTTAATCCTGCTTCAAACGGATTTGTTGTGGCACAACGTAACGGACTGCCTAAAGCACCACAAACACGATTAGGCCCATAGACCCAAAAATCATAATCTACATTTATATCCGGATCATCGGGAATCAAATTAAAACCTAGTGTTCCTGCTTGAACAATATTTACTTCAAGCCAAATCGAATTATTCTCAAATCCACCACATGAATTGATTTCCTGAACAGTCCCCGAACCGGTAGCATTAGAGGAAAAAGCTCCGTTACCGCAGACTATCAGCGCAGTAGCACAATCATTTGGTTCTTGTGCAAAAGCTAAATTTGACAAAAATAACAGAAAAAATACTTTAAAAACATTCTTCATTTAACCATCATATTTATTATGCATAATAGCCAATCTCAATTTTAATCGAGATTAGCTATTACCTACAATCATCACTTAATTAACTTAAACTTTAAACCTAATTTTTATCTAACAATGATTGCATTTTTTTTACTTTTCAATACTTTTTTTCACAATCAAAAACTCTGAACGTCTGTTTTGTGCATCTTGTTCCTGAGTACAATTGGTTCCGCATTTAACTTTTTGTTGCGAACTTCCAAATCCTTGTCCAGAAATACGTGCTGCTGTAATTCCTTTAGAAATTAAATACTGAACTGTTGATTGTGCTCTTTTTTCAGATAAATTTAAGTTATATGCCGCTGAACCTTTAGAATCTGTATGTGATCTTACAAAGATAACCATTGTAGGATAATCGTTCATTACTTTAATCAATTTATCTAATTCAACTGCACCTTGAGCTGTGATATTGCTCTTATCATATTCAAAATAAACCGGATTCAAAATCACTTCGGTGTCAGTTATGATTACAGTTGTTGGAACCAAAGCAACATCAACTACCGTTTCACCGGCTTTAGCAGGTTTCACTGCTGATGTGGCATTTTCGAAATTTTGTGCCGATACTTTTAGTCCATAACCTACATTACATTCGATATCGTAGCTTACTTTTCCTTGCGCATTGGTTTGTTTGGTTTCGATAACATTTCCTTTTGCATCTGATATAGAAACAGAAGCATTCGCTAAAACAGCATTGGTTTTACTGTTTGTAACAACAATAGTTGCTTCAGCTTTACAAACCGGCGTTGCTGCATAAATGGCATCTGAACCATTTCTGTTTGAAGAGAAATAACCAACATTAGCATTCTTATTGAAACTAAATGAAAAATCATCTTTTTCGGTATTTACCGGTTTGCCCAAATTTTGAGGCTTTTCAGCAGCATTAAGATTAATTCTGAATACATCAAAACCTCCCAATCCCTGATGACTCGTTGAAGCAAAATACAATGTATTATCTTCTGTGATAAAAGGGAAATTCTCTCTGTCTGCCGTGTTGACATTCGGACCTAAATTTTGTGGTTTTCCATAAGTACTGCCATCTATAGCCACTTTCCAAATGTCTGATTCACCTAAACCTCCGGGCATGTTTGAAGCAAAATATAATGTTGCTCCATCTTTGCTCAAACTCGGATTGGTAACCGAATAACTCGTACTATTAAATGGCAAGGCCTCTATATTAGACCATTTTCCATCAACTTTAGTCGCTTTGTAAATTCCCTGTTGCCCAACTTTAATATTGCTCTTTTTACTCTTTTCATATTGTCCTTCGCTGTGACCGTCACGGGCAAAAAACATGGTGTTGCCATCTGCACTAATTGTCAGCGGACCATCGTGAAATGGCGTATTCAATTCTCTTACCGGAGATGGTTCAGAAAAACTTCCGTTGCTATCTCTGTTTGATTGGTAAATGTCCAGATAAGGCTGGTCTATCCATTTATCTGTTTTATTCGAACTGTTTCTGGTGCTCGCAAAATAAAATTTATTATCATTCGTCAATAACGCTCCAAAATCACTTTGTCCTTTGTTTTTGATATTGGTATCGGTAACATCAAATAACTTGGCATTATTAGTCAGACTTGGAATATAATTCGGATTTGCCAAATGTTCTTTAGCTCTTTCATCTTTAGGCATCATTTTAGCAAAAACATCCATTTGTTTATTGGCTTCCTGATAATTTCCTAAGATTTTCAATGTTTGCGCATAGCGATAATACGTTTCAGCAGCTACCTTTCCTTTCACAGCTTTGGCATACCATTTTGATGCATTTTGAGAATCAAAAACATTATAATAGCTTTCTGCCAATTGCGTATAAACATATTCATTGGCGCTTTTGTTTTCGGCTAATTTCAGATATTCCTCAATAGCAGCTACGTACTGATAGCTTTCAAAAAGTTTGTCTGCTTTAGCAGTAGCGCTATTTTGTCCGTATCCGACAGCAATAAGCAAGAACATGCTAATGGTGATATATATTTTTTTCATAGTTGTAGTTTTAGAAAAATCTTGGTGAAACAGATACTTTTTTAGACAAATTTAAATCAAATAATAACATAAACTCATGAGATGCCGGAGCAGTTCCTCTTATTTCTGAAGTGACATGATCATAGGCATATCCAATGCGGATTGATGGTGTTACTGCAAAGTTAACCATTGCTCCAAAAGAATCATCCAATCTGTATGTTGCTCCAATTTCATATTTTTCGAAAAGTAAGAAATTTGCTGAACAATCTAACGAAGTAGGTGCATTAAATGCTGACTTCAACATAAAAGAAGGTTTGAATTTTGTATTCGGAGATAAATCAAACACATAACCACTAGTCAAGAAATAGTGTTCTGTTTCGCTTCCAAATTTCAATTCCTGCCCACTTCGCGTTATATCAAGATGCTTACTTTTTATCATATTCGGAACCGATAAAGCAGCATAAAATTTATTGGTATAATAAAACAAACCGGTACCAATGTTTAATTTTATATTGTTCGAATTTTCGCTGAAGGCGTTATCGTTAGGTTGTTGTGTATAGCCATTCCCGATTTCACTAAACAAACCTACTTTTTGAAAAGTAGCGCCTGTTTTTAATCCGAAAGCCAATTTGCTTGCACTTCCTAGATTGATAGTATATGAGAAATCGCCGTAAATGTTGTTTTCCTCTACAGGACCAATTTTATCCGAAATAATAGAAAGACCCAATCCGACATTTTTACCAACCGGACTGTGTATTGCAAAAGTTCCGGTTGTTGGAGCTCCATATAAACCAACCCATTGTTGTCTGTAAAGCAATCCTCCTGATATGCTTTCTTTTGAACCTGCATATGCCGGATTCATAACATTCATATTATACATATATTGTGTATAATGTGGATCCTGCTGGGCGGATACTTTTATAGAAATGATTGAAAATAGTGCTAGTGCGATATATCCTTTTTTCATTAGGCTTGTCGTTTTATTTAGTAATTGACACATACTCAATTTAATTAATACTCTCTGTTAATATATACCCAACCTGTTTTGGTAGCTCCTTCTGTAGTATGGATGCTGTAGAAATAAGTTCCATCCGGCAATTCTTGTCCGCTATCAGATTGACCTTTCCATTGATTTGTATAGTTTCCTGAGAAAGAGTAAACTATCGTTCCATATCGGTTGAAAATCGTAATCTCTTTCACTCCATAATCCGACAAATCGAAAGTATCATTCACCTGATCGTTGTTTGGAGAAATTCCTCTTGGTATGAGTAAACAAGGATTATTTTCTATGGTAATGTTTTGACTTGTCGTACAACCATTTACACCAACCGAAACTCCAAAGGTTAACGGTAGGCTTAGTGATGGATTTTGGGACAAATACTCATCAATATTTAATGTTGCATTAGTTCCAATAGTACTGCTCCCTTGTGTCCATGTATAACTTGCAGTGCTTGCATCAAAGTTGGTATCTATCAGTTGAAGTGTCAAGCTACTATTCTGGCAGAAATCATCAATAGTGAAAGCCAAATCAGGAGTAATCGTAATGGTAAAATTAGTTGAACCACCAATATTACATGTTGCAGCATCAGCTGCAACGGCATACGTAATTACATAAGTTCCCGGATTACTTTGCGCAATATTAATTTCACCTGTTGCTGGGTTTATGATTAAACCTGCACCAGCACTAAATACACCTCCAGTAGTAAAGTTTGCCGAAAGTGTTGGCAAATCATTAGCAGCATCGGCACAATAACTTATATCATAACCAAATCCTGTAACCGGAGTAATACTTGCTACAATAGTAATGCTTGCTGTAAATACGCCACCATCTGTACAAGTTGACGAATTAGCTCCTAAAGTATAAGTGATTTGATGCGTTCCTACTGCAGCAGTTGATAAAGTAACTGCTCCTGTCGCCGAATTTACTGTCACTGTTGATGAACTAAATACACCACCTGTAGCAAAATTAGCTGTCAATATCGGAAGTGGATTTGAAGTAGCATTGCTACACGTCTGCGCATAACTGAAAGTCACATTTGGCGTTGTCAATTGATTTACAGTTATTACTGCTGAACCTGTTACTGTCTGACTACAAGCAGGACTTCCGGCAGAAGTTACACTTACCAAAGTATAGGTTGCACCTGCTGTTAATGCTGCAGTTGTAATTGAAGCTAATCCTACACCATCTAAAACGATTGTTTGAGGTGTTCCGCTATCTACAGTGTAGGTAACTGTTGCATTTGCTGTTCCGCTGAAAGAAATTGTTGCAGTTGAACCAGTACAAATTGTTGTAGTTCCTGAAATAGTTGCAGTTGGTAATGCATTCACCGTTACTACGGCAGAACCTGTCTGAGCTTGTGAACAAGAAGACAAACCTGCACTTGAAACACTTACTAAGTTATAAGTGAACACTCCGACAGTTGCTGTTGGTACACTGATTGAAACACTGTTCCCTGTAGTTGTTGTTATAGTTTGGTTAGCTCCACTATTGATAGTATAGGTGAACGTATATGGTGCAGCACCATTAGCACCTGTAAATGTAATTGTTGGATTAACAGCGCTTTGACAAACTGTAGTTGTTCCTGAAATTGTAGCGGTTGGCAATGCTCCCACAGTAATTACTGCGGAACCGGTAACTGCCTGACTACATAAAGTCACACCTGCTGAAACACTTACCAAAGTATAAGTAGAATTTATGGTCAATGCCGGAGTCGTAACAGTTGCATTACCTGTTGCATCCAATGTTATAGTTTGATTTGAACCACTATCGACAGTATAAGTCACTGTTGCATTTGGTGTACCTGTAAATGTAATCGTTGCAGTTGCTCCCGAACAAATTGAAGTTGTTCCTGAAATAGTTACGTTTGGCAATGCATTCACAGTTATTGTTGCTGAACCTGATAATGTCTGACTACAAGCTAATGTTCCGGTTGCAGTAATGCTTATCAATGTATAGGTGCTATTAACAGTTAATATCGGAGTAGTAATACTCGCTAATCCAGCACTATCTAATACAATTGTTTGATTGCTTCCACTATCTACAGTATAAGTAACAGTCGCATTTGCTGTTCCGGTAAAAGTAACTGAAGCTGTTGTCCCTTCACAAATTGCAGGAGTTGCTGAGATTGTAGCTGTCGGTAAAGTTTCTACTGTAACCAACACACTTCCTGTTAAAGGCTGACTACAAGTCGAAGTTCCTGCTGAAGTTGCACTTACTAAATCGTAAGTTGCATTAGCTGTCAAAGCTGATGTTGTTAGAGTTGCAATTCCGGTTCCGTCTAAAACAATGGTTTGAGGTGATCCACTATTTACAGTATAGGTAACTGTTGCGTTTGGAGTACCGTTAAAAGTAATGGTAGCTGTTGCACCTCCACAAATAGTTGTTGTTCCCGAAATAGTTGCAGTAGGAAGTGTAATTACCTGTACCACAATTTCAGTACGAGCTCCTTCACAGCCGCCTGAACCCACAACACTAACATAGTAGCTGGTTGTTCCTGCTGTTGCAGTTTGTGGTGTAGGAGCTGTAGTTGAACCTGTTCCACCTGTTGGCGTAGTATACCATATTAAACTATCACCAGGGTTTGGTGTTGTCGCAGTTAAAGCTGTTGCTGTTGTACCTTGGCAGTAAGTAACCGGAGTTGTTACTACTGGTACATCTGTTGTTCCTTGTTTAGTAATTGTTATTGATTTTTCACAATATTGGCTATTCCAATGAAAAGTATACGTTCCCGGTGTAGTAAATCCTGAAACATTTGTTAATCCGCTATTTGGATTTGCAATAGTTGTTGTTGCCGGATTACCAGCATCTGCAACCCATTGTCCTACTCCATTTGCATCAAAAGACATTGAAGTTGTTGTACAGTCTAATGTTGTATTGGCTGTATTTATTGTGATATCTACATTGGCCTTGAAATTAGCTGCATCTAAAATATGTCCGATAGCATTTCCAACTGTACGGAAAATAAACCGTGTTGTCGTTTGCCCACTCGGAATGTTATAACTGCCCTGAATCAAGTCCCAATTCGAACTATTCGCAAAATCTTCAGCAATTACCGTAAATGGTCCTGAAGGTGGTCCGGCAAATAATTGCAGCGTAGAACCTGTACCATTGGCTTGTCTCGTGGCACTGGCAAAGCTAAAATCCATTAGTGTAATTTGAGAAGTATCGAAATCTTTGTATAATCCTTTAATGTTAGGATCACTCGGATCCCATTCATCTGTTCCATCCTGAGTTAATTGAATACATTGACCACCTTCATACGGCGCAACACCGATATTGTTTCCTTCAAGGAAGAACATAGTTCCCCAATCGGTATTGGTTCTCCAACCCGGTATAACTCTTGAATTAAGAATAGTTGAGATTCCTGACACATACTGCATCGGCAGTTTCTCAAAACTATAATTAAAGGCGTCCATATCACACAAATCTTCCGGTGTGGTTACACAGATGTGGAATGTTTTATCAGTTATCATTGGATCATTTAAAGTCAATCTGATTTT
Source organism: Flavobacterium sangjuense (assembly GCF_004797125.1). Classification (NCBI taxonomy): domain Bacteria; kingdom Pseudomonadati; phylum Bacteroidota; class Flavobacteriia; order Flavobacteriales; family Flavobacteriaceae; genus Flavobacterium; species Flavobacterium sangjuense. The sequence continues at coordinate 2,821,195 of NZ_CP038810.1, forward strand.
ATAAGTATTCCCAACTACTAATTCGCTTGTATACTTAGCCACAAATGAATTGTTGTTACTGCATCCCTTTTCAACAAGAGACCCATCACCTTGCACTTCATATAAAGACATCATAATTTGAGGCCAAGCGCCTACATAGCCTCCTGTATAATAAGTTCCCGGAGCAAAATCACTTAATTCAACTACATGAACTTTTGAAGTGGCTACAAAGTCGTACCAAATATCACCGCCGTTCACTCCCGGACAAGAAGTTGGAACAGTAGAAGCTGTTGCTGAAATAAAAGAAGCATCTGCTCCTGAAAGTTCACAGGTTGATCCGGTATTTACTTGTAAACGAACTGCATTTACCGGCTCATCATTTCTGATAAATACTTTTGGCCCAGACCAGTAACTTTTATCTGTAGGACCACAAACGGCACGAACTAAATATTCATAAGTACCGTCTGCTGCATTCATAAAGTCTGCTGCTACCGGAGTATAAGATGGTGTATTTACTATAGTTCCTGATTGCGGAATCGTCCCTTGTCCATAAGGTTGTACAAAAACTTCCCATTGGGTTTCTGAGCCGCCCGGTGTCCATGAAAAGACACCTTGTGGGCTTACGGCTAAATTGGTTGGTTGTGGACAAGTCACTACGCCACAACTCGCAACACTTGAAAATAGCGTTGTGTTTACTGTACCTAATCCCAAAGGACTAGTCCAAACAATATTGTTTGATTCATCTCTGATAACAATTTGTGCTTCTGAATATTGTGTGCCACTACCGAATCCATTCCAATATAAAGAAAATTGAACACCTGAACATAAGAATACCTGATAATCTATAACAGGCGGCTGACCGAATCCCGGGAATTCTAATGCCTGCATTACAGAACCGTTTTGCATAACGGTAACGTTATCGGTAACTGTTCCAGTATTTCCATTGGTAACTGACATGGTATACATACATACGTTTGCATAATCACATTTTGTCAAAATTTCAAATGGCCCAACCCATTCGCTTTGTGATGAACCGCTACAAACTGCTCTAACATAATATTGGTAGAGCGTAGATGGTGTTAATCCTGTAACCGTATACGGATGCGTGTTAGCAGTGTAAAGATAAGCTGGTAAAGTATCTCCTGTTGGTGCCGGAGTACCATAAGGCTGAACCGAGATTTCCCAAGATGTTTCTGTACCTACAGTTTCCCAATTAACACGGGCTGATACATCAAGAATATTAGAAGTTGAAACATTAATAACTTCAGGACAAGCCGGAATATCTTCTACAATTACGTTGTCAATAAAAGTATATTGACCTCTGTAATTCCATGGATTTGGTGGAAAAAACGGTGTATGGAAACCAATGTTGATGTTGGTGTCGGTTGTAATACCGGTCAAGTCTATAACTTTCTCCCTCGTAGTAGTACCAGTTATAATTTCATGAACAAATGTAATGTCTAAAGGACCTGCAAGAGTTGAATAAGCACCTTGTGATATTGTTACCGTCAATCCATTGATGGCAGTAACTGTTGCGCCAAATGGAATTTGCCAGGCAAGATCGGCTCTGTCTCCTATTCTAACGCCTGCAACAGAAGTTAAGGTTAAGGTATTAGAACCCTCAACTATTCCTGTAGCATCCGTAGGACGAACAACATTATTTTCATATAAAATAGTTGAAAACTGATTGGCAGCTAGGCCATTTGTAGAAAGCATCACTTTTAAATCCTCTTCGAAATCTCCGTTGCTGTATGTTTTATAGTAAAAACGCAATCTTTGTCCTGCATGTGCCGTAATTGTTGGTGTAATTAACCAATCATTGTTGGCACCGTTCGTTCCCGTAAATAAAGCAGCCATCTGATTACCAAACATCGGTTGTACTGTTTGATTCAGATTCCAAGTGTTACCATCTGCTGCGTTATTATAAATTGTCCAACAAGTTTCTGTTTGTGAATTACTGTCAAAAGTTTCAATAAACGGAGTTGGCAAAGGATTGCAAATACTTCTGAAAGGGAATGGCCCTACCCATTCGCTGCTTTCTGTAGCATTACAAACCGCTCTTACATAATATTCGTAAGCCGTGTTTTCTGTAAGCGTTGCATGGTAAGTTGGTGTTGTGTTTACAGTGATTCCTGAACCAGTCGGAATGCCTGACAATGGTGCCTGAACAACTACTTCCCATTGTGTTTCAGTATATCCCGGTGTCCAGGATAAATCGGCAGACGTTGGCGTTATGTTAGCCGCGGTTAAACTAGCTAAATTTGGATTCGGGCAAGCCGGTGCATCTTCAATTACAAAATCGTCGATTGTCACGATACCCGTTTGAGTTGGATTAGGCATATTAGAAGGAAGACGGAAGGCAATATAGGTAGTACCTGTCCCTGTAAATAATACCGAATCTTCTATAAAGCTGTCATTGGTAAAATCGTGCAACGGAATCAAAGTAGTATAAGTAGCAAAATTAGCTGTTGATGACATCAATACTTCAAAATTCCCTCTTGGGTATAGCGGGATAGGACCTGCTCCGGCTGTTACTCTATAATTAAAACGCAGTCTTTTAGGACCAACGGCATTAACAGGTACACTAATTAAATAATCATCATAAGAAACAAAAGGGTCGAAAAAGCTAATCGGTTGTGGTCGTATGTTTGCATCAGTTCCATTGATTATCCATTCGGCATTATCGTTATTAGCGTTGTTCGTTGTCCAACAAAATTTCTTAGTATTAGGGTCAACAGTATTAAAACTTTCATAATACGGAGTAGGCTGTTCAATACATACTGTATTAAAGTTGATAGGTCCTACCCAAATACTTTGCTCAGTGGCATTGCAATACGCTCTCATATAGAACTCATATCGCGTAGATGGTGTTAATCCTGTTACTGTATAAGGATTAGTGCTCACAATGTTCCATACAGCACCCGGAGCTGGCGTTGCTGTCGGAACTCCTGTTCCTAATGGTTGTGCTACGAGTTGCCATTGTGTATTTGCGTATCCGTTGGTCCAGGAAATTTCTGCCGAAGTTGATGTTATAGATCCTGGTGTAACTACAGGATATGCAGGCTCCGAACAAGCCGGTAAATCTTCTACATATACATCATCAATATATAACCAGTTTCCAGTTTGTAAAGCTCCTGGTGGCACTATCCAGGCAATATTAATATCACCCGTAATATTAGGAATAGGAACAATCATTTCAATAAAATTGTATGCCGTAGTGTAAGATGCTAAAGGAACTATCGTTGTAGTAAAATTAGTAGCACCCACTCCCGTTGTAGAAAGTTTCACTTCAAATGAGCCCGGTCCACCAGTTGGGTTATCAACAATAAGACCCCAGTTGCCATAAATATTATATTTGAATCTAAGTCTTTTTTGTGTCACTCCGTCTAAATGGAACTTTGGCGTCACCAGGATGTCATTATTTTGACCTTCTGTTGATGTTCTCAATTTTGCTACTGGCTCACTAAACGCATTTGGACCATAATGAAAAGCATTCAAATCGTTGTTCAAATTCAAAGAAGTCCAGCATGGTTCCGGAATTCCATTTGCAGTGTTAGCACCAGTAAACCCGGTGTAATAAGGCAATGGCTGAATGTCACATTGTGTAGTAAAAGCTCTCGGAGCCGACCAAGATCCCAGAGTTCCACAAATAGACCGTACATATAAATTATAGCTAAAACCTGGTGTAAGCCCTGATATTGGATTGTTTATATTTGTTGTAGTAGGTGTCCCTGCTTGAGCAGCTGTTGGTGCCGGAGATGTAGCCGGTAAAACCAAATACTCCCATGCACTAACTAAATTGGCAACATTGTCCCATGAAGCCACAGCCGTAGTTTGTTGCAAATTATCAATAATCATTGACGGTTGAGAAGGAGAAGGACAAGTTGAACCACTAACAGTAAAAGTAAAACACATTCCCGCTCCCGGATTGGTATGCTGATATGGTGATGAGATTACAAATAAATAGGTATGCCCTGCTTGCGCGTAAAAATTTGGAATTTGTACAGGTGCAGTACTTGTAGTTGCTAATGCACCTAGACAACCCGCTGATGTTCCGACACCGGCACATCCATCAAACATAAAAACACTTGAAAGGGAATTGTAACAATTAGCAGCACCACCAGAGGTACTACTGATAGCTTGGGTAATATTGATTAATCCTGAAGTCGTAGGAGTATAAGAAAGATACACATGATTTCCTGATAATAGATTCATGGTCTGACCTACCGGCTGACAACTCATTCCCTGACTATTCATCTCAACATAAGTGGTACCATCATAATACTGATCCAGATTATTACTTAAGGTATAAGGCGTTGTGGTAACATCCGGTGGAATGACTATTGGTGTTGCACATGTTAATCCAACCATTGAGGTTGTAAATTGAAACGGTCCAGCCCAAGTGCTGGATGTTGATCCATCACAATTTGTTATGATATAAACATCATAGGTAGTATTAGGCGTCAATGTTGATGGTGTAGTATACGTAGTTCCTGAAACCGGAATACCTGTTGCTCCGTGACCTGCCCCTGCAGCTACTACTTCAATTCCGAAATTTGTAGCTGTTGGATGTGTCCAGTTTATTGTTGCGCTATCTGATGCTACTGTCGAAGTAATACCAGTCACAGGAGGGCAACTTGAAATTACTCTGGCGTTATCTACAAACCAGCTATCTCCTGCAGTTGATGATACTCCGGTCTGATTTGTTACTGCTACGAAAGCAATATAAACAGGAATTCCTGCTGGTATAGAAGGAATTGAAACAATTTTTTCTTCATAAGTAGTTGCTGCAACATTAAGCTGTGCTTCTGTCCATGAGGCTAAAACCACGTTAAAACTACTAATATCCGGTTGATTTGCAGTTGAAATTCTAACCTGATATGTTGCGCCTCTGTTTGTAAAACTTCCTTGCTTTGTCCAAAAACGAATTTCACCATTGGAAGGAGTTAAAAATTGAGGCGTAATCAGGAAATATTCTGCTGTAACTCCGACAGTACTATTTAATGCCGGATTTACAAAAGCGCCTCCACTAGCTAAATAACCACCTGCCGGAGTTGGTGACCAGTTATTAGTTGGTGCAGTTGCCAAATTACTATTAACTGCCCAGGTTCCCGGAATGCCACTTTCAAAATATTCTGGCGGAAGCTGACCATAACTTAAATTAGTCATGATTAGGAAAAACAAAGCAAAAATTCGCTGAAGAACTATTTTGCTCATAGCCCCATTTTCATTAACATAGTTTTTTTGAAAAATACCATGATTAACTTTTGGAAATGTAGTCTCAAAAAAGGGATAATTTTTCTGCATTTTTAAATTATTTTAGTTGTTGGTGTTAATTTTAAGTTCTTTTTAAACTCTTATCCTTTTTTGAAAGATAAAAGGCTATTTTGAATCAAATAATACTGCTTTTTGAAGCAAAATTCATTGCTTTTTTTAAATTATGAAATCATTTGCGAATCGCTCGTAGCCCTTGATTTCAGTAATAAAGACAATAAACAGGTAATGCTTTTAATTTGCTTACACTAAGATACGCAAACAATAATTGAGGAAAAACCGTTCTACTTTATAATTTACTGAATTTATAAAGTATAAAAGGAAGATTTGAGGTAAAAATTGAAGAAATTAAAGACCTAAGCGTCTTTACTTTTTTGATTTTGGAGTAGGTAAATTTGACTTTTAATTGTCTCGATTTCCTTCCTTTTTCTTTTGATAATTACGTAGAAAAACAGAACAATCAAAATTAAAAGTAGTAGTAAAATTAATAATAGGTAGTAAAATTTAGTTGATAATTCCGCTTTCTTGGTTTTAAGTTCTGATTCTTTATCGCCAATAGATTCGCTTACAGAAATACGCTCTGTATTTTTAATTAACTTTTGAGTGGCTACAAATTTTAATTGGTAAACTTTAAATTTATCCAATTGATTTAAAGCCAGATAATTTTCGGCCAAGCCTCGATAAATTTCCTGATTTAATATTAAATCATCTACATCTGAAGAAAGATTCAAGGCTTTATTTAAAGCTACTACAGCTTCAGTATTCTTTCCTTCAAGTGTAAAAACTTTGGCAGAACCTTTCAAGGCAAAAGCTTCCAGACTTTTAGCATTTGCTTCTCTGGCAATTTCAGCTGCCTGCACAAAATTTTCTAAAGCCAATTTATTATTCTTCATCAACAGATAACAATTCCCTTTATTGTAAATGGCAATGCTCATCTTAGTAGCAGATTCCGATTTGTCCTTTACCTTCATTAACTCAGCAATACCACGGTCTATATAGGTTACAGCTATCGCACAGCTTAGCTTTTCCTTGTAAATAAAACCTCTGACAACATAATTTTTTCCCAACTCCATGTGAATGGAATCTTTATATGGATATTCTGCAATCAATTGTTCAGCCTGATCTAAATACTGTATCGATTTATCATAAACTTTCAGCTGATGGTATTGGATTCCTGTTTTATTAATGATGTTTATTTTAAGCAACTTATCATTGGAAAGAGGCAACAACTCCGATGATTTTATAAGATACTCGACTGATTTCTCGTAATCTCTTTTAGCAGAATAAGCATCCGATATTAATTTATAGCCCTTTATTTTATAATCAACATTGTCTCCGGATTGTTCAACAACCTTTCCTCCCACTTTAATTACATGATCGGGTTTACTATAAATTTCATTGGTGGCGACTTTAAGAATACTGTCCAGCTTTTTATAGTTTTGGGCATGTAAAGGAGCAGCTGTCAGCAAGCCAACAACTAATACACACATCCAAAATTTAATTTTGCTGATAGCCATTATTCTAAAAGATTATTTTCTTTTTCCTGATTTAATAATTCAATAAATTTCACAGGTGATATGCCCGTAATCGTTTTAAATACAGTCGCAAAACTACTGTGTGATGAAAAACCACAGTTTTCGGCCAGATAGCTGATTTTATAATTGATGAAATTAGGATCTGTTTTTAGTTTTTCGATAATATAATTAACCCGTAATTTGTTTATGTAAGTATTGAAATTGACATTATAATGGGTGTTTATAATTTCAGATAGGTATTTTGTATTGGAATCCAGTTGACCTGCTAAAACGGCAAGCGAAATATCTTTATTGATAAAACGTTTGGAGCTTTCAAAGCGTTTTAACTTGTTTAATATATGCTCTTCTGTTTCTTTTAAAATCACATGCTTCTTAGGCTCACTCTTTTCAAGTTTTTTATCTGTAATACTAAAACTAGTCATGAGATTGCTTCGGGTTATTTCAATATAATTGATGATTTCAACTAACCTTTTCTTGTTTGCCGCTATTTTTTGCCAAAAGAAAAAGCTTATCAGTATCACAATTAAAAAGAGCCCGGATACTATATAAATTATTTTGATGTATTTGGATTTTTCATCAGAATAACCATCCGCATATTCATCCGAGATAAGGTTAAAACTGGTATTTATGGCTTCCTGCTCCTGACCTTCTGCTTCGCTTTGCAATTCAAAAAACTTCGAATTTATCAGTTTGTAATTGGCCACATCATTCGTTGCTAAATAAATTTCACTTTGCAGCTGATTGACTTTTATTTGCGAGAAAAGATTGCCAATTCGCTCCACATAACTCATCGCTTCCTTTGACAATGTAATGGCTTCTCCGTATTCTTTTTTTAGAAAATGAACACTTGCCAAACCATTCAGAACATCAATTTTAGCATATACATTCTCTACATTTTGCTGATTAAGATTACTCATTGCAAGTTCAAATTGCTTTTGAGCCAATGCTAAATTTTTCTGTTTCAAATACAATTGGCCTAAGGCGATGTTGTAATTTAACGCTATATCCTTGAAATCTTTTGTGATTTTAGCAACTGTAGGTTCCTCCTTTTTTAGCTCCTCAATTTTTTCCTGAAGTTTGCTTTCATCTAACAAAAACTTTGATTTTTCAATTGCAATTGCAACTTCTAAATACAATTTTAGCTTGTCATCAGACACAACAGTGCTTTCAAGTTTCTCTAAAATTTTCTTAGACTGCTTGTCAAGTGTCAGGTTTCTTAAGAGTGCTATTTTTGAAATATCAATATTGATTTTTTGCTCTTCTGTTAAATAGTCTCTGTAATTCTTCTCTTCATAAAGAAAATTTAAAGCACTACTATAATCGCCTTTTACGATATAGGCTTTAGAAATTAAATAATTGATTCGCGATTTATTACTGTCTGAAGTATTGGTTTTACTCAAAAGATATTGTGCAATTTTGAGTGCCTGATCAGGATTAGAATAAATTAAATTCTCAATATCATCTGCTAAATAATACTTATTTGAGGTTTGCGCATTAATTGTACTATGGATGACTCCAAATAAAAATAGGATATGAAAATATCTGTTAATAGGGGTTAGATATTTCATGCTTTTTAATTAACGCTGAATGTATGTTTTATAAAGGTTCAGCAAATATATATAATAATAGAAGATTTTTAAAGTGTTATAACAACAAAAAGCCCTCCCCAAAATGAGAAGGACTCTTTGCCCTTTAAAAACACCCTATGAAAAAACTTTCCTTTTATACTTAAAATACCCTATATTAAGTTTAAAAGCTTATAACCAAATCGTTAGCGATTTTAGTTTCTTTTAATCACTTTTACCACTTTTGAATTTCCATCAACAGTAGTAACTTTTACCAAATAAGTCGAAGAAGTTAGTGATGATAAATCAATCTGAACTTCATTCAAATTTGTTTTTCTATCCAATACCATTTGTCCGATTAGATTATAAACACTCACATTAGCAATGCCGTTTGCATAACTAAGTGTCAGAATTCCCGAAGTTGGATTTGGATAAAAACTAAAACTTGCATTGTCAAAACCAATAACGCCTAATTCAACAGTTACCGTAACTGCTAATGGTGCACTAGGACATCCTGAAGCTACATTTACAGCATAATAAATTGTTCCGCTGATTAACACTGTAGTAATAGCAAGAGGATTAACTTGTCCCAGTGCATCAGCTAAAGAACCATACCAAATCACATTCGCTGGACTAACTACTAAATCTTCTAAAGTAGCATCGTTTAAATCTGTTACGGAAATTATTTGTGTAGCATTTCCGGTTGGAGTAGCCGCTGAATTTATAGTCAACTCTAAAGTTTCTGTATGACATCCAACTGTTGAAGTATAGGTTCCACCAATTGTATAAGTAGCTCCGTTTACTGACCAAGTGTATGTATCACAAGCTGTAATGGTAGTTGTGTTTGTTGTACTTGGTGTAATAGTCAATTCTAATGTTTCTGTATGACATCCAACTGTTGAAATATACGTACCACCTGTTGTATAAGTAGCTCCGTTTTCTGACCAAGTATAGGTATCACAAGCTGAAATAGTCGTTGTGTTTGTAGTACTCGGCGTAATAGTCAATTCTAATGTTTCTGTAACACATCCAACTGTTGAAGTGTATGTTCCACCAGTTGTATAAGTAGCTCCGTTTACTGACCAAGTATAGGTATCACAAGCTGAAATAGTCGTTGTGTTTGTAGTACTTGGAGTAATAGTCAATTCTAATGTTTCTGTAACACATCCAACTGTTGAAGTATACGTTCCACCTGTTGTATAGGTAGCTCCGTTTACTGACCAAGTATAGTTATCACAAGCTGAAATAGTCGTTGTGTTTGTCGTACTAGGAGTAATAGTCAATTCTAAAGTTTCTGTATGACATCCAACTGTTGAAGTGTATGTTCCACCTGTTGTATAGGTAGCTCCATTTACTGACCAAGTATACGTATCACAAGCTGAAATAGTCGTTGTGTTTGTTGTACTTGGAGTAATAGTCAATTCTAATGTTTCTGTGTGACATCCAACTGTTGAAGTGTATGTTCCTCCAGTAGTATAAGTAGCTCCGTTTACTGACCAAGTATACGTATCACAAGCAGTAATTGTAGTTGTGTTGGTTGTAACTGTATTAACAGTTGCTATAACAGCTACTCTAGGAGAAGCACAAACTTCAGTAACATTCCATTCAAAGAAGTTATTGTAACTCGCGTCTGGAGTACCATCAAAACTGTTTACCGAACCTGTAAAGGCAATAGCGCCTGATGCTGTAGGAGTTGCTGCAGGGAAACTGCTTAATTTTCCAATCACGTTAGTAGAGCTCAGTCCATTAGTTGCCAATAATCTGTAACCCGTACCTGCTGGAATATTATAATCTAATACAACGGTATTGGATATCGAAGCAGAAATAGCTCCGGTATTAGTTGCCGGAGTAAATGTCACTGCAGTAGTTCCTGGAACCTGAACACCGTCTTTATACAATTTAATTGTAATTGGAGCACCTGCATCTGCAGCGCCTAAAGTTTGTTTCGGATATACTTTCACCGAATTTAAACGCACATTAGTAGCTGCATTAAATACAAGTCCGCTAAATGGTGACGTCTGCGTTGTAGTTCCTGCAAATACTTTACCCGCAGTATACGTAGAACTTGATTCTGTAGCAACATAATAAGTAGTTGTGTCGGCAACAGTAGGTGAATAAGTTCCACCTGTTGCTAATGAAACACCACCAGTTGCAACAGCATACCAATTGATAATTCCTGAAGCAGCCGTAGCCGCTAAGTTTGCTACACCAGGTCCACAAATTGCAGTTGGTGTCGTTGCATCAATTGCATTAGTAAATGTTATTTGAACCGGAGTCGAGTTAACCATAACAGGACCAAAAGGACAGGTTACTGTACAACGGTAATAAGTATTTGCTGTTGGTGTTGCCACATAAGTTGCAGCAGTAGCTCCTGAAATATCAGTATAATTAGCACCACCGTCTGTTGAAGCCTGCCATTGATACGTAATACCTGCACCAACTTGAGTGTTTTGTATACTCAACGCCACTGTTTGTGTACCACATAACGTTACTGGTGTTTGAACATTTGAGAAAGTTAATGCTGTTTGCGAAGTAGAAGATACTGTTGCTGCCTGTGAAAGCGTTAAAGTAGTTCCGCTAATGGCAGATACAGTAGTTCCTGCCGGAATACCAGTTCCTGTCACTGTTAAACCTACAACTATAGCAGCATTAGCAGCCTGTAAAGTAACTGTAGCAGATCCTGAAACTATTCCTGTACTACTTGAATTCTGTAGTGTTACAATTTGAGTTATTGTTGTATCAGCAATTGTATTTCCGGGATTAACTGTAGTACAATTTGGTGCTGTAGCATAAGCAAAGTTTCCTGTAAAGCTTGCACCTGGAGTAGCTGTTATTGTATTTACAGTATTAGGAGCTCCTGCAGTATAAACTGAAGTATTTCCAAATACATTGTCATAAGTTCCTTGGTCTGCAGTAGCTTGAACCACAAGACTTCCGTTGGTAACACCTGAATGTCCTACTCTCACATTGAAGTCAGTTAAAGTTCCTAAAATACCGACTCTTTCCACTGTCCATCTTGCTGCACTTAAGTTAGCAATGTTAGCAGTTGCTGTTCCTGAATTGGTATTGAAAGCTTCTACTTTGAAATCAGCACCACCGGTTACCGCTAAAGATATTGGTGAATAAACACCATCTTTTCCAACCGGATAGACCAAATAATTATTTGAAGCTGAAGTTGTCGCTATTCCTCTTACTAACGGACCGTTGATATAATTCGTGTTACTAAAAGTACCCGTAATGAAGCCATTAGATGACAAATTTGGATTACCCACATATAGCGGAGTAGCTGTTGAAGTATTAATCACCCCTGTAGTCATTGTAAGTGAACCTACTCTAAAATTAGGCATAGTAACCGTTACACCCAAAGCATTCGTATTATTTACATTCAAAGAGTTAAACGAAGCAAAAGCCAAACTGGTATTCAAATCGTTATAAAATGCACCACTACCAGAAACAATTTGTGGTGTTGTTGTTGCTACTGCCGCTCCATTTGAATAGTTGGCAAAGTTAACCGCTGTAAATGTTTGAAGGTTTGAAACTCCGTTGTTTTCAACATCACCACCAAAATAGATTGGAGTACCAGATCCAATTGGTCTTAAGAATGAACTTCCTGAAGCAATGCTAAACTTATTTTGAACGTTTAAGATTCCGATACTTTTACAAAATCTGTTAATCGCATCGGGCGCGTTGATTGTAAAATTACCTACAGATAAAACTCCACCTCCAGCAGCAAAGTTTGTATAAAAACCATTTGTAGTAACCGGAGCTTGATCTGTCGATACACCATCTCCAATTTGGATAGTATGATTAAGACCAGTTGCTTTGTGTACCGCTGAACTATAAACAAAAGCATAACTGCTTGCGTTACTGTCATATATTGTTATGGTTGCCGGAGCAACGATAGCGCCCGTAGGAGGCAAAGACAAATCGATTCTTGCACCGTTAATAGCAGTAATTGTTGTACCCGGTTGAATACCAGTTCCCCCAACAATTTGACCAACTTGTAATAATGGATTTGCAGCCGGTAAAACAAGTGTTGAACAATTTGGTGAAGCTCCTGAGAAGTCAACTGCGACTTGAGTTGTAATTGGTGAAGTTGTCAATCCGGATAAAGGCTGAGAGATAACAATCCCTCCTATTCCATTCAAATCAAAGCCCATGCTAACGATAGTCGTTCCTGCCTGGATTCCGTTACCTGAAATTACCTGACCTACTGCCAAACCACCAGAGTTAACATGTGCGGTATCAATATCAATCACATAGCTACCATCATTCATTGAAGCAAAATTTAAGACTGCTCCCGCAGCAATATCAGCTGTGATTCCTTGTGATATAACTAAGGTGATTGGAGCATTTGAAAGTTGACCGGCAGTTACAGAAACAATGGTTGTTCCGGGAGCAATTCCGGTTCCGGTTACAATTTGCCCTACACCATAAATAGCTTTGTTGCTATTGAAACCAGACATCACAATGGTTGCTGTACCTGTAGTAGCAGCTGCATTAGTTGTTTTGCTAAAAGTACCTGTAGCTCCATACGTATTTACCGGGAAAGTAGTAACCGAAGTTGCTGTAGTTTGTACTGCGTTATTGATAAGTGGATCAACAATCGTAATCGTCCCGCCTGTCAAATTGATTGAAGAAGTTTCTATTTTGAATAAAGAAGCACCTTGACCAACACTATTTGCAGCAACACCTCCGGCATTACCATCAACAACAATGTTACCGCCAGTATGGTTGAAAGTGCTCACTAATCTGTGGATTACATTACCATTAACCGTAAGTAAACCTCCTGAAACTGTATTTGTTCCTTCATTTGCAAAAACGGCATTGTTGTTTGTACAACCAACTGTTAAATCTCCTGAAGCATTAACTAAAGTTCCGCCTGCTGCAATAATAACACCCGCAGCATTATTTGCAGCTGAGTTAATGGTCACTGTATGTCCTGAAGCAATAGTCACAACATCCCCACAACCCGGAACTCCACTTGGAGACCAAGTCGCAGCATTATTCCAGTCGCCTGAAGCAGCCGAAGTTTTAGTTGTAGCAGCTTGTAATGAAGCCGCTCCGATACCTACATAAAATGGTGAAGTTGTTAAGTCGGCATCAGCGATACTTTTTCTTACTGCAAAAGGAGAAGCTGTACCGTTAACTTGTGTTCCAACTACAGCACCTGAGTTCATCACTCTTGAACTACCATCCAATGCACTGTAAGCACCAACGGCATAAAGTCCTAAAGTATAAGTCCCTGCAGCACTTACATAAGTACTTCCTGTTTTAGAAACTGTCCAGTTTCCATCATATCTATCGGTAACAGTATAAGAACCGTCTACTACAGAAAGACCTGTAGTCATTGTAGTAGCATCTGCATAGCTTATTGCTAATTCACCTGCTGTTGTAGCACCGCTGTTTACCAGAAATGCCCATCTGTTTTGTCCTGTTGCACTTAAGAACGGAAATAATACTGTACTGTTTGGATTATAATCAGTTCCCGGATCAATAACAGTTCCCATAGCTGATGTAGTATACCATCTTGAAATTTGTCCACCTATGAAACCATTACCTAAAGTACAGGTAAAATTACCTGAAGACATTGCGGCAAAGTTTCCGATATATATTTTATTAGCACCAAGCCCTACTCTGGCAGTGTTTAATCTTAGAATATTTTTGATTCTAACATTGTTTAGTTGCCAATCGATATTTGGAGTAGCCGTACTTGTATTATTAATTACCAATTGATTGATAATACCGGCAGTATTAGTTGTACCAGTAGCAACGACAGTACCTCCGATAAGACCTGTACCATCTGAAACGATAGTCTGAAGTGTAGAGCCAAATAAATTAAGTGAACCAATACCGACACCAGTATTTCCAACTGACACATCTAATCTTCCACCTGACGCTAAGTCAATATTATGACCTACTTTTAATGACTTTCCGTTTGTACCTTCATATACGTTAAATCTAGCACCCGAACCACTAACTAATAAGTCGTTGTTTACTGTGAATTCATCTGAAACAGTTCCGAATTGCAATACAGCTGCAGCACCGGCGATATAAAGATTGTTTGCTCCTAAATTTCTGCTGTCAATCGTTACTGTATGACCTGCATTAATAACTACGTCATCCGCAGGAGAAGGCACATAACCAAAATCCCAGGTTGCAGGGTTTGTAAAATTACCTGTAGCAACTGAAGCAATCTCATTTCCGCCAGCTCGTGAAACTACTGAAATGTTATCGATAGCCGCAGGAGGATTCGTTCCGCCGCCACTACTATTAGACCACATAAAAATTAATCGAGCCGTTGTGCCTGCAAAACTTGGTGGGATAAACCCAAATGCATTTTGAGTAATACCATTTCCTGCCGCACTATTATATGTAATTGATGTAGCTCCAGTAATAGTAGCCGGAACTGTTAATTGAACATCAGTACCTGTTGGTGTCACCGAAGTAGGTGCTACAAAAACCTGCCATGCTGTTCCCATTGCTTTCCAATTGAAAGTTAAAGCAATGTTGGTTTGACCAGCCGGAATCACAATATCTCTGTAGAAATAAACGGTTCTTGCTCCTGAAATCCCTGCACTTGAATTGGTTTCTCCATTATCTAGAGATACATAAGCTGAATTTCCTGTTATGGCACCCGAATTTACAGCGGTTCCTACTACCCATTTAACAGCACCAATTCCTTCATTGGCAACTGTCCATCCATTAGCTGCAAAAGTGCTGCCTGAATTAAATCCACCTTCAGCAGCTGGATTAATAAGTGTGGTTTGCGCCTGCATTCCCGATATTGAAAATACCGTCATTAAAATTAGTAAGGCAAAACCGTTTAGTAATTTGTAATTGTTAGACATAAAATATAAGTGTGTTAGTTAATTCGGAAATAAAATTATATAAATCATATCTATTATAATAAGGTAGTTCTTTTCAATTTAGCGAATTTTAAAAGTTAAAAACCTGCGAAACAGCCATGGGTAAGCCCCATAATTCAATAGAAATTAAATAAAATAACGTTTTTTTTTAAACCGTTAAAATTGAAGGGTTTTAGCGTATAAAAGAAGTAGTAATATGGTAATTATATAATATTCACCAAAAATTTTATAACAAGATTATGGTAATTAAACAACACATTTGTATTACATAATAAGTGTTTTATTTGTCAAGAGAAGAATGAAAATCACCAAATACTACTTTGGTACTAACAAATAACATTTGAGACTATTATATAAAACGTCCCGAGGATATCGGGACGTTTTTTTATGTTAAAGTGACTATCAAAATAACCTTTGGGGAAGACTTATTTGATTAGTATTTTTTTAGTGACAATACCTTTATCCGTATTTACTTTTACAATATAAGTTCCTGTACTTAACTCAGAAACCGGCAGTTGAATAAGTTTTTGATTTTGTTTGCTTGCTGTCCAATTCATCATATTTTGCCCTACCATATTGAACAATGCAACCGATTTCACAGTGGTTTCCTCCAACTCATTTTTGATATTTATCATGTTATCAGACTGTGAATTGGTAACTTCAATTCCGTAGTTTATTGTATCATCTTTTAGTGATCGAAGTGAAGTTGGGCTATTCGTAAATCGCAATGAAAATCTGTTCTCAAAGGTTCCAACGGGTAAACTGACTTTAAAGTTTTGTGTTTTAATACTGTTATAGGTATTGTCTTCGCTGTCATAAATGTATATCTCATAACGATCATTGAAATTTTCCAGTGAATCGAGTCCGAAAACAACAGTTCCGGCAGTAGCGTTTTTAACACCCAAAGGATAAATATTATTCGGATTAAAATAACCATCGCCGCTAATGTTTAATTTATTAGCTCCGTTAATGAAATACATATCATTAGTAGGTGTTTCGATGCTTAAACCATCATAACCCGCATCATATGCTGCAGTGGCATGCTGGTTCATAAAGCCCAACAGGATTTGTCTGTGATAATTGTCCTTTGAAGTATATCCCAGTTTTATTTTTGTAAATTGTTCCTGCTCAAAACTGTCAGGCGTATTATTATACATCGGATCAATAACCGAAGTTCTTCCTCCTCTATCCATTTTGAACATCGCATAAGAATTGACTGCATCATCTTCTTTAATAAATAACCTTTGACCATTATTGAATGTAATTGTTCCACCACTAGTTGAACCCGTTACAAAGAATCCCTGTCCAACCGGAATAAATCTTTTTGGTGTTTTACTGCTTGAACCCGCTCCACTTATCCCTGCCGGAGCAATTGGTGCTGTTCCACCTGTTTTTGTATAAGTAGCATAACCTCCCTGATATTGAATAGTCGTGTGCGAAGGATTCGTGTTATAATGCTCCCACAGATATAATGTTCCTGTTATACTTGAAGCATTGTCATCAATAAACTGATTGGCATCAATAGCTGATGGATAAGGATTTCCACAAAGGTTGAGATTATTTGGTCCAACCGTTGAAGTAATAGTTCCATTATTAGGTTTACCCACAAAAGTATAATTTTGATCAGCCGCTGCCGAACCACATCCTTTCATAGTGTAACCTTGTCCCGGTAATAATGTTCCGTTAGGACCAACCTGTGCCCAATTGGCATAGTTATTTGTTGAGTTTTGGAATTTAAATATCCAATAGCTGCTTAATGTTATAGGTGTCGTTGGGGAGCCATTTACTCCAGCTGTCCATTGTAAATTCTGTATGTTGTTTACATCAGTTGCATCTTTCATAACTCCGGCTACCGTAAATCCGTGATTAATTGTTGTATTGTTTATGGAGCTCACAGGAGAAGACCAATAGTTATAATTGTATTTTATAGACTGCCCTTGTTGATCTCTTTCCAGAGAACCAATACTGTTAGCATCCAAATCGCTATCAGTGGTTTGTATTAATTGAGACTTGCCTTGTAAATCAATTTTACCATCTAATTTTAAATAATGTGAAATCTCTATTTTACTGTCATTGGAAACCGTCAGTGTGTTATTATTCACCACCAGACCCAGTAATTTCTTGTTTCCTGTAGAACTCAAATTATGGCTGGTTTTGACAATACCCCAATCAATAGGTGTAACTCCATCCACAATTGACAGACTATTCGGAAGATATAAACCAGAGCTGTTTGCCCATGCTGCGCCGTTTGACCAAAGGTCATTTGTGGCAGTTTCATATGGTACTGGTGAAGATTGCAATGTTACAGTTACTTTATTTGGCACAAATAAAGTTCCTCTATTCGTATTTGATGAATCATCGTTAACATAAGTTGCTATAAAGGAATTCATAGAGTAATAAGCAATAAGATTACTCCAGTTTAAAGTACTTATATCATTTTTTGTAATTGTCGATGACACTATGCCTCCTTTTGTTCCGGTTCCGTTTTGAAAAATTTCCTGATTCATTATGAACCTCAGCTCATTCAATGTCAGCGCTTTATCCCAAAGCCTAAATTCATCGATATCACCTTTAAAATAATTTCGGGTATCTGACTTGCTTCTGTATTCTGCACCAATAGAGAAAGTATTGACATTGGCGGAAGGACTTGAAGAAGCAACAGTCGAATCTAATACACCGTCAATATATAATTTTACAGAACCTCCTGAATAGATGATTCCGATATTATGCCATACTGAAGTTGGTAATACTGTAGCAGAAGTTACTGTAGTTCCACCTGTCCAGGACACATTAATTTTGTTGTCTGTAGACAAATATACTCTGTAACCAGTGGTTCCATCATATTTAGAAGCAATCGTTCTATCATTGGATAACGTATTTTGACCTGTTGGCCGTACCCAAAACATCATCGTAAATGCATTGCTCAAATTGTTTACTGCATCAAATTTAATTCGGTCATCAACACCATCCAATGATACATGTCTTGAGGCAACCGTTTCATGAGCTACACCGAAAGTAAAGAATTTTGTACCATCAAAATCATACAGCGCTTCCTGATTCGCACCATTAGTATTTAAAAAAACAGCTTCAACATTTGTGGTAAAAGAGGCATCATCAGCTACTAACATAACGTAAGCATCATTACCTGATAAAGCAGGCAGGCCGCTCAAATCAGAAGTTGCTACAGCTGCTTTTGTAATTCCAACATTTCCACCTGTTTCTACAATTTTCCATTTTTTATTTGGAACATCAATAAGGGTTGTAACATTATTTCCTCCAAAAGTGACACTAATATCGCTACCCGAATCATTCATATTTCCTCCGTTCTCACCCCAAACCAAATATTCTCCATCAGTATCAAATGTATTGGTATTGGCAGTATTGGTTGAGGCGATAGTTCCCAATCCGATGGTTACAACTGAATTGGCAACTCCGTTTTTTGATTGTTTCTGATTTAGTTTAGAGATATCATCTCTACCGATACCCGCTATATTATAATTGTATCCGGCATTAGTAGCAGTGTTCCAAAGGGTAGTTCCTGTAGAACTTAAATAATTTTGCGAAGTTCCATTGGTACCTAAAGTGATACCATATTTAATCGCCAGATAACTTTGTATTTTTGCTCTTTCCGTAGCATCGTTTTTTCGGGAGCTGAAAGTTATGATTTCAGCCACTCTTCCATCTAAGCTTCCATCCCAACCTTCACTTCTTCCTATCCAAAACTGGCTGTTATTGACATTTCCATACGTTGCCGTATTTACTTCTGCAGTACCTACGCTATTTTCATTATAGCACAATTGCATTCCCGTGTTTGCCGTATTATTTCTCGCATTGATAATTCCGGCTGAAGAATAAGAGGCTGTTGTACTAACCTCACCTACTCCATATTTTGCACTGGTTCCCAATCCATAAGCCAGTACTTCATTGGTAAATCTTGTGGTAGAATTTCCATATCCAACACCAGAGGTATCCAACTCATTGATTTCTGAAACCTGATCGCCACAAAAAATATCCATACATGACAAACTTGCCGTCACAGAAACATCCGGTACAATCACGACAAACATATCGTTGGTGTAAAATCCGGAAGCTCCTCTTAAATATTGTCTTGAGGAGTCAGTATCCGTATAAACCTGGGAAGGTAAATTATAGTTGTTTGTAAAATCAACAACCGCATTAAAGTTTAAGTTATTGGAAGTATTGTTTTTATATACTGGTGATCCGACGGCGGCTGGTTTTATAGCGTTTGCTCCTCCAGCCTGAGTATACCAGGTAGAAACATTTGAATTATCGCTGACAGTAGTCGTTCCGTCAATCAAATCAGCTCTCAACCAAAGTTGTAAATCGTCCAATACACCTCCCGGACCATTAGTATATACTATGCCTGTTCCCTGAACACCAAAAGTGTATGAACTTTCATCACAGTCTATATTAGCTATAGTGATAGTAGCTGTTCTTGTGCCTGCGGCACTCGGATTAAATGTTATTGTAAAAGTAGTGCTGTTTCCGGCTGTAACCGACAAACCAGGGTTTGTGGTTACGCTAAAATCAGCAGCATTTGCCCCTGAAATAGTTGGATTCGATAAAGTTAAAGTAGAACCTCCGGTATTTTGTATTGCAAAAGTTCTAACAACAGTTCCGGAAGAAAGTTCCATAGAACCAAAATCTGTTCCGTCAACTGTTGATGGTGTAACGTCTCCATTGCTGATGCTTGTTGCATTTCCCTGTATATTAATTTCAGGATTGCTTCCTGTTCCGCTAATAGCAAAGTCATAAGTGTTTTCATCAGCATCACTATTAGCAATACTCAGGTTAGCAGTTCGTACACCGCTTCCGCTTGGGGTAAAAGTAACTACAAAAGTCGTACTACCTCCATAAACCACTGTTGAAGCTGGTAAAGTTGTCACCGAGAAATCGGCAGCATTGGTACCAGAAATGCTGATAGCACCAACACTCAAATCTCCTGCGGCAATATTAGCTATTGTAAATGTTTTGGTCAACGAACAAGTTGCCCCGGTAGTTGTGCCTAAATCTGTCCAGTCAGTAGTTGAAGGCGATGCATCTCCATCGGCAATGGTATTACCATTACCACTCACCGTAATTTCCGGTACTAAAGTATAGGTAAGTTTAACTTGTCCATTAGCTCCAACACCACCTGTGAATAAAGAAAATATAAGTCCGTACGCACCTCCACCTGCTCCACCAGGAGATATTCCTGGAGATCCATTTCCGACTAGTGCAGATCCATTTCCACCATCTCCACCGCCAGCTGGTGCAGTACCTCCATTATTATTTGCACCTGAATTTCCTGCAGCTGCTGTTCCTGCAGATGAACCACCACCGCCACCGATGATAAGTATGGCTGAACCATTGGCACCATTTCCTCCTGAATATTTTGTAGTTCCTATTGAAGCAGCAGCAGAACCTCCTGCCGCACCGGCTGTACTGTTATTGGCAACACTGCCTCCACCTTTGGCAAGAATAGTCGTTGCCGTATCAAACCAGGAATCACCTCCTGCAGCAGTAGTCGTAGCGCCTGTACCTACTGTAACCGTATAGGTATTTCCGGGAACAACAGTTACTAAACCGCTTGAATAAGCGCCACCGCCACCGCCACCACCGTATCCGATTCCATTTATGGTACCTCCTTTTCCACCACCACCCCAGGCTTCAACGGAAACCTGTGTAACACCGGCAGGCACCGTAAAGGTTGTACTTGTTGTGTAAGTTTGTGTAACTACCTGTCCCCTACCTATGGTAAATGATAGTAACATTAGGACAAGTAAAATTTGATTGTTCTCAGCTGTAAGTAGTAAATTTTTCATAAGCCTGACCATTTTAGTTTACAATTCATTATTTAAATGAAATTTTGTTTAAACTTTCATTTGTTTGTTGAGACGTTGTAAAAGTAGGAATGAATTTATATATTACCGATAAAATAGCATATTTAATCGATGAAATACACTATTTTGTAATATAATAGAATTTTTTTCTTACAATTTAAATAAAATATTTTATCGATAAACTTTAAACAAATTGAACAAAAAAAAGACTGCCATTTTCGACAGTCTTTGAACAAAATATTTATATTTAATGAAGAAACAACCTAAATAACTTAATTAAAACTCCTCGATAAATATACTACGGGGAGTTTTTTATCTTCCTTGCAAAGCCACCGCAATTATTGCTCCCACTTTTGCGTTGTTTTTTATCAAAGCAATGTTGGCTTCCAGACTTTCGCCTTCCGTATTATCAGCAATGAATTTTAATAAGAATGGAGTTACGGCTTTACCTTTGACACCTTGTTTGTTAGCTTCATCAAGTGCTTTTAGAATGTGTTTTTCAATAACTTCAGGTTCCATTTCATATTCCGCCGGAACCGGATTGGCAATCAACACCGAACCGTTTAGTGCTAAATCCCATTTGGTGCTTAAGAGTTGGGCAATTTCATTTGCGGTATCCAAACGAAGCGGCGATTTATAACCACTTTTGGATGAATAAAAACTCGGGAATTCGTCCTGCCCGTAGGTAACTACCGGAATACCCATAGTCTCCATATATTCCAAAGTAAGTCCAATATCCAATATCGATTTTACACCTGCAGCGATTATCGCTACATTGGTTGTCGCCATTTCGGTCAAATCAGCCGAAATATCCATTGTATCTTCAGCTCCACGATGCACACCACCAATTCCACCTGTGGCAAAGACTTTAATTCCGGCCATCGCAGCAATACGCATTGTAGCTGCTACTGTTGTGGCTCCCGGTAATTGTTGCGAAATCACATAAGGCATATCGCGTAAGCTTACTTTCCAAACGTCTATGGTTTGTGCAAAATAGTCAATATCATCTTTAGACAAACCTATCAAACACTTGCCGTTTCTAATAGCAATCGTAGCCGGAACAGCACCATTTTGTCTCACCACCTCTTCAACAGCTGCTGCAGTAATAGCGTTTTGGGGCCAAGGCATTCCGTGTGAAATAATAGTGGATTCTAAAGCCACAATAGGCAGGTTTTTATCCAAAGCATGTTGCACTTCGGGACTGATACTGATATAATCGTTTTTAATCATTATAATACGTTTTCTTATGTTTGTGTAGTGCTGAAGGTGTTAGCGATGTGTCAACAGTACCTTTTCTTTTTAGTGTTTCCAAAGCTAATGTGTGTCCCAATTGCAAGCAAGTCATTTCATCTTCCTCATTCACATAGCCAAAAACCCAACCTGCTAAAGCGGCATCTCCGGCACCGGTGCTGTCTACAATTTGAATTTGCGGCACCGACAAATCGATGCTATGTTTGGCTGTATATACTACGGAACCTTTTGCACCCTTTCTGAGCCAAATGGTTTCCACGCCTCTGTCAAAAAGGGAAACCAACAACTGTTCTTTTAATGTATCATTGCTGCACATTGCGACCAATTCCTCTTCATTAGGTGTAATCATAAAAACACCTTTTAAATCTAAAGTTGCTAATCTTGCAGCCTTGGCAACCGAAACAGGTTCTATGATAAGTTGCTTGTTGTGATTTTCTGCAAAATGGATTAACCATTGTATAGTCTTAATGTTCAGATTGGTATCGATAATCAATATATCAAAACTCTTGATATACTCCGTTTGCGTTTCTAAATAGGCGACTGAAATATACTTCCCGCAATTATCCTCGCAGACCGCCACATACAAATTGCCATCGGGTTGCAGTATGGAAACATATTTACCGGTAGCATCATTGGCTACTATAGAATGACTGCAGTCAATACCACTTTTATCAAAACTACTTTTTATAAACATCCCATCAGCGTCATTTCCAATAGCCGTAATAATAGCAGGATTGACTTCTAAAAGAGCCAAATGCTGTGCAATATTGCTAATTACGCCACCTATACTCGTTGTTTTCTGAGCAGGATTAGATGATGCCGGGATGATGCAGTTGTCACAGAAATACAACTCATCTACTAAAGAGGCACCTATACAGAGCACAGTTTTGTTCATAGAAACAAATGTAAAGAAATTTGTGAAGTGTAATTCGACTTCTAAAATTATCTTTTACGAGTATGACAATTGTCATTTATTAGCTAAAAAAGGTGAATTACTTTTGGTATCAAGAAAAGATTCAGCATGTCAATTTCATTAGTACAAAAATATAACGTTCCCGGTCCGAGATATACCAGTTATCCAACAGTTCCTTATTGGGACGAAACTTCTTTTTCGGCTGCAAAATGGAAACAAACCTTAGTGCAAAGTTTTGCCGAAAGCAATGCAGCCGAAGGCATCAGTTTGTATATTCATCTTCCTTTTTGTGAAAGTTTGTGTACCTTTTGTGGTTGTCACAAACGCATCACCAAACGCCATGAAGTAGAGCATCCGTATATTAAAGCAGTGTTAAAAGAATGGCAATTGTATTGTGAGTTGCTTCCTGAGAAACCCATTATCAAAGAAATACATCTCGGCGGTGGAACGCCAACTTTCTTTTCACCTGAAAATTTGGAGCAACTAATTAAAGGAATTCTTAATAGAGCCAAGATTGCCGCTGATTATGAATTTAGTTTTGAAGGACATCCCAATAACACGACAAGAACGCATTTAGAAGTACTTTATACATTAGGTTTCCGAAGAGTAAGCTTTGGTGTTCAGGATTATTCCGAAAAAGTGCAAACCGCTATTCACAGAATTCAACCGTTTCACAATGTCGCTAAAGTAACGTTTTGGGCACGTGAAATTGGCTATACTTCTATTTCTCATGATTTGGTTTTTGGTCTGCCATTTCAGACTTTGGAAAATGTGATTGATACCATTGAAAAAACCAATTCACTTTCGCCCGATAGATTAGCTTTTTACAGCTATGCTCATGTACCGTGGATTAAAGGCAACGGACAACGCGGTTTTAAAGATGATGATGTTCCAAAAGATGATGCCAAACGATTACTGTATGAAGAAGGAAAAAAATTACTGGCACAAAAAGGCTATCACGAAATTGGCATGGATCATTTTGCTCTGGAAACTGATAGCATGTACAAGGCTTTTAAAGAAAATAAACTGCATCGCAATTTTATGGGGTATACCGCTTCCAAAACGAAACTGATGATTGGCTTGGGTGTTTCTTCGATAAGCGACAGTTGGTATGCATTTGCCCAAAACGAAAAAGAACTAGAAACTTATTACGCTCGACTAAACCAAAACGAATTACCGGTATTCAGAGGACATGTATTGACACAAGAGGATTTAATTATTCGTCAGCACATACTCAATCTGATGTGTCAATTCAATACTTCCTGGAAAAAAAAGGAAAGCTATTTTTGCCACTTACCAATAGTCTTATCCCAACTAACCGAAATGGAAAATGATGGGTTAATCATCTTAACTCCGCATACGCTAACCGTAACCGAAAAAGGCAAACCTTTTGTGCGCAACATTTGTATGGCTTTTGATTTACGATTAAAACGTAACGCTCCCAAAACCCAATTGTTTTCCATGACGGTTTAGTTATTTTAGTATCTTTAGTTATTAAAATATAACGCTGTTGGATTATCTTGTTTACTTTATATTGCTAGCCTTGTTGGCCGAAATCTTAGGCACTGTTGGTGGTTTTGGCTCTTCATTGTTCTTTATTCCGATAGCGAGTTACTTTCTCGATTTTCATTCGGTGTTGGGAGTTACAGCATTATTTCATGTATCGAGTAATCTTACCAAGATTAGTTTCTTTCGTAAAGGATTTGATAAAAAACTCATCGTTAGTCTGGGAATTCCGGCGGTACTTTTTGTAATTATTGGTGCCTATTTAAGTCAATTTATCACTACTAAGTGGCTGGAAATAAGCTTGGCCTTCTTCTTAATCGCATTAAGTGTAACTTTCCTTATTTTTAAAAATATTGTAATCAAGCCTACCACTTTTAATAGCATCAGTGGCGGTATTGCTTCGGGTTTTATTGCCGGATTAATTGGAACCGGTGGCGCCATCAGAGGCATGACTTTGGCAGCATTTAATCTGAGAATGGAAGTCTTTATTGCAACTTCTGCCATTATTGATTTGGGAATTGATAGTAGCCGAACAGTAGTTTATGGACTAAATGGCTATATCCATAAAGATGATTTGTACCTTATCCCTATTCTCTTTGTGGTAAGCATTGTTGGGACTTATATCGGAAAGAAAATATTAGAAAAAGTGTCCGAAGAACAGTTTAAGAAAATAGTTTTGGTATTGATTTTAGTCACGGGAATTATAACTGCAATCCGTGTTTTTCAAACTATTTAAAAAAACCACGTCTTGCAACGTGGTTTCTTCAATTAACTTAAAACTATTTATTCAAATGCGAATAAATTTCATCTTTCATGTACAGTAATTTGGCTTTGAGTTCGTGCACAAAATTATCATTGGCAATTTCTGAGCCCATATTAATTCGGTGTATATGATGCTCGACTTCGTGATACTCATCAAACAATTTCCTGAAATTTTCATTGGAAACTTTTAAATCGTGAATTTTATCCTTGTGCTCAGGGAACTCGTGTAATAAATCGTGTTTTTCCATACTATCTCATTTTGGTTAAAGATTCTTATTTATGACAATTGGCCGCAGCCTGAACGAATAATTGAACATTACTTGGCGATATATAAGCAATGTTTAAGTCCATTCCTCTGAGTACAAAGAGCACTCCAATCACTACGGTAACTAAAGGTACGACTTTTTGTAATTTGTTTCGAAAAGGAAAGCTTAAAAAATTAGTAACATACACTACTGCACTCATCAACGGCACAGTTCCCAATCCGTAAAGCAACATATAGACTGTACTTAAACCAACATTTTGCATGGCGATAGCACCGAATAAGGCTGCATAAACTAATCCGCAAGGCAATAAGCCGTTGAACAATCCTATGGTAAAAAGCGCATCCGGAGTTTTTCTTTTGAACTGTTGACCCAAATTGGTTTTAACTTTAGAAATCAGTTTATAAATCGGTCTTGAAAAATTGTAACGGGCAAATATCTTTTCAGGTACCAAAGCCACTGCAATCATCAAAACGCCGACAACTATAGAGATGCGTTGTTGCACTCCAGCCAAATACAATCCTCTGCCAAGCAATCCAAAGAGAAAACCCAAAGTAGCATATGACGTTAATCTTCCGGCATGGTATACCATAATTTGAATTACTTTTTTGACTGGATTATTCACGGAAACAGGCAGCATCATAGCAATTGGTCCGCACATACCAATGCAGTGCAAACTGGAGATTAAGCCGAAAATGAAAGCTGTATAAAGCATGATTTATTGAAAATAAACTTCTTCCTTGTTCAGATAAGTTTTTCCGTTATAGGTCCACTCCACCGTAATATCCCAAAGACCGCCCACCAGATTCTTTTTAGGTATGAGCAAATCAAAACCAGATAATGTAATTGGGATAACAAAATCTAATTTTTGGTTAGACGGTCTGTACAGGGATACTTTTCCTTTAATTTTTTGGGTATCCAAATCCTTCGGGAAACTAACTATGATTCCTTCAGAGGTATTGCTTATTTTAACTTTTTCGGACAACGCATTAGCATTGTTTACGTATTCAATATCTTTTTGAACCGTGGCTTCCTTTTTATAATACTCCTCGGTGACTAACTCATTGTCATACTTGCTGTCCGATTGCACCCGGAATACAAAAAATAAAATAAAACTCATGAACAGCGCAAAGGCTATTACGATTCCTGTTCCCCAATTAATTTTTTTCATACCTTTAAATTTGTGCTAATCGAAACTTCGCGGTCCTAAGAAGTTAGTAGTTTCATTGTCGATTAACTTGTTATCATTATACACTTCCAATACTAATTTGGTTTTGTCGCTTTCAAGCACAGCTTCCTGAATTTCTATGAACAGCGTTCCTTCGGTAATGCCTTCCCTTGACACTTTGAAATAACGCGGTCCTACCATTTTAACTTTGCCTTTCGGCGATACTAATTCTATATGCACTTTATCAAAATTGATTGAAGTTTTATTGACAATTTTGAACGTATATACATTGCTAATTTTATCACCTTTGTGTTGAAACAATTGTCCCGGAAGGCGCAATACGGTTGCTTCAACTTCGTTTCTTAAAAATAGCATTCCGATGAAAACACCCAACAGAATTGCAAGTATTGCTACATAGCCTTTCATTCTGTTGGTAAAGACAAACTTTTCCTTTTTAACAATTTCATCTTCACTGGCATAACGGATTAATCCTTTTGGCAAGCCAACGTTTTCCATCATGCTGTCGCAAACATCAATACAGGCAGTGCAGTTCACACATTCTAATTGTGTTCCGTGACGGATATCGATTCCCGTCGGACAAACATGCACACACAAACTGCAATCGATACAATCGCCTTTACCTGTAGTGGTTCTGTCTTCATTTTTATTGAATTTGGCTCGACCGATTTCTTTTTCACCACGAACGTGATCATAAGCGACATTAATCGATTTGTTATCCAATAAAACACCTTGCATACGGCCATAAGGACAAGCAATAATACATACTTGCTCTCTGAACCAGGCGTAGATAAAATAGAATACGGCGGTAAAAATCAATAAAGCAATGAGCGTTGATGTATTATTGGCAGGTCCTTCACTAACTAACAGAATTAATTTATCGCTGCTGATTAAATAAGCCAAAAACACATTGGCTATCCAAAACGAAATCACAAAAAAGATAAACCATTTGGTCAAACGCTTTCTAATCTTTTCCGCATTCCATTCTTGTTTGGCTAAGCGTATTTGTGCTCCACGATCGCCGTCTATCCAGAATTCAATTCGACGGAACAGCATTTCCATAAAAATGGTTTGCGGGCAAAACCAGCCACAAAAAATGCGTCCGAAAGCAACCGTAAACAATGTTAATCCAACCACACCAATAATCATAATGATTACGAAGATGTGAAAGTCTTGTGGCCAAAAAGGAAATCCAAACAAATTAAAACGACGTTCCAAAACGTTGAACATCATAAACTGATGATGATTCACTTTAACAAAAGGCGCGGCAAACAGGAACAACAGCAAGAAATAACTCAGCCATTTTCTGCGTTCATACAACTTTCCTTTCGGAATCTTTGGAAAAATCCAGGCTCGCTTTCCTTTTGCATCGATAGTACTGATACTATCTCTAAAACTATCATCTTCTTCGTTGAGCATTATTTGGAGATATTAAGAACTTATTTATTCGCTACTTTGATGGTATCTATTGCTACAGCTTTTGTTGCTTCTTCTTTCCATTCTTTAGCTTCGGCTTCGGTTGGTTTTGGTTCCTTTGGATTTGAACCCTGAAGCGATAACACATAGCTGGATACTTTTTGAATGTCAGATGGTTTGATAGACGCTTTCCAAGATACCATTCCTTTTCCGTCTCGTCCACCTTCCATGATAGTGTTGAATACGTTTTTGATACCTCCACCGTTTATCCAGTATTGATCTGTTAAGTTGGGGCCGATTTGTCCTCCACCATCGGCGCGGTGACAGGCAATACAGTTGGTTTGGAAAATCGCTTTACCTGCAGCAAGGCTTGGTGCATCTGTTAACAATGTTACTTTGTCTTTGTTCATCGTATCAGGAGCCGTTTTCAAATAGGCATCTACAACTGCTTTAGCTTCTCTAACCTCGGTCAGATATTCCTGATCTTGGTTATAATCTCCCATAACATGAAAGCGCACTAAATATATTCCCGCGAAAATAATGGTTCCATAGAACAAATAAACCCACCAAGGCGGCAACACATTATCTAACTCACGTATACCGTCGTAGTTGTGATCTAACATCACATCGGCTTCTTCCTCAATGGTTTTGGTGCGAGTCAGCTTTTTCATGATGTTTTTATAGAAAGCACTTTCGGTAAACGGTACCGATTGCGCTTCATTCAGTTGTTTCTTTTGCTCTTCTGTCAGCAAATGATACGTCACATTATCAACTGCACTGATGACCATTTCGATGGCAATTAACAAGAATAGAAACACGACTAAAAATAGCGATACCATTGGGTATCTAATAAATGCCGGTTGGTTACCCGAGTCGATAAAATATTCCAATGCTGCAAAAACACTGGCAAAAATCAATGGTACTCTTACATATGCAGGGATTAATTTTTTCATGATTGTAAACTTTTGGATTATTAGTCTTTGAATGGCATTTCGCTTAATTCCTGAATCGTTTCTTTTTTATAGGTATACACCCAAAAGAACAATCCAACAAAAAAGGTGAAACAAATCAACAGCGAGATGATGGGATAAATAGCCACTCCCGAGATGGTTTCTAAATTGTGTTTTACAAACTTTAACATGGCTTTCTATTTATTGTTTTTTACTTTAATATCGGTTCCTAAACGTTGCAAATACCCAATCAAAGCGACTATTTCTCTGTCTTTCATTGGCACAAAAGCAACACCTTTTGCAGCTGCTTTGACTTTACTGGCTTCGTATGATTTAACAAAATCAGGATCGTTGTATAGGTTTTTCTCAATAGTTGAAGCCTGCTTTTCGATACTTGATTTAGCATTGGCAATGTCAGCATCGGTATAAGGAACACCAAGTGTTTGCATTGTTTTCATTTTGGCTTCCGTATTAGAATAATCCATAGCTTGATTGTCGAACAGCCATTTATATCCCGGCATTATAGAACCTGGCGAAGTACTTTGCGGATTCCACATATGATTGAAATGCCAGTTGTCATTGTACTTTCCGCCTTCTCTGTGCAAATCCGGACCGGTACGTTTAGAACCCCATAAGAATGGATGATCATAAACATACTCTCCCGATTTAGAGTAATCACCATAACGCACTACTTCTGAACGGAACGGACGAATCATTTGCGAGTGACAACCTACACAACCTTCGCGGATGTATAAATCACGACCTTCTAATTCAAGTGGTGTATACGGTTTTACCGCTGCAATTGTTGGAATATTAGATTTTACCATAATCGTTGGTACAATCTGAATAATACCTCCAATTAAGATGGCAACGGTAGCCAGTAAAGTCAGCTGAATTGGACGTCTTTCCAACCAAGGGTGGAATTTTTCTCCTTTTAATCTTCCTGTGGTGATTTTGGTCAATTCGGCAGCTTCAGCTAATTCATCTTCAACTGTGCTTCCTTGTTTAACTGTTTTTACTACGTTGTAAATCAATACAATCATACCAATTAAATATAAAGAACCACCGATAGCTCTCATCCAATACATTGGCATAATTTGCGTAACGGTTTCCAAGAAGTTACCATATTGCAAGGTTCCGTCCGGTTTGAATTGTTTCCACATAGAAGCCTGAGTAAATCCGGCCACATACATTGGCAACGCATACAACACGATTCCGAGAGTTCCGATCCAGAAATGGAAATTGGCCAATTTTTCAGAATATAAAGTTGTTTTAGTTAATCGCGGAATCAACCAGTAAATCATACCGAAGATTAGGAATCCGTTCCAGGCCAAGGCACCAACGTGTACATGCGCAATAATCCAATCCGTAAAGTGAGCAATAGCATTTACATTTTTAAGCGATAACATCGGCCCTTCAAACGTTGCCATTCCATATCCGGTAATCGCTACGACGAAAAATTTCAAAACCGAATCCGTACGCACTTTATCCCAAACACCACGTAAGGTTAGCAAGCCGTTGATCATTCCTCCCCAAGACGGTGCAATCAACATAATTGAGAAAACTACTCCCAGATTTTGCGCCCAATCCGGTAAAGAAGAATACAATAAATGGTGTGGTCCAGCCCAGATATAGATAAAGATTAAAGACCAAAAGTGAATAATTGACAATCGGTAAGAATAAACAGGTCTGTTAGCAGCTTTTGGCACAAAATAGTACATCATTCCCAAGAACGGTGTGGTCAGGAAAAATGCTACTGCATTGTGTCCGTACCACCATTGAACCAAAGCATCCTGCACACCGGCATAAACTGAATAACTCTTTAGGGCAGAAACAGGTAATTCTAAACTATTAAAAATATGTAACACTGCAACAGTTACAAACGTGGCGATGTAGAACCAAATGGCAACATACATATGACGCTCTCTACGTTTGATAATCGTACCAATCATGTTGATACCAAAGGCCACCCAAATTAAAGCGATGGCTATATCAATTGGCCATTCTAACTCGGCATATTCTTTTGAAGACGTATAACCTAACGGCAAAGTAATGGCTGCTGCCACTATGATTAACTGCCATCCCCAAAAGTGAAGGTTACTTAAAAAATTGCTGAACATACGGGCTTTCAGCAAACGTTGCATAGAGTAATATACTCCGGCAAACATGGCATTACCCACAAAAGCAAAAATTACAGCGTTAGTGTGTAAAGGTCTCAATCGCCCGAAACTCAAAAACGAAACACCGTCCGTTAAGTTAGGAAACAAAAATAAGACCGCGAGTAAGAGTCCTACTAACATTCCTACCAGTCCAAAGACAATCGTGGCGTAGATAAACTTCTTTACAATTTTGTTGTCGTAATAAAATTGTTGCATTTCCATAATTAAATTGGTTTTTGTTCTTCTTTATTTGTTGTTGTTTTGGATTTTGCTTTTACAAGCTCATCATCAAAAAGCATTCTGACTGATGGTGTGTAGTCATCATCATACTGGCCGGTTTTTACTGCTCTTAAGAAAGCATACAAAAACGCAATTGCTACGATGATACTTATGGATATTAATAGATAAATGACACTCATACCTCTAATTTGTGTAAGCAAAGTTACTGTTGGGGTTATTCTTAAAATATGATATTTATCATACCTGCATTTTTATTTTCTGGCGAAATAATTACTCATAATCGTTACGAAACTGACAATCGTAATGGTGCTCAATGGCATAATGATAGCAGCTACTATCGGCAATAAGTTGCCACTGACGGCAAAACTCAAACCCACAACGTTATATAGTAATGACAATCCAAAACTCATATAAATTGTCTTCATCGCATTTTTAGAATAGCCTAAGAAGAACGCAATCTTTTCAAATTGGGATGCATCCAAAATTCCATCACAAGCCGGAGAAAAAACATTTACGTTTTCGGAAATAGAAATTCCAACATTGCTTTGCGCCAAAGCTCCAGCATCGTTGAGTCCGTCGCCAATCATTAATACGTTTTTGCCTTGTTCTTGCAAGCTTTCGATAAAAGCTAATTTCTGTTCCGGTTTTTGGTTGAATACCAAATTTGTACTTGGTGGAAGCATTTTTTCTAAAATTTTACGCTCTCCGTCATTGTCTCCGGATAGTACAATCAGATTGTATTTTTTGGCTAAACTTTCGAACAGCTGTTCTAGTCCTTTTCTATATTGATTGTTAAAAATATAGCTGCCTTTATAAACGCCATTGATTTCAACATGGACTTTAGTTTTCTTATGGGTGTTTTCGCTCATGTGCTGCAAAAACTGGGAAGAGCCTAACTTGACAATATCATTTTCGAATTCGGCAAAAACCCCTTTTCCAATAATCTCTTCAAAACTTTTTGTTTCCAATTTATCCTGATGCGGAATAAAATCATACAATCTTCTGCTCAATGGATGGTTAGAACCTTTGAGTGCATTCTTTAATAATTTTAAATCGAAATCACTTAAGACATCGCCTTCGTAAGTTATTGAAGTCTTTTTATTGGTTGTTATGGTTCCGGTTTTGTCAAAAACAATCGTATCAACTTTAGCCAATTGCTCTATTACAATAGCGTTTTTGAGATAGAGTTTTCTATTTCCCATAATGCGTAAAACATTACCCAAGGTAAAAGGAGCCGTCAATGCCAATGCACACGGACAAGCTACAATCAGTATTGCTGTAAAAACATTAAAGGCAGTAGAAACATCGATAAAAATCCAATAAATAAAAGACACAACAGCTAACAACAATAAAGCCGGCGTAAAATAACGACTGATTTTATCAGTAATGGATTTGTGTTTTTGATCTACTTTTTTCTGAAAAACATCATTGCTCCACAACTGAGTCAGATAACTTTGGGAAACCGAGAATAGCACTTGCATTTCAATGACTTTACCCAATTGTTTTCCACCGGCAAAGATTTTGTCTCCTGATTTTTTTTCGATCGGAACCGCTTCTCCTGTTACAAAACTGTAATCGATAGCTGCTTTTTCAGAAATTAAAATCCCGTCAACCGGAATAAGTTCTTGATTTCGAATTAATAACCTATCACCTTTCTCGATGTCATAAACTTGTACGGATTCTTCTTTTCCGTCAGACAAAATTTTGGTAATGGCTATGGGAAAATAGGATTTATAATCCCTTTCAAACGAAAGAAAATCATAGGTTTTTTGTTGGAATAATTTTCCCAATAACATAAAGAAAATCAAGCCGCACATGCTGTCGAAGAATCCTTGTCCGTAATTGAAAACGATATCAACCGTGCTTCTGATAAACATCACCACAATACCTAAGGCTATTGGAATTTCAATATTCAGCATTCTTTGTTTGATGCTTTTCCATGCGGCTACATAATAACCAGAAGCAGAATAAATAAAAGCCGGTAGAGAAATTAAAAAAATCAGCCAACGGAAGAAATCTTTGTATTGGTCAATCCAAAATTCATTGACTTCAAAATATTCAGGAAACGACAACAGCATTATGTTTCCAAAACAGAAAAATGCCACTCCGATTTTGTAAATCAAAGTGCGATCAACTTTCTTTTTGTCTTCGTCAAAATTCTCTAAACTGATATACGGTTCGTATCCAATAGAGCAAAGCATTTCTACGATTTCCTGCAACGAAGTTTTCTCGGGATTGTAAGTGATGCGGACTTTCTTTTCAGGGAAATTTACCTGCGAAGTATTTATTCCTGCCTGAAGTTTTTGTAGATTTTCCAAAATCCAAATACACGAACTACAGTGTATATGCGGAATGTAGAGTGAAACAATATGCGTTGCATTCTCTCTGAATTCCAATAGTTTGTCAACAATAATTTCATTGGCTAAAAAATCATATTTCCCTTTGATGTCTTGTGGTGTCGCGCCTGGTGCAACTTGAAAATCATAATAGCACGAAAGGTCATTTTGACTAAATATTTCATAGACGGTTTTACAGCCGTTGCAACAAAAATTCTTGGAATCAAAAAGAACTTCGTCTTTCCTGATAATTTCGTTACCACAATGGAAACACTGTGATGTATTCATAATTTGCTCATTTTACCTGGGACAAATTTCCAACAACAGCTAAAATTAAAATATGATATATATCATCCTTTTGAATATATTTGTATGACCAAAATTAATTTCCTCCAATGTCAAAATGTGAGCAATGTATCGTACGCCAATTCAGTTCTCTAAAAGCACTGAACAAGCAAGAATTGCTCAAAATGGCGGATTGCAAAACTTCATACACCATTAAAAAGGGCGAGCCTATTTTTGAAGAGGGCGAAGTCACTAACGGAATTTATTGTATCAAAGACGGTGTTTGTAAATTATCTAAACTCAGCTCCAACGGAAAAGATCAAATTGTAAAACTGGTAAAACCGGGTGAATTATTAGGACAACGTTCTATGATTAGCGAAGAACCGGCCAATTTGAGTGCCGTAGCTTTGGAAGATATGGAAGTCTGTTTTATTCCGAAAAAAGAAATCCTGCAGTTCTTTACACAAAACAATGAGTTCTCAATGAATGTGATGAAAACCATTTGTGGCGATTTAAAAGACGCCGATGTGCATATGGTGGATATGGCCCAAAAAAGTGTAAAAGAACGTTTAGCCGGAACATTGATTTATTTAGAAGAAACTTTTGGTATTGATACTGATGGCTCACTTCGTTTACAATTATCCAGAGAAGAATTAGCCGGAATGATTGGCACTGCTACTGAAAGCTGTATCCGATTGCTTTCTGAACTCAATAAAAACAATCTTATTGAACTTGTTGGCAAACGCATAAAGATAGTTGACAAAAACAAATTACGCCGTTTGGCAGATTAATTTCACTTAACTTATTTATACAAAAAAACCACCTAAATCATACGATAAAAGTAGTTCCTGATGTGATAACAGTTTATGTTAATCTATCAATGTTTTCTTTGTAAAGCTTTGCCCATTGTCCAAAGTTACTTTTACCAGCAGAATTTGGGATGCTAACTGTAAGGAATTTGTTTGAAACAGATTAGTGTTTAAGTCATTTTGAGTAAACAACAATTTTCCAAGAATATCATATACTGCTATTTTTGTAATAGCCATAGCTGGTGATATCACTTCCAGTTGGTGATTTGCGGTGATAATTTTAATATCATTATCGGTTACTGTTGGAATCGTTGTTCCTAATGCCTGATCAGTAAATCGCAATTCGAAACGCTGTTCAAAATTACCATTAGTGGTAACAAAAGTATAAGGCGCTTCTTTTAAATCGTGTAATGTGTTCGTAGCTTTATCTAATAAATACACATTTTGATTAGTAAATATTCCATCAAAATTATCCAGGTAAATTGTTAGTGCTCCGTTAAGAGTTGTGCTGTATGCAAACGGAATAACATCTGCTTCTGAAAATGGCAAACTTTTTCCTTGTATGGCTAAATTATCGGCACCAACCTTAGTGTATACGGAAACTGTATTGCCTACAGCCATTGTTTTACCATCATATAACGAATCAAAATCATTAGTTGCACCTTGTACATAACCTACTAACATTTGGTTGTATGCTCCTTGAGGACTTCTCAATGAAAGCCAAACACGATGTCTTTCTAATCCTTCTGAAACAGAAGTTGTAGTATTTCCTGATCCTCCGTTTTTGAAAAACTGTGTATTACTCCCTGCAATTCGCATAGCATTATTGAAAGTAGCTGAATAGGTTCCATTAGCCAAACTTGTCTTAGCTTCAACAAAGAAACCTTGTCCCGCAGCAATTTTTCCTGTTGGAACTATAGAGGTTCCTGGAGCTGCAGTCCCTACACTACCTGTATAATTATACTTTGCATAATCATTAATAGTATAGGCATTATTTGTAATTGCTGTGTTATGTGTCCAAAAATAAAGTGTTCCGTTTATAACGGTGCTATTAGCTGCTATAAATGAATCGGCATCAAGTCCGGATGGATAAGGATTACCTATCAAATTGTAAGCTGTTGTACTTTTTAAAATTGGAGTATTGATTACGCCATTTCCTGGAGCACCGACAAAACTGGTTTGTACAATTTGTGTTGGAGCATAAGTTAGACCACTTGGTGCTCTTCCGATGTAACCAACACCTTGTGCCATAGTAGTTGCTCCGGTTTGATATACATAAAGGTTAGTCGTTGGACTAAAACTATACATCAATGAATTTGTTGCCAATTGACTTAAAGTAGCCGACACTACCGGTGACGACCAATACGTATAATCATATTGTTTTAGTGGAGTGGTTTTTCTTTTGTATGTGATGGCTCCCAAATTTGCCGCAGTATTATTTGTTTGCACCAAACCTGCTCCATCCTCAAAGGTCAATGTTCCTCCTCCAGTAATTTTTACATCATCAGTTACGGTTAAAGTAT
Organism: Flavobacterium sangjuense; assembly: GCF_004797125.1. Taxonomy (NCBI): domain Bacteria; kingdom Pseudomonadati; phylum Bacteroidota; class Flavobacteriia; order Flavobacteriales; family Flavobacteriaceae; genus Flavobacterium; species Flavobacterium sangjuense. Next base: position 2,857,859 of record NZ_CP038810.1, read on the forward strand.
GCCCTGAATTTATTACTACATTAGCTGAACTCACCTGGCAGGAACAACCTGTTAAATCTGAAGTTGAAGAAAAGTTATTAGTAAAAACTATTTTTTGTCCACTTACAGGTGGAGCACCGGTTGACCATGATGTTCCGTTCCAGGTATCTGTTTGTGCATTAACTGTGACAGTTGTTGCCGGTGAGATACATCCCGATGAATTTTTTGCAGTTACGCTATAAGTTCCAGAAGATACCGAGGTAAAAATACCTGTGGTATTTGTATATGTTATACCATTTGTGCTGTAAGTCATTCCTGCACCCGTTGGTGAAGTAATCGTTATTGTTCCTGTTGCAACTGTACAAGTAGGCTGAGTAACGGTAACAACTGGTGTTGATGCAGCCAAACCGGAATTAACCACAACAGTTCTCTCTGCTACCGTAATAGGATTTCCTGAAAGTGACGATTTCATGTAAACCTGATAAACATAAGAACCTGCAGTACCTGATGCTGTTAAGCTATAACTTGGGCTACTCGAGTATGTAGTTCCACCTACTGGAAGACCAGTCCCAAAAAACGAATAGGTATAGGTTCCATTTGGTGGCGGTGTAGCTAAAAGATTAATGGTGTTGCTGGTACAAACTGGTGAATTAGAAGTCAAACTACCAGTTCCACCCAAATTTAAAAGGGTTGTAAAGCTTAGGTCTGCACCTGCACCTCCATTACAACTGGCTAATAAATTTGTACCAATATAAATACGTTCAGAAGCATTACACGATCCACCGATTACATTTCCTCCGGTTTCAACAGTTAATGAAGAACCGTCTCCAAGTGTTAATCTATTATTACCGGGAGAAAAATCAATTGAAGCATTGTTTCTGATTATAAACTGAATAGCTCCCAAGCAAGTCAGGTTTAAATCGGCATTCATATTAAGAGTTGTGGCAGTAGTTCCATTTCCAACATACACAATCGTACAACCACTAAATGAGCTGCATGTCAGTGTACTTGCGTTAACAGTTGTCCCTGTAATCGTACATTGTGCTTTTAAGCTCAATGAGAACAACAAAACTAAAATAGATAGTAAAAATGATTTCATAATTAGAGTAACCTACGTAAATTATACTTGAATAGATTTGAGACTGCGAAAATACCTCATCAATTACTTACGAAAAATTTTTGTCGTTGTACTGCTTGAAAAATCTACGAATAACACTTTCAGAGATTTGGAAAAAAAAATGTAATCCAAATTGTACTTTTGTTTTTTTTGAAACAATTGTTAAATTGTTGATTTTAAACGTGTTTTTTTACTTATTTAGATAAAAAACGCATAAAAAATTTGGATTAAAATATGAATTTTAACAAATCAATTAATTACATTTGATTTATGATTTTCTTAACATTTATTTTGAATGATTAGAGCTTTACTATTCAATTTTATTAGAGAGAGGAGATACTGCAGAATATTATTATACGCTGTTGTCTTGTTTTGCCCTAAAATTAATGCTACTACTTTTTATGTCAATGACAATTCAATCAAAGGAGATGTCTATACTACAGCCATTGGAAATGATTCTAATGATGGCACTTCTCCTGACAAACCTAAATTAACTATCCTTTCAGCATATGAAATAGCAAAAGAAGACGATACTATTATAGTTGATATCGGAAACTATAATGAAATCTCACTAAAAGGCGAATTCTCATTTGAAAATACCAAGAAAATTAAATTTTTGATAGCTAGTCTTTCTGATGAAATCTTTTCAAAAATTCCTTTACCAATAAACGAAAAAGTTTCCCCAACTGATTTCTATGTAAAAAATGACAAGCCTATTGATCGTGAAGCCTACTTACGAAATTTACAAAATAGTGTAGATAAGAAATAATTGCAATAGGATGAAAACTTGGTTTAAATATATACATATATTTATAGTATGTGTTGGTTTTACGACCCTAGCATATGCGCAACCTGCGAATGACGCTTGCGCGAATGCTATTCCTATTACAGTTGGTGTCGGAAGTTGTAATTCTACCCTTTATACCAATGTTGCTGCTACAACAGCTAGTGATCCTGCCACTCCGGCTTGTTGGTCTCCTAACAGTTTAAGTCACACCGTTTGGTTTTCATTTGTTGCTACTTCAGCTGACATTGAAATTTCCACCAATTTTGGAGGAACTTTAGCCAATACTCAATTAGCAATATATAGCGGTACTTGTGGTTCCTTAGCTCAAATTGGATGTCAGGAAGATATTAACACAACTGGTGGTTTGTTACATTCAGATGTTATTCTGCATGGCCTTACTATTGGGAATACATATTATATGCTTGTTGATGGTAATGGAAATACTACCGGAACTTTTGGTATATGTGCCCAACAAGCGTTGCCTATAGGGCCAGCATTACCCGTTCAGGATTGTGCCACAGCCCAAACTTTATGTAGTGTTGGCAATGTTACTGTTCCAAATGGTGTAGGTGGTGTAGGAACAACAACTGAAAATCCAACTTGCTTTGGTGCACCTGGTGAACGTTCTTCAAATTGGTATACCTTTACGGTTGCTACTTCGGGAACTTTGGCATTTACAATTACACCTACGGCTGTGATTGATTATGATTTTGCTGTATTCAATACTTCAACATCATGTCTAGGAACTGAAATAAAATGTAATTGGAGTCCTAATACGGGAGGAACCGGGACTACTGGATTAGGATGTGCCGGTGCGCAATGTGAAACTACTTTTACTGTAACCGCAGGTCAAACCTACACTATATTAGTTGATCGATATACCGCAACTTCTTCCGCTGGATTTACTTTGAATTTTGCCGGTACCACCGCTACGTTTGCAAGTCCCAATCCTACTTTTACTAATACTACCGTTTGTGTTGGAGCGGCAACTCAATTTACCAACACAACTAATGGAAACTTCACCTATAACTGGAATTTCGGTGATGGTTATACCTCAAACTTAGAGAATCCAAGCCATACATACGCCGCAGCGGGAACTTATACTGCAACTCTTTTGTTAACAGCTGTTCCTGGCGGATGTCAGAATGCCATATCACACACTGTAACTGTGAATCCAATTCCAACTGTTGATGCTGGTGTTGGAGGGACAGTATGTTCAGGGAGTTGTATTACTTTGGGAGGTTCAACCAATGCTGTTGGATCCGTTGGCACAACTTCTTTTACAAATGGCGGAACCTATGCAATACCTGATGGTAGCGTAACAGGAGTTTATTCCCCTCTTACTACAACTGGTTTGTTTCCGACAACTATTACGGCGTCTTCCATCGCTTCGGTTTGTATAAACATGACTCATACATGGGACTCAGATTTAGATATTTATCTGCAATGCCCTGATGGAACCCGCGTAGAATTATCAACTGATAATGGTGTGGCCGGAATCAATTACACCAATACTTGTTTTTCTCCGACTGCATCCGCTTCGATAACTACCGGAACATATCCTTTTACTGGTAGTTGGCTACCCGAGCAATCTTTCAATGTTTTAAATGGATGTACTGCTAATGGTACTTGGCAACTTTTTGTTCAGGACGATTTAGGTGGTGATGCGGGAAGTATTTCGGGCTGGACTATTACCTTCAACAATAATTTACCTGCGTTTACATGGTCTCCTACTACGGCGATGACAAATTCAACAACGTTAACTCCATCGGTTTGTCCAACCTCGGATACTACTTATACATTAACTGCAAATAACGGTGTTGGATGTACAGCGACTGATACTGTGACTGTGACTGTTACTCCGGCACCTACAGCTACTATTAGCTACGCCGGAACTCCATTTTGTACTTCTTTATCTACAGCACAAGCTGTTACTTTAACAGGAACCGGAGCCTATACCGGTGGCGTGTATTCTTCAACTGCCGGACTGACTATTAATCCTGCAACAGGTGCTATCACACCTTCGACTTCTACTCCGAATACTTATACTGTTACTTATACCATAGCTGCTAGTGCCGGTTGTCCTGCTGTGGTGGCCACAACTACTATAACCATTAAACTATTGCCTACAGCTAACATATCCTATGGAACACCGTTTTGTTCTTCTATAGCAACTGCTCAGGCTGTGACCTTAACAGGAACGGGTACTTATACTGGAGGAGTGTATTCCTCTACCGCCGGACTGACTATTAATCCTGCAACTGGCGCTATAACGCCTTCGACTTCTACTCCGAATACGTATACCGTTACTTATACCATTGCTGCTAGTAGTGGGTGTGCTGCCGTGGTAGCCACAACTACCGTAACCATTACTGCTTTGCCGACAGCAACTATATCGTATGGAACTCCGTTTTGTTCTTCTATAGCAACTGCTCAGGCTGTTACTTTAACCGGAACAGGAGCTTATACCGGTGGAGTATATTCTTCAACTGCAGGACTGACTATCAATCCTGCAACTGGCGCTATCACACCTTCGACTTCTACTCCGAATACCTACACTGTTACTTATACTATCGCTGCCAGCGGTGGCTGTCCTGCTGTAGTAGCGACAACTACAGTAACCATTACTGCTTTGCCAACGGCTGCTATTTCCTATGGAACTCCGTTTTGTTCTTCAATAGCAACTGCTCAGGCTGTTACTTTAACCGGAACAGGAGCTTATACCGGAGGAGTGTATTCATCCACTGCCGGACTGACTATTAATCCTGCTACAGGTGCTATCACACCTTCTACTTCTACTCCGAATACGTATACTGTTACTTATACTATTGCTGCCAGCGGTGGATGTCCTGCTGTGGTAGCTACAACTACCATAACCATTACCGCTTTACCAACGGCAACTATATCCTATGGTACTCCGTTTTGTTCTTCTGTGGCTACCGCTCAAACTGTGACTTTAACCGGAACCGGAGCTTATACTGGTGGCGTGTATTCTTCAACAGCCGGACTGTCTATTAATCCTGCTACAGGGGCTATAACGCCTTCGACTTCTACTCCAAATACCTATACTGTTTCCTATACCATTGCTGCCAGCGGTGGCTGTCCTGCTGTGGTAGCTACAACTTCGGTAACCATTACCGCTTTACCCACAGCAACCATATCGTATGCAACGCCATTCTGTTCTTCTGTAGCAACTGCTCAGGCTGTGACTTTAACAGGAACGGGAGCCTATACCGGTGGCGTGTATTCTTCAACTGCCGGACTAACTATTAATCCTGCTACAGGTGCTATCACACCTTCTACTTCTACTCCGAATACGTATACTGTTACTTATACTATTGCTGCAAGTGGTGGATGTCCTGCTGTGGTAGCTACAACTACCATAACCATTACCGCTTTACCAACGGCAACTATATCCTATGGTACTCCGTTTTGTTCTTCTGTGGCTACCGCTCAAACTGTGACTTTAACCGGAACCGGAGCTTATACTGGTGGCGTGTATTCTTCAACAGCCGGACTGTCTATTAATCCTGCTACAGGGGCTATAACGCCTTCGACTTCTACTCCAAATACGTATACCGTTACTTATACCATTGCTGCCAGCGGTGGCTGTCCTGCTGTGGTAGCTACAACTACCATAACCATTACTGCTTTACCAACTGCAACTATATCGTATACAACTCCGTTTTGTTCTTCTATAGCAACTGCTCAGGCTGTTACTTTAACCGGAACAGGAGCTTATACCGGTGGAGTATATTCTTCAACTGCAGGACTGACTATCAATCCTGCAACGGGAGCAATCACTCCTTCGGCCTCTACTCCGAATACGTATACCGTTACTTATACCATTGCTGCAAGTGGCGGATGTCCTGCGGTAGTAGCTACAACTACAGTAACTATTAACCCAATAGTAACACCAACGATAAATTGTGGAGTTTCCACCACTACTTCTGTTCAATTCACTTGGACAGCAGTTACCGGTGCTACCGGTTATAACGTTTCTTATCAGGTAAATGCTAATCCAATCGTAACTATTGGTGCCATAGGCAATGTTTTAAATTATACTGTAAATAGTTTAACTCCGGGTGATACTGTAACAATCACTCTAACACCAACAGGAGGCGCAGGTACTTGCTTTGCTTTTAGTACGGCAACCTGTACCGCTGCCAATTGTAATCCACCATCTGCTTCAATCAGTTATGCCGGAACTCCGTTCTGTTCCTCTGTAGCTACCTCTCAGGGAGTTACCTTAACCGGAACAGGAGCTTATACCGGCGGAGTGTATTCATCTACTGCCGGACTGACTATTAATCCTGCAACAGGAGCAATCACACCTTCAACTTCTACTCCGAATACCTATACTGTTACTTATACCATTGCTGCAAGCGGTGGCTGTCCTGCTGTTGTAGCGACAACTACAGTAACCATTACTGCTTTGCCTACGGCTGCTATTTCCTATGGAACGCCATTCTGTTCTTCTGTCGCAACAGGGCAAGCAGTGACTTTAACCGGAACAGGAGCTTATACAGGCGGTGTGTACTCCTCAACCGCCGGACTGACTATTAATCCTGCTACAGGTGCGATCACACCTTCGACTTCTACTCCCAATACGTATACCGTTACTTATACCATTGCCGCTAGTGGTGGCTGTCCTGCCGTAGTAGCTACAACTTCGGTAACCATCACAGCTTTACCAACAGCAACTATATCTTACGGAACTCCGTTTTGTTCATCACTAGCAACAGGACAAGCTGTGACCTTAAACGGAACTGGGGCTTATACCGGTGGAGTATATTCCTCAACCGCAGGACTCACTATTGATCCTGCTACTGGAGCTATTACCCCTTCGACTTCTACTCCCAACACTTATACTGTTTCCTATACTATCGCTGCCGGTGGCGGATGTCCTATCGTGGTAGCTATAACTACCTTGACCATCACTGCTTTACCAGCGGCATCCATATCTTATGGAACTCCGTTTTGTTCTTCTTTAGCTACTGCACAAGCTATTACTTTAACCGGAACAGGAGCTTATACCGGCGGAGTGTATTCATCTACTGCCGGACTGACTATCAATCCTGCAACAGGAGCAATCACTCCGAGTACTTCTACTCCGAATACTTATACTGTTACTTATACTATTGCTGCGAGTAGTGGCTGTCCTGCCGTAGTAGCTACAACTACTGTAACTATCACTGCTTTGCCGACTGCAACTATATCGTATGCGACGCCGTTTTGTTCTTCCTTAGCTACAGGGCAAGCTGTGACTTTAACAGGAACCGGAGCCTATACTGGTGGAGTCTATTCTTCAACAGCCGGACTGTCTATTAATCCTGCTACAGGGGCTATAACGCCTTCGACTTCTACTCCAAATACGTATACTGTTACTTATACTATTGCGGCAAGTGGCGGATGTTCTGCCGTGGTAGCTACAACTTCGGTAACCATCACGGCTTTACCAACAGCAACTATATCTTACGGAACGCCTTTCTGTTCTTCTCTAGCAACTGCCCAGTCTGTTACTTTAACCGGAACCGGAGCTTATACCGGTGGAGGGTATTCCTCAACTGCCGGACTGTCTATTAATCCTGCAACGGGTGCTATCACACCTTCAACTTCTACTCCAAATACGTATAACGTTACTTATACTATCGTTGCCAGTGCAGGATGTCCTGCCGTAGTTGCCACAACTTCGGTAACCATTACTGCTTTACCAACAGCGACTATATCTTACGGAACGCCTTTCTGTTCTTCTCTAGCTACTGCGCAATCTGTGACTTTAACAGGAACCGGGACTTATACAGGAGGCGTATATTCTTCAACCGCAGGACTAACTATTAATCCTGCAACAGGAGCTATAACACCTTCAACTTCTACTCCGAATACCTATACTGTAACGTATACTATCGCTGCAAGCGGCGGCTGTCCTGCTGTGGTAGCTACAACTACTGTGACCATTACTGCTTTGCCGACTGTTACTATATCGTATGGAACTCCGTTTTGTTCTTCTTTAGCTACTGCACAAGCGGTGACTTTAACCGGAACCGGGGCTTATACCGGTGGAGTATATTCCTCAACTGTCGGACTGACTATCAATCCTGTTACTGGAGCTATAACGCCTTCGACTTCTACTCCGAATACGTATACTGTTACTTATACTATTGCAGCAAGTGGCGGATGTGCTGCTGTGGTGGCAACTACTACAGTAACCATCACGGCTTTACCAACGGCAACTATATCCTATGGTACTCCGTTTTGTTCTTCTGTGGCTACCGCTCAAACTGTGACTTTAACCGGAACCGGAGCTTATACTGGTGGCGTGTATTCTTCAACAGCCGGACTGTCTATTAATCCTGCTACAGGGGCTATAACGCCTTCGACTTCTACTCCAAATACGTATACCGTTACTTATACCATTGCTGCCAGCGGTGGCTGTCCTGCTGTGGTAGCTACAACTACCATAACCATTACTGCTTTACCAACTGCAACTATATCGTATACAACTCCGTTTTGTTCTTCTATAGCAACTGCTCAGGCTGTTACTTTAACCGGAACAGGAGCTTATACCGGTGGAGTATATTCTTCAACTGCAGGACTGACTATCAATCCTGCAACGGGAGCAATCACTCCTTCGGCCTCTACTCCGAATACGTATACCGTTACTTATACCATTGCTGCAAGTGGCGGATGTCCTGCGGTAGTAGCTACAACTACAGTAACTATTAACCCAATAGTAACACCAACGATAAATTGTGGAGTTTCCACCACTACTTCTGTTCAATTCACTTGGACAGCAGTTACCGGTGCTACCGGTTATAACGTTTCTTATCAGGTAAATGCTAATCCAATCGTAACTATTGGTGCCATAGGCAATGTTTTAAATTATACTGTAAATAGTTTAACTCCGGGTGATACTGTAACAATCACTCTAACACCAACAGGAGGCGCAGGTACTTGCTTTGCTTTTAGTACGGCAACCTGTACCGCTGCCAATTGTAATCCACCATCTGCTTCAATCAGTTATGCCGGAACTCCGTTCTGTTCCTCTGTAGCTACCTCTCAGGGAGTTACCTTAACCGGAACAGGAGCTTATACCGGCGGAGTGTATTCATCTACTGCCGGACTGACTATTAATCCTGCAACAGGAGCAATCACACCTTCAACTTCTACTCCGAATACCTATACTGTTACTTATACCATTGCTGCAAGCGGTGGCTGTCCTGCTGTTGTAGCGACAACTACAGTAACCATTACTGCTTTGCCTACGGCTGCTATTTCCTATGGAACGCCATTCTGTTCTTCTGTCGCAACAGGGCAAGCAGTGACTTTAACCGGAACAGGAGCTTATACAGGCGGTGTGTACTCCTCAACCGCCGGACTGACTATTAATCCTGCTACAGGTGCGATCACACCTTCGACTTCTACTCCCAATACGTATACCGTTACTTATACCATTGCCGCTAGTGGTGGATGTCCTGCTGTGGTAGCTACAACTACCATAACCATTACCGCTTTACCAACGGCAACTATATCCTATGGTACTCCGTTTTGTTCTTCTGTGGCTACCGCTCAAACTGTGACTTTAACCGGAACCGGAGCTTATACTGGTGGCGTGTATTCTTCAACAGCCGGACTGTCTATTAATCCTGCTACAGGGGCTATAACGCCTTCGACTTCTACTCCAAATACCTATACTGTTTCCTATACCATTGCTGCCAGCGGTGGCTGTCCTGCTGTGGTAGCTACAACTTCGGTAACCATTACCGCTTTACCCACAGCAACCATATCGTATGCAACGCCATTCTGTTCTTCTGTAGCAACTGCTCAGGCTGTGACTTTAACAGGAACGGGAGCCTATACCGGTGGCGTGTATTCTTCAACTGCCGGACTAACTATTAATCCTGCTACAGGTGCTATCACACCTTCTACTTCTACTCCGAATACGTATACTGTTACTTATACTATTGCTGCAAGTGGTGGATGTCCTGCTGTGGTAGCTACAACTACCATAACCATTACCGCTTTACCAACGGCAACTATATCCTATGGTACTCCGTTTTGTTCTTCTGTGGCTACCGCTCAAACTGTGACTTTAACCGGAACCGGAGCTTATACTGGTGGCGTGTATTCTTCAACAGCCGGACTGTCTATTAATCCTGCTACAGGGGCTATAACGCCTTCGACTTCTACTCCAAATACGTATACCGTTACTTATACCATTGCTGCCAGCGGTGGCTGTCCTGCTGTGGTAGCTACAACTACCATAACCATTACTGCTTTACCGACGGCAACTATATCGTATGGAACTCCGTTTTGTTCTTCTCTAGCAACTGCTCAGGCTGTTACTTTAACCGGAACAGGAGCTTATACCGGTGGAGTATATTCTTCAACTGCAGGACTGACTATCAATCCTGCAACGGGAGCAATCACTCCTTCGGCCTCTACTCCGAATACGTATACCGTTACTTATACCATTGCTGCAAGTGGCGGATGTCCTGCGGTAGTAGCTACAACTACAGTAACTATTAACCCAATAGTAACACCAACGATAAATTGTGGAGTTTCCACCACTACTTCTGTTCAATTCACTTGGACAGCAGTTACCGGTGCTACCGGTTATAACGTTTCTTATCAGGTAAATGCTAATCCAATCGTAACTATTGGTGCCATAGGCAATGTTTTAAATTATACTGTAAATAGTTTAACTCCGGGTGATACTGTAACAATCACTCTAACACCAACAGGAGGCGCAGGTACTTGCTTTGCTTTTAGTACGGCAACCTGTACCGCTGCCAATTGTAATCCACCATCTGCTTCAATCAGTTATGCCGGAACTCCGTTCTGTTCCTCTGTAGCTACCTCTCAGGGAGTTACCTTAACCGGAACAGGAGCTTATACCGGCGGAGTATATTCATCTACTGCCGGACTGACTATTAATCCTGCAACGGGAGCAATCACACCTTCAACTTCTACTCCGAATACCTATACTATTACTTATACCATTGCTGCAAGCGGTGGCTGTCCTGCTGTTGTAGCGACAACTACAGTAACCATTACTGCTTTGCCTACGGCTGCTATTTCCTATGGAACGCCATTCTGTTCTTCTGTCGCAACAGGGCAAGCAGTGACTTTAACCGGAACAGGAGCTTATACAGGCGGTGTGTACTCCTCAACCGCCGGACTGACTATTAATCCTGCTACAGGTGCGATCACACCTTCGACTTCTACTCCCAATACGTATACCGTTACTTATACCATTGCCGCTAGTGGTGGCTGTCCTGTTGTGGTAGCTACAACTACTGTGACCATTACTGCTTTGCCGACGGCAACTATATCGTATGGAACTCCGTTTTGTTCTTCTCTGGCAACGGCTCAGGCTGTTACTTTAACCGGAACAGGAGCTTATACCGGTGGAGTATATTCATCTACTGCCGGACTGACTATCAATTCTGCAACGGGAGCAGTCACTCCGAGTACTTCTACTCCGAATACTTATACTGTTTCTTATACTATTGCTGCAAGTGGTGGCTGTCCTGCTGTGGTAGCCACAACTACCATAACCATTACTGCTTTACCAACTGCAACTATATCGTATGCGACGCCGTTTTGTTCTTCCTTAGCTACAGGGCAATCTGTGACCTTAACCGGTACCGGAGCCTATACCGGTGGCGTCTATTCCTCTACCGCCGGACTGACTATTAATCCTGCAACGGGAGCAATCACTCCGAGTACTTCTACTCCGAATACGTATACTGTTACTTATACTATTGCTGCAAGTGGTGGATGTCCTGCTGTGGTAGCTACAACTACCATAACCATTACCGCTTTACCAACGGCAACTATATCCTATGGTACTCCGTTTTGTTCTTCAGTGGCTACCGCTCAAACTGTGACTTTAACCGGAACCGGAGCTTATACTGGTGGCGTGTATTCTTCAACAGCCGGACTGTCTATTAATCCTGCTACAGGGGCTATAACGCCTTCGACTTCTACTCCAAATACGTATACCGTTACTTATACCATTGCTGCCAGCGGTGGCTGTCCTGCTGTGGTAGCTACAACTACCATAACCATTACTGCTTTACCGACGGCAACTATATCGTATGGAACTCCGTTTTGTTCTTCTGTGGCTACTGCGCAATCTGTAACTTTAACCGGAACAGGAGCTTATACCGGCGGAGTCTATTCTTCAACTGCCGGACTGACTATTAATCCTGCAACGGGAGCAATCACTCCGAGTACTTCTACTCCGAATACTTATACTGTTTCTTATACTATTGCTGCGAGTAGTGGCTGTCCTGCCGTAGTAGCTACAACTACTGTAACTATCACTGCTTTGCCGACTGCTACTATTTCATATGCAACGCCTTTCTGTTCTTCTGTGGCTACCGCCCAATCTGTTACTTTAACCGGAACCGGAGCTTATACCGGAGGAGTGTATTCATCCACTGCCGGACTGACCATAAATCCTGCAACAGGAGCAATCACACCTTCGATTTCTACTCCGAATACCTATACGGTTTCCTATACTATTGCTGCAAGCGGTGGATGTCCTGCGGTAGTAGCTACTACAACCGTAATCATTACTGCTTTGCCGACTGTTACTATATCGTATGGAACTCCGTTTTGTTCTTCTCTAGCAACTGCTCAGGCTGTTACTTTAACCGGAACCGGAGCTTATACCGGTGGAGGGTATTCCTCAACTGCCGGACTGTCTATTAATCCTGCAACGGGAGCAATCACTCCGAGTACTTCTACTCCGAATACCTATACTGTTTCCTATACTATCGCAGCCAATGGCGGCTGTCCTACTGTGGTGGCTACAACGACCGTAACCATTACCGCTTTACCGACGGCAACTATATCGTATGGAACTCCGTTTTGTTCTTCTGTGGCTACTGCTCAATCTGTAACTTTAACCGGAGCCGGAGCTTATACAGGCGGAGTCTATTCTTCAACCGCCGGATTGACTATCAATCCAGCAACGGGAGCAATCACTCCGAGTACTTCTACTCCGAACACTTATACTGTTACTTATACTATTGCTGCCAGTGGCGGCTGTCCTGCCATGGTGACTACAACTACCGTGACTATTAATCCTTCCGTGATTTCGACTTTTAACTCTATAGCTCCGATTTGCTCAGGCGAAACTCTTAGTCCTTTACCAACTATTTCAAACAATGGTATTGTAGGAACTTGGTTACCTAATTTAAATAATACAGCGACTACTACATATACTTTCACACCAGCAGTAGGGCAATGTGCTACAACAAGTACCTTAGTTATAACTGTATATTCAGTTCCACAAATAAATTCAATAGCTCCGTTATACTATTGTGATCCAAATAATGATGGGTTTGGTGTTTTTGATATGACTCAAGTGATTCCAACAATTACAGGAGGAACATCATATCCGGTAAGTTTTCACGAAACCATAACCGATGCTGAAATTGGTGGGACTTTCATTCCAAATCCTGGTAATTATTTCAATATTCATATAGACCAACAAACAATTTATATTCGGGTAGAATCAACAGAATCGTCTAGTTGTTATAAAATATTGACTTTAGAATTAATTGTAAATCCAACTCCGGAAGCAATCGAACCAGAAGATTATCATGTTTGTGATACTAATAATGATGGATTTGCCAGTTTTAATTTGACAACTGCCGCTGCTCAGGTATTTGGTTCCATAAATCAATCGACGCATTCTATAGGCTATTACACTAGTTTGGCTAATGCTCAATTGGGAACAAATCCAATAGGCAATCCTATCAGCTTTATTAATCAAACGATAAACACACAAACTATTTGGATTAGAGTTACCAATAATGCCACTGGGTGTTATGATATTGTAACATTACAATTGTTTGTTGATCCTTTGCCTTTGGCTACGCAACCAAATTATCCGCCTTATACTTTATGTGATAATCATGCTCCTTTATTCTATGAAGAATTCGATTTGGGTTCAAAAATAACAGCCATATTAATTGGGCAAACCGGAGTGAATATAACCTTCCATTTCAGTCAATCTGATGCTTTAGCAGACATAAATCCTTTACCTCTTTTATATACCAATGTTGTTCCTGCTGTGCAAACATTATGGATTAGAGTGGAAAATGCAATCTCAGGTTGTTTTGTTTTATCAACTATGGATATTCGGGTTGAACCACTACCATCACCTATTCCGCCTGACGAACCTTATACGATTTGTGACGGGAATCAGGATGGATTTGGAACTTTTGATTTGAATACGTTAACCTCCGATATATTACAAGGTGCAAATTATACCATTACGTACCATGAAACCATTGAAGACGCTCAATTAGGTAATAATCCATTGGTTAGTCCATATGATAATATCACTCCATTTGTTCAATTCATTTATGCTTCAGCAGTTGACAATGTGAATGGTTGCAGAAGTGTTATCCCAATCGAATTAAATGTAAATCCACAACCAATAACACCATTTACAGTTCCGAATTTAATTCAATGTGATGAAGATAGTAATCCTCAAAATCTGTCGATGGTATTTGATTTAACTCAGAATGATGCTGCCGTTTTAGCTATCCAACCTTTACCGGCTTCAAATTATACGGTTACCTATTATATTTCTCAATCAGATGCTATTGATGGTGATGCACCAATAATTCAGTCGACTCATTATATTGGAGATAATCACGAAATCATTTGGGTAAGAGTCGAAAATAATAATTCAAAATGTTATTCAATTGGTTCTTTCGAATTATTAATTAATCCACCTTTAGCATTAACAACACCAGCGCCATTAAGCATTTGTGATGATGATACTAATCGAAATAATCAGTATACTCAATTTGATTTAACCGTGAAAAATAGTGAAATTACCGGCGGTTTACCGAATATGACCGTAACCTATTATCCAAGTTATCCGGTTACTTCCTCGAGTGTTGCGATTCCAAATCCGACAACCTATACAAATGTATCGCCAGCTGTTCAGACATTAGGTGTTATGGTTACCAATGCCCAAGGCTGTAGAAGTTACAAAACTTTAGACATCAGAGTATTGCCAATTCCAACGCCAAGAACCACTGGAATCAACCCATTGCCTGCACAATGTGATATAAACAATACAGGTGACATGTTAGAGACTTTCAATTTGACCTTAAACGCTTCCATCATAATAAATGGCGATTCAACATTAACGTTGCATTACTATCCGACAGAGGCTGATGCTTTAGCTGACACCGATGAAATACTAAATCCAACTGCCGCTTTGGTCGGACAAAATGTATGGATTAGAGTCGAAAACAACAGAGTTGATTATCTTGGCAATCACTGTTTTGTAATAGTAGAACAACCGCTTACCGTAAATCCATTACCAACAATCATTCAGCCGTTAACTTTTGAAAATTGTGATGATAATACCGATGGACACGTACCATTTAATTTGACTTCTACTACTGTTAGTTTGTTGGGAAGCACACAATTGCCGGCAGATTATACCATTACTTATTATACAACAGCTGCCAATGCGCAAGCAGGAACGAATGCTATTGTGAATCCAACAAATTTCACGAATACGACTAATCCGCAGATTATTTTTGTCAGAGTAGTGAACAATACAACAGCTTGTTTCAACATGGGTCAAATTACACTTGTTGTTAATCCAAAACCAACTGCAACCACGCCGCCAGCTTTTGAAACTTGTGATGTTGACGGAACTAATAATGGTTTCTTTGCGTTGGATTTAAATGCCTATATCAGTGGAGTAATTGGTACACAAACCGGAGTTTCTGTAACTTTCTATAACACTCAAAATGACGCGATAAACGAAACAAATCCAATTACAAATTTAACGAACTACCAAGCTTATACCCATACGGTTTGGATTCGGGTTGAAGATGATATTACCGATTGCTATCAATTAGCACCTTTAAATATAACAGTTGAACCATTACCTCAACCTCTTATTTCTTCACCAACTAACAACATTTGTGTTGACTATGCCACCAATGTATTATTAAGTGGTTTGACTTTGGATAGTGGACTTAGTAGTATAGGTCACACTTTTATATGGTCATTAGATGGAACCGTAATTCCGGGTGCAATCGGTTCAACTTATACTGTTAATACTGTCGCGCCTGGAGATTACACTGTCGTGGCTACAAGCACCAGTTCGTTGGCTTGTGTGTCCGAAATTTCAAATACATTTACCGTAATTCAATCTGGTCCGGCGCAATTTGCTGAACCTCCATATACCTTTAGTAGTGCTTTTGATAGCAATCAAATTATAACCGTAAATGTGGTTGGATTTGGTGTTTATGAATATAGTTTGGATGATGGTCCTTTCCAAAGTAGTAATATTTTCGAGCATGTTCCTATGGGTGAACACACCATTACCATTAAAGATGTGAAAGGAAATACCAGCTGTGGTGAAATAGTTATTAGTGGTGTTCAGATAATCGATTATCCTCATTATTTTACTCCAAATGGCGATGGCATTCACGAAACATGGAATGTTATAGGATTAGAAGATCAGCCTTTTGCCCGACTCTATATTTTTGACCGTTATGGTAAATTGTTGAAACAATTAAGTACAACCGGTAGTGGCTGGGACGGAACTTATAATGGGCATATGCTTCCTGCCGATGATTATTGGTTTAAAGTAGAATACTTAGACCAGACCAAGACCAGATGGAAAGAATTTAAATCGCACTTCACACTAAAAAGATAATAGCGGAATTTGTTATATTTGGCAACACTCGAGGCGTAGCCGAATTGTATGGAGCGCAGCGGAATAAAATTATCGCTATGGAAGAATACGGGAAAATCTTATTGATTGCTATGCCTTTTTTTCTTTTACTAATCGTAATCGAAAAAGTATATGGCTATTTTAAAGGTGTTGACCACGCGCCAATGATGGATAGCATTTCAAGTATCAGCTCCGGAATGACCAATGCCGTAAAAGATGCTTTGGGATTGAGTATTGCGATTATTTCCTATGAATGGATGGTTTCTCACTTGGCTATCATTCATATCGAAGCTACGATACTGACGTATGTAATTGCCTTTTTTGTCATTGATTTTTATGGTTATTGGGGACATCGATGGGCGCACCAAATCAATTTTTTCTGGAACAAACACGCTATTCACCACAGTAGCGAAGAATTCAATTTGGCTTGTGCGTTGCGTCAGCCGATTTCAAGTTTTGTAAATCTGTTTACTTTCTTATTACTGCCCGCAGCACTTTTCGGAGTACCATCAACTGTGATTGCCATTTTGTTGCCGATACATTTGTTTTTACAATTTTGGTATCACACGCGTTATATTGGCAAGCTTGGTTTTCTGGAAAAATTTATGGTTACGCCCTCACATCACCGAGTGCATCATGCTATCAATCCGGAATATATGGATAAAAATCACGGACAAATATTTATCTTTTGGGATAAATGGTTTGGCACTTTTCAGGAAGAATTAGATTCGGTTCCACCGGTTTTTGGCATCACAAGACCAGCGCATACATGGAATCCAATCAAAATTAATTTTCAGCATTTATGGCTTTTGATTAAAGATGCTTATCATGCCGAAAACTGGAAAGATAAATTCACGATTTGGTTTAAACCAACCGGCTGGCGTCCAAAAGATTTTGATGAAAAATACCCAGTTGATAAAATTACCGATGTGTATCGTTTTGATAAATACGGAAATCAACATTCACAACTTTTGATGTATTGGTCATTGGTACAATTGTTCACCACTTTGGGATTGATAAGCTATCTTTTTGGAAACATTGGAACAATCGGTTTACCCAATATTTTTGTCTATGGATTATTCATTTTCCTAACAGTTTACAGCTATACTGAACTGATGGATACACGTAAACTCTCCATTTTCTGGGAAGGATTACGATTTATTTTTTCAATGGGAATTCTTTATTTCTATGGCGATTGGTTTGGCATGTCAACCTTTTTATCCTTTTCAAATGTGCTGCTTATCATCTATTTCACTTTATCATTATTGATGAGTTCGTATTTTGTTTTTGTCGAATTCAAGAATACTCAAAACAAACTTTCTTATGATAACTAGCCAACGATTGCTCCAGATTTTTGTGGTTTTTGGAATACTGTATTCCATACTTTTACTTATCGGAAACGAGACTTTGACTTGGTATTTAAAACCATTTTTGATTCCGTTTTTGTTTTATGCTGTGGTAAAAAGCGAGCCATTTGATACCAAAAAATGGTTGCTTTTAGCTTTGTTTTTTTCCTGGGTTGGCGACTGCATTTTGATGTTTGCCGATAAGGGCGAATTGTATTTTATCTTCGGATTAGTGGCTTTCCTAATTGCTCATATCTTATTCATAGTGCTATTTACCCAACAGACATTAGTAAGTGTCAGCTTCAAAAAGCCTTTATTTTGGGTTGGTTTTGTTTGCGCAACTATTTATTTGATTAGCATACTTTCACTTTTGATTCCGACTTTAGGAGATTTGAAATTTGCCGTAACCGGATATGCATTGACTATCACGATTATGCTAAAAGTGGCTTTGAAAGGAACTTTTGACTGGGAAGGGAATTCAAAATATATTGTGCTTTTGGGCGCTGCTTTTTTTGTGATTTCGGATAGTCTTTTAGCTATTGACAAGTTTTATTCACCAATTGCAGCTGCATCTTTTTCGATAATGATAACCTATCTGATAGCGCAGTTCAGCATTACTTTTGGAATTTTGAGATTGAATCAAAAAAATAATTAGGAACACAGCATTTATTGTCTTCAGGATATGCTGTCCCGCTGTCCGCTATACTTCGGTACCGCTCCCATCGGGGTTATCTACTTCGTTTTGCTCAATTCAGGAATCTAATGCGGTAATTTATCCTTTAAAACGCCATACAAAAAAGTTCCAAGAATAGCGCCAATCAATATCAATCCGACGCTCATAAAACCTGCGCCGAGTAGTATAAAAATTGGTCCAGGACAAGCACCAACCATGGCCCAGCCTAATCCAAAAAGAATACCGCCAATCCAATAACGCGCGTTGCCTTTTTCTTTGTCTTGAATCGTTAGCAGGTTCCCATCGAAGTCTTTTAACTTATTTCTTTTTATGATTTGGATACTAACAACTCCAACTGAAATTGCTGTCATAATAATGCCATACATATGAAACGACTGGAATTGAAACATTTCATAAATTCGGTACCAGGAAACCGCTTCAGCTTTGGTTAAAACAATACCAAAGAAAAATCCAACAAGTAAATATTTTAAATAATTCATAGCTTAAAAAAGTAAGGGTAAAATATAATGTGACATAATCAAACCTCCGACAAAAAAGCCGATAACCGCTTTTAAAGAAGGTAACTGCAAATTACTCATTCCGGCAATGGCGTGACCCGAAGTACAACCGCCGGCATAACGGGAACCAAAACCAATTAACAATCCGCCAACGAGTAGCATGATAATCATTTTTGGAGATTCAAATATTTGATTTCCAAATAGCGCATCCGGCAATAATTTCCCGTTTGGCGCGTCAATTCCCATCGCCGATAATTGTTCAATAGTTTTTGGATTAATATCGACATTCGAAGCATCACTCAAAAAATGAACTGCCACATAACCGCCAATCATCGCGCCAACAACAACGGCTAAATTCCAGCGTTGTGATTTCCAATCCCAATCAAAAAAGGGAACTTTTTTTCCAACGCCTGTCATGGCACATAACGAGCGAAGATTGGACGACATTCCAAACACTTTTCCGAAATAATTAAGTAACAGCATTACTACGGCTATGAGAAAACCTGCAACCGACCAATGCCAAGTGTGAGTTAAAATTTCCATACGATATATTTTATACAAAAATAGAAATTCATTTGAACTGGGTCGATAAACTATTACTATAAATTACTTATTTTTGGTATGCTTTCATTTTTGCATGATAATTGTAAAAGCAAAATAAAAAAATATTTACCATGAAAATCAAGCCATTTTTAGTTGCAATTCTTATTGCAATAACAACCACATCCTGCGTTAGTACAAAATCTACTTTAAAAAATGTAGATGACAATGCCCCAATTCCAACATTATCAGCAAACAACACTTTTGTTCTGACAGAATACAGTAAGGACAAAAAATATGGTTATGATGCCGATTATCCTATTAATGTTTTTTACAAAAACACCAAAGACGAAAACCTAAACGCCGAACGTTTTCTAAATGCTTTAGCCGGACCAAAAGGTGAAAAAATAACATTTTCTAAAGTGGAAAGCTGTTGTCCTTTTCCAACCAAAAGAACCGAAATCGGAGCAGGCTTTCTTGATTTGTATGAGTTAAAATGGGAAGGACAAACCGAGCCGGTAAAATTATACCTAAACATTTATGAGAAAGGATATTTGCTTGTTCCCATCGGTCTTTCCATCAAAAAATAACTTAACAAACTTATTGTAAGGAATATCCAAAATATCCTTATATTAGCGTCTTCAAAAAAAAACAAAACATTTTATGAATCTAAATTCCATTCCACAAATCAAAAACCTTGATAGTGGAAATTTCTTCGTACTTGCGGGTCCATGTGCTATTGAAGGCGAAGAAATGGCTATGAAAATAGCTGAAAAACTAGTTACAATAACAGACAAATTACAAATACCATACGTTTTCAAAGGCTCGTTTAAAAAAGCCAATCGCTCAAGAATAGATAGTTTCTCGGGAATTGGCGATGAAAAAGCGTTAAAAATACTTCGTAAAGTTTCTGAAACCTTTCATATTCCAACCGTTACAGACATCCACACCAATGAAGATGCTGACAAAGCAGCACAATATGTTGATGTCTTACAAATTCCGGCGTTTTTGGTTCGTCAAACCGATTTAGTAGTAGCTGCGGCCAATACCGGAAAAACGGTCAATCTAAAAAAAGGACAATTCATGAGTCCGGAAAGCATGAAACATGCGGTTCAAAAAGTTTTGGACTGCAACAATCAAAATGTAATAGTTACCGATAGAGGAAGCATGTTTGGCTATCAGGATATGATAGTTGACTTCCGTGGAATTCCAACTATGCAACAGTACGCGACAACCGTTTTGGATGTTACCCATTCGCTACAGCAACCAAATCAAACTGCTGGTGTAACCGGCGGAAGACCTGATATGATTGAAACCATTGCCAAAGCGGGAATTGTAGTTGGCGTTGACGGAATTTTTATAGAAACCCATTTTGATCCTGCAAATGCCAAAAGTGACGGCGCTAATATGTTGCATTTGGACTATTTTGAAGGTTTGATGACTCGTTTGGTAGCCATCAGAAAAACAATCAATCAATTTTAATTAATTAGACATTTTGAAAAAAATATTATTTTCATTCATAACTTTTTTTGCCTTAACCCTAGTTGTTTCTGCTCAGGAAAAAGCAGTTAATCCAGTTAAATATACCGCACACAACAAAGGAAAAATGTTTATCTTTTGGGGAGGAAATCGCGAAAGTTTTTCCAAATCAGATATTCATTTCAAAGGTCCGGATTATGATTTTACGCTATACAATGTTCAGGCAAACGATAAACCAAAAGGCTGGAACATCGATTATATAAATCCAGCACGAATGACAATACCGCAAACCAATTTAAGAATTGGTTATTTCATCAATGACCATTATAATATTTCCATTGGAGTTGATCATATGAAATATGTTATGATTCAAAATCAAACGGTAGAAATTGGAGGAGTTGTTGGTGCATCCTATCCTGACCATGCTGGAGTTTATTTACCATCTGGAAATCATACTGTTGATTTGACAGATGGTACTTTTCTAAAATTTGAACACACTGATGGCTTGAATTATGTCAATGCTGAGTTTTCCCGTGTAGATGATATTTCAAAGATTTTTAAAATACGAAATACAGATAAATTTCAATTGAATATAACCGAAGGTATCGGAACCGGAATACTATATCCAAAAACTAATGCTACATTGCTTGGAAAAGAAAGACACGACGATTTTAATGTATCTGGATTTGGTATTTCTGCCAAGGTTGGATTAAACCTAACCTTCTTCAAATACTTTTTTGTTGAAGCTGAAATGAAAGGCGGTTACATTAATATGAACGACATTCGAACAACGAAAGATGCGGCAGATAGTGCATCACAGCATTTTTTATTTTTACAACGTATAATTGCCTTTGGCGGAATTTTCAGAATATAATTTTTTTATCAAACTCTCTTGACCTAAAACAAATCAATATGAAAAAAATTAGCTTATCAATTTTAGCACTATTATTATTTTCAATCAACGCCTATTCACAGTTTTCAGAAGGATTTGAAAACACTACAGGTCCGGATGCTTTTCCATCAACTAACTGGACATTAGATTCAGGAAACTGGGCTGTTTTTGATAATGGTATTGGTACACAAAGATGGGGAATCAATTCAGCTATTACAACTCCACCAACTGTAAATAACGGAGTTAATGCAGCTTATATAACCAGAGATAATATTGGTCAGGGGAATACTTCTGAAAATTATTTAGCAACACCACCGATAGAAGTTCCAACCAATGGTGAATTACATTTTTTCACAAGAATGTTTACCAGTGGAAATCAAGGGACTATTTATCAGGTAAAAGTGGCCTCAGTCGCTACCGGATCACAAACTAATCCTAATGACTATGTATTAGTACAGCAATGGTCAGAAGATGAATTAATTGTACCTACATCAAACTTTAATATCTATACAGAAAAAACAGTTGATTTGTCTGCTTTTGTGGGCCAATTTGTTTATATTTCTTTTGTAAAAGTATATACACAACCTACTACATCAATAGATGGAGACCGATGGTTAATAGATGATGTTGGAGTAAATGCGAGATGTTTAGCACCAACAGGATTGACTTTTTCTGCAATAACTGTAAACGGAGCAACCTTAAACTGGTTAAATCCTAATGGTGCCGGAACAACATGGGAAATAGAAGTTGTGCCTGCATCAGGAACTCCGACAGGGACTCCAACTCATACCACTTCTACATTACCATTTGTAGTAACCGGTTTACTTCCAAATACAACATACAAATATTATGTTAGAGCAGTATGTACTTCAGGATTTTCAAGTGCATGGTCTACTGCTTCAGCCAACTTTACCACCGGTACTGCTCCACCAGTTTGTGGCGGAAACTTTGTGGATTCCGGCGGTGTTGCAGGCAATTATGCCAATAATGAAAATATTACCACTACTATATGCCCTACTACTCCGGGAGATCAGGTAACGGTTACTTTTACTTCTTTTAATACCCAAAACGCAACTGATTTTTTAAGAGTATACGATGGTAATAATGCTTCTGCACCGTTATTAGCTACTTTAAGCGGAACTACATTACCACCAGCATTTACGTCTTCTGCGTCTTCAGGATGTTTGACATTTGTATTTACCTCAAATGGTACTACGACAGCGGGAGGTTGGGCCAGTAATGTCTCTTGTGCTCCGGCACCAACGTGTAGTATACCAAATGCAGTGACTAATTCGACAGTAACTTCAACTACTGCTATTATAAGTTGGACTCAACCTGCAAATCCTGACACATCTGTAGCTACAGCTTGGCAAGTTCTGGCTTTACCATGTGGTTCTGCTCCTCCGACAGCAGGTTCAACAGGATATGTTAGTGCAACTTCAAATCCATTTACTTTAACCGGATTATTACCCGTAACATGCTATGATATTTATGTTAGAGCGGTTTGTTCAGCTTCGGATAGTAGTGCCTGGTCAAGAATTACGACATCTTTTACAACACAGGCAGCACCGCCGGTTTGTGGTGGAAACTTTGTGGATTCCGGAGGTACAACCGGAAGCTATGCAAATAATGAAAATATAACAACCACTATTTGCCCAACTACAGCTGGTGATTTAGTGACGGTTACTTTTTCTTCATTTTCAATGGAAAGCTGTTGTGACAGCCTTAGAATTTATGACGGAAATAGTACAGCCGGGACTTTATTAGGAACTTATACCGGTACAGCTTTACCTCCATCTTATACTTCAAGTGCCGCAAATGGTTGTTTGACTTTTGTTTTCCAATCTGACACTAGTGTTGTTTCAACAGGTTGGGTTGCCAGTATAACTTGTGCGCCGGCACCAACTTGTAGAAAACCAACAACTATAGCAAATACATCGGTTCTTTCTACTTCAGCTGTCATAAGTTGGACACAACCTGCAAACCCTGACACATCAGTAGCTACAGCTTGGCAAGTCTTGGCTCTGCCTTGTGGTTCAGCAGCTCCAACAGCAGCAACTACAGGTTGGGTTTCTGCATCTACTAATCCTTTCACTTTAACCGGATTGTCACCTACAGTTTGTTACGATGTTTATGTTAGAGCAGTATGTTCGGCTTCTGACAGCAGTGTTTGGTCAGCAGCAACTACTTTTACAACACAGGCAGCACCGCCAGTTTGTGGTGGAAACTTTGTGGATTCAGGTGGTACAACCGGAAACTATGGTAATAATCAAAATATAACAACCACTATTTGCCCAACAACTGCTGGTGATTTAGTGACGGTTGCATTTACTTCTTTCTCAATGGAAAGTTGTTGTGATAGTCTTAGAATTTACGACGGAAATAGTACAGCCGGAACTTTATTAGGAACTTATACTGGTGGAACTTTACCACCTACATATACTTCAAGTGCGGCAAATGGCTGTTTGACTTTTGTTTTCCAATCTGACAGTAGTGTTGTACAATCAGGTTGGATTGCTAACATAACTTGTGCACCAGCTCCAACTTGTAGTAAGCCTACAGCTTTAACAAATACAACGGTTCTTTCTACTTCAGCTGTTATAGGTTGGACACAACCTGCAAATCCTGATACATCAGTAGCTACAGCTTGGCAAGTGCTGGCTTTACCTTGTGGTTCTGCGGCTCCAACTGCGGCTTCAACTGGATTTGTCAATGCAACTTCAAATCCATTCACTTTAACCGGATTATCACCATTAACTTGCTATGATGTTTATGTTAGAGCAGTTTGCTCGGCTTCTGATAGCAGTACCTGGTCAACTGCAACTACTTTCACTACACAGGCTTTACCTCCTGTTTGTGGTGGAAACTTTGTGGATTCAGGTGGTCCAGCAGGAAATTATTCAGATAATGAAAATACAACTACCACTATTTGCCCAGTAAATTCAGGTGATTTAGTTACAGTTACCTTTACTTCATTTTCAATGGAAAGTTGTTGTGATAGCCTTACAATTTACGATGGAAGTAGTGCTGCCGGAACATTACTGGGAACCTATACTGGTACAACTTTACCTCCAACTTATAGTTCAAGCTCTCCGGGTGGATGTTTGACTTTTGTTTTCGAATCTGACGGTAGTGTTGTATCAACAGGTTGGGCTGCTAATATAACTTGTGGACCAGCTCCAACTTGTAGTAAGCCTACAACTTTAACAAATACAACGGTTCTTTCTACTTCAGCTGTTATTGGTTGGACACAACCTGCAAATCCTGATACATCAGTTGCTACAGCATGGCAAGTTTTGGCTTTACCTTGTGGTTCTGATGCTCCAACTGCAGCTTCAACCGGATTTGTTAATACATCTACAAATCCTTTTACTTTAACAGGATTAACTCCTTTAACTTGTTATGATGTCTATGTTAGAGCAGTTTGTTCGGCTTCTGACAGCAGTACCTGGTCGACTGCAACTACTTTCACTACGCAGGCTTTACCTCCGGTTTGTGGTGGAAATTTTGTTGATTCAGGTGGACCAGCTGGAAATTATTCAAATAATGAAAATACAACTACCACTATTTGCCCAGTAAATTCAGGTGATTTAGTTACAGTAACCTTTACTTCATTTTCAATGGAAAGTTGTTGTGATAGCCTTACAATTTACGATGGAAGTAGTGCTTCCGGAACATTATTGGGAACCTATACAGGTACAACTTTACCTCCAACTTATACTTCAAGCTCTCCGGGTGGATGTTTGACTTTTGTTTTCGATTCTGACTTTAGTGTTGTATCAACAGGTTGGGCTGCAAATATAACTTGTGGACCAGCTCCAACTTGTAGCAAACCTACAACTTTAACAAATACAACAGTTCTTTCTACTTCAGCTGTTATAGGTTGGACACAACCAGCAAATCCCGATACATCAGTTGCTACAGCATGGGAAGTTCTGGCTTTACCATGTGGTTCAACACCTCCAACAGCGGCTTCAACCGGATTTGTAAGTGCATCCACAAATCCATTTACTTTAACAGGATTAACTCCTTTAACTTGTTATGATGTTTATGTTAGAGCAGTATGTTCGGCTTCTGACAGCAGTGCCTGGTCAACTGCAACTACTTTCACTACGCAGGCTTTACCTCCGGTTTGTGGTGGAAACTTCGTGGATTCTGGCGGCCCAGCCGGAAACTATGGCAATAATGCAAACACCACTACGACTATTTGTCCAACCACTCCTGGTGATTTAGTTACGGTTACCTTTACCTCTTTCAACACTGAAGGTGGAGTGGATATATTAAGAATATATGATGGTGATAATACTTCAGCTCCTTTATTAGGCTCTTATTCGGGTACGACTGTTCCACCAACTTATACTTCAAATGCTGCAAATGGATGTTTGACTTTTGTATTCATATCTGACACTAGTGTTGTATCAACAGGTTGGACTTCCAATGTTACTTGTGCTCCGGCACCTTTATGCCGTAAACCTATTAATATAACGACCTCAGCGGTATCTGCCAATTCTGTCAATCTTGCCTGGACGAATATTGGTAATGCCACTTCTTGGGAGGTTTTAGCCTTACCATGTGGTTCTGCTACTCCAACAGCTGCAACTACAGGTTGGGTTCCGGCTGCAACTAATCCGTTTGTTCTTACTGGTTTATTCCCAAATACTTGTTACACTATATATGTTCGTGGAAATTGCGGTACTGATGGTGTTAGTGAGTGGTCAACTTCAGTGACAATAACAACTCAAATTGCACCGCCAGGTTGTGGTGGAAATTTCTTAGACTCAGGAGCATTAGGTAATTATGCAAATAATTCAAACATAGGGACGCTTATTTGCCCTTCGTCACCAACAGATAAAGTTACTGTAACTTTTACTTCTTTTGATACAGAACTCAATAATGATATTTTAAGAATTTACAATGGTGATAATGCTTCAGCACCTCTAATTGGCACCTATTCGGGAACAAATTTACCTCCGTCAGCTACATCATCTGCAGCAAATGGATGTTTGTATTTTGTATTTATCTCAAATAGTTCAGTTACGCAAACAGGTTGGTCATCAAATATTACTTGTGCGCCAGCGGCTGCTTGTCCTAATCCTTTAGGAGCATCTTCAACTACAGTAGTGACTACAACATCGCAATTAAGTTGGATTGAAGCCGGAAGTGCTACTTCTTGGCAGGTATTAATTTTACCTTGTGGTTCTCCACCGCCAACAAACAGTACCCCGGGTTGGATTTCAACCACTTCAAACCCATACACAGTAACAGGCTTAACACCTAACTGTTGTAATCAATACTATGTTAGAAGTGTATGTTCAGGTTCAGAAACAAGTACTTGGACACCCGCTTATATGACTCAGACTGGAAGTTATGTTGTTTGGAATACCGCTAATGGAGCAGCTTCGGTGAGTGGAACATTCCCTGGCGGAACAGTTACCGTTACTCAGACTGGAGGTGGAAACGCTGTAACACTTACAAGCCCAGCTGCTTTTCCTGCTAATTTAGTTGTGACTGGAAACAACACATTCTCAACATTTGGACCAACAACAAATCCACCATCGAGAAGTTTGACATTTACATTTTCAACTCCTGTAATTATTGATAGATATAGTATGTCCGATGTTGATTTAGGTGGTTCTTGGAATGATACATTTAATTTTGGTGGTGTTACATTTACATCAACAACATCAACAAACCTTACTACTACAGTAACTGGTGCTGTAGCTACTACTGAAACTGGTAATAATGCTGAGTACGGTTCGTGGTATATGAGTACGACACCTGTTTCAAGTTTTTCAATAGATTATGCAACAACAGGAGGACGAACACATGCTTATTTAGCTTATGCTTTAAAAGTATTTTTACCATGCCCAGTTCCTCTTGCCACTTTAGAAGTAACTGTCAATAGTCCAACCGTATGTCAAGGAACGCCGGCAAACGTAATTGCAACACCAAATACTCCCGGAACTTATAATTATGTATGGACTGTTCCATCGGGAGCTACCAATCCAGGAAATGTGGCTAGTTTCAATACTAGTGTGGCCGGAGTATATAGTGTCATTATTACTGACACCACTACAGGAGCAACTAGTTCTAGTGCTTCCGGAACTGTTACTATAAACACACCTATAGTTCCAACATTTATATCGCCAGCACCTATTTGTACCGGAACTCCTGCTCCAACATTGCCTACAACTTCGTTGAATGGTATAACAGGAACTTGGTCGCCTAGTGTTGTTAACAATACACTAACTGGAGTATATACCTTTACTCCAAATACTCCTCAATGTGCCGATGTAGTAACTTTAACGGTAACAGTTTTACAGGATTGTTCTTTTGGAAGTTTTGCCAGCGCAGTTTGGTTAACAAATTGTGAGGATAATAATTTCTTTAATACTGTTGGTTCAGGAACTTCAATAATTGGTCCGGTTGAAAATGTTTTCCCTGATACTGATTTTGGAACGTACATTTCTAATTCGAACACTTTCAAATTAAGAGGTGCCGAATTAAAAACATTTAAATCTGCTACAGCCAACGTTTGTAGTGCCCGATTGAATTATAGAATTTATCCGCAAGGAGGAACTCCGGGTACGTTTACGGTACTAAACCTACCTTTCTTTGAAGACTGTACATCTGGCAGCTTCCCTAGTGGTGGCCCTTGTAATACTGGTGATCAAAAATGGCAGGAAGTCCTGAGTGATGCTGAATTCCCGGTAGATTTAACAGCTTTCCCAGCTGGTGATTATGTATTGGAAGTGTTTTATGATATTACCGGAGATGTGGATTCTACAACACAATGTGATGATACTATTTTTATAAATAATGCCGGAAATAATTTTATAGCAACCTATACACTACAGGAAAACCCAACGTATACCTCAATAAATCCTTCGATTTGTAATGAGGATGATGGATCTATTACGATTGAAAATTTAGCTCCAAATACAACTTACACTATGACTTATACTCATAATAGTGCTGTTGTTGGTCCTATAACAATCATCACTGATAATTCAGGTCAATACATATTAAGCGGGTTAACAGTTGGCGTATATGCAAACTTTAATTATGCAGTAAATGGCTGTACTTTCGCCTCAACTGAAGTTATAACACTTACTGTCCAATCGACAGTTCCTGTTTTGGGTACTGATCCTTTAACTTGTAATAGTAATACCGGAACAATTACTATAAGTAATTTGGTTCCAAGTCAGGCTTATTCGGTAACGTATACAGATGACACGGTTGTTGTTGGTCCAACTACAATAATAGCTGACACGAGTGGTCAAATAGTA
This sequence comes from Flavobacterium sangjuense, assembly GCF_004797125.1. Classification (NCBI taxonomy): domain Bacteria; kingdom Pseudomonadati; phylum Bacteroidota; class Flavobacteriia; order Flavobacteriales; family Flavobacteriaceae; genus Flavobacterium; species Flavobacterium sangjuense. The sequence goes on from NZ_CP038810.1 coordinate 2,887,213, forward strand.
TTAACCGGATTGAATGCGGGTGTTTATGCCAATTTCAGTCTTACTACTACTTATTGTACGGCTACATCTACTCAGATTATAACTTTGGTTAATCCTGCACCTCCGGTTGTAACTGTGAACAGTTCAACTATCTGTGCTGGTCAATCGACAACTATAACTGCCACTCCTCAAGTACCGGGTAGCTATACTTATGTGTGGACTGTCCCTGCTGGATTCACAAATCCAGGGAATGTGGCTAGCTTTAACACAAATGTTGCCGGAACTTATAGTGTGGTAATTACTCCAACAGGAACTTCTTTCTGTAATGGTAGTTTTGAAAGTCCGGCTACTAGTGGTGCTTTCCCAAATATGTTAAACGAAAATGTAATTGATTGTTGGGACACTACTGCTCCAGACGGAATTATGGAAGTTTGGCCTGCAGCCGGATTTGAAGGCTTTTTTGCTTATCAAGGAAGTAATTTTATAGAAATAAACGGAAATTCAACGGCAACAGCATTCCAAGATTTCACAACATATCCTGGAGCTCAATTACAAATTTCATTTGCTCATAGAGGTCGTCAAGGAAATGATGTTGTTGGAGTTGAAATCGGTCCAATTGGTGGTCCATACACAAGTTTAGGAAACTTTAACGATTCTAATGCTGCATGGGTATACCGCACTTTAAATTACACGGTTCCGACTTCTTCAGGAAGTAATTATACCTTACGATTTGTATCCGTGTCAAGTACTGGCGGCGATCCAACTGTTGGTAATTTCTTAGATGCAGTGAGTGTTACTTCGGTTGAATGTAGTTCGCTTGCAGCATCCGGAACGGTATCGCTATTGCCTACAGTGACAATGAATTTAACTTCGGCGAATAACATTCAAACTGTTTGTATTAATACTGCTATTGCTGCTATTACTTATGCTTCAACAAACACTACAAACGTTACCGCAACCGGACTTCCAACAGGAGTTAGTGGTAATTTTGACTCTGGAACCGGAGTATTTACGATAAGCGGAACTCCAACACAATCAGGAACGTTCCCTTACACTGTAAGTACCGTTGGTGGTTGTAATACAATAACTTTAAATGGAACTATAACTGTAAATCCAACTGTTACCGCAACATTTAATCCAATAACAATTTGTAGAGGAGATGTGGTAACATTGCCATCAACTTCATTAGAAGGATTTACGGGTACTTGGAATCCGGCTACAGTTGACAACACTCAAACTGGAACGTATACATTTACGCCAAATTCAGGTCAATGTGCATCAAACGGAAGTTTAACCATAAACGTTAACCAACCTACTCCAAGTACATTTGCCGCTATAGCTGCTATTTGTAATGGAGATACAGCACCTGTATTGCCTGCAACTTCATTAGAAGGATTTACCGGAACTTGGTCACCAAGTACAGTGAGCAATACACTAACGGGAACGTATACATTTACGCCAACTGCAGGACAATGTGCATCAGGAGGAAGTATAACAATAACTGTTAACCAACCAACGCCAAGTACATTTGCTGCAATAGCTGCGATTTGTAATGGAGACACAGCTCCTGTATTACCTGCAACTTCATTAGAAGGATTTACCGGAACTTGGTCACCAAGTACAGTGAGTAATACCGTATCGGGAACGTATACATTTACGCCAACTGCCGGACAATGTGCATCAAACGGAACCGTTTCGGTAACTGTTAACCAAAAAATAACTGCGACATTTAATCCTATTGCTCCGTTATGTATTGGAGAAACTGCTCCTTCACTTCCGGCAACATCTATTCAAGGATATACCGGAACCTGGACACCATCGGTAATTGACAATACACAATCCGGAACTTACACGTTTGTTCCTACTGCAGGACAATGTGCGAATAACGGAAGTCTTGCTGTAACAGTTCAAAGTGCTTTTGATTTTGAACTATCCGGAAATTGTGTTGGTGATGATTTTATTATAGAAGTTACGGCTTTAAATAATTCAATTGATCTCACTACGGCTAGTTTTGTTTGGAGTAACAGCAATGGGCAGACAGTTGGAAATAACGCAAGTACGTTTAATGTTACTGAATATTTAAATTCAACAACAGTAAATGAAGAAATGCCTATTACTTTCTCTGTGACTGTTACCAATGCGGAAGGATGTTATAAAACAGAACCAATTACGTTAGCTAGAATATTCTGCGGAATCCAAAAAGGAATTTCTGTAAATAATGATGGTGATAACGAATTCTTTGACTTAACCCAATTAAATGTGAAACATCTGAGCATTTTCAATAGATACGGAATGAAAGTCTATAGCAAAGGTGGTTATACAAATGAATGGAAAGGACAATCTGATAAAGGTGATGAACTACCGGATGGTACTTATTATTATGTTATCGACTTTAATGATAATCTACCGGCGAAAACGGGTTGGATTTATATCAACAGAGCTTATTAATTTAAATGAAAAACGTCCCGAATATCGGGACGTTTTTTTATAGTATGTTTTTACTTTTAGTCGATTCCATATTGATCAAACAAATACATCAGTGAAGCCATAGTTGCTGCGCCAAGTTCCAGCTCACGTTTATTAACAGCATCAAATGTATCATTAGCAGCATGATGATAATCAAAATAACGCTGCGAATCCGGAATCAATCCTGCTTTTACAATTTTGGCAGAAGTTAGATGTTCGATATCCGAACCAGTATGTCCAATAAAAAATTGATGTATTAAATAGGGCTCAAATAAATATTTCCAGTTGGTTACTTTTTGGAAATTTGTGGCGTTACATTCAAAAGAAAATCCTCTTGGCGAAAATCCACCTGCATCACTTTCAAGTGCAAAAATGTGGTTCTCTTTGTTCTGTTTAGATAATTCCTCATATTTTCTTCCACCTCTTCCACCAAATTCTTCATTCATAAAAAGTACAGCCCTAATCGTATTCTTTGGCTTGTAATTTAATTTTTTAAATAACTCCAAAACTTCCATGCTCTGCACAACACCGGCGCCATCATCATGTGAACCATCAGCCAAATCCCAGGAATCAAGATGCCCACCAACAATCATAATTTTTTCAGGATGCTCCGAACCTGTGATTTCACCAATCACATTATACGAAAGTACTTCGCCAAGGTTTTCACAGGAAAGTTTCATAAAGAATTTTAAACCCTTATTTTCTTTAAGTTTTTTGCTCAATAGTTCTGCGGCATTCGTACTAATCGCAGCCGTTGGAATATATTTATCTCTTGGCAAATCACCATAGCTCTGCGCACCAGTATGTGGAAAATCATCTAACCTAAAACCCATGGAACGGACAATAGTGGCAACAGCTCCCATTTTTGCTGCCTTTTCAGCTCCGGAATATCTTTGGTCAACACAACCACCATACGATTTAAAAGCATCAATATTAGCAGCTTCAAATGGTCGGTTATAAAAAACAATTTTACCTTTTACTTTGTCTATACCCAGAGTTTCCAATTCTTTTAAACTATGCACTTCAATAACTTCAGCCGTTAAACCATTTTTTGACGTCGCTATAGAACCACCAAGTGCACAAATTGGAATACTTACTTTTGTTTTATTATCAAAAAAATAGGCTGTTTCTTTTTCACCTCTCACCCATTTTGGCACCATTACTTCCTGAAGATAGACTTTATCTAAACCCAAAGTTTCGAGTTGCGCTTTTACATAAGCAACACCTTTTTCAGCTCCAACAGAACCCGACATCCGGGAGCCAATTTTATTAGACAAATCATCTAACCAGGGATAACATTTTGAATTGGTCAATGAAAGACTATAAATATTCTTAAGCATTTGTTGGTCGTTGCTTTGCGAATAAAGAATAGATGTGAATAACAGGGCGGAAATGGCAAATTTGTTCATAGTTTAATTTTTTATCAAAAATAAATCAAAAAACATTTGGTCACAGCAAAAATATTTATTTACTTTGTTTTTCAAAGTACTTTAAAAATGGAAAAAGAAAAATATCTTAAGGACATACAAGACATCAAGGACATGATGTCAAAATCAACACAATTTATTTCATTAAGTGGCTTATCCGGAATTTTGGCTGGGATTTATGCATTAATTGGAGCATATATAGTTAATACACTTTTAGAAAAAAACAAATATGATGTTGTTATTATCGAAGGATTAACCTTTAAACTAATTGTCCTGACTGCATTCGTTGTTTTAGTACTTTCATTGGTTACAGCTTTTATTATGACCAAGCAAAAAGCAAAAAAATTAGGAGAAAATGTGTGGAATGCTTCGTCCAAAAGACTATTGATAAACTTTTCTATTCCATTGTTCACAGGCGGAATTTTTGCTTTACTCCTATTGCGTCACAGTGTTTATGGTCTGATTGCACCAATAACTTTAATTTTTTATGGATTAGCTTGCTTGAATGCCAGCAAATACACTTTGAAAGACGTCCGTTATTTAGGCATAACTGAAATTATTTTGGGCTTAATTGCCGTTGAGTTTTCCGGATATGGTTTGTACTTTTGGGTTTTAGGATTTGGTATTTGCCATATAGTTTATGGAGCGGTGATGTATTTTAAATATGATAGAAATTAACATGAAAAAGGTCTATATAGCTTTTATCGTTATCCTATTAACTGCATTTTACTTTATTAGTAATGCCCGTGAAACGTCTATCTATAAAAATCCACACGTATTAGAAAAAATACAAGATGGCGATATCATTTTTCAAACTTCAGAATCTAGGCAATGTGAAGCGGTAAGGATTGCAACTAATTCAAAGTTTTCTCATTGTGGTATAATTTATGAAATCAAAGGCGAAAAATACGTATATGAAGCCGTTCAGCCAGTTAAAATTACTCCGCTGAAGGAATGGATTTCACATGGCAAGGGAAACAATTATTTGGTTAAACGCTTAAAAAATGCCAACACACTTTTAAAGCCAGACATTCTTGAAAAAATGAAATCTTATGGAAGCCAATTCAAGAACAAGGATTATGATCTATATTTTGAATGGAGTGATGACAAAATTTATTGTTCGGAATTAGTTTGGAAAATATATAAAAATGGTGCTAATATTGAGCTTTGTAAATTGGAAAGCCTGAAAAATTTTAATTTAAATAACCCAAAAGTTAAAGCCATTTTGGTTGAGCGATATGGAAATAAAATTCCATTAGAAGAACAAGTTGTTGCTCCTTCTCAGCTCGTAGACTCTCCTATTTTAGAAACTGTTATTGACACCTACTAACCTTGAAAACCATCATCCAAAATATAAATAAAGCCTTTGATCACCGAATTCGTCTCGGGATTATGTCTGTGCTGATGGTCAATGAAAGTGCCGATTTTAATATGCTCAAGGAAATGCTTGGCGTTACCGATGGCAATCTTGCCAGTCATACCAAAGCATTAGAAACCGAAAACTATATTATGATTGAAAAACAATTCATCGGAAAGAAACCCAACACAAAGTATATTGCGACGACAGCCGGGAAAAAAGCATTTAGGGAACACATTGAAGCACTTGAAAAATTAATATCAAAACCATAACCTATTTTTTTATTTACAAACTTTGAATTTCAAAGTACTTTTAAAAATACAAATAAAATGAACAAAATCTTAACCATTTACTTTTTAAACAAAAAACAAAATCCAGTTTTAATACTGTTAGCCATGTTATCATTGACTTTGATTCTATTGCGCGTAAAAATTACACAGGAAGTGTATTTGCTTTTTCTGATTTGGAATCTCTTTTTGGCTTACATTCCTTACTTTCTCTCCTCTGAAATAAAGAATATAGTTCCGGGCACTTTTACTTTTTATTCAGTTTTACTGATATGGTTGCTCTTTCTTCCTAATTCTTTCTATCTGATAACAGATTTTGTCCATCTGCATCACGTTACTAAATTCCAGTTCTTATTTGATGCTGTTTTATTTAGCTGTTTTACCGTTGCCGGATTTTATTCAGGCATACTATCGTTATTTGATATACACTTCTTGTTGCAAATGAAATATTCTTCACAAAAATCATGGATATTAATCGGAACTGTTGCTTATCTGTCGGCATTTGGAATTTATCTCGGGAGAATTTTACGTTTTAACAGCTGGGATATTTTACGTCATCCTTTTAGTCTTTTATCAACTAGCTGCAAAAGCATTCAAAACACCGAAACCTTGCTATTCACAATAGTTTTAGGAACATTTATTTTAATTTCTTACTGTTTAGCTCATTCATTTCTAAATAAAAAAACACTAAAATCATGACACAAACACAAGCAGCACCTGGTCCATTTTCAACCTATTTGGCCATTACGTCATTTGGCATTGGAACACTTTTATTACTAATTCATCTCAGCTTTCAGGACGACATCGATATTATGATTATGGGTTTTTTCTATATTCTTATAGCAATTCTTTTGAATAGTATAACATTAATACATCTGCTCTATAATTTTATTATCAATCGCTTAGAAAGAGAAATTATCGCCATTCGAATGCTTATTCTTTTGGCAAACATTCCAATTGCATTACTCTATTTAAACATCGTATTACATACAACTAATTAATTCTAATTTAAAAACAATTAAAATCATGGAAAATTCAGAAAATCAAGTTACCGAAGTCAAATCATTCTTTCAATCGAATACTGCCAAAATGATAATGGTCGGATTCCTAACCTTAGTGCTATTAATTCCGCTATTCTTTGTACAGGATTTAATCCGCGAACGTTCTATGCGAAAAACAGCAATGGTTGATGAAGTCACCGAACTATGGGGAAGAGATGTTATGTTCTACGGACCGATTTTAAGGATTCCGTACACAAGTTATGAAGCTTATAATGTAACAAATCCTAAAACCGGCGTAACAACAATCGAGAGAAAAGCAGTAAGCAATTATGCTTATTTCTTTCCGAATGAATTGAAGAACACTTCTAATATCAAGAAGAATGAATCGCTGAAACGAGGCATTTTTAATCATGTTGTCTTTACAGCAGATATGAATTTTAAGGGTGATTTTACAAAACCCAACTTTTCTAAATTGGGCATCACCGAAGAAAATATTCAATGGAATAAAGCTTCCATAATCGTAAAAACAACCAATTTAAAAAGCATCAAAAGCGAACTGAAAATTCAATTGAACAATGATAAATTTTCTTTTGAACCACAAAATAATGACAAAAGCGATTACAGCGTTTTAGCCACAAACAACTTTGATTATAAAACATTAATCAATAATGAAAAAATCAATTTTAATTTTGGAATCACGTACAACGGAAGCAATAGTGTGAAATTTATTCCAGTTGGAAAAATCACAACTGTAAGCGTAGATTCTGATTGGGAATCACCAAGTTTTGAAGGCTCATTCGCTGCAAGTGACACGACAAAAACCATCAGCAATAAAGGGTTTCACGCCGATTGGAAAATTCTGGACATCAACCGAACTTTTACACAGCAATATGTGAATGCATTACCCGATTTGGATGATTATCTTTTTGGCGTAAAACTTATTCAAACTGTGGATGAATACCAACAAAACGAACGCGCTTCCAAATATGGTTTTCTGGTTATTGGTTTGACGTTCCTGATTTTCTTCCTAATTCAATCAGTTAGCAAAATCAATATTCATATTTTCCAGTATTCGATGATTGGGTTGGCGTTAATCATGTTTTATACTTTGCTGATTTCAATTACAGAGCACAGTACGTTTAGCTTTGCCTATACTGTTGCCGGAACTTCTGTCGTCGCGATGATTACGATGTATTCTATTTCGATTTTGAAGAACAGAAAGTTTCCAATGTTTATTGGAGTATCACTTTCGGTTTTATACACCTTTATTTATGTGATTATTCAAATGGAAGATTACGCCTTACTTGTTGGCAGCATTGGATTGTTCCTAATACTTGGCGCTGTGATGTATTTCTCAAGAAAAATTGATTGGAGTAAGTAAATTTGTAACTGATAATAAAACTAAAATGAAACTGTTTGTTAAAAAAGATTCGATAGTTAGAGAAATCTGGGGAAAGAGCGATACGGTGCTTTTTATTTTTGCCGGAGCTTCTGGTGAGTTTGCCCTAAATAAGGCTGTAGACTGGCTATATTTTACCGGAAAACTACCTTCAGATCCTTTGGGAAGATTGTTCTCCACAGTAGAATATGCAAAGTATATCGTCTTTTCGCCTGTTGAAGAAGCAAATGCTTCGATAGATATGTTGCGAAAAATACACGGAGCTGTAGAACAAAACCGTGGTGCTGTGATTCCCGACTGGGCTTACCGAGATGTATTGTTCATGCTTATTCATTATTCCATTGCGTCTTACGAGCTTCTCGAAAGGAAATTGACTTATGAAGAAAAGGAAGAAGTCTATAACGTTTTTTATCGTGTTGGAACCCGAATGGGATTAGTTGAACTGCCGTCAACATACACTGAATGGTTGCCGGTAAGAGAATCACATTTAAAGGAAAACCTAAAACAAAGCAAATACACTTTTGATCTTTTTAAGCAATACAAAAAAAATCTCGGTTGGTTCCGATATGAAGTGCTGGTAGAAAGTCAAAAACTGGTGGTGCCAAAGCGTGTAAAAAAGCTATTGTATTTAAATGATTTTTCTTTGCTTGCGATTGTAATTCCGATTTACAAATTCAGCCGAAATATGAAAATGGGGAAATTTTTAAAAAATTTATTGCTCCCATCGGAGTACAAAACTCAAATTAAGAAGTTGGATATACAACCCGGATAAGATAATTTTTCAAAAGAAAAGCCTGTTCATTTGAGCAGGCTTTTTTTATAAATTAAAATTCCAATCTTTATTTTTATCATACCAAAGTTGTCCATCAGAAACTGTCAACGGACAATCAAAATTATTGGTAAATAAACTTCCGGTTCCTAATCCTTGTGGCATCAAATTATTTTGTAAAAAAGTAAATTGAGCTATTGCATTCAAACCGACATTACTTTCCAAAGCGGAAGTAATCCACCAACCGATATTTAATTTTTCGGCTATTGAAATCCATTCCAAGGTGCCGCGAAATCCACCAATAAAACTTGGCTTCAAAACAATGTATTGCGGTCTGATTTTTTGGAGTAAATTTTCCTTTTCTTCTGTTGTAAAGACACCAATTAGCTCTTCATCCAAAGCTATAGGAATTTGGCTATTTTTACATAACACTGACATCGTGTCAGTATAGTTTTTTTTGATTGGCTGTTCGATACTATGAATCTTAAAACCAGTTATTTGATTAATTTTATTTAAAGCATCATTTTCAGAAAAAGCACCGTTAGCATCAACCCGAATTTCAATTGTGTTTTCATCAAAATTAGCTCGAATAAAACGCAATAAATCAATTTCTTTATCAAAATCTATCGCTCCAATCTTTAATTTTATACAGCTAAAACCTTGGGATATTTTGTCCTCAATTTGGGTTTTCATAAACGTTTCATCGCCCATCCAAACCAAACCATTTATCGAAATGCTTTTAGTGTTTTTTGTGAAATCCGAAGGAAATAAAACGAACTGATTTTCCCTTTTTAAAGACAAAAAAGCCATCTCAATTCCAAATTGAATTGACGGAAATTCGATTAATTCATCCCAAAGTTTTTGTTCTCCAAGATGAATATTTTCACAAGTCCATTTTAATTTTTGTTCATAATCCGGTCGGTCATCTGCAGATAATCCACGTAGAATTCCGCACTCGCCTATTCCTTTTTTACCGTCTTTTTCAAGTATAATAAACCAGGTTTCTTTATCGGTTAAAATACCTCGTGAAGTTCCTGAAGGATTTTTAAAATGAAGTATGTATTTGAAGTAGGATGCTTTCATCATTAAAGCGAAATGCTTTCTCCAATATCTAAAAGCATTAAATCTTTTCCGGCATCAAAGAATTTCTTTTTGGCTTCGTCATGATTGATAATTATAAAACCAAACGTATCATAATGACATCCTAAAATCTTATCGCAATCTACAAAATCAGCCGCTAAAATAGCATCTTCAACATCCATAGTAAAGTTATTGCCAATTGGAAAAATCGCTAAATCCAGCTTAGTTCGCATCGGAATTAGTTTCATGTCCATCGTAAGAGCCGTATCGCCTGAAATATAGATGTTTTTGTGTTCACCTTCGATTACAAATCCACCCGGATTTCCACCATAAGTACCATCAGGAAATGAGCTTGAATGTACAGCGGCAACATATTTCACTTTACCAAAATCAAATTGCCAGCTTCCACCATGATTCATCGGATGATACTGAAAGCCTTTATTCCCATAATAAACAGCGGTTTCATAGCCGGAAACAATGATTGCATTAGTTCTTTTAGCAATAGCTTCAACATCTAACGTATGGTCGTTATGAGCGTGCGTAAGCAAAATATAATCCGCTTTTAGATTATTTATGTCAATATGGGCCGCCTTTGGATTGCCGGTAATAAATGGGTCAACAATAATATGTTTCCCACTAACTTCTATCCCGATGCAGGCATGGCCGTAGAATGTAATTTTCATAACGCTCTTTTAATTAATTAAACGTAATTAATAACCATATCCGAAATAAAATAAATCAAGCCCAATGCCAAAAGAACCGAAAGTAAAAAGGTACTAAGAGCAAGTTTTTTCAATTCAGGGTCCAAAAGTTTAGGGTTCTTGTTTTTATAAACCGTGATTAGATGACTTGTTAAAGGAAAATAAGCCACCAAAAAAAAGTAAATATCAAAATTAAACTCTTCAGGATGAGCGGCATCAATATAATAATCAAATAGGATCATAAATGCTAAGACAAAAACCATCGCTGAAATGATTAAGAAGAAATGATACTTTTTAGCCCAAGCGCCACCATTTTTAACCACAATGGTATATTTTCCTGATTTCCTATCGCTTTCTTCATCACGCATGTTATTTAAATTCAAGACACCAACACTTAAAAAACCTATAGCTGTGGCAGGCAGTAACAACAGCAAGTCAATCTCTTTGGAAAACATAAAATAAACACCAAATGTGCTTACCAATCCGAAGAAAATAAAAACAAACACATCTCCATAACCACGATAACCATAAGCGCCTTTTCCAACTGTATAACGAATAGCAGAAGCAATGGCCAAAATCCCTAAAATCAAGAAGATAAAAGAATATAACAAATAACTTTCCTTGAAAGCAAAGTAGATTAATAAAACAGCAAAAATCAAAGTGATGACGGATGTAATTACCATCGCTCTTTTCATTGCCTGAGGTGTAATCAATCCGCTTTGAATAGTCCTTTTTGGCCCAACCCTGTCATTATTATCTGTTCCTTTTACACCATCTCCATAGTCATTGGCAAAATTGGACAGAATCTGCAACCCTAAAGTGGTCAATAAGGCAAAAGCAACTATGTTCCAATTGAACATGTTTTTCGACATGGCGTAAAAACTTCCCACAATAATTCCGGATACCGAAAGCGGTAAGGTTCGAACTCGTGCGGCTTCAATCCAGTGTTTCATTTTAAAAGTGTATTTAATTCCGCGGCGCTCCATTCAGTTCGGCTTCGCCTCGGGTGGTTATGCGGTTATTTGGTTATTCGAATATTTAATCTGGTGGTTATAAGGCCTTTTTTCAAATAACCGAATAACTGAATCCACAAATTACGGTAACCATTTTTTATCAAAGTTTGGCTTTCTTTTTTCTAAAAAAGCATCTCTACCTTCTTTGGCTTCATCAGTCATATAAGCTAATCTGGTTGCTTCACCAGCAAAAACCTGTTGCCCAACCATTCCGTCATCAGTCAAATTCATGGCGAATTTTAGCATTTTTATAGATGTTGGTGATTTTTGCAAAATTTCCTTCGCCCATTGATAAGCAGTGTCTTCAAGTTCAGCATGCGGAATAACAGCATTGACCATTCCCATTTCAAAAGCATCCTGAGCCGAATAATTTCTACCCAAAAAGAATATCTCACGGGCTTTCTTTTGCCCAACCATTTTAGCCAAATAAGCCGAACCATAACCGCCATCAAAACTCGTTACATCAGCATCGGTTTGCTTAAAAATTGCGTGCTCTTTGCTGGCTAAAGTCAAATCGCAGACTACGTGCAAACTATGTCCGCCACCAACTGCCCAGCCCGGAACCACACAAATAACGGCTTTTGGCATAAAGCGAATAAGACGCTGCACATCCAAAATATTCAAACGATGATAACCATCATCGCCTACATAACCTTGATGACCACGCGCTTTTTGATCTCCGCCTGAACAAAATGACCAAACACCATCTTTGGAGCTTGGACCTTCAGCCGAAAGCAAAACCACGCCAATAGAAGTATCTTCCTGAGCATCCTGAAAAGCTTGTAATAATTCACTGGTAGTTTTTGGACGGAATGCATTGCGAACATCGGGACGATTGAAAGCTATTCTCGCAACGCCATTGCATTTTTTATAGGTGATGTCTTCAAAATCTTTAACTGTCTTCCAATTAATTGAATTCATGTAAATGCTAAAATTTGTTAAAATAAAATGTCAAAAAATAAATTCTATTATTTTAGCGTAAAAATAAAGCATTTTTATTCTTAATCTACAAAAACAATTAGTAATTCCTTATGAACAAATCGATATTTTACGTTGCAATCCTATTATTCGGTTGTGCCGGGTTTTCACAAACTTATGAATTCCATACCATTAAAGATATTGAAGCAATGCCGGTAATTTCACAAGATAAAACAGGAACATGCTGGAGTTTTTCCACCACATCTTTTTTAGAAGCGGAAATTATTCGTTTAACAGGGAAGAAAATCGACCTTTCTGAAATGTACAATGTCCGTAATACCTATCTTGACAAAGCTGAAAATTATGTCATGCGTCAAGGGAAAGCGCAGTTTAGTGAAGGCGGATTGAGTCATGATGTAATCAACAGCGCCCGAAAATATGGTGTTGTTCCAGAGAGCAATTTCACTGGAAAAACAAACCCTAATTCAAAATACAATCACGAAAAAATGGTTGCCGAATTAGAAAAAATTGTAAAAAAAGCGGTAGCCGAAACTCCTAAAAATTATCCAAACTGGAAAGCTGATTACGCAAAAGTTTTAGATACATATATGGGTAAATTCAATGAAAGTGATAAAATAGTTTCTTCCCAACAAGCTATCGATAATAACAAAATTAATTACGAAGGAAAATCGCTTACACCAAAACAGTTTTTGGCAACAACCAAATTGAATTTAGACGATTATGTAACCATCTCTTCTTTTACAAACGAACCTTTTTATACTAACTTTATTTTAAATATTCCTGATAATTTTGCCAATGGGAATTATTACAATCTACCTCTGGATGAGTTTATTCAAAATATTGACAATGCGCTGGATAAAGGATATACATTGGCTTTAGATACCGATAATAGTGAAAGAACTTTTTCAGGTGAAGAAGGAATTGCGGTTATTCCTGAAGACGAAAATGATTCAGATACAATTCTAACCCAAATCAAACCGGAAAAAAAAATCAGCCCTGAATATCGTCAAGCCGAGTTCGAAAATTTTGACACTGTGGACGACCATTTGATGCACATCGTTGGGAAAGTTGCCGACCAAAAAGGAAATCAATATTACAAAGTGAAAAATTCCTGGGGAAAACAATCCGGGAGAGATGGCTTTGTTTATATGAGTGTTCCTTATGTTCGGTTGAAAGCTATTTCGGTGATGTTACATAAAGATGGCTTAATCAAAAAGACAAAATCTTCTTTGGGAGTATAACAAAAGAACTACTATAATCAATGACCTGCCGGAATCAAATTCTTGCAGGTTTTTTGTTATATTTATCCTTCTAAAACCAACCAAATGAAACAATTTTCCACCAAAGAAAAATTCCGTATTCTTTTTAGTTTTCCCGTAATCATTGCCGCACTTGGCTATTTTGTTGACATTTATGATTTATTGCTTTTTGGTATTGTACGTATCCCAAGCCTAAATGACATGAATTTGGACGCTGATAAAGTCGGAACCATGATTATCAATTACCAAATGATAGGATTAGTACTTGGAGGAATCATTTGGGGTGTTTTTGGTGATAAAAAAGGGCGGCTTTCAGTGTTATTCGGTTCTATCATTGTGTATTCGTTGGCCAATATCGCCTGCGGATTTTTACCTGAAATGAATTTTGCCGACAAAGGAACTATTTATGCAGTGTTGCGTTTCATTGCCGGAATTGGTTTAGCGGGAGAATTAGGCGCCGGAATCACTTTAGTTTCCGAAACTTTGCCCAAAGAATTGCGGGCAATCGGAACCTCAATCGTGGCAGGTTTTGGTGTACTTGGTGCTGTGGTTGCCCAATTTACCGTTGAATTAGCCGGAAGCTGGACAACGGCCTACATCATTGGTGGATGCATGGGTTTGGTATTATTGGTATTGCGAATTAGTGTGGCTGAAAGCGGTATGTTTAAAAGCGTAAAGGAAAATACTGCTATAAAACGTGGTGATTTTTTTTCCTTTTTTACCAATAAAGTGCTTTTCCTAAAATACATGCGTTGTGTTTTTATTGGTATTCCGATTTGGTATGGCATCGGAATATTGGTTTTTATGGCAAACCAATTTGCACCCGAAATGGGTATTGCTTCCATAAATCCCGGAAAGGCAATCATGTGGACTTATACTGCAACTTCGATAAGTGATTTCACCAGCGGATGGTTTTCTCAAGTTTTAAAATCAAGAAAGAAAGCAATCTTATACATGTTGTTGTTTACGTTGCTCGGAGTAATATTGCTTCTTTTTAGCGGTAATAAAAGTGAAAACATGTATTATTTCTATTGCGCCTGGATTGGATTTGGTTCCGGTTTTTGGGCACTATTTGTTACTGTCGCAGCAGAACAATTTGGCACCAACCTGCGAAGCACAGCCACTACAAGTGTGCCCAATATGGTTAGAGGTTCTGTACCGATAATGCTTATTGGTTTTGATTATCTAAAACAAACCAACAGCGTTATATATTCAGCCGCTTTTGTAGGTTTGATTGCCTTTGGTTTAGCACTTTATGCTGTGCTCACAATAAGCGAAACGCACAATACAGATTTGGATTATGTGGATTGATTTTTCTAATGCATTAAATTATTCATAAGTTCCAAAAAGTCATCTTTTTTAGATCTTGAAATACTTACCGTATCATTATTATTCATTATAATGTAGCCTCCATCTGATTTTACAAATTTTTTAACTTCATTTAAATTGATTAAAAAACTATTGTGAACACGCATAAACTGTTGCTCCAGCAAAAGTGATTCATACTCTTTTAAATGTTTACTAACCAAGAGTTTTGAATTATTATTTAAAATGAATGTCGTGTAAGAACCCTCAGCTTTGCAATAAAGAATATCAGCGGTATTTATAAATTCAAAACCA
This sequence comes from Flavobacterium sangjuense, assembly GCF_004797125.1. Classification (NCBI taxonomy): domain Bacteria; kingdom Pseudomonadati; phylum Bacteroidota; class Flavobacteriia; order Flavobacteriales; family Flavobacteriaceae; genus Flavobacterium; species Flavobacterium sangjuense. The sequence continues at coordinate 2,902,510 of NZ_CP038810.1, forward strand.
TCAGCCGTTGAAAGACAAATTTTGTTGAGTTTTGGATGTTGTTGCTTTAAATTAAGCATTAATGTCTCTAATTGCTTTTTATAGACATCTTGATTTTTCTTCTTTTTCGCTTTTTCAATTGATTTTTGCAATTCTTCTAAATCTATAGGTTTTAAAAGATAGTCGAGCGAACTGAATTTAACTGCTTTAATGGCGTATTGCTCAAAAGCGGTTGTAAAGATAACCTCAAAATTGATATCTCTTAACTGAGACAGCACATCAAATCCAGTTCCCGTTTGCAACTCAATGTCTAAAAAGACAACATCAGGATGTAATGCAGCAATTTTTGTAACTGCCTCATCGACGTTAGCTGCAGTTTCTATAACTTTTACATCTACACAAAACTCTTCAAGCAGGTTTTTTAAAGTTTCCCTGCTATGTTTTTCATCTTCTACAATTATGGCTTTTAAACTCATAGCTTAAAAATTTAGTTAATTGGAATTTTAATAATTACTTTGGTTCCCAATGATTGACCCTGATCATCATACTTATCGATAATCTCTATATTTTTTTCTTGAGGATTTTTAGTATTGAGAAGTCGTAACCTGTTTTCAGTGACTTCCATACCGCGCGATTTTACGTTTTTTTTAATCCTATTGGCAGCATTTGCAGCAGCATTTCTACCTACACCATTATCATCTATTTCGCAACTGATATAGCTTTCAAACATTTTGAAAGTGATGATTAATGTTTTAGCACCTTCTTTTTTATTCAATAAGCCATGTAAAATAGCATTTTCAACAAAAGGTTGTATGATGAGCATTGGAACCTCAACGGCATCACTATCTATGGCTTCATCAATTTCTATGGAAAAATTAAAGGCATTATCAAAACGTAAGGATTCCAATTCTAAATAATCTTTCAAAATCTTAATTTCATCAGATAATAATGAAGTTGCTTCAATAGAATTTTCCATAATATTTCTCATTAACCGACTAAATTTTGTAAGGTATTTTAGTGCCGCTTCTTTATGGTTAGTGGCAATTAAATGCTGGATAGAACTTAAGGAATTAAATATAAAATGTGGATTAATTTGAGCTTTTAATGCCTTTGTTTTATTGATATAAGAATCTTCCTGAAATTGCAGTTTTTCTTTTTGTGTTTGTTGCATTTTGTAAGTCAAACCAAATGCAAAAATGATAAATTCCAGAGATACACCCGTAAGCATAATGTAATACTGGTTGTAAAATATATGGGCTAAACCTCCAACCATATAACAAAACGAACCAATAATTATAAATAATGCCAGCTTATCTTTCTTGTTTTTTAGGAGATAAATCATTCCGCAAACTCCAAATAAAACCATCATAAATCGATGAAAAGACATTACATACAGATGTCCTGAGAAAAGGTTTAATAAAATAAAAGTAGCATTCAAAACCACTAGAGTTATCAGTATCAAAACCAGGATTTTTATGGTGAAGTGAAGTTTAGGATAGTCTATGGCAGTTTTTAAATAATGTAGAATAAAACTCAAATAAAATATGTTGATCACTATTTGCAAATTTTGATAGAACCAAAAACTATAAAACAGGTTTTTGTTAAAAAGGAAATCATATATTTTTAGATTATAACCACATAAGTACAGAAAAAAACTTAAAACATATAGTGTGTAAAACAAATACTCTTTTTGTCTAAAGTATACATAAAAGAAAAATGTAAATAAGCACATGATTATACAAACACCGGCAAACAAAAAAGAGGGAACTAATTTTTTGACATTAGTCCAGGTTAATCCTCTATTTATCTCATTTTCCTCGTTTTGTGACTGGTAGGTGAATTTCCATAGTGAAATAGGTTCAAAAGCTTTAACCCTTTTAACTTTAAGGTATAAATACCTATTGTCAATGAGATTGTGTTTATTGAAGTAAGTCCCATGACTGTAAATCATCAATTCTGAGTTTTTAATGCCGTCAAATCTTCCAATCTTGCGTTGGCCTATAGTTGCATTGTTTTGATAATAAAAAGTGGCATACTCAAAATCCTTAAATTTTAAATTATAGGTAGTATCCTTTTCTAATTGGTGCGCCATATTTTTAAAATCCAATTGAATCCAAAAAGTTTGCGAAGGATTTGTCTTTTTCTTAAATGTCTTTGGGTCTTTAAATAGTTTTTTAGTTCGTATTATATCTTGAAATGAAATCGAATCGTGTTCTGAAAGATATATTGAAAAGGGAATAGAATTATTGCTTTTTTGAGCAAAACCGCCAAAGACTGTGAAGCAAAACAACCAGCAAAACACTATTATCCTTTTGTCCTTAAACATGGTTTATTGTAAATTAGGCAGTATTAAGTTAATATTTCCGCCCGTTAATTTACCATTTTTATGGAAAGTAATCTTATTTTCTATCTTATAGTTTTTAAAAGTATTGAGTAATTGTATTTGATTTTGCCATTCCACAATTCGATCTCTATACTCTGGTAAATAGTTACTGTTTTTCGCCGACTTAGGATCATAACTATACGACAAGTTTACAATCACATTTTTTTGGGTTACTTTAAATAGCGTTGAAATCTTTTGATTAGTATGTTGGCAATAGATACCATGCTCAATAATGTTTTCGAATAGCGTTTGAAGAATAAAAGACGGTATCAAAGCATCGGTATTTTTAGCACTTTTATCAAGAGTAATTTCAAATTGAAATTGATCATCATATCGCAATTGCTGCAGTTTTAAATACCAATTAAGCATGGCAATTTCTTCATCGAGTGTAACGGTTTCTTTTTCAATATGTTTTAAATAAAAACGTATCAATTTACTAAAAACTGATAGGTATTCTAAAGCTGATTTTTTGTTTTCAGAAGTAATAAAATACTGAATAGCATTCAAGGCATTAAATACGAAATGTGGATTCATTTGCGTATTTAAGGCTTTTAATTTTAATTCGACAACCTCTTGTTTTATTTTGAGCAACTTGTCTTGTTTTTCCTGAATTAATTTGGATGCTCTAACATTCTCAATTTTAATAGCACATATAGATGCTATGGTGGATAACATTTTTAAATGTTGTTGTGTGAAGAATCCTTTACTTGGATGTTCACAGTCTAAAACGCCATATATCGCACTTTCTGTAGCAATAGGTACGGTGATTTCCGACAACCGTTGCTCGTCATCAACTATGTATCTTTCATCTTTTGAGGTATCATTAATAATTTCGGCCTTACCTGTAACAGCAACTGTACCGGTAATTCCATGTCCTAAATTAATCGTGACCGGATTATAGAGATTTTTATCTTTTGGGCTTTTGGGTCCATAAGCCGCTTTTTGTTCTAACACATTTTGTTGCGTGTTGATGATATAAATAACGCAATCAACAAAACCTAATTTGGCAATACAGTTTTTAGCTAAATCCCATAGCAAATCTTCTTCATTTTCTTTTCCTAAAATGGATTTAGAAAAATAAATCAATACATCTTCAAATTGTTCATTATTGAATGTTTTAGACTTTACTAAATCTGTCATACAATTAATTTTATTTAGATACTATTTAAAATAACACCACTACAAACTAACAAGTAAAGTAATAGTAAAAGCAAACTTATAATGCTTAGAGATTAGATCGTTTTCTCAATTGATGAATGGCTAGTCTTGATTGACGCATCGTTTTTTGGGCATCAATAAACAAGTAATTAAGCTCCTTTTGATCTGATTTAATGAAAAATTACCATTCATCAATTCAGAAGCTAAATCCGTCAATTAGGTGGGTTTTAGAATAAGAACAACAAATACTTTTGGTTCAGAATCACAAACAATAATTAACTACTAAAAAAACATAAAATGAAACACAAAAAAGTAAAATTAGGTGTTTTGCTATTAGGATTTAGTCTTTCAGCACATGCACAACAAGCAGCCACTGCTTCTGGCGGTAATGCTTCTGGTAGCGGAGGAACCGTTGCTTACAGCGTAGGCCAGATAGTTTACACTACCATCACAGGTTCTAATGGGTCGGTAGCTCAAGGTGTACAACAACCTTACGAAATTTCAATAGTATTAGGATTGGAAAACCATGAAGTAAATCTTATACAGGCATACCCTAACCCAACTATTGATTATTTAACACTGAATGTTGGCAACAGCGATCTTTCTTCTTTGAACTTTCAACTGTACGACATAACCGGTAAATTAATTGAAAACAAAAAAATTACAAGTTCCACAGAAACGATCCGCATGGAAAATTTGCCGAGTGCTACCTATTTTTTAAAAGTAACAAACAACAACAAACAAGTAAAAACATTTAAAATCATTAAAAAATAAAAAAGATGAAGAAAATTTATTCAATCATAGCTGGGCTTTTTATAACTGCAAGCGTATTTGCGCAAGCCCCACAAAAAATGAGTTACCAAGCCGTAATTCGCAACAATGGTAACACACTAATAACATCAACAGCGGTTGGAATGAAAATAAGTGTATTGCAAGGTACATCAAATGGTACAGTAGTATATAGCGAAACGCAAACCCCAAACACCAATGCTAACGGTTTAGTAAGTTTAGAAATTGGTAGCGGTACACCACTAACTGGCACATTTGAAGGGATTAATTGGGCAGATGGACCTTATTTTATTAAAACAGAGACTGACCCAACTGGAGGGTCGACCTATACTATTTCAGGTACCAGCGAACTTTTAAGCGTACCTTATGCTTTATTTTCTGCAAATGGAACTCCGGGACCTGCTGGTCCTGCAGGAGCGACAGGTCCTCAAGGTCCAATTGGTTTAACTGGTCCAGCTGGAGCAACAGGGCCTCAAGGACCACAGGGCAACCCTGGAATACTTTTGAGCGGTACTGCTGCTGGAAATACACCTTATTGGGACGGCACTTCGTGGTTAGTAAACAGCAACAATATTTTCAATAATGGTGCTAATATTGGTATAGGTACCACAACTCCTACTTCAAAACTGCATGTGAAAAGTACCACTGGTAACGCGATGAGAGTGGAAGGAACAAGCAATATGTTTGTTGGACTTTATGAAGATGGTGCTTACAGAGGTTATTTGGGTTCTTTTGCGGGTAACAGTACCGATGTTGATTTTGGTACCGGAGCTGGAAATTCAGCCGGTTCACTGCATCTAACAGTTCAGGCAAATCCAGCACTTAGTATTGATCCCAACATGAATGTGGGAATTGGTACAACAACACCTGACAGCAATAGGCTTAAAATTAATATAGCCGATGCTACCACACCTACAGGTTTATCTATCCAGAATGATTACACTGGTGCATCAAACAAATATGGCATCAATTTGAACGTGAATGAAGTAGGCACCGGAACTAAGTATGGCGTATATTCTTTGATGGAAGGCACCGCTGGAGATGCAAGTAATGTTTATGGTTCTTATCTAAACGCTATACCAAACGGCACCGGAAGTGCCTACGGAAATTATAACTACTTGGCACCTCTTGGTACCGGTTCAAGATATGGCACTTATAACTGGGTAGATGCAGCCGCAGCGAGTACATCCACCATTTACGGCAGCCACCAGTTGGTTAACCATAACGGATCTGGAACCACTTACGGATATGCTGCCGATGTGAACAAAGCAGCTGGACAAGCAGGCAATTTGTATGGTCTAAATATTACAGCTGATAATGACGGCACCGGCAATTCATACCTTCTTTATGGTAATTCGGTTGGTAGCACAACAGGCAACGAATACGGAGTATATGTAACTGGTGAAGATATAAATTACTTTAGTAATAAAGTGGGTATTGGAACCAATGCACCATCAACCAAACTAGAAGTAGTAAGCAACAATACCGCCGCATCACAAGGAGTCATACGAGGAGTGTTTACAGGCACCAATACAGAAGCTTATGGTGTACACGGTGTTAATAACAATAGCGCAGATTATGGCACTGGTGTTTGGGGCGATGGCGGAAGTGTTGGAGTTGGTGGACAATCAATCATTGCAGGTCCAGGCGACAGGTATGGTATGTATGCTGCAGGTAATAATGGCAATGATGACAATCACGGAATTTATGCAAGTGGGCAGTATGGAACCAACACATATGGAATTAAGGCATCTGGGCTGTATGGTACCTCTAACAATTACGGAGTTCATGCTACCGGAAGATTTGGGAACAATTCCCATGGGATTTATGCAACTGCACAGTATGGTAGTAATTCCAATTATGGTATTTATGGAATTGCAACTGGTGGCGAAATTGCTTACGGTGTGTATGGTTCTGGAAGTGGAGGCACAACTACCAGTTTTGGTGGTTATTTTAATGGAACTGTTTATACAACTGGTTTATTTATAGCAAGCGATAGAAAACTGAAAACCGACATAGTGCCTTTGAATGGCGCTTTAACGTTAATCAACCGTCTACAACCTTCGGCATACAATTATAACACAAGTGCTTACAAACAAATGAACCTGCCAGAGGGTTTACAATATGGTTTAATTGCCGATGAACTGCAGCAGGTAATACCAAGTGCGGTAAAAAAAACGGTGCAGCCTGCCGAATATGAAAATCATGATTCACAAAACGGTAAAAAGTTAAGCGACGAAGTAGAGTTTAACGCCGTTAATTACACAGCAATTGTTCCTATCCTTATTGCTGCTGTAAAAGAACAGCAACAAGTGATTGAAGGAATGCAACTGCAAATTGACGAATTAAAAAGACTTGTTGGAGAGCTGAACAAAAAGTAAAGGCTAAGTAATGAGTTACTGCCGCAAATGATGGTCTGGTCAGATCGTTGTTTGCGGCAGTTGCTTTTTTGTTTATTTTGGAAAGGATGAACAAAGGTTATGGCTCCACTTGGAGTGAAAACGCTATATGGTCATTTTTAATTTACTTCTTCAAAAGTCATAACAAATAGCACAAATTATGTAACACATTTACCCTGAGAATAAGGAATTTTATACCATGAAAAAGTATATCCTTATCCTTAGTATTTTTATGGTCTTAATTTCGTGTAAACACGAAAAACCTGTGATGCATAAAAAAGCCGCTCCAACTCGAACAAAGCCGAAAGCAGTTGGCTACCATTTTGAAAAAACCAAAAGCTGGCTGGCTACTACAAACGACAGCGCAAAAATTTGGATAGTTCTGGCGGTTAACAGAACTGATAAAGCCAATATTGTCAAGATGGATTCCATTATAGTCCCAAAAGATTTGAGCGGTGATATGGCATATTATTTACCGTTCCCGCTTGAAGTATCCGCGCTTGAGAATGTTAGCAAAATAATCTTCTTTTCGTATGCGACACAGACTTTTGCTACTTATGAATATGGATATTTAATTCGAACCGGACCAACCAATATGGGGCGAAAAGCAGACAAGACTCCAACTGGATTATTTTTTACCAACTGGAAAGCCGAAAAAACTACCAGCACGTTTAATGACGAATGGGATTTAAAATGGAACTTTAATGTCGCCAACAAACTAGGTGTTGGATGGCATCAATATGAGTTACCCGGTTATCCTGCGTCGCATTCGTGCTTACGATTACAGGAAAGAGATGCAAAATACCTTTATGATTGGGCTGATGAATGGGTATTGGTAAACGATCAAACCATTAAACTAAAAGGCACTCCAGTTGTCATTTTCGGTAGTTATAATTTCGATGCCCCGAAACCATGGCATCAATTGGTTAGAAAACCAAAAGCTTTGAATATTTCAGAAGCAACGATTGAAAAAGAAGTGCAGCCTTTTCTATCCAAAATACTATCAGAACAGAAAAAAAGAGAGAATTCCAAACAATAAAAAATCCAAACTTTCTTAACTAGATTCTAACATTTACCTTTGTATCTTTGTATCGCAAAAAAATGATAAATGGAATCAGTTATTGATACTAATTTACCGGTTGGTAAGCCAAAATGGCTAAAGGTAAAGTTGCCTATTGGTCAAAAATACTCCGAACTTCGTGGTCTGGTTGATAAATACAAACTCAACACTATCTGTGCTTCCGGCAGTTGCCCAAATATGGGCGAATGTTGGGGTGAAGGCACAGCAACCTTTATGATTTTAGGAAATATCTGCACGCGTTCGTGTGGTTTTTGTGGCGTAAAAACCGGTCGTCCGGAAACGGTAGATTGGGATGAACCCGAAAAAGTAGCGCGTTCTATCAAAATTATGAAAATAAAACACGCCGTGATTACCAGCGTTGACCGTGATGATTTAAAAGATATGGGTTCTATCATTTGGTTAGAAACCGTTCAGGCGATTCGCCGAATGAATCCGGAAACGACTTTAGAAACATTGATACCGGATTTTCAGGGTGTAGAAAGAATCATTGACCGAATTGTAGAAGCCAATCCTGAAGTAGTATCGCACAATGTAGAAACCGTGCGTCGTTTAACGCGTGAAGTTCGTATTCAGGCGAAATATGACAGAAGTTTGGCGGTTTTAAAATACCTGAAAAATCAGGGAATCCGCAGAACCAAATCAGGTATCATGCTTGGTCTTGGTGAAACTGAAGAAGAAGTGATACAAACCATGCGCGATTTGCGTGACCAAAATGTTGACATAGTTACCATTGGTCAATATTTACAACCGAGCAAAAAACATTTGCCGGTAAAAGAATTCATCACTCCGGAACAATTCGAGAAATACGAAAAACTGGGCAAGGAAATGGGATTCCGTCATGTAGAAAGTGGTCCGTTAGTGCGTTCTTCTTATCACGCTGAAAAACATATTCTTTAATACTTGAAAACAAAAATTGCCATCAACGGTTTTGGACGCATTGGAAGAAATCTTTTCCGATTGCTCCTCAATCATCCTTCGATTGAAGTAGTTACTATCAATGACATTGCCGACAATAAAACCATGGCACATTTGATAAAATACGACAGTATTCATGGTGTTTTGCCTTATGAAGTTTCCTTTAATGACAAATCGATAATCGTAGATGGAAAGCCCTATTTGTTTTTTCACGAAAAGGAAATCTCAAATCTTAACTGGAATAACATTGACTTCGTTATCGAAAGCACTGGTAAATACAATAAGTTTGAAGACATCAACAAGCATATTTTGGCCGGAGCCAAAAAAGTAATTCTCTCTGCACCTTCTGAAGTTCCTGAAATTAAAACTGTAGTTCTTGGTGTCAACGAAAATATATTGGACGGAAGCGAGAACATAGTTTCAAATGCAAGTTGCACGACCAACAACGCCGCACCAATGATTAAAATCATTGACGAACTTTGTGGCATTGAGCAGGCGTATATTACAACGGTGCATTCCTATACAACAGATCAAAGCTTACACGATCAACCACATAAAGATTTGCGTCGGGCTCGTGGTGCCAGCCAAAGCATTGTACCAACAACAACTGGTGCGGCGAAAGCATTGACCAAAATTTTCCCTGAGATGGAAGGGAAAATTGGTGGAAGCGGAATTCGTGTTCCGGTTCCTGATGGTTCTTTAACCGATATCACCTGTTATGTAAAAAAAGAAGTCAACATTGAAGAAATAAATACTGCCTTTAAAAAAGCATCGCAAACTTCTCTAAAAGGAATTTTGGATTATACCGAAGACCCAATAGTTTCGGTAGATATTATCGGCAACAAAAACTCTTGTCTTTTTGACGCACAACTAACTTCTGTTATAGGCAAAATGGTGAAAGTTGTTGGTTGGTATGATAACGAAATTGGTTATTCTTCCCGAATAATTGATTTAATACTGTTGTTAAAAAAATAATTTCGCTACTTTTAGCATTATAATTTTTATTGATTTCACTAATGAAATGGATTTGGATTTTCATATTTATTCCTATTGTCGTTTTTGGGCAAAAAGTATCAATAAAAAAAGTTGACAGTACTGCCTATTATATTCAGTTGGCTAACTTTAATAAAAAAACAAACAACTATAAATCTTCACTAGCTTTTTCTCAGAAAGCCTACAATTACGCGAAACTTAACAATGATACAAAAGGAAAAGCTGATGCATTATTTTCATTGGGCTCAACCTATTTTGAGTTAAAAAAGTGGAATGATGCTTTAGAATCTTATACAAAAAGTGCCGATTTATACAATCAGCTTATACCATCAACAGATTATGCCTTTTGTTACTACAACATTGGTCTTTGTTATATGGGACTAGAGGAATTTGACAAAGCTGAAGACAATTTCGACAAATCAAAATCCATTTATGATGCCCTAAAAATCGATGCTTCACCTTTTATGAATCTGCAAAAAGGTATTTTATATAAAAATAATGGTCAGACCAAATTGGCATCAAAGCTGTTTAATGAAATCATTTCAAAAGACGACACAAAAGATGTTTTCAAAACCAAAGCCGAAGCACTTTACCAACTGGGAACGATTGAGCAAAATTTAGAGCATTACAATTTGAGTGTAAACTATCTCAATAGAGCATTATTGTTAAGTACAAAAGAGAAAAACTTAGACCAAAAAGTGAAAATTTTGTTGGATTTGAGTAAGTCATATGAAAAACTGCTTGACTTAAAAAAATCGCATACTTATCTAAAAGCGCATTTGGAATTAAAAGACAGTCTTTCGCATTTGTATAATAAAAAATTAAATGCCGATGACTATGTAAGTTTCAAGGAAAGTGAGCGGATGAAAGCCATTGATCAGATGACAAAAGAAAATGAAACACAACAGAAAACGAATAAATTTGCCAAACTTATTAGCATTTTGGCTATTGCGCTGATTACGATTTTGTCGCTTTTGAGTTTGTCTTTATATAAAAACAACATCATTAGAACGCAATCCAACAATATATTAAAAGAGAAAAATTTCGAATTACAAATTGCAAAAGACAATGCCGAAAAAGCTTCAAAAGCAAGAGCTGAATTTTTATCAACCGTAAGCCACGAACTCCGAACGCCGCTAAATGCCATTAACGGAATAACCCATTTACTGATTGAAGATAATCCTAAAGAGAATCAAATACACTACTTAAATTCGTTGAAGTTTTCAGGAAATTATCTGTTGACATTCATCAATGAAATTCTGGAAATTAACCGAATCGAATCGAATAATATCGAAATTGAGTACATCAATTTTAGTATCAAACAATTGTTGCTCGATATTCAAAATTCAATGCTGGAAATTGCATCTAAAAACAATAATAAATTCATACTGGAAATTGACCAGGACGTTCCCGAAATGCTGCTTGGCGACACAACAAAGTTGTCTCAAATATTTATTAACTTAATTAATAACGCGCTGAAGTTTACCAAAAATGGTGAAGTGAAAGTGATTGCCAAAGTAATCGAAACCGGAGAAGATTACTCCAGAATAAATTTCGCAATTAGCGATACGGGAATTGGTATTCCTGAAGACAAGCAGGAAACCATTTTTGAAAGTTTTTCGCAAGGTTCTATCGAAATCAATAGAAAGTATGGCGGAACAGGTTTGGGCTTAACCATCGTAAAAAAACTGGTCGACTTATTAGGCGGAGACATTAATTTAACCAGCGAAGTTGGTGTCGGAACTACTTTTGATTTCGAATTAAATCTGCAACACGGCACTCACGAAATTGTAGTTGAAAAAGACAAAGTTTATTCGGATGACATATTAATTGGCAAAAAGATTTTGGTGGTGGAAGACAATAAAATCAACCAAATGGTAACCAAAAAAATGCTGGAGAAAAAAGGGATTATATGTCAAATTATCGACAATGGTGAAGAAGCCGTTGAAGTGCTCAGCAAAGAAAATGATTTTGATCTAGTTTTGATGGATGTTCATTTGCCAGGCATAAACGGTACAATTGCCACACAAAAAATTCGGGAATATGACACCAAAAAGCCTATAATTGCGTTAACAGCGATTTCCCTGAATGAAAACAGAGAAATGCTGATGTCTTTTGGCATGACCGATGTAATCACCAAACCTTTTGAACCCGAAAATTTCTATAAAATTATTGCTGCGAATTTGGCTTAGAATTGTATAATTAATTCCTTAATTAACTTTCTAACATGTGGTTCTGCTTTTGCGGCAGCTTTTAGAACTTCGTCATGGCTTACTTCTTCCATAGCGGATTCAACATCGCCCATATCGGTAATTACAGATAGCCCAAAGCATTCGATTCCCATATGTCGGGCAACAATAACTTCAGGAACAGTCGACATTCCAACACAATCGGCACCAAGAATTTTTACCATTTGATATTCTGCAAAAGTTTCAAATGTTGGGCCTTGTAAACCAAGATAAACACCATCAAACACTGTAATATTATTTTCAACAGCTATCGCTTTTGCTTTTTTAATCATAGCTTTATTGTAAGCCTCATTCATGTTCAAAAACCGAGGTCCAAAACGCTCGTCATTTTTTCCACGTAACGGGTGTTCCGGGAAAAAATTAATATGATCTTTGATTACCACTACCGAACCTACTTCATAATCAGAATTTACGCCACCCGAAGCATTGGAAACTACCAATTTGGTAACACCAAGATATTTCATCACACGCACAGGAAACGTTACCTGCTTCATATCATAGCCTTCATAAAAATGAAACCGTCCTTGCATCGCCATAACTTTTTTATCGCCGATAGTTCCGAAAACAAGTGCGCCTTTGTGGCCTTGAACAGTTGACACCGGGAAATTTGGAATTTCGTTATAAGGCAATGTAAACTCGATATTAATATCATCAGTAAAGCTTCCTAATCCGGAACCCAAAATAACACCGTATTCCGGAGTGAAATTGGTTTTCTCTTTTATATAATTAACGGTTTCCTGTACAAGTTCCCACATAGTTTAAAATGATTTGGTCAAAAGTTTCCTGATTACTCACAAATTTACTTTTGATTGGTAAATAATATAATTGTGCTTTTAAAATTTTAGCCTTCAAACGTACAAAATCTTTTTCAGTTGTGATGATGATTTTATCAACGGCTCTACTTTTAATGGATAAAATTTCGCTTTCGCTAAAATGATGATGATCCGGAAATGTCATAATTTCATCAGTATCAGCTTTTAAAAAATCGAAAAACGGTTTTGGTTTGGCAATTCCGGCAAGTAAAATTTTTTCTGTTAATTTTAAATCGCTAACCGCTAAACTTTCGGTGTCATTATATACTTTATCATCATAATCAATGGTACTGAAAAAAACAGGTAAGCTAACTCCAAGTTTCTTTTTGATACTTTCCTGCTCAGTTTCCGTAATGTTCGGCGGACATTTGGTTACTATAATTACGTTAGCTCTTTTGGCTCCGTTTCTGCTTTCGCGAAGGTTTCCTGTTGGTAATATAAAATCATCGCTAAACAAATCGCCATAAGCCGTCAAAAGAATATAAAATCCTGCTTTCACTTTGCGATGCTGAAAGGCATCATCCAGCAAAATAATTTCGGGCTTTGTTTTACTTAACAATTGTTCAATTCCGCTTCGTCTGTCAGCATCAACCGCAACCTGAATAGTTGGAAATTTTTTAAAATACTGAAAAGGTTCATCTCCCAAAATTTCAGCAGTTGAAGAAGCATCAGCCAAAACAAAACCTTCCGATTTTCTTTTATAACCACGACTTAAGGTTGCTACTTTATAATTTGGTGAAAGCAATCGGATTAAATACTCAATCTGCGGTGTTTTTCCTGTACCGCCAACGCTCAAATTTCCCACAGCAATAACAGGAATATCGAACGAATACGATTTTAGTATACCTTTATCAAAAAGATAATTTCTTAAAGAAGTGATAAAACCATACAATATGGCAAAAGGAAAGAGTAATTTTCGCAGCAAAATCATACTACGAAAGTAACGATTTTTTATATTTGAATGAAAATTATTCCAGTTGCAGTAAACAAATGAAACATTATTACTTAAAAATACTCTTGGTATTTCTGCTTATTTCTCCTGTAGCTTTGGCACAGGAAACCGACAATGCTGCCATTTTGAAAATAATTTTTTCCAAATACTATAAAGAAGAAAAAGTAATTGCAAAAGGCAGATTACAATTGCTGAGTTTTTATTGCAAAAAAGCACCGAATAATGAAGAAGTTCTTGAAGTAATTTCAAAAAGCGATTTCCTCAAAAAGAATGCTGCCGAAATCAAAAAACAAATCATCATCGGCATTGATGAAGATTGGTCTGCTGCTTACAATATTTTGTTTGACAATCAGAATCAGTACCTGAAAAGTAAAGTAAATAACTGTTTATCTTTGGAAGAATTTCAAGCTGTCTATGCCCAACACGGTGAAAACAACCAACGTTTGATGATTATCAGTAAACCTATATATTTTGGTGGTGGCAATAACGCTTTAGTAAAAGTCGCATTCTACCGAAGCATTGAACACAACAGCGGCAGCTATTTATTGCTCGAAAAAGTAAATGGTATTTGGACGATTAAAGACTATTTAAATAAGTGGGCGACATAACAATATGAAGATAAAAGAATTACTTTCAGTCCTAGAAGAAATGGCGCCTTTGGCTTATGCCGAAGATTTTGACAACGTCGGTTTGCTCGTTGGCGATGCGAATGCCGAAGCTACCGGAATCTTAGTTTGTCACGATGCATTAGAAAGTGTTATTGACGAAGCTATTGCCAAAAAGTGCAACCTGGTTGTGTGCTTCCATCCTATTATTTTTTCAGGTTTGAAAAAAATTACCGGGAAGAATTATGTGGAACGTTCTGTGCTGAAAGCGATTAAAAATGACATTGCTATTTATTCAGTTCACACGGCTTTAGACAATCATAAAAACGGAGTGAACAAAATTTTCTCTGATGCCTTAGGTTTGATTAACACCAAAATTTTAGTTCCGAAACAAAACTTCATCCAAAAATTGGTTACGTATACCATTCCCGAAAACGTAGAAGAATTACGCAACGCCTTGTTTGAAGCCGGTGCCGGAAAGATTGGCAACTACGAAGATTGCAGTTTCAATTCGAAAGGTATTGGAACCTATATGGGAAATGAAGACAGTAATCCCGAAATTGGTCAACGCTTCGAATTTGTAGAAAACGAAGAAATCAAAATTGAAGTGACTTTTGAAAAACACCTGCAATCCAAAATCTTAAAAGCGCTTTTCAAAAACCATGTTTATGAAGAAGTGGCTTATGAGATTTACGACTTGCAAAATGTACATCAGAATATTGGACTCGGAATGATAGGCGAACTCGAAAAACCAATGAGCGAAACCGAGTTTTTAAACTTCGTAAAAGACAAAATGCAGTGCGGCGGAATTCGTCACAGTGCTTTGCTTGGAAAATCCATTCAGAAGGTTGCTGTGCTTGGTGGTTCGGGAAGTTTTGCAATAAGCAATGCCAAACAAGCTGGTGCTGATGTTTTTTTAACTTCCGATTTGAAGTATCACAATTTCTACGAAGCTGAAAATCAATTAATTTTAGCAGATATTGGCCACTTTGAAAGTGAAAGATTTACAAAAAATTATATTGTTGATTTTCTTAAGAAAAAAATCCCTAATTTTGCAGTCAATTTTTCGGAAGAAAATACAAATCCTGTTAAGTACTTATAAAATATGGCGACTACAAAAGAACTAAATGTTGAAGACAAATTAAGAGCTATTTATGACCTTCAAATCATAGATTCAAGAATTGATGAAATCAGAAATGTAAGAGGCGAATTGCCTTTGGAAGTGGAAGATTTAGAAGATGAAGTTACTGGTTTAAGCACTCGTTTAGATAAATTGAAAAGTGATTTGGTTACGATTGAAGAGCAAATCAAAAACAAGAAAAATGCTATCGACGATCATCAGGCAGCAATAAAAAAATACACGGCACAACAAAAAGAAGTTCGTAACAACAGAGAATTCAACTCTTTAACCAAAGAAGTAGAATTCCAGGAATTAGAAATTCAATTGGCCGAAAAACAAATCAAAGAATTGAAAGCTTCTATCGAACACAAAAAAGAAGTAATCGCAAATTCTAAAGAAAAATTAGACCAAAAAACGACGCATCTAAAACATAAAAAAGCGGAACTGAGCGATATTATGGCAGAAACTCAAAAAGAAGAAGCCTTCTTAATCGAAAAATCTGCTGAATATGAGGCATTAATCGAAGAAAGATTATTGGCAGCTTACAAAAGAATCCGTTCTAGCGTACGTAATGGTTTAGCTGTTGTATCTATTGAGCGTGGCGCTTCTGCCGGTTCATTCTTTACAATTCCACCACAAACACAAGTGGAAATCGCTGCAAGAAAGAAAATCATCACTGATGAGCACTCAGGAAGAATCTTAGTAGATGCTTCTCTAGCAGAAGAAGAAAGAGAGAAAATGCAAAAATTATTTGCTCACCTATAATATTTTAATCCCGATACTCTCGGGATTTTTTTATGAAGAAAATTCAATACTACATCCTCACAAAATCCATTGGGTTATATCTCAACGCTTTGAGCTACGTCAATTTGGAAGAAGCTAAGAGCAAAGCCTACCGACTTTTTAGCCAACCCAGAAAAGGCAGAATCAAAAAAGAAAAATTGCCAAAAACGTTGCAGAATGTAACCTATGAAACCTTTGCATACCAAACCGAAAAATTTCAAACCTATATTTGGCATGGAAATGAAGAAATAATTCTATTGGTTCACGGTTGGGAAAGCAATGCTTCACGCTGGAAAAAACTATTGAATCATCTGAAACCTTTAGGGAAAACCATTATTGCCATTGATGGTCCGGCGCACGGATTAAGTGATGGCACCGAATTCAACGCACCCAAATATGCCGAATACATCAATGTATTAACCCAAAAATACCAACCTAAAATTGTCATCGGGCATTCCGTTGGTGGTGCGGCGATTTCTTTTTATCTGAACAAATACAAAAACCCCACAATCGAAAAAGTAATACTACTTGGTGCGCCTTCCGATTTTAAAATTTTGAGCGATAATTTTGTAAAACTGCTGAGTTTAAACGATAAAATTAAAGCCAAATTAGAGGATTATTATTTTCAAAAATTCAACATTCCTCTTGATGATTTTGCCGGGCATAAATTTGCCGAAAACTTTACCCAAAAAGCATTCATCGCCCACGATACCGAAGATAATGTCGTGCTTATCGACGAAGGCCGCAAATATGCAAACGCATGGAAAGACGCCATATATATCGAAACTACTGGTTTGGGACACAGCATGCATGACGCCGATTTGTATCAAAAAATAATCGATTTTATTTAGGACGGAGCGTTAAAAAAATGTCCTGTGGACATTTTTAGCGAACGGGCCAGGCGGCGCGATGGCCTAGCCTTTAAAAATCTGAAAATCAATACAACTTAAAAGGTCACTTTACTTTTTTACCATTTCTGTAAAAAAATTACAATTCAACAATAAAAATTTCCTATTTTTAACAAAATCATTACTAATTACTTTTACTAATTATTCCTAATCATGAAAATAGACAAAATACAAGCACTTCGCGGTCCTAATATTTGGAGTGTTCAACGTAAAAAATTAATCCAAATGCGTCTTGATTTGGAAGAAATGGAACAATTCCCAACCAATAAAATTGATGGTTTTCGTGAAAGGATAGAAGCTATGTTTCCAACAATGATTGAGCATCGCTGCTCTGAAGGAGTTCGCGGTGGATTCTTTTCCCGTATTGAACGCGGAACCTGGATGGGACATGTAATTGAGCATATTGCCTTGGAAATTCAAACACTTGCCGGAATGGAAACCGGTTTCGGAAGAACACGCGAAACCAAAACTCCCGGAATATACAATGTAGTTTTTAGTTATACCGAAGAAAATGTCGGAATGTTTGCAGCCGAAAGTGCCGTAGCCATTGCCGAAGCTTTAATAGCAGGAACGCCTTATGACCTTGAAGCGGATATTCAAAAAATGCGTGAAATCAGAGAGCGCGTTCGTCTTGGGCCGTCAACGGGAAGTATCGTTGAAGAAGCAGTTACAAGAGACATTCCCTGGATTCGATTAGGAACAAACTCTTTAGTACAGTTGGGTTATGGTATCAATCAAATGCGCTTTCAGGCAACCATTACCTGCAAAACAAGCAGCATTGCTGTGGATATTGCCTGCAACAAAGAACAAACTAAAAAAATGCTCGACGCTGCGTCAATTCCGGTTGCCAGTGGTGGCATTTGTGTTGATGAAGAAGATTTAGATGAGGTTATCAAAAAAATTGGTTACCCAATTGTTATAAAACCACTCGATGGAAATCACGGAAAAGGTGCGTCTATCAATGTAAAAACAAGAGAAGATGCAGTCGATGGCTTGGCTTATGCCAAAAAATATAGTCATCGTGTTATCGTCGAAAAATTTATAACAGGTTATGACTTTAGAGTTTTAATCATTGATAACAAATTAGTAGCTGCTGCCAAACGAGAACCGGCTCATGTTAAAGGTGACGGAAAGCAAACTATCCAGCAATTAATTGATGAAACCAACAAAGATCCTCGTCGTGGCTACGGACATGAAAATGTCTTAACCCAAATTGATGTCGATAGAGATACCACCGATTTATTAGAAAAATTAAATTACACCTTGGAAACCGTTCCAGGAAAAGGAGAAATAGTATATCTGAAATCAACTGCGAATTTGAGCACTGGCGGAACTTCTATCGATGTCACTGATATGATGCACCCTGAAAACATTTTCCTTTGCGAAAGAATTTCACGTGTCATCGGATTAGACATTTGTGGTGTTGATATCATGGCAGAAAATCTAACCCAACCTTTAAAAGAAAATGGAGGTTGCATTCTTGAAGTGAATGCGGCACCAGGATTCAGAATGCACTTGGCGCCATCAGAAGGATTACCAAGAAACGTTGCTGCTCCGGTTATAGATATGCTTTATCCTCCGGGAAAACCAAGTCGTATTCCGATTATTGCTGTTACCGGAACCAACGGAAAGACTACCACTACCCGACTTTTGGCTCACATTGTAAAAAATAATGGGTATCAGGTTGGATTCACCACATCGGACGGAATATATGTTCAAAACCACATGATGGAAAAAGGTGATACTACAGGACCAATTTCTGCTGAATATATTTTGAAAGATCCAACGGTAGAATTTGCTGTTTTGGAAACGGCTCGTGGTGGAATTCTACGTTCCGGACTTGGTTTTAGCCGTTGTGATATTGCAATTATTACCAACATTCAGGAAGACCATTTGGGCTTGAGTGACATTCACACTTTAGACGATTTAGCTCGTGTAAAAAGTACGGTTGTAAAGAGCGTTAAGAAAGATGGCTGGGCAATTTTGAATGCCGAAGACGAACAATGCTTGAAGATTGCTAACGAATTAAGCTGCAATATCGCTTACTTCAGTATGGATGAAAATAATCCAAAAGTGAAGCAGTTTTCTAAAGAAGGTAAAATCGTAGCTGTTTATGAAAACGGATATATCACCATCAAAAAAGGAGAATGGAAAATCAGAGTTGAGAAAGCGACGCACGTTCCGTTGACTATGGGCGGAAAAGCCAAGTTTATGATTGCCAATGTTTTGGCTGCAACTTTGGCAAGTTACTTACACGGATTTAAAACCGAAGATATTAGTCTTTCATTGCAAACCTTTATTCCAAGTGCGGCACAAACGCCTGGAAGAATGAATATTTTTGAGTTCAAAAAATTCAAAGTATTGATTGACTTTGCTCATAATCCGGCTGGATATAGAGGTGTTGAAGAATATTTAAGCTCCGTTGAAGCCAGCAAAAAAATTGGAATCATTGCCGGTGTTGGTGACCGTCGTGACGAAGACATCAAAGAATGTGCTACGATTGCGGCACGAATGTTTGATCATATTATCATCCGACAAGAGAAATATTTGCGTGGCAGAACCGAAGAGGAAATCATTGGTTTGATTATGGAAGGAATAAATGACAGCGGTAGAACTGTTACCCATGAAATTATTCCTAAAGAAGTGGAAGCGATTAAACACGCTATCAATAACGCACAGGAAGGCACTTTTATTACAGCCTTGAGCGATGTAGTAACCAATGCCATCAGCATTGTCCAGGAATATTTGGATAAGGAAAGTGAAGATGGGAATTTTTGAAAAATAATTCTCTGAAAATAAAATAATTTAAACACCTGATTCGTTTCAAACGGTTCAGGTGTTTTTTATATAATTTCTTGTAAAATTTACAGGATTACCATTTTAAAACGCATTGGCACGTTTCTTGAAATTTGCTTCATACACATTTAAACTGAGTATAAACTTAAATTTTGCAATCATGAAAACTATAACAAAAATAACATCCATTGTTGCTTTTTTATTTCTGATAATTCCTGAAGTAACTTCAGCTCAAGGTCCGCCACCATGGGCTCCAGCTCATGGATACCGAGCCAAAACACGACACGTCTATTTCCCACAATACAATATGTATTATGATATGAACCGTGGCTCATACTTGTATCTTAATGGTGGTCGTTGGTCAGTAAGCGCAACATTACCAAATATTTATGTGGGTGTCAATCTTGGAAGCACTGCACAAATTCAGTTAAACTATATGGGATATGACCCATATCGTTATAACGATGTTCATGTGGTAGAATACAGACAATACTGTAATGAAAGACATTACGACGACGATGATTACCGACATAATCACAAGCATTGGAAAAAACATAAAAAGCACAAAAAATATGATGATTAAAAACAAAACCCTTTCATAGTACTGAAAGGGTTTTGTTTTTATTAAATATTTTAAATCGTTAGACGAAAAGCACCAAGACTTTTTTCCTACTTTAGCTTACCGAAATTCTATTAACCATGACCAAACTCCAATTAATTTTAGACCAACTGGGATCACATATTCCCGATTTTGAAAAGACAAATCCTGTCGTTTCTCAATCTACTATTGGTTGGCAAATTGACAACAGTTTATTGGTGATTAATAATGTTGTTGACCGACTTAAAGATTCCGATTCTAAAAACTATAAATGGAAGTTTAATAAGTATCGAATTCTCATCCGGATTACCAATACAATCCCACGTGGAAAAGTCAGAGTGCCAAAATCGGTAAAGCCTATCGATGTAGCAACGATTGAAGAATTAAAAACCAAACTCGAACTTGCCAGAAAGAACATTGCTGACATTCCAACACTTCCTGCCAACAGTTATTTTACACATCCTTTTTTTGGCGATTTGAATGTAAAGCCTGCTATTTGGTTTTTGAAACTGCATACAAAGCATCATTTGAAGATAATTGAGGACATACTAAATAAATAGCATGACGAAGAAGAAAATCTCCCGAACAAAAAAAGTACTGCTTCTAATCCTAACCATCACGGTTATAGGACTCATAATTCCAGAGGATTTTAAAATTCCGGTAGTTGGTGCTACTAAAGACAGTTATAATAAAGAGTCCTTTTGGTATTATCCATGGGGAAAATCAGGAACTCACAAAGGGGTTGATATATTTGCTAAAACCGGCACACCAATTATTTCTTCAACTAAAGGTCTTGTTCTTTACTGTGGGCAAATTAGCATGGGTGGTAATGTTATTGCGGTCTTGGGACCAAAATGGAGAATCCACTATTACGCACATTTGGACGAAATAAAAACACATGCTTTTTCATTCGTTGGGCATAAAGACATAATTGGTACTGTTGGGACTTCAGGAAATGCAAAAGGAAAAACCCCGCATTTACATTATACAATCTCTACCTTAATTCCCTATTTGTGGCGCATTGATTCTGACCATCAAGGTTGGAAAAAAATGTGGCATTTAAATCCAATTGAAAAACTTAATAGAAAAACCAGCTATTAACAATGTCTAGGCTTTCTGTGGTTTCTTTCTAGCAGTAACATAACATTTTACTATGAATGCTTTCATTGCATTTATTTTTTAAACTTGTTAATATTTTTAATGATAGAATTCTCAAAGGTTTTGAATGAAAAATACTGTATTGCAGGAAATAAAGTAGAGCCTTTGCCCACGGGATGATTGAAATTTGGGTTTCCATTTTCAACAAGTTTCAATAGTGTTTCAACAACAGGAGTAGGTTCGGGTGCATTATCAAATAAATCTTTTGTATAAGCTGTAAGTTTTGTGCGATATCCGTCATAATCACTTATTTTATTATCCGCAACTATAGAGTTAGTGACAATGTTGGTTTTGAAGCCCACTGGCTCAACCATAGAAACTTTTATATTAAATTCATTTAGTTCGAAACGCAACGCTCTGAAATAACCTTCAAGTGCGTGCTTGGAAGCACCATAAAAAGAACCGCCCGGAAGACTGATTAACCCCATTATTGAGCCTACAGTAATTATTTTGCCAAAGCGTTGCTTTCTAAAATAGGGCAACAATTCATTGGTTAACTTTACCGTCCCCCAAAAATTAGTATCAAATTGCTTCATGCCTTGTTCAATAGAAGTTTCTTCTGCAAGTCCAGACAAATAAAAACCTGCATTGTTTATCAATACATCTAATTGGTTGATTTTAGTAAAAAGTTGCTTACCAAACGACTTAATAGAATCCTCGTTAGTAATGTCTAATGCTACCATTTTAAATGGCACTGATGATTGTGTCTTTTCGGGATTACGACTCGTGCCAATCACATTGTAACCTCTTTCATGTAGCTTGTTTGCCAGTAGCAGGCCGAAGCCGGAAGAAGCGCCGGTAACTAAAATATTTTGTTTCATTTTCATAATTTTAAATAATTAATTTATAAATTTGCTTGCGTTTTGCAAGTGCAAATATACAAACTACTTTTAATTTGCAAGTGGTTTTTAAAATTATTTTTATGAATACTGTAAAAAAAAGATCTGAATGTCCGTTAAGTTGCTCCCTTGATGTATTTGGTGATAAATGGTCGTTACTAATTATTAGGGATTTAATGTTTAATAAAAAAAATACTTATGGTGATTTCTTAAAATCGTCAGAAGGCATAGCGACCAATATCTTGGCTTCTCGATTACAAGCTCTTGAAGAAAATAAGATTATTGAAAAATTGCCACACCCCGAAAGTAAAGCAAAAGTTATGTATAAACTCACTCAAAAGGGGATTGACTTATTGCCTATTTTGGTTGAAGTTTATTTATGGTCTGAAAAATATTTAAGCATTCCTAATGACATTAAGACAACAATTAAAGAAACAAAAAAAGACAAAGAGGAATTTATAAAATTAATGACAAAAGAGTTGAAGAAACAACTTAAATCATAAAGTAGCTACTAAAGAGAGTTTACTGCAACTGCTCCGCAATTACGTTTTCTGCGGTTTCTTTCTGGCAGCAGGAAATAACACATTATTCAAAATCAATCGGAAGCCCGGAGAGTTTGGATGCAAGTCTAAAACGGTTGGCTCATCTCCTACCCGGTGTTGGTAATCTTCGGGATCGTGACCACCATAAAAGGTAAAAAATCCTTTTCCTTTTTGTCCGTGAATATAACGCGCTTCGTCATTCAATTCGTTTTTTCCTAAAACCAACACGCTTGACTTTATCAATTCGTTATCGAAAGCCGTGGTTTGTCCCATAAAACCTTTTACCAATTGGGTGTGGTTTTGGCACAGCATACTCGGAATGACATCCCATTTAGCCGAAAATTCCATCAAAGTGAAATAATCTTTTTCAAAAGGAATTCGACGTTTTTCGGTCATATCAATATCCGAAAACTCATAGTGATCGGGCTTTCTGTCTAATATAAAATTTTTGAATGCAAAGGTTTTTGAATAATCAATTTTAGATTGGTAATTTGATTCGCTGTCATCACCGTCAAACATGGGTTCACAAATATCAACACCTTCAGCGGAAAGCGCAATATCAAAACTATCCGTTGCAGAACACATGGCAAACATGAATCCACCGCCAATGACAAAATCCCGAATCTTTTTGGCTACAGCCAATTTATCCTGAGACACTTTAGCGAAACCTAATTTGGCCGCCAAAGCTTCGGCATCTTTCTTTTGTTCAATATACCAAGGCGCATTGCGATACGCTCCGTAAAACTTACCGTATTGGCCTGTAAAATCCTCGTGATGTAAATGCAGCCAATCGTATAACAACAATTGATCACTCAGCACTTCTTCATCGTAAACCACTTTAAACGGAATTTCAGCATAAGTCAAAACCATAGTCACCGCATCATCCCAAGGCTGTTTTCCCGGTGGCGAATAAACCGCAATTTTGGGAGCCTTTTCCAAAACTACGGTTTCCATATTTTGTGACGGACTTGAAATATCAGCTAATAAAGACTGCATTTCTGCGTCTGATAAGACTTCAAAACTCACACCTCTGATTTGACATTCTTTTCTGATTTCGGGAGCATCTGGCAATAAAAAAGAACCGCCGCGATAGTTTAACAACCAACTGGCTTTGTATTGTTTGTCTAATGCCCAATAGGTAATTCCGTATGCTTTAAGATGATTTTTTTGGGTGCTCTCATCCATTGGCAACAAAATAAAATTTGCCTTAGCGGAAAAGGAAATCAGTATTAGAAAAATATAGAGTGACTTTTTAAACATCTTTAGTGAAATAATAAGCTCAAAGATAACAGTTTTACTGTGAAGAAAAACATAAAAAAACCCGAGATTAATCGGGTTTAAATTTTTAAAATGGAACATCGCTGTCGTCATCATTGGAATTGATATTGCTTCCAAAAGCTTCATTCGGCGACGGTAAATTTTTCGTCATAAACGGATTATCATCGTGATTCATTTTTGATGGCAAATCGTCAAAAGCACTTCCGTATTCTTCAAGGTTATCAAACTTACCAAGATTTCCGATGAATTTCAATCGGATACTTTCTAGCGAACCGTTTCTGTGCTTGGCTATAATAAATTCGGCCTGACCGGCAGTTGGTGTTTGCTCTTCATCATCCCATTCATCAATTTTGTAATATTCAGGACGATAAATAAACGAAACGATATCGGCATCCTGCTCAATCGCACCCGATTCACGTAAGTCAGAAAGCAAAGGTCTTTTGCTCGAACCACGCGTTTCAACCGCACGCGATAATTGAGACAAGGCAATTACCGGAACTTCTAATTCTTTGGCTAA
This sequence comes from Flavobacterium sangjuense, assembly GCF_004797125.1. NCBI lineage: Bacteria > Pseudomonadati > Bacteroidota > Flavobacteriia > Flavobacteriales > Flavobacteriaceae > Flavobacterium > Flavobacterium sangjuense. Next base: position 2,927,364 of record NZ_CP038810.1, read on the forward strand.
TGCTTTTAGATTTCTGGAAATAGTTGAGATTTCCTGCTCACGATTACCGCCTCCTTTTCCGTTGCTTCCGCCGGCGGTCATCAATTGAAGGTAATCGACAATGATTAGTTTTATTCCGTGTTGTGATGACAAACGACGTGCTTTTGCTCTTAAATCAAAGATGGAAAGCGATGGTGAATCATCAATATATAATGGCGCTTTTTCCAAATCTTTTACTTTGGTAGAAAGCTGTTCCCACTCGTGTTTTTCTAATTTTCCGGTTCTTAATTTCTCGGAAGACAAACCCGTTTCAGATGAAATCAAACGTGTGATTAACTGTACTGATGACATCTCTAATGAAAACAATGCTACAGGCTGACCAAAATCGATGGCAATATTTCGTGCCATTGAAAGTACGAATGCGGTTTTACCCATACCTGGACGGGCAGCAATAATAATCAAATCGGAAGGCTGCCAACCCGAAGTTACTTTGTCTAATTTCTCAAAACCAGTTGCGATTCCGCTTAGACCTTCTTTATTTGCGATTTCTTCGATTCGCTTTTTGGCTTGGATTACCAAACTTTGCGCTGTTTCAGAACTACGCTTGATGTTTCCCTGCGTTACTTCATAAAGTTTAGATTCGGCTTTGTCTAACAAATCAAAAACATCTGTAGTTTCATCATACGACTCTTCGATGATTTCGGAAGAGATTTTTATTAAGCTTCGCTGAATGTATTTCTGTAAAATAATTCGGGAATGAAACTCGATGTGTGCTGAAGAAGATATCTTTTGCGTAAGCTGAATCAGGTAAAAATCGCCTCCGGCCAAATCTAATTTGGCGTTCTTTTTTAGCTGAGCCGAAACTGTTAATAAGTCAATAGGCTGAGAATCTGTGAATAACTGAAAAATAGCTTCAAAAATATGCTTGTGTGCTTCCTTGTAAAAAGCATCAGGCTGCAGTATATCGATAACCTCATCAACCCCTTTTTTATCAATCATCATCGCACCAAGCACAGCTTCCTCCAGGTCGAGCACTTGTGGTGGCAGCTTTCCTTTTTCTAAGTTTATAATAGTAGTTTTATCTACTTTTATAGGGTTCATATTTCTGAGATTTTCCATGTAGCGAAAGTAACCTTTTTGTTAGTTTAATTATAATCTAGTTATAAGATAGATGTGTTTATAAGTTTCTTTTTTTTGTTAACAACCAAAAAAAAATCCGAAACTGTAGGGCTTCGGATTTTAGTATAATTTATAAGAATTTACTCCTTGTATTCGCCCATTTTACTGTATTTATCCATCCTTTGAGCTACTAACTCTTCTGTTGATAAATCTTTCAATTCGTTAAACGCTTTCATGATATATTGTTCAACAGTTTTGAAAGCGGTTTCTTTATCATAATGTGCTCCGCCAAGTGGTTCCGGGATAACATCATCAACCAGTTTCATTTTTTTCATATCGGTTGAAGTCAGTTTCAAAGCTTCAGCAGCTTGTTCTTTATATTCCCAGCTTTTCCATAAAATTGATGAACATGATTCAGGTGAGATAACAGAATACCAAGTATTTTCCATCATTAAAACTCTGTCTCCAACTCCAATTCCCAATGCTCCACCGGAAGCGCCTTCTCCAATGATCACACAAATGATTGGCACTTTAAGACGAACCATTTCAAGAATGTTTCTGGCAATAGCTTCTCCTTGTCCTCGTTCTTCAGCTTCCAATCCTGGAAAAGCTCCCGGAGTATCAATTAAAGTTACTACAGGAAGATTAAACTTTTCTGCCATTTTCATCAAACGCAATGCTTTACGATATCCTTCCGGACTTGCCATACCGAAATTACGCAACTGACGCATTTTGGTATTGATTCCTTTTTGTTGTCCGATAAGCATAAAAGACTGCCCATCTATTTGGCCTAAACCACCAACCATGGCTTTGTCATCTTTAAAATTCCTGTCTCCAAAAAGTTCTAAAAAAGTCCCTTTAGTTAAGTTGGTAATATGCTCTAAAGTATAAGGTCTGTTTGGATGACGTGATAATTGTACACGTTGCCAAGCGGTAAGATTTTTGTATATTTTTCTTTTAGTTTCTTCTAATTTTTTTTCAATTTGCTTGCAGGTTGCAGTGACATCTACATTTGATTCGGCACCAATTATCTGGCATTTATCGAGTTGCTCTTCTAGTTCTTTGATAGGAAGTTCAAAATCTAAATATTCCATAGGGTTTGTTTTATTTCGCTGCGCTCCATACAATTCGGCTACGCCTCGGGTGTTTTGATTTAATCGAATAGCAAATATAAAATTTTAAATTGTGATAAAAAGCACTTTTCACAGATTATTGCAAACAAAATTAATCGTATTACAATGCGGGTTTAGTTTCTTTTTTTATAGCTTTTTATAACCGAATTTAACAAAACTGTAAGCAAAATAATGATGGCGCCAATATAAAACTCAAGGCTCATTCTTTCCTTTTCTTTGAATACTAATACCGCTAAAACGATTCCGTAAATAGGTTCCAAATTAATAGTAAGCATCACGGTATAAGGGCTTAAAAATTTCATTATTGCAGTGGAAGCTATAAAAGCATAGGCTGTGCAGACCGAACTTAAAATCATTAAATACATCAAATCTTTAGTCGAAAGTGAAAAGAAAGTTGGTGTAAAACTATGGGTAAATAATAATAGAAAAGTAAAAAATACTACGCCTCCACTAAGCTCGTAAAAAGAGATTACAGTAGCGTCGTGCGATTTCACCAACCTACTATTAATAACGGCAAACAAAGCCGATAGAAAAGCAGATGTTAAAGCGGTTAACATTCCCCAGAAATAGCTTCCTTCTACATTGAAAATAATGTAAAGTCCAAAAACTACGAGTAAGCCAAAGAACACTTCATACCAGACAATCTTTTTCCCATATAGAATTGGTTCCAATAACGAAGCAAAAAAAGCTCCTGTGGAGAGACAGGCAAGCGTTATTGAAATATTAGAAATCTTGATTGCATGAAAAAAAGTAAACCAATGCAAGGCGATAATAAGTCCGGAAAAAATAAACTGTAGAAAGGCTTTTGTTGAAATCCGTAATGGCAGTTTTTTGAAATAGATATAAATCCCAATAAACCCAACCGCAAATAGCATTCGGAACCAAACCAATGGCAATGCATCGAGCGAAATCAACGCACCTAAAATGGCGGTGAATCCCCAAATGAAAACAATTAAATGGAGATGCAAATAACTTTTGAGGTTATCGCTTAGCATTTCGTAAAAGATAAATTGCCAGAATTCCAAAAACAATGTTTGGTGTCCAAACTGCCAGTAATGGTGGTGCTGTAGATTTTTCGGCTAAAACTCCAAAAACTTTATCCAGAAAGACAAAAGCAAAGGCAAGAATAATTCCTATGGCCAGATTGGCTCCCATTCCGCCACGACGCTTCATAGACGAAACAGCCACAGCAATGATAGTTAGAATAAAAGCAGAAACCGGGATACTGTATTTTTTATAAAGCACTACCTTATACACATTAATATTGGAAGAACCACGTGCTTTTTCTTTATCTATAAACTTATTAAGTTCATTTAGAGGCAAGGTTTCCGCAATGTAAACCACAGGCGTTAAATCTTCTAAATCAAATTTAAAAACAGTGTCTTTGACTTCACCTGATTCGATAATATCTCCAAACTGCCCTACTTTCCTTTTGGTATAATTGTATAAGGTGTAATTTTTTGTTTTTGCATTCCATTTAATTCTACTGGCTAACAATTTATATTTCAACTTATCTCCTTCGAATTTTTCCATCGAAAAATTAAAAGCCATTTTAGAAACATCATTAAAGTTACTCACAAAAATATATTCGTCTTTACTGATTTGACGAAACACATCGGTATCATCACGCATACTATCCGGTCCACTAGCAGAAAGATACGTATATCTGAAACTTTTAAAACCCGCACTCGCATTGGGCACCAAATAAATTGTCATCACCAAAGCAAAAAGGGATACAATCGTTGCTCCTATAATATAAGGACGAAGAAATCTTGAGAACGAAATACCCGAACTTAGAATGGCAATAATCTCGGTGTTATTGGCAAGTTTTGAGGTAAACCAAATTACAGAAAGAAATAAAAATATCGGGAATAAAAGATTGGCAAAATAGATGGTGAAGTCAAGATAATATTTGGCAACAGCTGAGAAAGCAACGTGATTCTCAATCATTTTATTGACTTTTTCGGAAACATCAATCACAATCCCAATTGGAATGAACATTAACAACATAACGGCGAATGTTCCTAAGTAGCGTTTGAGAATGTATTTGTCAATTATTTTTAACATTGTTGTTTATTTTGTTATTCGGTTATCTGGTTATTCGGTATCAAATAACCGAATCCACAAATTACCAAATCAACTATAATCTTTGGCTCATATTTTTTACCATCATGTCTTTCCAAGTTCTAAAATCTCCCGCTAAGATATGTTTTCTTGCTTCACGAACCAACCACATATAGAAACCTAAATTGTGAATTGTGGCAATTTGCTTCCCCAAATATTCATTGGCAGCAAACAGGTGACGCAAATAGGCTTTGGTGTATTCTGTATCCACAAAAGTGTAACCCATTTCATCAAGTGGTGAAAAATCAGCTTCCCATTTTTTATTTTTGATATTCATCGTTCCGTTGGCCGTGAATAACATTCCGTTTCGTGCATTTCGTGTCGGCATTACGCAATCGAACATATCGATTCCCAACGCTATATTTTCCAAAATATTTATTGGTGTTCCAACGCCCATCAAATAACGTGGCTTGTCTTCGGGAAGAATGTCACAAACGACTTCGGTCATGGCGTACATTTCTTCAGCCGGTTCTCCAACTGAAAGTCCACCAATAGCATTTCCTTGTTGTCCGGCATTGGCTATATATTCTGCAGATTGTTGACGTAAATCTTTATACGTACTTCCCTGAACAATTGGGAAGAACGTTTGGTCATAACCATATTTTGTCGGCACTTTTTCTAAATGACTGATACATCTGTCCAGCCAACGATGTGTCATCTTCATTGATTTTTGTGCATAGCGATAGTCACATGGATAAGGTGTGCATTCGTCGAACGCCATGATGATATCAGCACCAATAGTACGCTGAATTTCCATTACATTCTCGGGAGTAAAAACGTGGTAAGAACCGTCAATATGCGATTTAAATTTTACACCTTCTTCTTTAATTTTTCGGTTAGCCGAAAGTGAATACACTTGGTAGCCGCCGGAATCCGTTAAGATATTTCTATCCCAATTCATGAATTTATGTAAGCCGCCAGCTTGTTCTAAAATAGCGGTTTGCGGACGCAGGTATAAATGATAGGTATTTCCAAGAATAATATCGGGATTGATTTCTTCTTTTAATTCGCGCTGATGCACTCCTTTTACAGAGGCTACAGTACCAACAGGCATGAATATTGGGGTTTCAATTACACCGTGATCAGTAGTAATACTTCCGGCACGCGCTTTTGAATTGATGTCTTTTTGTAATAAATCGAATTTCATCTAGTTCTTTTAATCAGTGGGCAAAGATAAAAGAATTAGCCCTTCGTCTGCGCTCAGGGTGACAAAAAAAAGGATTTATTTAACATAAAGATTTGACTGAAAGGTTTCAGGTTTTTATGCAATTTTATGATGTAAAAAATTACGCCTTGATAACTTCTATTTGTTTCAGTACCTCAGCAATATTCTGTTTGAATTCCTGAAAATTATGTCTTTTGACCAGACAAGATACTCCCAAATCGGAACAATATTGAAGTAATTTTTTAGGATAAGCTCCGGATACCATTACAACAGGAATGTCTTTTAAGTCATCCGATTTTTTTATTATTTCTAAAATTTCCTCTCCGTTAAGTACCGGCATGTGAATATCAAGGAAAATAACATCCGGCTTTTCAGCCTGAATTTCCAAAACTAACAGCATTTTTCGTCCATCGGAAAACACTTTTACATTATGTCCCAATTCTTCAGCTATCTCTTTAAAGAAGCCTAAATCATCGAAATCATCATCTAAATAATAAATAGTTTTTGCCTTTTTCATATTGTAGATTTTAAGGCGACAAGTTACTGGTCTTTTTCCCAAGATAAATTATAAGATATTTGTCAATTCTTATATAATTTCAATTAGAATATTATTTTATTGATAACGCTTCATAACTAATTTATAAAACTTTTGCCATTGGTAAAAATTAGAATTACTTTTGTCGACATTAAATTTTAACTACAAAAAATGTCTAACACACAACAACTTCAAGATTTTTCAACACAGGTTAGAAGAGACATTCTTCGAATGGTACATGCCGTAAATTCAGGTCATCCGGGAGGTTCTCTTGGCTGTACTGAATTTTTTACTGTATTGTACCAACAGCTTTTAGAAAGAAAGCCCGGCTTCAATATGGATGGCATTGGTGAGGATTTATTTTTCTTGTCTAATGGTCATATTTCGCCGGTATTCTACAGCGTTTTGGCTCGTAGCGGTTATTTCCCTGTAACAGAATTAGCTACGTTTAGAAAACTCAACTCACGTTTACAAGGTCATCCAACCACACACGAAGGATTGCCTGGAGTTCGTATGGCTTCCGGTTCATTGGGACAAGGAATGTCGGTTGCTATTGGTGCAGCGCAAGCTAAAAAACTAAACGGTGACAATCATTTAATTTATTCACTTCATGGTGATGGAGAATTGCAGGAAGGTCAAAACTGGGAAGCCATTATGTATGCTTCCGCAAAAAAAGTTGATAATTTGATTGCGACCATTGACTTAAACGGACAACAAATTGACGGTGCAACAGACGATGTATTGCCAATGGGAAGTATCAAAGCTAAGTTTGAAGCTTTTGACTGGGATGTTTTGGAAATCAAAGAAGGAAACGACATTGAAGCTATTATCAAAGGTATGACCGAAGCAAAAAGCAGAACCGGGAAAGGAAAACCGGTTTGTGTATTGTTGCATACAGTGATGGGACATGGTGTAGATTTTATGATGCACACGCATGCTTGGCACGGAAAAGCACCAAACAATGATCAATTAGCGGTTGGATTAGCTCAAAATGCTGAGACTTTAGGAGATTATTAAAAATGAAGTTATCGTACCTCTTCATTTTATTTTTAATACCTAATATTAGTTCTTCTCAAGATAAATTAAGTTATTATTTTAACCAGATGACTATTGAGCACAGGAATGATTATAAAAATAATTTTGAGGGTAAGTTCATCTTTTTAAGTAATTCGAACGACTCTACCTATCTAATGACTATTAAAATTGGGAAGTCTCTAAAAGATGCCACAATATCAGACCACAAAAAAAATTGGTTAATAAAGTTTGATATGGATTTTGAATATCAGCATTTAGAAGACCTTAACAACTTAACCAATAGCAAGCTATATACAGGTGTCAGTTCCGTTAGCAGAAAAAGTTATAAAAATGCTGTAGAAGATTTTAAATTTGAAAGAGATACGATTAACAACGAAACAATAGTTCACCTAAAGCGATATAAAAATAGTAAGAGAAAAAAAATAATATCGGACCATTACTATTTTTTTGGAAAAAAAAGTAATGTTTATGACACCAAAAAGAATTCGATTAAAAACTATTTGAATGCTAAGTATAATCTTGATTTAAGTGCTTTTAACCTTGAAAAGGCATATCATCTTGAAGATGGTAAATTGGCTATAAAATCAGAAGAAATATACAATGAGTCAATAGATTTTAATTTTAACTTTAAAATTGATTAAGTTTTCCCAAAAAACAATAGTTCACTAACATAATTTTGAATTAACAATAATGAAAAAATATACAAATACAGGAAGTAAAGATACACGTTCAGGTTTTGGTGCAGGAATGACCGAACTAGGACAAAAAAATGAAAACGTCGTAGCACTTTGCGCCGACTTAATTGGTTCGTTAAAATTTGACGAATTCAAGAAAAACCATCCGGAGCGTTTTTTCCAGGTTGGAATTGCTGAAGCAAACATGATTGGAATTGCGGCAGGTTTAACTATTGGTGGCAAAATTCCGTTTACAGGAACATTTGCTAATTTTTCTACCGGAAGAGTTTATGACCAAATTCGTCAATCGGTGGCCTATTCAGATAAGAATGTAAAAATTTGTGCTTCGCATGCCGGATTAACTTTAGGAGAAGATGGAGCAACACACCAAATTTTGGAAGATATTGGTTTGATGAAAATGTTACCCGGAATGACCGTAATCAATACTTGTGATTACAATCAAACCAAAGCGGCAACCCTTGCTTTAGCAGATCATCATGGTCCGGCTTATTTGCGTTTTGGTCGTCCGGTTGTACCTAACTTTACTCCTGCTGATGAGCCATTCATAATCGGAAAAGCGATTATGCTTAATGAAGGAACAGATGTAACGATTATCGCTACCGGACATTTGGTTTGGGAAGCGTTAATTGCAGCAGAAACATTGGAAGCTAAAGGCATTTCAGCAGAAGTTATCAATATCCATACTATTAAACCTTTGGATGAGGCTGCGATTTTAAAATCAGTAGCAAAAACGGGTTGCGTAGTTACAGCTGAAGAGCATAACTTTCTTGGCGGTTTAGGCGAAAGCGTGTCTAGAGTTTTAGCTTTGAATAATCCAAAACCACAAGAATTTGTGGCTGTAAACGATAGCTTTGGCGAAAGCGGAACTCCGGAACAATTGATGGAAAAATACAAGTTAAACAATCAGGCGATTGTGGAAGCTGTAGAAAGAGTAATCAAGAGAAAATAATTCTCTGTTTATATATCAAAAAAATCCCGCTCAAATTGAACGGGATTTTTTTTATGAATTAATTATGGTTGATAATGACAACTTGGATCTAAATATTTTTTCTTTCCATTTCCTGAGCTACCACAAGTTGGAATATCTGCAAAAGGATAAGACTGACCTGTTATAGGGTTTTTTATTTCGCTTTTGGTAGTAAAGAAATCTCCGTCATCATCCACATCCAGAAAATCAGGAATTTCGTCACCATCTGTGTCATCTGGATTTACTTTACCTTCTTCCATATTATAAACATAGCCATCAGGAACACCATTAGTCACAGTAAAAGTCCCATCACTATTTGTTGTCAAAGTTGCTAAATCTTCCTGAAATGAATAAATTCCATCACCATCTTGATCCATTCTTTGAATTTCATATAATTTGAAACTAAATATAAGTGGTGAATACGCTGGTATTCCTCCCGATGAAGTACTGTAATAAGCTAAACCAGATGGCAGAAACATTACTCCGGCTCCAAAATCATAATAAGATGTTGTGCCATCCGGATTTCCTGAATAGCTTCCGGTTTTGAACTGCGGGAAAATTTCACCCCATCCTCTAACAACACCTGTTAAATTAAAATAGTTTTGTGGATCAATTGATTCTTCAAACTCATTAGATTTTATTGTAGTTGTTGTTACTGGTGGAGTTCCTTCAGTTACAGTACTACTATAAATATATTCGCCTCTATAAGACGTTAATACTCTATCCACATTACATGGTGATTTACTGTTTGCACCTGAACCTTGTCTTAATTGAATATAATAAATTTTATAAGTAACATCAACATCGTTTTGTTCAACAGTAATATATCTCGTTAGTATTGGATATGTTGTTTGATCCCAAATCGAGGTTTGTGTTCCTCCTGCCGGAATTAAAGTAAAAGTAACATCCTGATCATTTGTCGCTCCTGGATTATTAACTACTTCCATATAATGCGTATGCATAAAGGTTTCGATATTGGCTATATCTTTTGTGTATTGTTCTGTAAAATCACGAAGCGGTTCTGAACTGCTACTATCACTTTTAGAGCAAGAGACCACAGTTAAACCTAAAGTAAAAAGAAATATAATTTTGAAAAAATTATTCATTATTGTTTGAATTTTAAGCCCGCAAGATACAATATTGATTTATTTTTGTGAACAATTTAACGTTGATTTTGGAAAAAAAATGAGAGTAGATAAATATTTATGGTGTGTTCGTTATTATAAAACCAGAAACATGGTTACAGAAGCCTGCCGAAAAAATCATATAACCGTTAATGGTCAAATTGCAAAGCCTTCCAGAGAAGTTTTTCCAATGGACAAAATTACCTTTAGAAAAGACCAGATTACCTATTTAATAACCGTTTTAGACATTCCGCAAAATCGTGTTGGAGCAAAGTTGGTTGATATTTACCGAAAAGATGAAACGCCTCCTGAAACTTTTGCTCATCTTGAATTGCTTAAACTTTCCAAAGAACATTATCGAAAATCAGGAACCGGAAGACCAACAAAAAAAGACAGAAGAGATTTAGATGATCTCGAATTAGGAACAGATTCAACTGAATTATAATAGTACTAATTTTTTTTCAACTACAGATAACAAAAAAAAGACCTTCGATTTCTCGAAGGTCTTTTCATTTATTAATTAGTTAATTATCTTTTAACTACTCTTACCGTTTGCACGCTTTCATCTTGTGATACAACCACGTTGTAAACACCGCTTGGATAACGTTCTCCGATAGCTGAATTAACTAAATCTGATACTCTAACATCACGTTGTTCAACCAATCTACCAATCATATCGTAAACTTTCAAGTTCACTGATGATTGACTTGACGATTTAACATCAATCATGAAGTTATTCGCGAATGGATTTGGATAGGCAACCGCTCTAAATGTAATAACATCTTTTGTTGCAGGAGCTGTTCCTGGTGTAGTTACACTACATGTTTTTCCATAAGGCGTATAGTTACCAAACAAATTAATAGCTACCTCTACACTATAAGCTGTATCCGGAGATAATCCAGTGAACTGACTTAAAGTGAAAGTAGTTGAAGTAGTAACAATGAATTGTGAATAGTTAACATCACCATTTTCATCATATCCTGTCAATAATACACGATACGAAGTAGCTCCCGGATAAGGAATTATATGGATTGCTTGAGTATAACTTGTAGCTACCAATTCACAATCATCTATTGTAAGTGACGTTGTTGGTGCTTCTGGTGTGAATATAGAACAAACCGCTCCAAATTGTGACCAAGCTTCAAATCCAGCTAATTTCACACGTATTTGTACATCAACTTTATACTCAGTCTCATAAGTTAATGGTAAACCAGCAACCATTGACAAGTTAAAGTTAGGCACTGAACGCTCTAGTAAGTAATATGTAGTAGGGGCACTTGCAAGAGCTACTCTGAAACGATACAAGTTAGTAGAACTTACTGAATTTGCATTGATATTAGAGTTTATAGCTGCTAAGGTAGCACCACATTGAGCGGTTACAACTTTTGTAGTTTGAACACTTGCAGTTGTTAATGTACAAGTATTACCAAAGAACCCTTGAACATGACCATTTAAGATAACTGCCACTCTAATAGCGAATGTAGTACCATAAGCATAAATACTCGTATCTGTCAATTTAAACATAGATTGAACTGTGTCAACATAAGCAACTTCACCGGTAGCAGTATTAGTAACTTCAAATCTATAACCAGTTGTAGTATATCCTGGTACACTTACATTTCCTGCCTGAATTTGATTATTCAAACCATTATTAACAGTACCACAATGGCTTGAAGTTATATTCGCCACAACAGGAATAGGGATGAGTTGATACGTTTTAGCAACTCCTGTACATCCATTTGCTACCGGAGTAACAGTTACTGTGGTTGGTGTTGTTATAGGAGTTGGAATAAACGATGGAATAGTATTCACGTTAGGTACATCAGCCAATCCGGCAGCTGCACCACCAGTAATATTGAAGGTTACACCTGCAGGTGTTCCGGTCAATGAAATGGCAGCAGTAGCAAAACCACTGTAATAACTAATATTATTTAATATAGTACTTACTGTTGGAATTGGATAAACATAGAAAGTGTAGGTTGCTGTAGCTGTGGCAGTTCCACAAGCATTATTACTAGTAACCGTCATCAATAATGTTACATTAGTTCCTGCATCAGCATTTACTGGAGTATACTTAGGAGTCAATGTAGTTGAACCAGCTGTAATTGAACCGGCACCGCTTTGAACTGTCCATAAGATAGTACCATAACTAGCTGTTGCTTCAGAAGCAGTTAACGTGTAAGACGAATAAGCACATATTGATTTAGTTCCACTTCCACTTGTTGATGCCGTTGGTAATGGATCTACATGTAAAGTATACGTAGCCGTTGCTGTTGTTGCACAAGTATTATTACTTGTAACAGTCATCAATAAAGTTACATCTGTACCTGCATCTGCAGCTACTGCTGTATATTGAGGCGTAACTGTAGTTGAACCAGCTGTTATTGAACCTAATCCACTTTGAACTGTCCATAAGATAGTTCCATAGTTAGCTGCTGCTTCTCCTGAAGTTAAAGTGTAAGTTGCATTAGAACATATTGATTTGCTTCCACTTCCACTTGTTGTGGCAACAGGCAATTGATCAGCTACTACATCAGTAGTTGCTGAAGTTTTACATCCTGCTGAAGTTGTCACTGTAACTTTATACGTTGTATTTTGAGTAGCATTCAATCCAGTTGGATTTTGCAAACTAGATGTAAATCCTGTTGGTATAGATTCCCAACTGTATGTTTGTGCTACCACATCAACAAGTGAAACAGTATCTATAGACCAGCCTGTTGAACCGGTAGAAGTGTCACTACCTAATCTCCAACGAAGCTGAATATTTTGACCTGCAGCAGCAGCTGGAAGGTTAACTGTTACTGTTTTATATCCTGATGATGTATTACACCAAGCACTTCTACCACCAAGTGGATTACTAAATCCAGTACTAATAGTACCATTATATCCGTTGGTAACAAAACTTCCTCCTGCAGTAACAATATCCGTGTAAGCACCTGCTCCAATTTTGATTTCCAAAACTCCACCATCAAAAAATGATGTAGTTCCTTCAAAAGTATAACTGTGTCTAAAAGTCAATTGTGCAGTTGTTGAACCAATTGGAATTACAGGAGTACTAAGAGATTTGTCACTTACTGTACTCACATCTGCGATGAAAGCAGTATTTGGTGCAGTATCAGCTCCTGTTGCTCTAGTAACACATGCAGTAGCTTCTCCTGTAACGGTTGAAGCCCAACCTGCAGGTAATGCAGGAGCAGTAACACTATCAAAATTTTGCGCGAAACCACCCGCAATAGGACTTGCAGACGAAGTCAAATTAAAGAAACTATTAACACATACCGGGCTAAGGCTTGCTGAAGCTGTTACATTTGATGGAACAGGATTAACAAGTATCGTTGCGGTTCCAGTTTGTGATTGAGAACAAGCTGTTGCTGAACTGTCAGAAACACTTTTTAAAGTGTAATTGTAAGATGTTGCAGTTCCTGTAGGCACCACAATAGTAGCTATCCCCGCTAAATTTGAAGTAATTGGTGTGTCAGCACCGCCATTTAAACTATATATAAATGTATAAGGAGCTGTTCCGTTACTTCCTGTAAAGGTCACAGATGATACTGGGTCGTTTTGACACTTAGTAACCGTACCTGAAATAGTAGCTGTTGGCAAAGGATTAATCTGTAAATGAACCGTATTACTTGTTACACCAGGTCCACATGTAGCAGTAACTACTACATTATAATCTCCAGTTGCAGCTGTAGTGGCAGAAGGGAAACTTAAAGTTGCTCCAGTTCCTACCGAAGCCGGAGTTCCTACTTTATACCAAGTGTATACTAAACCTGCACCTGAAGCTGAAGCTGATAAAGTAGCTGTTTGACCAGCACAAAAAGTTTGAGCCACCGGTTGAACAAAATTATTCACGCCACTTTCAGTTGTAACTGTAACCGTTTTGGTATCCTTACAACCTGTATTTGAGGTAACAACAACTTGATACGTTGTACTAGCAGCCGTTGGATTAGCAGAAGCAATAGCACTAGTTGTATTAGTCAAAGTTGGATCTGGAGTCAAAGCCGTCCATAAATAAGAATATGTTTGCAAGTTTCCTGGTGCAAATCTGTATACCTGACCAGAAGGAATTGCAGCAGTATTGTTTGTAGTAAATGTCGTCGTTGAATTTAAATTCGTAGTTACAACAACATTGTTATAAACAGTAGACGAAGTAGCTATACCTATTGATGCTCCAGAATTAGCAGTATTAACTACCATTCCAGGCCCATAAACATAGTCTATAACATTGGTGCCTTCATATAATTTTGCTTGGAATTTTGCTGCTGCTGTTCCTCCTGTAGCAGTAGATCTAGGAACAACAACAAACCATTCAACAGTTAAAATTCTATTTGGAGCACTTCCTGTTACTACATAATGTACTTTCCCATTAGTACCTGTGGATAAATCATCAAAATAAGGCATGATAGCAGGAGTATTAGTTCCTGCATTTGCTGCTGTATTACTAAACGAAGTAGTTACCGCAGTACTACCTAATCTCAACAATCCGTTAACGTTAGCTGAAAATTGAGTATAATTAGTCCCTGCAAAATTAAACGTAAATCCAATAGGTGTCACAGCCGATGCAGTATCATCTAATGCTGATGCTAATAATTGAGTTGAACCAGTCATTGGGTCTAAAGTTGGAAGAGGACTTGGATTATTTGTAAATGTATACAAATTAGCAGCAGTTGGTGTAGGTTGTACTCCAGCTGCAGTCAATTGAACTGCTGCGCCCGGACAAACTGTTGCAGCACTTGGTGTAGCAGTTGCCACAGTAGCAACAGAAACAGTCACATTAACAGAAGCTGATTTAGTACATCCGGCTGTTGTTCCATTTACTGTATAAAGAGTGTTTACCGTTGGCGCAACAGAAATACTAGCAGCACTTGCAAGAGCAGGCACTGAAGCAGGCACTGAACTCCACGTATACGTAGTAGCACCACTAGCATTTAAAGCCACTAATGCACCTCCACATGAAACGGTACCATCCGGTGTAGCAATAGCCACATTAGGATTATTGATAATTAATTGAGCCTGTGCAGATGGTTGACTATTATCACATGGACTTGCTGATACAGCAATAGCTCTATAATAGTAATTCACTACTGGTGATACATCGCTAGAAACAGCTAATCCAAGTTGATTAGATGTAAACCCACTATATGTTATACCTGTTGGACCTGTTGGATTACCTATGGTTGTCCAATCGGAAGGATTACTACCACCAACTGACGAAAACTGCCATTGGTAACTTACTGCATTGCTTGCAGAAACTGTAAAATTAGCTGAACCACCTATGTAACATACCGTTTGATTAGCTGGTGTACTAGGAATTGTTGCAGGTTGACTAACTGTTAAAGTTGCAGGACTTGAAGTTGCAATATCACCAGTTGATTCGATAACTGCATTAGCTCTGAATTGCCAAGTAGTATTAGTGAGGATTATATCATTAACAACTAAAGTATTTGTAAACACATCACCACCAAAAGATATATTTCCGGCAAGTTGTGATTGATCTTCAATAGTAACCCAACCAGTTCCATCATTATATTCCCAAATAAAGTAGTCAGGTGCTGGACCAGCAGTCGTTACACTAAAACTAGCAGTATTGGCAGTATTACAAATTGATTGAGAAACCGGATTTGTAATTGATAAATTTTGAACAGTTAAAAGTACTGGATCAGAAAATATTGGAGAAGCACATGGGCTACTACCGGTAATAGCACATCTATAATAAGTACCATTCATCGCTAGTGTCGCTCCTGTTATTGTAAGCACATTCGTTCCGGCACCTGAAATAATGGCACTATTTACAACTGGAGTTGTGAAAATAGTATTATTATTAGAAGAATACCATTGGTATTGAACATTTGAACCTGTTGCGGCAACAGTGAATGAAGTATTTGTAGTCGGTAAAATAGTTTGACTTACCGGTTCACTAGTTTTAACAATCGGATTATACACATTTACTACTATCGTATTAGGAGAATACGTTGTACAACCTGTTGAACTGTTGTATATATATGCACCTACTGTAGTTGTCCCTGCTGTTAATGGAGTCAATACACCATCATTATCAATAGTAGCAACTGCTACGTTAGATGAAGTCCATTGAAGTCCCGCAGTAGGAGTTCCAATTCCATCAACAGAATTAAAGTCTATACTAGCAGGAATAGTTGGTGTTCCCAAACAAATTGAAGTAGCACCGCCTGAAAGTGGATTAATTGGATTAGAATTTACTGCAACTGTAACATCTGTATAGTTAGAACAGTTTATTACAGGATCTGTTACGGTAACTCTATAAACAGTAGTTGTTGTAGGTGAAACCGAGAAAGTTTGAGCTGTACTGATTACTGCAGGATTACCAACAACTGACCAACTGTAAGATCTGCTTGTGGTTCCTGTAATAGTAATAGAATAATCTTCTGTTTCTCCATAGGTATAAGTACCGCTTGGAGATGAACTATCAGTTGCTCCTTCCTGAAGCATTACACGCATTCTTGTAGTACCTAATGAAGCTGTAGCTGGAATAAGAACACTTCCTGTTTCAACTTGAGGCGCATTTGAAACAGCAGATGAAGAATAAACTCGTTCTCCGGCATCATTAAAATCACCATCTCTATTATAATCTATAAAAACATTAAGAAATTTATCATAATTACCATCACAAGTTCCAATTGAGACTGATAAAGGAATAGTAGCTCCTTGTGCAACAACAGCCGGAGATAGTGCAGTGTAATCTGAATATAAATTTACTTCTGAAGCTCCGCCACCTGTAGTACCACAATCAGATGTATTATTAATAGAACCGAAAGTCACATTAAAAATTTCAGTATCGGCCGTATTAGTAGCTGTAGAAGCTGCATATGCAATAGCTACAGATGGATCAGCAGTTAGAGTAGCTGAAGTACCAATACAAATCGGACTGGCTGATGTATTAGCAGAAACCACAACTGTGTTTACATTTACACTAAATGGAACTGTAGTAACACATTGCTGACCTGACGATTGTGATGCTGTTAAAACATAATTATTATTAGTCGTTGGAGCTAATGTATAGCTTACACCCGGAGTAACTGTCGATACAGTCAATGGCGATGACCAAGAAAAGGTATTATATGCACCTCCACCAACTAAAGTGATAGCTTGTGAAGTACCTGAACATATTGTAGCCGGACTAGTTTGTGAAATAGTCAAACTTGGAGGTGTTGTCACATTAACTACCAAAGGTACTCTTGCACTAGAACAAGCTGGACCTGTTGTTTCAGCAGCAGCATAGTAAGTAGTAGTCGTATTTAAGGTTGGCGTATAAGGCGAACCTGTAAATAAAGCCGTTCCGCCTGAAGCGCTTGCATACCATTTAACATCACCTGCACTAGCTGTTGCATACAAATCCACAGTTCCAAGTCCACAACGACCAGTAGATGGTGTTACGGTAACAGAATTAGCAAATCCAATACTTACCTCCGATGAAGGTACTGGAATTGCGTTACATGCCGTTACTAAACATTTATATTTAGAAGCGACACTAGGAGTAACTGTAGTAGTAGCACTAGTTGCCCCATCAATATTAGTGTAGTTTGCACCACCATCGGTAGACACTTGCCATTGATAAGCTAATCCATCGGTATTCCCAATACTGTTTACATTACCTGTTAAACTTAAGTTAGAAGAATCACCAAAACAGATAGTAGTAGCACTTGCAACAGCAGTAGTTGATGGTGCCACATTATTGATGATAGTCATCGTTACTCGATTAGAATCTGCAATATTGGTACAACCTGTAGTTGTATTAGTATAGCGAAGATCATAAACAGTAGTCACACCCGGACTAACTGTTAAAGAAAAATTATTTAATGTGTTTGCAGTACCTATCGTAGTCAAAACATTACTAGGACTTACTGTACTCCAAGTTACATAGTAATTAGATGGTGGTGAGAATTTCCAAGTTTGTGGAGTAGTCACCTCAGCAGTTACACCATTCCAGTAGTTTGACGCTAATGTAGAACAGTTTGGCGCTGTAGCACCTATTGTTCTTGTACCATCTTGTAAACCTATGTATTTGGTATTGGTATTGGTAGTACCACCTGTTCCATTAACTGAAGATATCACACGGATATCCACAGTTCCAAGAGTTTCGTAGAAAATTCCTTCAACACTATTATTTCCAGTACCTGTTGTTGCAGTTACATATCCAGGAATACTATTGTATTGAATAACGAATCTACGGTTTGGTGCGTTACCTTCAGTCCAATATTTAATAGAACCGGAAACAGCATTCAAATCTCTTGCAGCAAGTGCTATCATATTTGCCGGATTACCTGTATTAGGGAAACCGCCTGAAAAGTTAAATTGAGTTGAACCTGCCGCACCAAAATTAACCGCTCCGTTTGTAGAAGCATTAACTGTAGTATAAAGAGTTCCAAAGTAATTGAATGAGAAACCTAACGGAATAGCATTCCAGAAACCATCATCTGTACTCTGGGTAGCACTATTTTGCGTAACATTGATAACACCAGCATTAATCAAAGTCACTGCTCCAGCTGGAGGTGTAGACAATGTGGTAACAGGAGTTAAACAAGTTGCCGTAAAATTACCGGCAGACAAACCAGAATTAATGGTAGCGCTAGTACCTGGACAAACCCCAGAAGCCGTAGTGGTTACGGTAGCAACAGGGAGCGGATAAACACTCACTGGGAATAGTTTAACCACTGGGGCGCAAGCGGTATCAGTTGGAATACCTGTTACTATAAAATCGGCTGATTGTGTAACAGTAACATTAAGGTCAGCTGTACCTGCACCGCTGTTGATTACGGCCGTACCCGAAGTAGTAGTCCATGAATATGTCATTCCAGGATCTCCGGAAGCAGCATGCAATACTACATTAAACGAACCTGAACCACAATTTACTTGATTTCCTGTGGTAGTAGTAATAGTAATTGTTGGTGGTGGATTTACTGTTAAAGTAATCGCAGTTCTTGGAGAACTTTCGCAAGTTCCGTTAAATTCTGTTACATAGAAAGTTTTTGTATCAGTAATTGAAGTTGTATAGCTGGTTGATGTACTTGATTGTAAAGCCGTACCTCCGGTTAAATCAGCATACCAACGGAAAATTGGTGATGGCAAACCGGTTGTAGAAGCTACAGTAGCTGAAGGAACCAAACCTGTTCCGCAACGGAATCCATTAGTCGCGTTTGGCGCTGATGGTAAAGCCTGAACTGTTATAGCATTCGTAGTAGCAGTTGCAGAACAACCACCAGCTGTAGACGCAGTAACAGTATAAGTAGTACCTGATGTTGGAGTAATCGTTAACGGGTTCGTTGTTCCAACAACTAAAGAAGTTGTGTTGTCAACCCAAGAATATGTTGTTATTGGTGCAGTAACTTGACCCGCAAATGTAAATTTAGGACGGCTTGTACCTGTAGTAGATGTCCCAAAATCAGAAGATGTTGATAGCGGACAGAAAGCTGGGGGTAAAGTTTGGTCTTTTTGTCCAGAAGCAGTACAAGTAAATGATACCGTATCTACCTTAACAGTAGTACCTGTTGTTGACGAAGCTGCTGGGTTTTTTGCCCAACAAAACTGTACAACGACGTTTGAAACACCATCCCAATTAAAAGGAGAACTGAATGTTAAAGTATTTACACCAATTGTTGTAGCATAAGCACCATTTGTACCTGTACCAGTATATACTTGGTTAAGACCAGTAGTAATCATTGGAATAGCAGCTACAGTAGCTGAGGTATGTCCAATATTCACCGCAAAACCTTCATAACCATTGAAAGCTGTAGTCGCTTCAAAAGCTAAAGAGGTAATGTTTCCAGCTCCTAAACCGATAGCTGTTAACTCAGAAGCTCTAATAATATATTGAGTCTTATGACCTCCCCAAGCTCCTGAGAACATTGAAGCACCTGAAGATGATGAAGTACTGGCTCCTGCTCCTAAAGAACGAGATCCCGGAGCACTAACTATTCCTGTTAGGGTAACTGTACTTCCATTACAAACGATAGCTGGACTTGCCGTAGCTGAAGCCGTTGCACCTAATAATGGCTCATCTTGATAAGTTGCTACTGCTGTATTTCTTATTACAACTGGGTCAATTGCAGTAACGCTCCAAGTAATGGCAGCATTTACTGGTGAAGCCACTGGAATAACAGCCGTCCAATCTGAAGTACCTGTAGTAGAACCTCCAGTCATTGCAATTCCGGTTTGAGCTACACCATTAATAGCATAGTTCAACGTTACCGAAGTGATTGGGCTTCCACCTGCAGTAGTAGTAGCAGTAATGGTTCTTGAAACAGCAGTACACAAACCTGTTGTACTTGGTGAAGCAGAAACCGAATTAATAACAACTACGGATGGCGCAATAGCATTCAAAGCATCGGCACCTATATCTGTTGGTGTCAAGCCTGAACGTGTTTCTCCGTCAAAGTCATCAGTAACTGTTCCTATAGCCAATCCTAAACCTTCAGCCAACGTTGCCGAACCATCTAAGTGAAGGTTTGGTGTAGCTGCAGTAGCTCCTAAGAAAGGAACATTGGTAGATAAAGAATTTGCATCCTGACCGGTTGCTGATCTCCAGTTAGCAATGGTAGCTTGGTCAACAGCGTTGAATAACCCTGTAAAACCACCTGTACCATTGGCAAACAAAATATTATAGTTAGAGGTTAAACCGGCAGGGTTAGCTGCGGTTCCTCCTACTCTTATTGCATAATGTTTTCCTGTTGAACCACTGTTAGAACGAGAGTTCACAAAAATATTGTTTTGAAAGGCACGAGTATTAGTAGTAACAACACTTTGAAAAGCAAATGAGTTTAAAGCACCAGTTGCAGGTGCTCCACCAATATAGACACTATTGTTATACACATTATTGGTACCACCATTTTCATTGATACCGCTGATAGCCATACCTACTGTAGCACTTGTTCCAAAAGTGCCTAAACGCACCATATTGTTTTTATATGTAGCGTTACCTGCATTTGCAAAAATTCCATTTAATAATGATGTAGCAGAAGCTGCATTCAAATCATAAATTAAGTTTTTCTCAACAACGTTAGCTCCTGTTGAACTGGCAAAATAAACACCATTTAAAGTAGCAGCACCGGTTGCAGTACTACTCAAGTTATAAATTGTATTTGAACCTACGGTATGATTCGCTGAAGAGGCATTAACAACAATACCCGCCATACCTGCACTAGTTGTAGTTCCGGTACCTCCGGCAGCATTCATATTGCGAATAGTGTTTCCTGTAATAGTCGCTGCTGAAGCAGTATTTGTAATACCGTTCACAATTGAACCTGTCGCAGTTGAAGTACTGCTCAATGAGTTGGCAACTGTACCTCCAATGGTATTTCCTGTACAAGTCCATGTAGCAGCAGAAGATGTACCACATCGCAATGCATATAAGTTTGCTGCCCCTGTGCTTGAGTTAGACACAGTAATACCACCAATGTTGTTATTATTAGTTGCCCAGTTTGAAGAACCAGAATTGAACATTCCTAAAAAATCACTGGCAGAAGTTGAGTTTGAAGTATAAGTAATAGCACCTGTGGCTGATTGGCTACCAATGGTATTACTGTTACAGGTTGTCAAACCTCCAGTAACCAATATCCCTCTAACTACTGCTGACGTACCTGTTCCACTGCCTCCTCCGGATATAGCAATATTGGTAATAGTATTAGAACTAATTGTAGTAGCATTAGTCGAACCAACTGAAGCAATAATACCAATAAATGATCCTGAGGTCGTTGTTGGAAGTACAAATCCATAAGTTCCTGTTCCGGCACTAGATGAATAACCTATAGTATTTCCTGTAACTGTATAATTATCACCACTTCCATTGTTCAAAGTGATAGCACGATGAGAAATACCTGTCGTGGTTTGAGTTCTGGTTGCAGTTTGATAAAACTTATTATTTGTGATTGTTGCAGTAGCTGTACCACTATTCAAATCGATAGCCGATGAGTTAACGGTTGCACTAAAATAGTCGAAGAAATTATTATTGGTAATAACAATTCCACTGTTAGCTGTACCTGGATGGGTATTTGAAGTACCTGTAAAATAAATACACTTACTTGGTAAATTAACTCCTGCAGGACCAATATTACAATTAGAAATTGTATTGTTATCGTTACCTGTTGTTATGGCTCCGGAAGCAAACCAGATGTTACCACCGTTTGTTCCTATAGCACTGGTTGACGAACCTAGAACACTACAATTCGTTATAGTGTTGGTGGTTGCATCCGCCTGAAATCTAATAGTAGAAGTTCCTGAAATAGCAGAAACTGTTGTATTAGAAATTGTCAGAGCATTTCCGCCGATATTTAATCCATCTATGGTCACATTGTCTGCTCCATTTAAATCTATCAATGGGCTTCCCGCAGCAATAGCTCCCGAAATAGTTCTGGCAACTCCACCCGTTGGCGAAATTCCAATAGTGGTATAATTGGCTAATCCCGCACCACTGGCATTCAATACTGCCGTTGCGGTTTCGGTTGTATTACCCGATATACCGATAGTAATAGTACCTGTGTGTGTACCAGTGTTGATGGCATCAAAAGCGCCTTTCAAAGTGACATAACTAGCAGTTGGAGTTCCTCCACTAGAAGCTACATCAACTTGAGCGTTAACGCTAATGAAACTAAACAACATAAAAAATAGCATAAAGAATAAATTCTTCTGCCCTGCTTTTTTGAACCACGTACTTGTACTTGAATTCAATTTAGTGTAGTTGTTACTCATAATATTAAAAATTGGGTTAAATAAGTTTTGTGAAAGTATGTATATTGTTAATTATTTGTGAAATTTAAAATCGGTTTTTCGATGAAGTACCTGTATCATCGTCAAACATTAATGCGTTTTTCTTTTTTCTTACATTTATTTAAAGTAAAAATGATGAAAAATTCATAATCCGCTGTAAATAAATATTGAAATACACCACATTAAGTGCGTATTTCGGAATGTTTTCTTAATAAATCACTCATTTAGAGCAACTCATAAAAAAACATGTAATAATCCTAAATTTCTCATGTGGCAAAAACAGATTTCGAGAAGTTTTTATTTCTCTTAATCCACATTGCTAAAAAGAAAATAACATGTATTAAAAAGAATTATCAAAAAAATTCATGTCCATACAGCTAACAAAAAAAACATTAAAAAACACCTAACAATTATAAATAAATGTAAGATTGTCAGGTGTTATTTTTGTTTCCTTAATAGACCACTTTTTTAGTGACTATTGAACCATTCTCTGATTGAATTCGAACCAACAGTACCTGATTTGTAGTAGGCAATGTAGTAAATACTGTGGTGGTTCTGTTTACTTGCTTTTGGGTAGCAAGCATTCTTCCTCTAATATCAAATATGCTGACAGTTGCCATATTTATGGCTCCTGAATCTATAAATAAACCTTGGTCATTTTTATAAACAATAACCGAATTTTCATTAAATACCGGATTGGTTATTCCCAAAGCAGTATCTGTATAACGCAATTCAAAGCGATCATTGAAAGTTCCAAGTAATGTTGCAAAAGAATATGGTGACACTCTTAAATCATGAATAATATTTAAAACTTTATCTTCAATATATACATGCTGCGTAGTAAATAATCCATCATAATGAGATAGACTTATTGTAAAAGTTCCATCAATTGTAGACTTATATCCTAATGGAATTGTTTCGTTGACATCAAATGGTAATGGTCTCCCTTGTATACTCAATTTTGCATCTTCAACCATTGTATAAAGTGTAATAGCGTTACCTACATCAACCATATCTCCATCAAATAATCTGTCTATACCATTAGTCGCTGTTTCCACATAACCAACCAATACTTGTTTAAAGGCTCCTTGGGAATTGGCAATATCAACCCAATAACGATGTTTTTCTAGTGAAGTATCATTATTCTGTCTCGTATTTGTTCTATAAAATTGCGTATTGTTACCTGCTCTTCTCATTGAATTGCTAAAAGTAGCTGTACCATTGGATAATCCTTTTACAAAGAACCCTTGACCGGAAGCAATATGACCTAATGGCGCAGTAAGATCCGATGTCCCTGCACCTGTTGTTGGTGCCGGCAAGGTTCCTCCTACCAAATTATATATTGCATAATCGTTTGAAGCATACTGAAGTGTAGTTGGGTTTAATGGAGTATTGTGCGTCCAGAAATAAAGTGTTCCGCTAACATTTGTATTACCATTTATAAAATCCGGAGCATTTAAAGCACTAGCATATGGATTACCTATAAGGTTCATCTGTGCTGCTCCTCCAACAATTGGTGTCGTAAATGTTCCATTATTAGGCACTCCTGAAAAACTTGCTGTGTAATCCAATGGTAGTGCAGGGCTAACCGGGTAATTAAGTGGTGCTCTAATAAGATATCCTTTACCTACTTCCATTGTTGTAGTGCTAGGAGTCACGTATTGCCACGCATTCGTTGTAGGATTATAAGTGAGGAACCATCCTTGAGGTGATGCAGGAGAAACTGCCAGTAAATTTTGAGGACTAACCGGACTTGACCAATAGGTATAATCAAATTTATACATAGGTTCTGCGGTTCTTTTTGAAATAATATTTCCAGAATTACCACCAGAGTATACTCCCGGTGCATTTGTCACAGCTTGTACTTGATATAAACTGGCATTATCTTCAAAAGTAAGGAATCCTGAAGTAACGGTAACCGCATTTTGAACTGTTAAGGTTCCAATGTCAAATAAAACATCGGCACCACTGGAAACAATGACGTTACAAGCTGATAAATTTCCATCTAGTCCGGGTGTATTAACCGAAGAAACATAGTCACCTTGAAATTCAGCAGCTATACTACTATTAGGCTCACCAGCTGACCATGAAGAACCGTCCCAAATAGTTTTGTTAATTGTAATTGCAACAATTGTTGAATTGGCTGTACAACCTCCACTAGTTGTCACCGCTCTATAATATCGATCTGCAGATAAAACTCCCATTTGAGCCGACGTTAAAGTTGCCGAGCTACTTGAAGGTATATCTACTACAGTTCCAATTGGAAGGAAAGTAGCATTAGGACAATACTGCCATTTAGTAACAGTACCTGCATAACCTGCAACGGTTAAATCAGCAGGAATTCCTGAACATATATTTTGATTACTCGAAGCCGTTCCTGCAGTTGGAGCACTATAGGTAATTACCACTGGACTTGAATCTCTAGAACATCCAAAAGAAGAAGTAGAATTGGCAGTATACGTTCTGTTAGTGGTTGGTTTTGTATAAACTGTAGAAGCTGCAGTACCTGTATAAGGTATTGTACCAGCAGCATCAGTATACAGGTCGGTTGTTGGTGACCATGTAACAATTGAGGTACCACTACCATATACTCTTACATTGTCAATGGCCCATTCCCAATCCCAATCAGCATCAACATAACGGAAACGTATTTTAAGATTAGACATACCTACATAAGGCGTCAAATTTAAAATGGCATTAGAAAAATTATTTGGTGAACCTTGATCAGAAGTATAAGTGGCTAAAGGGGTTGCTAACCAAGTAGCTCCATCATTTGTAGAGATTTCTACAACTGCCGGTGAATCTAAATAATCGTATTGTTGCCAAAAACTCAACGAAGCATCAACAAAGCCAACAAGACTGAAAGAAGGAGATATAAGCTCTGTTCTGGTTACTCCTCCATTACCTGTTTCATCACTATCAGACAAATAATATTGCGATGAATCATTACTGGTAAAACTCTGTCCCGAACTATTGACTACGCCCGAAGCATATAGTGTCCAAGCAGCACCAGCAGGATTACTTCCTCCTGTTGTATTATTAACAGTAGTAAAAGTATTGGTTGGATCATTAAAATTTTCTTCAAAAACAGTATTAAAAACTCCGGTAACCACACCACCGGTAGCAACTAGTGCTTGTGGTGCTGCACCATTACAATATGTAGCAGAGGCTGGCGTAACCGTAATTGGCGTTGGTCTTGCATTTACAGTAACAATAAAAGTAGCGGTATTTGATGAAAAATTACCACTAGTCTGAGTAGCTGTTAAAGTATACGTAGTTGTTGCAGTTGGGCTAAAAGTGTAACCAGCACCAATACTTCCGCTTACTCCTGCAGCCGGTGACCAAGTGTAAACCTGAAAGTCAGAAATGGTTGAAGTTATAGTAACAGGTGTTAGTGTAGACAGACCTTCGCAAATAGTATCAGTGGCCGCGCTTAACGTTAAAGCCGGTGGTGCCGTAATAACGTAAAGGGTATAATCTTCAAAAGCTTGATACTGTCCGGTTCTACAAGGGGTCAAAGCACCGCCTGTAAAAGTTGGAGCGTCAATACCTCCTATTCTCATTCTGTGTGGTCCCAAAGTACTGTTACCATCTGAATCTAAAACAGGAACAGGAGCAGTAAAAGTTGCATTTATAGTAGACGGATTAGGCGCAGGCATTACACCTGTATAAACTGTTTCACCTGCATCAGAAAAATCACCATCATTATTCCAGTCAACCCATACCATGGTATCATACGTAAAAGTAGTTCCATTGGTAATGCTTACAACCGGCGTCGAACCTTGTGATACATTGGTTGTTAAACTTGAATAATTTCCATAATTATTGGTCTCTATACCCGTCGTATTGTTAATAGAACCTATGGTTACATTAATAATACCTCTTGGATCCTGGGTATAACCTGCACCACTTGGCAAACAATAAGTAACCAGCGGTTTCGTAGTAAATGTAGCACCAACTGACCATTGGCTGTAATCGCCACCGCCGCAATTGGAACGAACCCAAAAATCATACATGGTCGAAGGTGTCAAACCACTTAAATTGGCTATAGTCATACCTGCAGAAACAGTACCGGTAACATCAACAGAACTTGAGGGAGTTGCCGGCGGTATAATCTGATGCTGTGCAGTTCCAGTTCCTGCTCCGACACCGGTCGCAGTAAAGTATGATCCTACCAAATTAGAAGCAGCACCAATTAACGTATAATTTGTAGTACCGATTGTTTTAATTAAATAGGTTTGCCCGGGTATAAAAGAACCTGCGGTTAGTATCGCACCTACAGCAGGTGTTACATAATATTCATAACCTGTTGAGGCTGATGCGTTTGCAGTCCATGCGATTACTGCAGTCGATGAAGCAAGTTGACCGGATGTCAGAGCTGTAGGAGCAAAACAAGTAGTGACATTCAAAGCAATATCGTCCAGCTGAACGCTTCCTTGTGCTGCATCACCATAGGCATTAAATCCTATATAGTAGGTACCTGCTGCACCAACAGTAAAATTAATAACATTGGTTAAAGGAGAATCTTTAATATCATCGTGATCTACTAACACAGTAGTCATTCCGGCAACAGAAGCTGTAGTACCATAAGCTACTTTCATTTTTTGCTTAAAGAAATCCTGCTCTCTTGTTCCTCCATACTTATAAGATAATCTATAACTTCCTGCACTAGGGATAGGAATCCCTTTTGTAAAAAACCAAACATCGGCAGCATTATTACCAGAGGTAATTAAATTCTTATTGGTGAAACCATAATTAGGCGTTACAAGTGAACCGTCACGAGTAACAAAATCAACATTACTCGAATTGATAATTCTGGTAGTACAATTAGGCAAAGTCGTTGTGTTACAAGTTGATGTTAAAGGCGTGACTGCGCTTTCAAAATTTTCAGTGTAAGGAAAAGTTCCTAACGAACAAGCCGGTGTTATTGTTAGCGATGATGGATGCGTATTTGTTGGCAGCCACGTACTGGAACAATTTGATTTGACATAAAAATAATAGGTAATATTTGGCACCAAATTTAAAACAGAAACCGATGTTGAAGCTGTTGTTCCTGAAGCACATGGAGATGCACTTCCCGGGTTTCCACTGGTTCGGACTTCCCAATCATAACCTCCGGAAGGCGGCTGTGATGGAGCGGTCCAACTTATAATAGCAGTGGTGTTATCGGGTTGCAAAGTGGCTGTTATTGCAGTAGGCGCCGCACAAGGAACCCATCTGAATCGCGTACCGGCTAAATTACCCTTAACTATACCACCTCCGGGATTAATACCCTGAGTATTTAATACATCCGTATTCACAGTACCCGCAGCTGTAGCTGGCCAAATAAGGTCCGTACCGTTCATTTTTCTATTATTAAAATCGGTATTAGCAGCTCCTCTTAAACCAACCTGCGCACCTACATCAGAAGCACTTGTTGACGTAAATTGATCTTTATACACCACCTCTATATTATTACTGGTTTCATATAAAAGAATTTGCATATTCATAAGACCAGCTTGAGTAGACAAGGGTCTTCTTTGTACATTTTTATACTGAATCGTAACAACCCGGTTGGGAGCACTACCGGTAAAACCATACCTTATCTCACAACCACTTGCTGCTACACCGGCCAAATTCATACCATAACAAGCAACAGCACCGGTGTATCCGCCTGCGTTGGAAATAGGAAGTGTTGTCGTACTGGCAGGAACGGCAGTATTCCCTAAAACAATAAAGCCATTTTCAAATATGGTAATATCAGTAATCGCAGTACTGTTATAGCTAAAAGTAAATGGTAAGGTATAACTGGTATTTGCTAAAGCTGTAAAATCTGCGGTTGAACCAGTTACGACAGCACCCCCAGTAAAATCGTTATAAGTGACACCGCTGGCTTCTGAAAAAATATAGGTTGAAGCGACCTGGGCATACGAAGCGGTTGTTAAACCAAAACTAAAGAGAGCTAATAGTAAAGCCCTTTGGCAAAAACTAGATAATTTACTCGAGGCAGCAAGTAATATTTTTTTCATAGTTATATTTTTTTGTTGTGTGTCATTAATAAAAAGCTGGTAACTCAATGTTATTCAACTCTAAAGACTATAAAATTACGTCTTATAAAATTCTAATTTTTAATCTGATCATCAAAAAAAAAATGCTTTTCGATAAACTGTTAACTATCATAGACCAATATTACCTATTTCAGTAAAAATTGGTTTATCCACATTTACATACATAAAAAAAGTAGTACATTTTGAGGTAAACAAATGATAATTTACTGCTCAAAAGTAGTTATTTGTGGCGAATTTGGATGCGCTAAATTAACAAATTGTCAACACAATGCAATAATTGTTAATAAAATATCACGTAATAGGGCAAAAAAATTAAATTTTTAATAAATTACCTATACTAATTGTATTGTTAAATTAATAAACAAAATCAAATCATTAACGAATAACCCGTTTAGTAACTACTACTCCATCGGTTGTTGTAATTTGAACTAATAACACTTCATTAACCATACCTCCGTCAAAGGTTGTTTGTGAAGCATTAATATCTTTTTTCTTAAAGAGTAATCGACCTCTTACATCATAAACTTTTATCGATTCCATCGTGGTTGTTCCGGTACTAACAACAAAATCATTAGCCCCATTTTTATAAATCACTACTTGACTTGCATTAAAAACAGGAATATTGATACCTAAAGCAGTATTTGTAAATCGGATACTAAAGCGATTCTCAAAAGTCCCAATTACAGTAGCAAACTGATAATCACTTGTTCTCAAATCATGAATAACATTTAAAAGTCTGTCTTCAATATAGATAGTTTGTGATTCAAACAAACCATCAAAATTGGATAATTTAATTAGATAGGTTCCGGCAATAGTCGATTTGTATCCTATAGGAATTATATCAGCTTCATTAAATGGTAACGCACGTCCTTGAATACTAAGTTTTTTATCTTCCTGCATCGTATAGAGTGTAATCACATTCCCGACATCTATCATCTCTCCGTCAAAACCTCTATCAATACCTGAATTTGTAGCATCTTCTATATAACCAACTAAAAGTTGTTTGAATGCGCCTTCTGGGTTATAGATATCCAGCCAAAAACGATGGCGTTCCAAATCATCCACTATTGATGTTTCACTTGGTGGATTTGACATTTTAAAAAATTGATTGTTATTACCAACCAATCTCATAGAGTTCTTAAAAGTAGCATTTCCAACAGCTAATCCTTTAACAAAGAATCCTTGTCCTGCCGCAATTTTCCCATTCGGAACACTTGTATTCACGCCCGGACTTGTCGTAGCTGTTCCGGTACCAACTCCTCCAGTGTAATTGTATACAGCGTAGTCATTAGCCGAATAGTTATTGCCGGATATTGCTGTGTTATGTGTCCATAAATAAATTGTTGCTCCAATAACTGGTACATTCAATGGATCAGATAAAAACGAATTAGCGCTCAATGCACATGGATATGGATTTCCGATTAAATTAACCTGATTGCTTCCACCCACAATTGGAATAGTTATATTCCCTGTATTTGGTACTCCAATAAACGAACCTGTAAATACATTAGCGGTAATCGTATTAAATGGAGCGACATCGGGTGTTCTTATTAGATATCCTTTGGCGGCCACCATAACATCAGTTCCAAAAGCATTATTATAATAACCCGTAGATGAATTAAAACTATAGAATAAATTTGTTCCGGGAGAAAAACCTATTAATGTTTGCGGACTTACCGGCGAAGACCAATATGTATAGTCGAATTTACGAACCGGAGTACTATTTCTTCTATAGGTAATATTTCCTGTGTTTGTAAACTGGACACCTAAATTATTCAAAGTATTTACCTGAACCAAGCTGGCTGTATTTTGAAAAATTAATGAACCTCCTGTTATTTTTACATCATTTTCTACTGTTAAAGTGTGGCCCGAAAGAAAGTTAACAGCACCCGAAAGCACCTCAACTGAACATGCTTGAAGATCGCCTCCTGAGGTATAGTTCCCATTAAAAATTGCTTTAGTTGTAGATGTTGGAGCACCATTACTCCACGTCGATCCATCCCAAGTTGTTGATAAGAATCCTACATATACCGAATTAGAATATACTACCGGACAGGTTCCGTTTTGAAGCACAACTCTGTAATAGCGTGTCCCCGCATAAGTTCCTATTTGAGCTGTTGTTAAAGTTGTTGTGGTATTGGCAATAGTGGTTAAACCGACAGTAAAAGCAGCATCAGTCGCATACTCCCACCTAACAATTGTACCAACTGAACCCACTAAATTTAAACTAGTTGGTAACCAATTTGCACACATGGATTGGTTGCTTGATAAAACGCCTAATGTTGGTGCTGGTTGAACCGTTATAACACTTGAACTAAAAGTGGAGCATCCATTAGCTCCAAGAGCTGTTCCTGTGTATGTTGTAGTCACACTAGGTTTGGCATAGACAGTTGAAGTAGGTGTTCCGGCAATATAAGGAGTTGTTGCAGCTGCATTAAAATAAAGTGCCGTTGCTGGTGACCAACTTACTTCAAGTGCCAGTGCCCCTGTAATATTTATATTGTCTACTGCCCATCCATAATCCCAAGTAGCATCATAATAAAATCGAATCTTAACGGATAAACCAACATAAGCTGTTAAATCTGCTGTTGCGTTAACAAAAGCAGAAGCGGTACCTTTAGAAGCAGTAAAGGCAGTTATAAGACCCCAAGTAGCACCACCATCAGTTGATATCTCAACTCTGGCTTTGTTTCCCGGAATGTATCTTAAATAATGATAAAAGCTAAGTGAAGCGCTACTATAACCCGCTAAATTAATTGCAGGTGATACTAAATAGGTTATCGTTCTATTGGTTCCGGGACTGCCTTGAGCATCTGAGTTAGTAAAATAAAAACGTGACGCATCATTACTGCTCATATTGACACTCCAATATGCACTAGTATATGTATAAGGGCTAGTTCTCAAAGTCCAGGAAGCATTGGCAGGGACTCCTCCGGTAGAGCTATTAACTGTTGTCCAATTAGTAGCACCATTAAAGTTTTCACTGTAAATTACCGCTGCGCTTGCAGCTGCTAAAGTAGCATTTAATGTCTGAACAGCGCCTTCACAAATTGTAGCTGATGCAGGTAGTATGCTAATAGCAGGAGGCTGTGGTTTTACGGTTACCGTTATACTTAATAATGACGAGCATAAACTTCCTGATGTTTGTGAAGCTGTTAAAGAATAGGTTGTAGTAGCAGTAGGTTGAAAAGTAAAACCAGCAGCTACAGAGCCTACAATATTTGTATTAGGTGACCATACAAAATTATTATAAGCAGCAGCACCGGTAAGGGTCACCAATGGCGTAATTTCTCCATAACAAATAGTAGCAGTTGTTTGGCTCAAAGAAATACTTGGTGCGGTAGTTACTGTAGCGTTTACGGGTGTTAGAAGTGAACGACAAATATTTGAGAATTTCCAATTATAAGCATACATATAAAATGTATTATCATAACCATTCCCTGTTATGCTGGCAACAGAAGAATTATAGGGATACGCGGCATTATCAATATTAATTAATAAACCTGCCGCTGGCAAGGTATCCATGTATAGAAAAAAATTACCCACTGGTAAATTAATTCCAAATGTAATAGTTTGCACTGTATTTCCTCCAGCTGCATTGGTAGTATAAGGATATGTCGCTAGTACTCCATTAGACGAATTTCGAATAGTAAATATCCCACTTTGCCCGGAAACTAAAGGATAAATATCTATTGATTGCAAGGTGGTCGATGTTGAAACCGAAAAACTTATAAAAGTTTGGGTAAGTCCTGTACTTAAAGACCCTCCTTCACCTATTGGCGAAATTGGACCAACAGTTACCTGACCTCCCGGTGCTCTTGATTGAGCATAATAAGTACTAGTTGCAAAAAGTGTAGGAGTAACATAATTATTTCCAGTTGCTATCAAGTTTGTTCCACCTGAGTCAGAAAACCATTCTATAGTAGAGCCAGGAGCAGAAGTGGCTTGCAGAGTTGTTGATCCACCACCGCATAGCGTCCCATTAACAACAGTTAGCAAAGTTGGTGTTGTACAATCAGTACTAAAAGATTGAATTAAACTCCACACACTTTTATCTGTAGAACTACAATTACCTCTAACCCAAACATAATATAAAGTTGCAGGTGTCAATCCTGTAATGGTTGCTGTTAAGATTCCAGCACCTACTGAACCCGATGGTGTTACAGATCCACTAGGTTGTGCATTAGAAGTGCTAACATAATATTGATATCCATTGGCTGGTGCCGGGACAGGTGCGGTCCACGAAATAGTTGCCGTGGTAACATCTGCAGAATTGACTGTGACATCTGTCGGTTCAAAACAAGTAGGTGAAACAATAACACTAATATCGTCTACAACAATTTTACTTTGATTGGCAAAACTATAGCCCTGAAATCCTAAATAATAAACATCATTAGTAACTGGTGTAAAGTCAATTGTAGCCGTTTGATATACCGTATTTACAAGATTGGGTAAATCCAATATAGTAATATTCATGCTAGATTCAGAAGGACCATTACCTAAACGAACTCTGAGATTTTCAGTATATGTTCCAACACTAGTGGTATTGTACTTAAATTTTAATCGATAAGAAACTCCGGCTGTTAAACTTAATCCGGGAGTAAAAAACCAATCGTCTGAATCAATAGGATTATTTGTAGCCAAATGAATAGCATTTGGTGTAGATGACGCTATAGAATTTTGAACTTGCCAAAGTACACTATCTGAATTATTATTAGTAATAGTAAAACAAGTTGGAACCGTCGCTACTGGTGTTGTGTCAAAATTTTGAAAATAAGGAATTGGATAAGATCCACAAGTTGTAGTAACAGTGGCAGTTGCACTATTAGTATTACAACCTAAACCGACAGCTCTAACTCGAAAATAATAAGTAGTAAAAGGAGTTAGTCCGTTAACTGCCAAACTAGTAAGTGCACTAGATGAAATGTTATTGTAGCTAGGAAGAATAGCACTAAAACTACTGTTGGTAGAAACGTCGATACGATAGTCTGTAGCCCCAGTTACTGCACTCCAGGTAGCTGTAAAAGAATTCCCTTCGATTGTTGATGTTGTCAAACCTACCGGTGCTGGTATACAAGTGGATTTTGATTCTGAAATCATACCTCCAAAATAATAGTATGGACCACCCATACAACCCGAATTATAAGGTATAACCCAATAATAATAATTTGTATTTGGAGTTAAAGACGTTTGTGTAAAAGTGGTTGCATTAGTATTACTAATCACCGTATAAGTTCCTGATATAACATCATTTATAGCCCAATAAACTCTATTTGGAATATTTAAACTAGTAGGTGGTGTAGCAACGACACTACTTAATATTAAATAATTGGTTGGTGCAGGGGTAGCTGCTGTAAAACTATTACCAACAAAACTTGTTGTGCTGACACTTGTCCCTCCTATTATAAGATTAGACGGTGCGGCTGCAGGCAAAACACAATTAGCTGATGGAGTAAATGAATATTTAAGTCCATTATTAGGATATTCTGTCACACTGGTTCTAACAGTATTTGAATTAGCAGTCCCTTCGATAGTTTTTCCAAACCATGTACTATTAACATTTGCACCTGTTTGCAAACGGTTTTTAACATCTCCTTGAAAAAAATCATTTGTCACACCACGTATACCAACTTGAGTATTTAAAACAGTGGTATCATCAGGAGCACAAACACCATAAGACAACTCAACAACATTTGTCGTTTCAACTAATCGTATCTGAAAATTAAAATTACCTGTCATGATTTTTCTTCGCGCATTAGTCCATTGTACTACAAAAACTCTATTTGGTGATGAACCTATTGTTGTGTAAACAACATCATCTGTAGTACTGGAACTTGAAGAAGTTAAATTCATTCCTAAGGCGCTAATACTTCCACCATTTGTATAGGAAGTAGCATCACTAAGAGGTATATAATTTGTAGTTGTTGGAGCAATCCCAAAAGAAATAAATCCGTTTGAACTAATATAACACTGCGTTTGATTTACCCCATTAAAGGTAAAGGTAAAACCTAAATTAACAGCAGCAGTTACATTGTCATCCCAAGGAGCAGCAATAGCGGTTGTCGGTGTTGTTAAGGCGGTGTATGCTGAATTTGATTCAGTAAACCCATAGGTATTTACTTGACAATATGCAAACTGACTGAATACTAAAAGTAACGCCATAGGCAAAAACCCACAAAAAACATTTTTTTGTCTCGAGCTTTTATTTGAGTTAAAATTATTATTCATTTGTTTTTACTTAATAAACACACAAAAGTATATGATTAGACCGATTTTATTTCTAAATTCAGACTAACCTACTGTTTTCAAACCGATTATAACATCTAGTCTACAACCAGCAAAGGTCACAAATATATATGAAATCTTTAAAAAAAAAAGCTTAATTATTGATATATGGATTAAAATCGATAAATGCCAAGTATAATCGATGTACAACCTCTTTTAAATTAATATATTTCTCATATAAAACCTATTAATTTTAAATTTGTGAAAACTAACACTTTGCATATCTTTGAAAAAAAAATGTAATGAGTCAAAATATAATTCTTAATCATCTGGAAATAGATCATAAAATCAAAAGAATTGCCTATCAAATTTACGAGACCTTTGCCGAAGAAAATGAAGTGATTATAGCTGGTATCGCAAATAATGGCTATGTTTTTGCAGAAAAAATAGGTGCCGTTTTAAAAACTATCTCCGATTTAAAAGTTACTTTATGTGAGGTTAAGATTGACAAACAAAATCCTTCATCCAAAATCACCACTTCAATTCCAAAGGAAATATACATAAACAAAAGCATCGTCTTGGTTGATGACGTACTAAACTCAGGCACCACACTGATATATGGTGTCAAACATTTTTTAGAAATCCCGGTAAAAAAAATCAAAACAGCTGTTTTGGTTGACCGAAATCACAAAAAATTTCCGGTTAAAGCTGACTTCAAAGGAATCTCACTATCCACTTCCTTAAAAGAACATGTACATGTTGTATTTGAAGGCAAAAACAATCACGCCTATTTAGTCTAAAAACTGAAGTATTTCTTGAACTATTGAATCCGGTGTTTTATTGTCTATGTTTACTTTAAAAGTGGCTTGATTATAAAAATAACTTCTCTCAAATAAGTGCTTGGAGACAAATTCTTTTAATTCTTCTTCAGATTGACTGGCAACCAGCGGCCTTGTTTTCTTTTCTGAGATAAGTCTTTCCAAGATAACTGGTAATGAAGCATTTAAATAAATCGAAATATTATTTTTACCATTAAGAAGTAAATGATTATCAGCATAACAAGGTGTTCCTCCTCCGGTACTGATAATTAAATTTTCTCCATTCTCAGTAATTTCTTTGAAAATTTCATGTTCAATTCTTCTAAAGTAAATTTCACCCTTTTGCTTAAAGAGTTCACTAATGGTTAAATTAGTTTTTTCTTCGATTAAATTATCTAAATCAACATATTTAACTCCTGTTTTTTCTGAAAGTAACTGAGCGATTGTGGTCTTACCAACAGCCATATAACCTACCAAAATAACTTTCTTCATTACAATAAAACCTTATAAATTAAGCCGTTAACACCCTTTGTTAAAAAAAGGCAAATTTATAATAAAATTGCTTTGAAATATAAATAATAAGGCCTTATATTTGCACCCGCATTCAAGAAAAGAAAAAGACTCGATAGCTCAGTCGGTAGAGCACATCACTTTTAATGATGGGGTCCTGGGTTCGAGCCCCAGTCGGGTCACATTTTTTTTCTTCGATACGCTAAAGACTCGATAGCTCAGTCGGTAGAGCACATCACTTTTAATGATGGGGTCCTGGGTTCGAGCCCCAGTCGGGTCACAAAAAGTCGAACAAGTTTTGTTTGGCTTTTTTTGTTATAGGCCACGTGGAGAAACGGTAGACTTGCCATCTTGAGGGGGTGGTGCTCGTAAGGGCGTGTGGGTTCAAATCCCACCGTGGTCACAATTTAAAGAGTAAATTCAAATTGAGTTTGCTCTTTTTTTTATGCTTTTTACTCACCGTAAAGATATTATATTACTTTTGTTTATTATTTTTACAGAAAAGATGAACAATGTTAAGAGTGTCTTTAGTATAAAAGACTTAGAAAATCTCACCGGTATTAAAGCCCATACGATACGAATTTGGGAGAAACGATACAATGTTTTGGAACCTATGCGTACCGAAACCAATATTCGTTTGTATGACTTGACCAGTCTTCAGAAACTATTAAATATAACCTTACTTCATAAACATGGTTATAAAATTTCGAACATTTCAAAACTCCCTAAAGAAAGAATTCCACAACTCGTCAATGAAATCATCTCCGATAAAAGTGCCAAGCACCATGCTATAAATGCATTTAAAATGGCAATGATGAATTTTGATCAGACATTGTTTTTTAATACTTATAACGACTTACTTTCGGAGAAATCATTCAGGGATGTTTTTTACGAAGTTCTAATACCGTTAATCAATGATATCGGATTGTTATGGCAAACCGATACCATAACCCCGGCTCACGAGCATTTTATCTCCTATTTGATCAAGCAAAAGGTACTGTCCAATACGGAAAAAGTTCAGCTTCAATCACCAACAAGACACGATAAAATATTTGTGCTTTATTTACCTATGAATGAAGTACACGAGTTAGGTCTGATGTTTTTAAACTATGAGATATTGAGTCAAGGATACAAAACCATTTTTCTTGGCGAAAGTATTCCCACAGAAAGCTTAAAAGATTTAAAAAAATACTTTGATAACATCACTTACATCTGTTATATGACAGTTGAACCTAATAAATCAGAAGTAAATGACTACATTAAAAAGTTGAGAAAAGAAATTTTGGATGAATCATCCAACCTATGGGTAATTGGTAGAGCCACTGAACATATAACATCCAACCAATCTGACAAAAAAATCACTATCTTTAATTCGATTGAAAGGTTAGTCAATTTTTTATAATTGCATAAAAGATTTTTTATTGTTTAACTTTTTTATACTTTTGTTAAACAAAATGAAAAAAGAAATCAAAATAATCGGCTCCGGATTTTCGTCTCTTGCTGCTTCCTGTTATTTGGCGCAACAAGGGCATAGCGTTACCATTTACGAAAAAAACACAACCATTGGTGGCAGAGCTCGTCAGTTAAAAAAAGACGGATTTACTTTTGATATTGGCCCAACTTGGTATTGGATGCCCGATGTTTTTGAACGTTTCTTTGCTGATTTTAGCAAAAAACCTTCCGATTATTATGAACTGATAAAGCTCTCACCTGCTTATCAGGTTTATTTTGGAGTAAAAGAATTTGTAACAATCGCAGACAACCTTCCTGAAATCATTTCCACTTTTGATTCTATAGAAAAAGGAAGCGGTGAAAAGCTGGCGGCTTTCATGAAGGAAGCCCAAAGCAATTATGATATTGCCATTAAAGATTTGGTTTATCGTCCGGGAATTTCTCCTTTAGAGCTGGTTACTTTGGAAACAGCCAAAAAAGTAAATCAGTTTTTCGGAAACATTTCAAAAGACATCCGAAGAAAATTTAATAATCCGAAACTAATCCAAATCCTTGAATTTCCCGTACTTTTTCTTGGAGCAAAACCATCTGACACTCCGTCATTTTATAGCTTTATGAATTTTGCAGATTTTGGTTTGGGAACCTGGCATCCAAAAAATGGCATGTACAGCGTGATTTTGGCAATGGAAAAGTTGGCCAAAGAACTCGGCGTGACTATACATACCAACTCCAATATCGAAAAAATAAATGTTGATAACGGTAAAGCCAATGCTATAATAGTAAATGGTGAAATTGTGAATGGAGACATAATTTTAAGCGGTGCCGATTATCATCACAGCGAAAGTTTGTTGGATAAAAAATATCGTGCTTATTCCGAAAATTATTGGGAAAACAGAACATTTGCGCCATCTTCGCTCCTATTCTATGTTGGTTTTGACAAAAAAATAGAAAATGTAGAACATCATACCTTGTTTTTTGATGTAGATTTTGATGTTCACGCACGTGATATTTACGACACTCCAAAATGGCCGGAGGAGCCATTATTTTACGCTAGTTTTCCATCAAAAACAGATACCAACGCAGCGCCTTCAGGAAAAGAAGCCGGTATATTTTTAATTCCTTTAGCGCCCGGATTACAAGATGTTCCTGAGCTGAGAGAAGAATATTTTGAAAAAATTATTAGCCGATTTGAAAAACTGACACAACAAACCGTAAAAGACAGTATTATTTTCAAAGAATCGTTTTGTGTAAACGATTTTATAAAAGAGTACAATTCGTATAAAGGGAATGCATACGGCTTAGCCAATACCTTAATGCAAACCGCTTTTTTAAGACCCAAATTGAAAAGTAAGAAAGTAAAGAATCTATTTTTTACCGGACAATTAACGGTTCCCGGACCAGGCGTTCCTCCAGCTTTGATCTCCGGAAAACTAGTAGCAGAACTGATTCAAAAAAATCTTTAATTACCAAACATTATGAAATCTCTTTTTGATAAAATATCATTCGATTGCAGTAAGAACGTAACCAATTCCTATAGCACATCGTTTTCTGCCGCAGTAAAAATGTTGGCGCCAAGCATTCGTCAGGACATTTATAATGTATACGGATTTGTGCGCTTTGCTGATGAAATTGTGGACACATTTCATGATTATAACAAAGAACTCCTTTTCGAAATGTTTGAAAAAGATTTGGAAAGTGCGCTGCAAAACAAAATAAGTTTGAATCCGGTGCTGAATTCATTTCAGCATACTGTCCATAAATATGCAATTCCACGAAGTATGATTACCGCTTTTATGAACAGTATGAAATTGGATTTATATAAAAAAGAATACACAACAATCAATGAATTTAATGATTATATTTATGGTTCGGCTGATGTTGTTGGATTAATGTGCCTGAAGGTTTTTGTAAATGGTGATGAAAAGAAGTTTGGCGAACTGGAATACGCTGCAATGCGTTTGGGTTCGGCTTTTCAGAAGGTTAATTTCTTAAGAGATTTGAAAACCGATTATGAAGATTTAAACCGGACTTATTTTCCAAATACCGATTTATCCCGCTTGGACGAATGCTCAAAAGATGCCATCATCAAAGAAATTGAAGCCGATTTTGAAGCAGGATTTCAAGGGATTTTAAAACTGCCTTTGGAAGCAAAATTCGGAGTTTACACTGCTTATATCTATTACAAAAAGTTATTGTCGAAGTTAAAAAAAACGCCATCTTTGGAAATCAAAAACACCCGAATCCGCGTTCCAGATTATCAAAAATTTGGGCTTTTGGCAAAGTGTTATGTTAATTATCGTTTGAATTTATTATAGAAATCATGTTAGTAGATATTCTGGTTTTCGTCCTTACGTTCTGCATCATGGAATTCATGGCATGGTTTAGTCATAAGTATGTCATGCATGGTTTTCTTTGGGAATTGCACGCTGATCATCACAAAAAAGACCATGATTCCTGGTTTGAAAGAAATGATGCGTTTTTTATTTTTTATGCTGTAGTGAGCATTGGTTTCTTTTTGCTTTGGCATTATGATATACTCGAAATTGGTTTAGCAATTGGACTTGGAATCTTTGCCTATGGTTTGGCATATTTTACCGTTCATGATATTTTTATCCATCAGCGATTTAAATTGTTTAGAAATGCTGACAATCGTTATGCTAGAGCGGTCAGAAGAGCGCACAAAATGCATCACAAACACCTTGGCAAAGAAGATGGCGAATGTTTCGGAATGTTGATTGTTCCGTTTAAATATTTTAAAAAATAGAAAGTCCCGAAATATTCGGGACTTTCTGTTTAAATAACTAACCTCATATAAATTATTTAATCAAACCTTGTAGTGGTTTCAATTGCTCTATATCAATATTGGAACTTTTTATTAAGGATATCATGTTTAAGATATTATTTGGATTCATATCGTTACCCAAAATCCTAACCACGGCAAAACCGTTTTCTTTCTTTTTGGCAAAAAGGATAAACTCATTAATATGATTCTCATCGCCAACAAAACTTACTGAAGCAGCATCTTTACCTGAACCCACTTTCATCAACTCCTGATACTTTTCGTTCTTAAGGATTTGAGTCACTTTTTGACTTTCAGCATCATATTGCGTTTTGTTTTTTTCATCCAATTTAAAAGCTAAAATATTCATTTTATCAAATGATCCTAAAGCTGTTTTTTGTTCAGCTGTTAGTTTCGTTTTATCAATATTTATAATACTTGGAGAAACATCCAGCGCAATAAAATCTTTCTTTTCAGAGCTTTCTACAAAATATTTTTGAAGCGTTGGTTCACTATTACAACTTGAAAATAATATTGAAGCTAATAATAGTGCGAGATAAAATACAGTTCTCATGGCTGATTATTTTTTCCCTTTTGGACCTTTTGATGCTTTTTTCAAATCATCGCCACCAGGCAAATTCATTTTGTCTGTCAAAACCGAAAGTTCATTCAAATCGAAATCACCAATCAACGACATCAAAACGGTTTCTTCTTTTCCTGAACCTTCAACAAACATCATTAACTCTTTAATTTGTGATTCAGAAGCTCCTGATTTTACATATATTTTGACACTTTTACCTTTGTCAGTTATTTTCATTAACTCTTCAAGAGTTGATGATTTTATATATTTATCTGAAACCGATTTCATCTCGTCAGCTTTCTTGTCGCTTTGTGTTACGAAAACTCTCAGGTTGTCTAACTTTTTTATCAAATTCACATACTGTTGTGACTCTTTGTCTTTTACTTCCATTTTACTCAAAAGCGCAAACATTTTTTTGTTAACCACTACTGAAGTTATTCCTTCCTGATCTTCAAACTTATCAAAGACGCTTTGTGCAAAAAATGTACTTGTGCTTAAAACTAATACTAAACTTAAAATTAATTTTCTCATGATTTCTGATTGTTTATTTTTTAAAAATTCTGTTTTTTGATTGTTCATATTCATTTAAATATTGCATACTCCCAATGCCTTTATTTACACTTTCCGAAATCATAGCCAACGCTTTCTGCGTTTCTCTGAAAGCTACTTCCGGATCATCATAAGTTCCAAATTCTCCCGATTTTGGTTGATTATAATTGTTGAATGTAAATAAACCTACGCCAAGTAAAACTGCCACAGATGCAGCAACTGATAACCAAACTACGCGTTTGCGTTTAATAGTGTTTAACGGAATCGTTGCGGTAAATTGTTCCTGTTTTGCCTGAACAGCATAACCAAATATTGGCTTGTATTGTTCCAAATGCTGCGCAACATCTGAAGAAGCAAAGTAATCTTTCAATTCTTTTTCTTCTGCAATACTGGTTTCTGCCTCGAAGTATTTTTCTAGTAAATTTTCTATTCTATCCAATGCCATAATGATGTGTTTTTATCATTTTTTCTCTTATAACTTTTCGTGCTCTTGATAATGCGGTGCGAATGGCCTGCTCATTCATTTCTAAAACCTTGCCTATTTCTTCAAATTCCATTTCTTCAATGTCCCGCATTTGAACAATTAGTTTTTGCTGTTCGGGCAGGTTGTTCATTATTTTTTCAACCCATTTCCAAGTGTCAGTGTCTTCAACTTTTTGTTGTAAAGTCGCTTCTCTGTCGGTGAAATTATTGTGAACAATTCTCATATTGCCCGCACGCTTGGATTTTAATTGATCCAAACAATAATTTTTTGTCATCGTCATTGCCAGAGCTTCAACACTTTTATATTCGTCCAGACTCTCATTCTTATTCCACAATTTTACCAAAACTTCCTGAGTGGCATCTTCCGCTTCTTCGGTACTAACGAGTAATCGTTTCGCCACTCGAAAGAGTTTGTCCTTAAAAGGATTAACAAGTTGCATAAACTCATTTTGGTTCATCAAAACTGATTTTGGTTATTGGTTGTTAGGTCAAGACGACGCATATTTTCATTTGTTACAAACAAAATAAATTTATTAATCTAAACTTCGTAAATTTACGTTTATTAAAACCAAAAGCTGCTATGAAAAAATATGTAATATCACTATTAATGGTGTTTGCATTTGTCATTCCGTTCGGTTGTTCCGATATGGATGACAATGCAGTTCCGACCAGTCTTGAAATAAAAGACTTTGTTTGGAAAGGCATGAATTTATACTATCTGTGGCAAGCCGATGTTCCTGATTTGGCCGATAACCGATTTGCTAATCAATCACAATTGAATTCTTTTTTGGAACCTTATTCCAGTCCGGAAGAATTATTCAATCATCTTCGTGTACCTTCACCAACAGATAGATTTAGTGTGATTTATAGTGACTATAGAGTTTTGGAAGGCTTACTTTCAGGAACTACTTTAAACAACGGAATGGATTTTGGGTTAAAACATATAAACGCAACTACCGATGTATTTGGTTGGGTAAGATATGTCATTCCAAATTCCGATGCTGCTACCAAAGACATCCATCGCGGCGATATTTTTTATGCTATTGATGGAATTCCGTTAAACGATGACAATTATCGCTCACTTTTATTTAGCAATAATGAAACCTACACTGTTAACTTAGCCGACTATAGTAGTGACAGCAGCGGTTTTGTTACTATTACGCCTAACGGGCAATCAATTACATTAACCAAAACGGCTTTGGCAGAAAATCCAATTTTTTTTAATACTGTAATCAATCAAGGTACACACAACATTGGCTATTTAATGTACAACGGATTTTATCCGAATTATGACAGCCAATTAAACACCGTTTTTGGTTCTTTTGTTTCGCAAAATGTAACTCATTTAGTTTTGGATTTGCGTTATAATTC
This sequence comes from Flavobacterium sangjuense, assembly GCF_004797125.1. NCBI lineage: Bacteria > Pseudomonadati > Bacteroidota > Flavobacteriia > Flavobacteriales > Flavobacteriaceae > Flavobacterium > Flavobacterium sangjuense. The sequence continues at coordinate 2,970,795 of NZ_CP038810.1, forward strand.
TGGTGGTGCAGTAAATTCAGCTACTAAACTGGCAAGTATGATTACAGGACAATTCTCCGGACAATTATTTGCCAAAGAACAATGGAACGCCAAAGCGCAAGCCTATTTTTTATCCAGTAGTCCATCTTCGTTAGAAAATAAATTTGTTTCCGGGTTAAACAGTTTGCATCTCAACAAAGTATATATACTAACCTCGAAAGCAAGTGCTTCAGCAAGTGAATTGGTTATAAACTGCTTAAAACCCTATATCAATGTTGTTCAAATTGGTGATGTAACTACGGGAAAAAATGTTGGTTCAATAACGCTGTACGACTCGCCTACTTTTGCGAAATCCAATGTGAATAAAAACCATAAATATGCGATGCAGCCTATAGTGTTGAAAATAGTAAATAAAGATAATTTTGGTGATTATACTGCCGGAATTACCCCAACAACTCCTTTACCCGAAAACTTAAGTGACCTTGGTATTTTGGGCGATGTTGACGAACCTTTATTGAATGTCGCAATCAACCAAATAATTGCCAGCGGAAAAATGTTACCACAAGTTCCAAACGTAATTCAACGTGATTTTGCAGATTCCAAATCACTAGAGCCATTGCGAAGCGAGATGTATCTGGATAATAAATAAGCCTAACAAAATACCTCAATCTGTATTTTGTTATTACCCTCTTGGTACCTTTCCGTTTCCGTTTGTAGCACCGTTGGTTCCTGTTCTGTCAGAGGCTGTTCCATGATTTGCATAGTGACATGCGCATGAAAGCAATACTGAAGCCATGAGTATCAATAAGCCTGTTCTGATGTTGAGTAAACTTTTCATAATCAATTATTTAAACTCCTATAAAGATACTTCCATCTAAACTCATATTCCTTATAAACTTATAGTGCAAATGTTATACAATTTCAACTAATGGCTATAAAAAAAGCACCCTTTCGGGTGCTTTCTGCTTACTAATTACAACAAAATGTTTAACCCAATTTTGAAATTCCTTCCTCGAGTAGAATAACCCACATTCTCAACATACTCTTCGTTTAAAATATTAGTCGCTGCTCCAAAAATGGTCAAACGACTTTTAATCAATTCGTATTTCACTAAAGCATTTACCAATTGATACGAACCTAATTTAGCAGGCTGCACACTAAAAATATTGGCATCATAAAACGCATCATTACGTGCATCAAAATACTGGTAGTTCACATTAAACAGTGTTCTGGTTGTTGGTTGAAAATCCAAACCGGCATTTACTTTATGTCTCGGAATTAATCTATCTAATGCTTCATCAACTTGTGTGAAAGTATAATTTCCGTTTAATTGTAGTTTAGAAGTTAACGCAATATTCAAAGACGTTTCCACACCTTTTGCTTTTGTTTCTCCATTTACATTAACATAGTATGCCTCAAAAGTCGAAGAATCGAAATAGAAATCAATTGCATTAGTTTGGCTACGGAAGAACCCAACAGCATTCAGCTTTACTTTTTTATTAAACAATTCCGTTTCAAAACCAGCTTCAACGGTTGCATTTTTTTCCGGAGTTAAATCTTCATTTCCATATTCTGAATACAATTGGTATAAACTTGGCGTAATGTAAGCTGTGCTATACGAAGCCAACACTTTCAAAGGAAACGAAGTTTTGAAATTGTATGACGGATTAAAATTGCACACATTATTTTCGCCATAAGCGCTATGTCTGTTGAGTCTTCCTCCGGCATTAATGTTCAGACCAAAATCAGAATTATATACCAAAACGGTGTAACCATCAAGTATGTTGAACTTGGTGCTTTCGTTTTCAATACTGCTGAAAGGTGTTTGGCTTTTCATATCATTGAACTGATACGTAACGCCCAAAATCACAAACAATTGCTTGTTGAAATTGTATTTGTTAAATCCATCCACAACAACACTTCTTGAATCGTAAACCGAATAATCCGTTGTACTTGTGAAGGCATTAAACTCGTTATAATCACGGGTAATTTTGGTAAAACCGGAGTTCAGTACAAATTCACCTTTGTTGTATTTGTATTTTGGCGAAACTCCAAAACGAATTTGTTCCGAAGTCGTCACATTGGCATCAGTATCGTTGAAGCCTGTGTTGTCAAAGGTAAAATCGAAATCATTTTTGATTCTATCATAATTCCCAAAGAAATCCAAACTCAGTTTTTGTGTAGCTTTAAAACCAAGTTTTGCCAAAAGATTTTGTCTCGAAAAACTATCCGGTTCATAATTCTCTCCGGCTATTTGCGACATTCCTTTGGTTTCAGTACTGTTGAATCCGGCAAAATAATTTACCTTCTTGAAATCACCATTTACCGAAAGTCCTTGGTTAAAATCATGCCCTTTGTATTTGTAATTATCAGATGTATTATTTGATCCAATCGATACATATGCATTCCCTTGAATTTCTTTTTTAGCCGATTTTTTCAACGTAATATTAATTACTCCCGTTGCTGCTCCGGTTCCGTATAACGTACTTGCCGCGCCTTTCATGATTTCAATTCGTTCTACTTGCTCAACAGGCAACAAACGCAAATCATACTCAAAACTAATTCCCGATGCATCCGTTACCGGAATCCCATCAATCAAAATCAAAACCTGACGATTTTTACCACCACGAATGTAATAACCAAGGTTTTTTCCATTAGCCGATTGGTTTCCGTTAATTTCAACTCCGGCAACCTGACTTAAAACCGTAGCAAGACTTTGCCCTGATTTTTTGTTTAAATCTTCAGCCGTAATTACTTCAATGACTTTTCCTGATTTTTCTTTGCTTTGCGCAAATTTGGTGTCTGAAAGCACCACTTCCTTCAATGGATTCACTTTGACAGAATCCTGTTGTGCATAGGCACAAGTGTTTAGCAAAGCTAAAATAGCTACTGCTTTTACTGTTTTTTTCATTTTTTAATTCAACAATAATTTAATAATCTTGGGAGAAAAGCATAGAATTTACCCATACCCAAACCTCTTTTCCCGAAAGTTTGTTACTCAGTCGAATTAGGCAGGTCTCCTGGCTTGCGTCTTGTTGTTGACCTTCTCATTCTGATATTTCAGAACAATGGTATGTAGATAACAACAAGCTTAATAGCTTACAGTTGCGGGAACAGCTTTGGATTTAAACCAAATTCCCTTTTAATGCGATTTTGAAAAACAGAAATCGCAACCTTAATTCGGGTGCAAATATAACACAGAAAATTGATTTAAATTGAAAATATTTTCCTAGCTTTACGAACAGTTTAAACGACAGATTATGAAAAAGTTATTACTTATTTTATTCGTTTCAAATTTTGCATTTTCACAACCAAGTGTAGAGATTAGATTGGTTGATTATAATATTGGAAGCCCAATTTATGTATGGGATGAATTTTATATTCATAGCCTTAACACATCAAACGATGCTGGTTTGAATGCCATTTTCACTACCTATGGCATTACTAATTATGAAAATAACGAGGTTCATCCTTATGGACCCTACGCTGGCAGAATTAAAAATATCCGAGGCAATGTTTCGCAACAATTTATAGATGCATTAACTGCGTATTCATCGGTAATAGAATCAGTACACATTACTAATGGTATGGAATTTACCGACGCATTAAGATTACAATTAGCTGATTTAACTATTGGTTCTCCTGTTGGCACTTCAGGTGGTGTGATTGTCACCAATGATCCTGGTTTGAATGCTATTTTTCAAACTTACAATGTTTTCTTTTATACACAGAGTTATCCTTCATCAACAGTCAACAATATTTTAAGATATTATACGGTAGTTTGTAATTGTGATAAAAACCTTTTAAATGCCGCTTTGTCAAGTTATTCAACTGTTGTTTCAACTACGGAACTGTACAATGGAGGTGTTATGCTTTCAAATCCACAATTTGAAAAATCAAAAGCTATCATTTCTCCCAATCCGTTTTCAGATATTTTCGATATCGAAACAAAGCAAACAATTATCAACTATTCAATAACTGACATCACTGGGAAAACAATAGCTTCAACTTCATCAAAATCAGATTTAGATAATCAATCTTCACAATTAAGCGCCGGAATGTATATCCTGAATCTTAGTTTTGATAACGGGCAGACAGCCAATTATAAATTGATTAAAAAATAAAAAAGATTTTTTAAGGGTTTCCTTTTACCTTTGCATCACTTGCAAAATATCCTTATGAAATCAATGATATCAAGAATTTTATTTTCGTTTGCTCTATTATTTCTTTTCAGTTGCAAAAACGAATCAAAATCAGAAACTACTATTTCTTCAAAAAATGAAGTACGATACGCAACGGGCTTTTCAATTCAAAACTATTTTGGTTATTCGGTAGTGACAGTTAAAAATCCATGGCCAAAAGCGACCAAAACCTATACTTACATACTAAAAGAAAAAAACGGTCTTGTTCCCGATAGTTTGAAACAAAACACCATCATTTCTGTTCCGATAAAAACAATAGTCGTAACCTCAACAACGCATATCCCGTCATTGGAAATGCTTGATGAAGTGAATACTTTAGTGGGTTTTCCGCATTGCGATTATATCTCATCCGAAAAAGTAAGAGCTCGAATTGATGCCGGAAAAATAAAAGAACTCGGCAATAATCAGGATTTAAACACCGAAGTTATACTCGATTTACAACCCAATGTCATCATTGGCTATGGCATTGACAACAAAAATCCAACGCTGGATAATCTGCAAAAAAGCGGCTTAAAAGTGATGCTCAACGGCGATTGGAACGAGGAAACCGCTTTAGGAAAAGCCGAATGGATAAAGTTTTTCGGAGCTTTATATGGCAAACAAAAACAAGCAGATGAAATCTTTACCAAGATTGAAAAAGATTATTTAAAAACCATAACCATTGCAAAAATGGCTAAGACGACGCCAACCATTTTGGCCGGCGATATGTTTGAAGACCGATGGTATTTACCAAAAGGAACCAGCTGGGGAAGTTTGCTTTTGAAACAAGCCAACAGCAATTACCTTTGGCAGGAAACAAGTGGGACCGGTAGTTTATCCTTATCCTTTGAAACCGTTTTTGAAAAGGCTAAAAATGCTGATATTTGGATTACTTCCGGACAATTTTCTTCGCTTAAGGAGATGACCGATTTGAATCCGCATTATGCTAAATTTGATGCTTTCAGGAATAAAAATGTATATTCGTTCAGTGGAAAAAAAGGAAAAACTGGTGGCATTCTTTATTATGAATTGGCACCAAACCGACCAGATTTGGTATTGAAAGATTTAGTAAAAATCCTGCATCCGGAATTGTTGCCTGGCTACCAACCTTTTTTCTTTGAGAAATTACAATAGATTGAAAAACAGAAACACCATATTATTTTCAGGATTATCGCTGCTATTGCTATTGACATTGTTATTGAACATTTCAATGGGGCAAGTTGCCATTCCGATTAAAGAAGTTTTCAGGAGTTTGTTTGGATGTCATGCATCCAAAGAAACATGGGAATATATTATTGTTAATTTTCGTTTACCAAAAGCCATAACCGCTATTCTTGTTGGTATCGGGCTTTCAATTTCGGGTTTGTTGATGCAGACCTTATTCAGAAATCCGCTAGCCGGACCTTATGTGCTCGGATTGAGTTCGGGTTCGAGTTTAGGCGTTGCTTTTGTGATTCTTGGATCTGGTTTTTTACCTGCTGTTTTTTCGCAATTCCTGCTTTCTTCCTATGGAATTATTTTGGCTTCCTGTATTGGAAGTTCTTTAGTCTTAGTGATGATTTTAATAGTTTCCCAACGCTTGCGCGACACGATGTCGATATTGATTGTGGGTTTGATGTTTAGCAGTTTTACGAGTGCGATAGTGAGTGTATTTACCTATTTCAGTTCGGCGGAACAATTGCAGAAATATACGTTTTGGTCAATGGGAAGCATTGGCAATTTATCGTGGCAGAACATTTCGATTTTAGCGGTTTGTACAGTTGTTGGATTATTGTTCAGTCTGCTTTCTTTAAAACCTTTGGACGCATTGCTGCTTGGAGAAAACTATGCCAAAAGCATGGGGTTGAATATCAGAAAAGCGCGTTATATCATCATATTTGCAACGAGTATTTTGGCTGGAAGCATTACTGCTTTTGCCGGACCAATTGCTTTTATCGGATTGGCGGTTCCACATTTGGGGAAACTATTATTTCAAACGAGTAATCATAAAGTGTTGTTTTTTGCAACATTGCTTATCGGTTCTATTATAATGTTGTTTTGTGATACGATTTCACAAATGCCGGGTTTTGATTTTACCTTACCAATAAATGCGATTACGTCTATTATTGGAGCGCCTATAGTGATTTGGTTAATTGTCAGAAAGAAAAGTATACAGTAATGAGTTCGAATAAAATCATACTTTCCACTTCAAATTTATCCATTGGATACCAATCCAAAAAGGGGAAAAACACTATAGCTGAAAACCTCAATCTGACTTTTAAAGAAGGCAGATTAATTTCATTGGTTGGTGGAAATGGTATTGGAAAATCGACTTTATTACGAACGGTAACCGGAATTCAAAAACCGTTGACCGGAACGGTTACGCTAAACGAAAAAGATATTCATCACTACGAAGCGTTGGCGTTGGCACAAAATCTTAGTTTGGTATTAACCGAAAAACTACCGCCAAGTAATTTGACTGTTTTTGAATTGATTGCGTTAGGAAGACAGCCTTATACGAATTGGCTTGGCAAACTCTCCGCAGAAGATTTAGAGAAAATAAATCAGGCGATTGCACTCACACATATTGAACATTTGCTTGACAAAAAGCATCATGAGATTAGCGATGGACAATTGCAGATTGTTTTAATTGCAAGAGCATTGGCACAAGATACGCCTTTGATAATTTTGGATGAACCAACCACACATTTGGATTTGTTTCACAAAGTTTCGGTTTTTAAACTCTTGAAAAAGTTATCACAGGAGACCAATAAATGCATATTATTTTCGACTCACGATATTGATTTGGCTATACAACTTTCGGACGAAATGATTGTAATGACTGAAAGTTCAGTAGAGCAAGATCAACCTTGCAATTTGATTACGAAAGGAATTTTTAATTCGCTTTTTAAAGATTCGTCCATCACTTTTGATGGCGAAAGAGGGAAGTTTGTTATTTCAAACTAATCTGCCTTTTAGCTTCACCAACTACAAACGCCACCGAATTGGCAATATTATAACTCCGGATTAAACTCGACATTGGAATTGTCAAATGATTTTCGAATAATGCCAAAAACTCTTTAGATAAACCAACACTTTCTTTACCAAAAACCAACCAATCTCCATCCTGAAATTCAGCTTCATAAATCGATTTTGCAGCGTGTGAACTCATCAGAAAAACTCTGGATTTATCTTTAATCTGTTCCATCCATTCAGCTACGTTTTGATATTCTGTAACATCTAAATGCACCCAATAATCCAAACCGGAACGCTTTAGGTTTTTGTCATTGATTACAAATCCAAACGGATGAATTAAGTGCAACCGACTTTCAGTTCCAACAGACAATCGTCCAATGTTTCCAGTGTTGTTTGGGATTTCGGGTTCTACTAAAACGATGTTGAGCATTTGGTTATTCGGTTATTGGGTTATTCGGGAAAAAACTTTCTACTTCAAGAACTTCTCCTGCTTTTAGGTTTTGCAAATGTAGGTGACCTACGCGGATTCTGACCAATCGAAGTGTTGGAAATCCAACTGCCGCAGTCATTTTTCGCACCTGGCGGAATTTACCTTCGGTCAACGTTATCGAAACCCAACTCGTTGGGCCATGACGTTCATCCCGAATTCTTCTTCCTTCGCCAATGCTATCCGGAAGTTGTGTTATGATTTTAGCATCACATTCTTTGGTGGTGTATCGAATGCCTTTGAAACCAATTTCGACACCTCTTTTAATTTGGGCAACAGCTTCTTTATTTATAATTCCGTCAACTTGTGCGTAATATTCTTTTTCGACGGTTTTGCTTCGCACGATTTCGCTCATCATTCCGTCAGTGGTTAGCAAAAGTAATCCTTCGGAATCCTCATCCAATCGGCCAATTGCCATGGTTCCTTCGGGGAAATTATACAATTCGCCAAGCAACCTTTTAGGGCGTTTTTTTTCATAAATGAATTGACTTAAATAGCCGTGAGGTTTATGAATTAGGAAATGACGATGCATGGTTTTTATTTGCAACAAAAATACATTTTTGAAATAGTCAATTTCAATTTAATGCTTATTTTTACAAAAAACATAATCTTATAATGTCAGCTTCTTTATATATCATCTTCGCCTTTGTCATTGCCTTATTCATCGGAATTTATATCGGAAAAACACTTTTAGCAGCCAATTCAAAATTGGACAAAGCGTCTTTGGAAGAAAAATTAAACGGTTTGCTGCAGCAAATTGAACAATTCAAATTACAATTAAATCAAACGGTTCAGGAACGGGAAACTATTCGGGCAGAAAAAGAATCATTGGCGATTCAGTTATCCAAAAAAGAAACTGATTTTGAAAATCTTTGGGAACGCAACAAAGAACAAAAGGAAGAAGTAGAAAAACTTCAGGAGAAATTTACCAAAGAATTCGAAAATCTAGCCAATAAAATCCTTGAAGAAAAAACCAATAAATTCACCGAACAAAACAAAGAAAACCTCAAAAACATCCTGACACCGTTGCAGGATAAAATTCAGCTTTTTGAAAAGAAAGTCGAAGACACACACAAAGAAAGCATTGATTATCATGCTGCATTACGTCAACAAATATTAGGCTTGCGCGAAATGAACGAGCAGATGAGCAAAGAGACTTTAAACCTAACCAAAGCATTGAAAGGTGATAGCAAAATGCAGGGCAATTGGGGCGAATTGATTTTGGAACGTGTATTAGAAAAATCAGGTTTGGAAAAAGGGCGCGAATATGAAGTACAGCAAAGTTTTGTAACCGATGACGGCAATCGTGTTTTTCCTGATGTGGTGATTAATTTACCAGACGGCAAGAAAATGGTAGTCGATTCGAAAGTTACATTGACAGCTTATGAACGTTATATCAACGAAGAAGACGATGCTGAAAAAGCGCAGCATTTAAAAGAGCATGTGATAGCAATCAAACGTCATGTTGACCAATTGAGCGAGAAGAATTATCAGGATTTATATCAAATGGAAAGCCCTGATTTTGTGTTGCTTTTTATTCCAATCGAATCCGCTTTTGCTTTGGCACTGAATGAAGACACTTCGCTTTACAACAAAGCTTTTGAAAAAAATATTGTGATTGTTACGCCATCAACTTTATTGGCAACATTGCGAACTATTGACAGCATGTGGACGAATCAAAAGCAACAGGAAAACGCGTTGGAAATTGCGCGACAAGCCGGAGCTTTGTACGACAAATTTGAAGGTTTTGTAGCTGACCTGGTTAAGGTTGGGAATAAAATAAAAGACTCCAAAACAGAATATGACAATGCCATGAGTAAGCTTGTTGATGGTAGCGGAAATCTAATCAATCGAGTTGAAAACCTAAAGAAAATGGGGGCAAAAGCCAAAAAAGCGTTACCCGAAAATATTTTACAAAGAGCCAATAAGGAAGAAGAATTGTAGAAAATTGAGATGCGCAATTTTTATCAAATTGTGAATAAACCGATTTCATTTTTTAGAATTTTTGTTAATTTTCAGAAGGTTGTTAAATAATTATTATATTTGGTCTGCATTTTAAAAATCTATGAAAAAATATTACTTTCTATCCATTGCGGTACTTTTAACGTTTATCATTTTTATTTCTTGTTCTGACAATGATGACGAGTACATTCCGGTTTCCCCAGTTACAGTTGACTTAACTTTAGTTCCTTATCCAAAACTGTCCGATTATAAGTTTTTTGAAGGTGAAATGAAGGATCAAATCCCTTCGTTGAATGTGGTTGCGTATGAACCAGCCAGTGCACTTTTTACGGATTACGCTTCAAAAAAGAGATTTATATGGATGCCGAAAGGTGTTACCGCGACTTATGTTGCTGACAATAAAATTCTGAATTTTCCGGTTGGAACTGTTTTGATAAAGACTTTTTATTACACTACAATTCAACCAGGAAACCTTACAAAAATAATCGAAACCCGATTAATGATCAGAAAAGCCGATGGCTGGAAATTTTATGAATATTTATGGAATGATGAGCAGACCGATGCCGATTTAGTAGCAGGTATAGATTTTACTAATGGAAGCACCAAGAATATAACTTTTGCAAAACCTAGCGGTGAAATAGTTACAACAGACTACAGAATACCATCGGATTCTGAGTGTTTTGCCTGTCATAAAATTAACGAAATCGAAACACCAATTGGCGTTAAACCACAAAATTTAAATCACAATCACATCTACGGTAATAGAAGTAAGAAGATTTTACAAAAATTAGTTGAAGAAGGTTATTTAGACAGCTATCCTTCTTCTATTGTTTCTGCTGTAGATTATCATGATACAACGCAACCATTAGATTTAAGACTGCGCTCTTATTTAGATGCAAACTGCGCACATTGCCATCAGGATGAAGCTCGTTGCTATTATAGACCTATTCGATTGCCTTTTGGTCAAACAAATGTTGATTCTAATATTGGTATTTGTTTAGTAGCTGATGAAGAGATAAGTCCGACTTTACAAAAAGTAATTACTCCCGGAAACTTTAGCAAATCGATTATGCATTATCGATTAAGTTCAAATGATGAAAGTGAAAGAATGCCTTTGTTAGGAAGAACTATTGTTCATGATGAAGGTGTTGCCCTTTTAGAACAATATATTTCATCACTAACCCAAAGATGTAACTAATATTTAGAATAAAAATTATTTAACAAAAAGCATATTATGAAAAAAATTACCTCTGTTATTGTTTTGTTTTTTAGCTTATCATTCGCTGTAGCTCAGACAAGTTGTGCAACTGCGCTAAACGTTGATTTAAACTCTACTACAACAGCACCAGCATTTACAAGTGAAAACGGTGTTGCGCCTACTATGTTGTGCGGTTTAGGAAATGGAACCGCGGCTAAAGGTAAATGGTACAAGTTTACTGCTACACAAAACATGTATGTAGTTGTTTCTACTTTTTTACCTCAAAACAACAACAAGGATACCCGTTTAATAATATATTCAGGAGATTGTAGCGCATTAGTTTGTGTTGGCTCAAATGATGACTATAATGGGACTAACTCTTCGCAAATAACTTTTCAGGCAACAACAGGAACAACCTATACCATTGCTTTTGACAATAAATACAGTTCGTCTACTTTTGATTTTTCAGTTATGGAAGGATCAGCTCCCGGTCCTGATAGATTATCATTTACAACTCAGGCTGTTTCAGGTATAGCCGGCAACTCTTACAATTGCATTGCGGATATGAATGGAGATTATCTGGATGATATTGTTTCTCCTGTTTCTACAACGCAATTAGTAATTAGCTATCAGCAAACTGGTGGTACTTTTACTTCAACGACTTATACTGTTCCTAATACAACTGTTTTACCGACATGGAGTATTGCCGCTGGCGATTATGATAATAATGGATTCAACGATTTAGTTTATGGTTCCGGAAGTGGTGTTGCATTTTTAAAAGCTAATAGCGATGGGACAGCATATACCACAGACAGAAAAACACAAAATTATTTGGTACAAAGAACAAACTTTGTAGATATAAATAATGACGGAAAACTAGATGCTTTTGCCTGTGATGATAATGCTCCAAACCGATATTATATTAACGACGGAACTAATTTGAATCATATTCAGGGTGGAATTGGTGACTTTGCCACTGGTGGAAATTATGCTTCCAATTGGTTTGATTATGATAATGATGGTGATATCGATATGTATTTAGCAAAATGTGGTCAAGGTGGTTCCGGCGTTGGAGGGAATATTGATCAATTGCATAGAAACAATGGTGATGGAACCTATACCAATGTAGCTACAGCAGCAAACATGGCAAACCCTGAACAAACATGGTCTGGAGCTTGTGGCGATTTTAATAATGATGGCTGGGTCGATGTTCTTGTTGGTGTAAACTCATCATCAAATGGATATTCCAACGTAAAAAGAAATAATGGAGACGGAACATTTACAAGCGTAACTGCCGGTTCCGGTTATGATACATTCTATTTTTTAGGAAGAGAACATGTAGCTCAGGATTTTGATAATGATGGGAATTTAGATGTATTGGGATCTGGTAATAACATTATGTTTGGCGATGGTAATTTTCACTTTACACCAAATCCAAATGCATACAATTTATCTTCCTACGACAGACCAATTGGTGATTTAAATAATGATGGATTTTTAGACATTCAAAACGGTACTAATGTATTATTTAACAATGGTAATACTAATAAATGGCTAAATGTTAATTTACAGGGAATTCAAAGTAACAGAAACGGAATTGGAGCCAGAGTTGAAATTTATGGTTCATGGGGACAACAAATCAGATATGTACAAAGTGGTACTGGTTTCCAAAACATGAGTACCATAGTTGCTCATTTTGGAATTGGACAAGCTACAACTATTGATCAGGTAGTTATAAAATGGCCTTCCGGAATTATTGATACTATCAACAGTGTAAATCCAAATCAAAGTCTTTTGGTAGTTGAAGGTTCGACATTGGCAGTTAATTCTTTCAACAATGGTGTATTCTCAATTTATCCAAATCCTGCAAAAAATGTGGTGAATATTCACTTGCAGGACAATTCAAATGTGACACTTAAATCAGCTTTAGTTTATGATTTAACCGGAAAAGTAGTGCTTTCAACTAATGATGTAAATCAACCAATTAATGTTGAGAAATTAGCAACCGGAACTTATATTTTATCTATTTCAGATACAGCCGGCAGAAGTTATCCTCAAAAATTCATTAAGGAATAACACGCTTCAATTATAGTTTTAAAAAAATGCGTTCCAATTTTAGGACGCATTTTTTTATGATTACTTTTCATATTTAATCAAAAAAATAGCGATTTAGCCAGCATATAATCTATTAATTTTTAGCAAATTATGAAATAATTATTATATTTGGCTTGCATTTAAAAATCTATGAGAAAATATTACATTTTATCAATTACACTATTTTTATTGATTATTGTTCTTAGTGCATGTTCTGATAAAGAAGACGTTTATACGCCGGTTTCTCCTGTTGTAGTTGATTTGACATTAGTCCCTTATCCAAAATTATCGGACTATAAGTTTTTTGAAGGCGAAATGAAAAATCAAATCCCTTCATTGAATGTTATACCATATGAACCTGCAAGTTCTCTTTTCTCAGATTATGCTCATAAAAAAAGATTTGTTTGGATGCCTCAAGGAACAAAAGCAACTTTTGTATCCGACAACAAAGTTTTAGAGTTACCGGTTGGTGCCGCTTTAATAAAAACATTTTATTACGATAATGTGCAACCCGATAACACAACACGAATTATTGAAACACGTGTCATGATTAGAAAAGCAACAGGATGGATTTTTGCGGATTACGTTTGGAATGCCGACCAGACTGAAGCCTATTTTGATTTAGCCGGTAGTTACACCGACATCTCCTGGAAAGATGAAAATAATATAATCAGAAACACTAATTACAGAATCCCAACTCAGGTACAATGCATGATTTGTCACAAAAACAAAGAAGTTATAGGAACTACTGTGATAGACACTTATATCCCTATTGGCATCAAACCTCAAAACCTTAATTTTAATTATACTTACAATACCGAAACAAAAAATCAACTTACCAAATGGATTGAGAGTGGGTTTCTTGAAAATAACTTTACATTCCCAAACTCAGCTAATACGGTAATCAACTACAATGACAGTTCAAAACCCCTGGAATCAAGAGTCCGCTCTTATTTTGACAGTAATTGTTCTCATTGTCATGCTATTGACAGACACTGTGATTATAGACCAATGCGTTTCCCTTACAGCGAAACTGGTGGCGCAAATGGTTTAACAAATATGGGAGTTTGTGTTGACACAGAAGATTATAGTTTTGCGCCTGCTTTAACCAAAATTGTAGCGCCAGGAAATATAAACAGATCTATGCTCTATTATAGAATAAACACCACTGATGAATCTTTTAGAATGCCTTTACATGGAAGAACGATTATACACGAAGAAGCAGTGTCATTTATAGAACAGTGGATTAATTCACTATCACCTTGTCCATAAACTAAAAAAAATAATAAAACTAAAAATCAAAAAAATGAAGAAAATTACCTTAATCATTGCATTCCTCTTTCTTGCGCAATTATCAAACGCACAAGATACTTGTGCCACTGCAGTTACGATTACTGCAGGTACTTATGTTGTGAGCGCTGTAAATGGAACTCAGGTTCCAAGCCCAATTTGTGCTGATAATGGCACCGGAGCTACAGCCGGAGAATGGTATGTGTACACACCAACCCAAGATCGCACAACTACAATTACTACAGATATAGCTATTAATTCCGGTGGTGATACCAGGTTTCATGTTTACACCGGAACATGTGCTGCTTTAGTTTGTTTCTCAGGAGATGATGACGGTGGTATAATTGGAAATGGATTTTTATCTACAGCAACATTTAACGTAACTGCAGGCACAACTTATTACATTGCCTTTGATAACAAATGGAATTCAGGTGGTTTTACTTTTCAGCTGACAGAAACTCCTGTTATTGTGCTACCTACACCACCAATAACTTATACATCACAAAATATTGCTACAATAAATAGCGGATTCAATTTGTGTGTAGTTGATATGAATGGCGATTATCTGGATGATATCGTTGGTGTGAGTAATAATAATTTAAGAGTACACACTCAAGGTGCTGGGGGTACATTTACAGTTACTGATTATCCAATCACCGGAACAAGCTTTATGCCCGGATGGAGTATGGCTGCCGGCGACTTTAATAAAGACGGTAAAAATGATGTGATTTTAGGTAGCGGGAATGGACTTTCGCTATGGAAATCAAATGGATCGGGTTATACAAATGTAACTCCTGGTGATTATATTTTCTGTCAAAGAACAAATTTTGCCGATTTAAATAACGATGGTAATCTTGATATTTTTTCATGCCATGATATTGCACCAAATTGTTATTATTTAAATGGCGGTGGATTAACAAATAGTTTGACTTTTTATCAATCTAACACGACACCTGGTGCTATGAACTTTGGTACTATCGGTGGTAATTATGCAACTTTATTTACTGATTTTGACAACGACGGAGATACAGATGTTTTTGTTTCAAAATGTTCAGGACCACCTTGCGAATTACACAGAAATGATGGTGGCGGAGTTTATACTGATGTTTCTGCATTTGCACAAATAAATGTTACTCCTATTCAAACCTGGTCGTCAGCTATTGGTGACTTTGATAACGATGGTGATATGGATGTAATTATAACTGCAAGTTCAGGTTCACATAAATATTTCAGAAATAATGTTGACGCAACAAATACTCTTCAACCATTTACTAATATAACTGCCGGTTCAGGTTGGGACACCAATGCATCGACGAATATTGATAATATCGCTTATGATTTTGACAATGATGGTTTTCTTGATGTTTTAGGTGGCGGAAATAAAATTATGTTTAATCAGCATAACAGCACTTTTGTAGGTTTTACTTATTCAGGAATTGGTGTTGGTGCCATTGGCGATCTAAACAATGATGGTTTTCTTGATATTCAAAACGGAAACACTATTCGTTATGCAGTTCCAAATACAAATAAATGGATAAAAGTGTCTCTGCAAGGAATTCAAACTAATAAAAACGGAATTGGAGCCCGAGTTGAAATATATGGCGCGTGGGGCAAACAAGTCAGAGACATTAGAAGTGGAGAAGGATTTAAATATATGAGTTCATTAAATGCTCATTTTGGTATTGGCCAGGCTACAACTATTAGTCAGGTAATCGTAAGATGGCCTAACGGACTTGTTGATACTTACAACAACGTATCTCCAAACCAAACTTTACATGTAGTAGAAGGAGCAACCTTAGGTGTTAATTCATTTAACAATACTGTTTTCTCTGTTTTCCCAAATCCTGCAAAAAATGTGGTTAACATCCAATTAAAAGCCAATCAAAGCGTTACTCTTAAATCTGCATCAGTGTTTGATTTAAGCGGTAAAGAAGTGCTGAAAATTGATGATTTAGGTCAACCTGTAAATGTTGAGAAATTAGCAACAGGTACTTACATCTTATCCATTTCTGACACAGATAACAGAAGCTATGCTCAAAAATTTATTAAAGAGTAATAATATGATTAAATAAAAAAGTCCCGAATTCGGGACTTTTTTTATGGCTAAAATGTACTTTTTTAAAAAACTCTCAAGAGATTAAACCCAAAGAAAATATCTCCTTTTCCCCAATCTCCTGTTGTATTACCCAAAAATCCTGCTTCATGCATTCCTTGTGAACTACTGAAATGCATTTGAAAAACGTGACCGCCTGTATCTAAATCAACTCCAATAGAAAGCGGATCTTTAAATGGTGAAGTACTTGATCGGTTTAAATGAGCCGCATAATCAACATTAACAGACCAGCGTTTTGCAAATTTATATCTTCCTCCTACTCCAATGGCATATTGGCTATTATCCTGGTTATCATCAATCACAAAATTTTCATGAAAGAAAGTTGGAGCCAATTCTAACGATAAATTTTTATTGATTTTTCTGGAAACCAATAGTTGTGCCACGTAAATCAGTCTGTTTTCAAATTTCATTTCCGGATAATTGTTTTCTTTCAATGTATTGTTAAATCCCAAACTGGTAAAACCTACAATAGCAACCGGGAAACCATTTGTCTCCTGAGATTGCAACAAAAATTTACCTGAAAAATCATAAGCCAATTCACTTCTTGCACCACTAACCGTAAACCAATCGGTAACTCCATAAAGAAATTTCAATTGAGTCACCGCACTATCGAGTCCGTATGCACCTTCAAATCCATCTTTTAAAGAGCCAAATCTATGTGCCACAATAAAATAAAAATCGCCTTTGGCGGCTAGTTTTGTTGACTCAATATTTACAATTTTTAATGCTTTAAAGGCTGCTTCAACTTTTACTTTTTGAGTTCTCGTCGAGTCTACACCACTAAGTAAATCTTCCTGTGCAACCATGGTAATTGGCAATAATAGCAATAAAATAATCTTTTTCATAGAATGTTTTTTTTTGTATTTTGTTATAAATAATTTATTCAATAGTGCATTGATCCATTTGTATTTCTTCTAATAAATCGTCAAAACCTATTAATCTTCCTTTTAAAGTTATCGAATCCTGCAGCTTTATATTATCCGGAATCTTATCTGAAAATCGGGCTGAAAGCTTTTCGTCAACCGTAATAATTTTATTGGTTAAATCAATATTAGTTATTTTACCTTTTACAGAAATTGTCTTATCTAAATAAGTTTTGTTTGCCAAACTATCATTAGCAGTAAATGCCTGAAAGACTTCGGACACGGTTTTAGTAAAGATCGCATCTTCTGACGCTATGTCTCTGTGACTCTTATAAACGTATTTATAGACTCCAAAAATCACTACAATTAATAAGAGTGAAATATAAAATAACTTTTTTCTCATAATCGAAAATTAATTTAAACTGCTTAACAGATAATTACGTAAATTTACTTAAAAATACTACTTAAAAAAAACTAGAATGAAAAAGATATTATATTTTCCACTGCTACTTTGCTTTGGTATTGTTTTTGTCGTAGGCTGCACGAACGATTCAAGTTCCGATTTAATTGACATAAACCAATTTGACGAAGTGACCTATACCAATACCGTAAAATCAATTATTGACAACAACTGTATTCCATGTCACGCCACTGTTCCCGTAAATGGTGCGCCTATGTCTTTAACTACATACGAATTTGTTAAGAATGCGGTTCAAACAAGAGGTTTATTAGATAGAATATCAAGACCGCAAGGTTCGACGGGAATGATGCCAAATGGCGGTACAAGATTACCACAGGCAAAAATTGATCAAATTTTCGAATGGGCAGAAAACGGATTGCCAGAATAAAATATAAAATATGAAAAAGAAATTAGCATGCCTTCTTATGGCAATCAGTTTGAGCAGTTTTGCACAAACCAAGATGATTACAAAAACAGCTAAAGTAACCTTTGAAGCTTCTGTTCCGGCTTTTGAAGAAGTAAAAGCAAAAAATGAATCTGCAACTTTGGTGTTAAATCCAAGTAGCGGAGAAATTGCCAGCCTTGTATTAATAAAAGGGTTTCGCTTCAAAGTAGCATTGATGGAAGAACACTTCAACGAAAATTATATGGAAAGCGATTCGTATCCAAAAGCGACTTTCAAAGGTAAAATTGACAACTTTGATGTTTCAAAACTTACCGAAACTGCGAAAGCCTATTCCATAAAAGGAAAAATGGAAATGCACGGAAAATCAAAAGACATTACCATTACGGCAAACATAAAAAAATCAAGCAATGGTATTGAGATTGATTCTGATTTTAGCCTGAATACTGATGACTACGGTATTGAAATCCCAAGTGTTGTCAGCAAGAAAGTCTCCAAGAAAGTAGCAGTAAAATTAGATGCTACTCTAAAATAAAAAAAGAAGCTGTAAATTATTTTACAGCTTTATTTTTTCATACAAGTTGAGCTTATCTATATGAAGAACCGTTTTGTTCTGATTATCGCTTCGTGAAAACATCGGTAAAAATTTGGCACCAAAAACAATCTCATCAAACGAATAAGACGCTCGTTTTACTACTGTCGTACTAAACATATCATCAAAAACCTTAAGGAACACGAGAAATTCACCGGCAATGTTTTCGTAATCTTCTTTGGTCAAATTATATAACGGACTGTTTTCTGTTATTGGGTGCACCAATGTCCAACTCAAATTCAGGGCATTTATTTTTGATAATTCTAAATCCAAAGTATAGAACTTATTTACCAAAACACCTTTTTCATCCAGTTTCATTCCAAGTGTTACTTTGGCTTCAGCATCAGTCAAATTAGTGTTTTTAAATGGTGATAACCTAAGCATCAAAGCCGTTCCGTCTTTATAAGGTGCAATCAAAGCGTTTTCTGAAAATTTAATATGTGCTTTAGGTTTGCTAAATCTCCCGTAAAACAAACCTGTAGCGATAGCAAAACTCAACAATCCAAATAAAGCTTCAACGGCTGCTACAAAACTGGTTGTAAAACCAATTGGACTAACATGTCCATAACCAACTGTTGTAAAAGTTTGGATACTAAAGAAAAAAGCCTGGCCAAATTTATCCAAAGCGGTGGTGGCTGTAACTCCGTTTAAATGTTCAACACCAACCGCATAATACAAACTGGCAAAAATAAAATTGACAAAAAAATAAAATATAACAATAATGAACAAGAACTTCCATCTTGGAAGATTAAGCATTGTGTGATACCAACTGATACTTTCAAAAAGACCAATCCCCGATTTTTTCACATTGGCATTACCATTTTTAGTGATAAATCGGCCACCATAACTGGAAGCATTTGTTCCAAAACCTGTATTGGCATCGGATTTTGCTTTGCTGTTTATTTTTTTTAGAAACTTCATTGATTGCTTTTAAATTGATTTTTCCATCACATAATCGTCCATTACATAACCACTGCCAATGTCTATGACTTCTTCTTTGGTAATGGAAAAACCAATCCTTTCGTAAAACCGAATGGCAACATTATTCTTATTCACATTCAAAATCAGTGCTTTTTGATGACGTTCTTTGGCTTTATTCACAATAAAATCTATGAGTTCTTTTCCAATGCCTTTCCCTTGCTGATTGGACAAAACATAGATTTTATGAATTTTTGTTTCAGGTTTTTTATTGTAATTGAATTCATAGCCAGCAAAACCAACAGGAATGTTATTCTCTGTTGCCAATATAAAACGATTTCCATTTTCGTTGACTTGCTTTTGTAATGATGAAATGCTGTACATCATTTCCATCATATAATCCAACTGTTCCTGACTTAAAATTGCGCCATAAGCTATTGGCCAAACTTCAGCTGCAATAGCTCTAATATCGGCAAAATTTTCGTCGGTATTATTTTTAATTTCAATCATTTATCTTTTCAATGCTTTTTCATAAGTTGCAATCCAGTCTTCTACTGACATCTTCGTGGCCAACTCACCAATAAATTCAAAAGGAATATCATCAACTTTTTTAAATCGGAGACAACTCTTTCCCATATCGAGTTTTGTTTTAGCATGTTTTGGATATTCGGCAACAAACCAATCCAACAAATTTTTGTCGCTATAAATTCCCATGTGATATACTGCAATAAAGTTCTTCTGTGAAGCCACGCTAATAAAAGGTAGCGGTAAATTTGGTGAACAATGATAACCGTTGGGATAAATACTGTGTGGCACCGAATAGCAAAGCATACCATAACCCATACCTTCTTTAAAGCCCTCAGGCAAATTGTCCTTAATAGCAGAGCGAAGTTTTAGCATCGCTTCTTTTCTGTCTTCCGGTAATTCAGCTAAATATTGTTCAGGAGTTGTAGCTTTTGATTGCATGGTTTTATGTTTTGTGTCTCAAAAATAGAAATAATTTTAATAGATTTACATTTTGATTTATAACTATTTCCTATGTCCAAAAGTCCATTAAGAAAAGACAAAACCTGCCTCAATTGTAATTATGTTGTAGAAAATAGATTTTGTCCCAATTGCGGACAGGAGAACACCGATACACGAAAAACTTTTCATCATTTATTTGTCCATTTTTTTGAAGATTTAACGCATTATGAAAATGCTTTTTGGAAAACCATAAAAAACTTATTGCTTAAACCTGCTTCGCTTACCAAAGAATATCTTTCGGGCAAACGTCTTTCCTATTTGGCACCAGTTAGATTGTATATTTTCATCAGTTTTGTGACCTTCTTTCTGATTGCAATATTTCCAACTAATCCTGATAATTTGGTCAACTCAGATCAAACGACAACTGTACCCATAAAAGACAAAAACGGTGTTGTTAGAGACAGTGTTATTACAGCCAAAAAAGTAAAACTTTCCGATATTTTAAAAGCCGACGAAGAAGCTCAAAAAAATAATCATCTTACGAATGAGCAACAAAACCAAGGGATTCTGAATTTTGGTTACAAAAACGTCAGAGAGTTGGATTCATTACAAAAGTATGGTCCGGCCGAAGATAAACTAACGGATTTCGAATATTCTATTGTCAAGAAATCATTGATGGTATTAGCCAAAAACACCAAACAAGAAATGATAGAGAAATTTTTGGAAGAATCACAACGCAACATTCCAAAAGTGTTATTTATCTATATGCCACTATTTGCATTGTTACTTTGGCTTTTTCATGGTAAAAAACGTTGGTATTATTTTGATCATGGCATTTTCACGCTGCATTATTTTTCGTTTCTGTTGCTTACTATATTGCTGATATTCTTCTTCAATAAAATAATGAACTGCTTTGTCGAAAATGCGTTGACCAGTTTCATTTCCGGTTTTGGACAAGCTGTTGCTTTTATCTGGTTATTCTATTATTTCTTCCCGGCACATCATCGTTTTTATGGCGAAACCAGAGTGATTTCATTCCTTAAAAGCATTGCTTTGTTGTTCATCAATGTTATTTTAATCATCATCTTACTTTTAGTATTTATCGTATATACTTTTATCAATATCCATTAAAAACCAACATGAAAAAACCAATCCTATTATTACTTTTTATATTTCTATTTATAAATTGTTCAAGCCAGAAAGATGTTGCTGCGGTAAAGCCCGTTAACCATTCCAAAAATAATTATCTTGATGTTATTTCCAGAGAAAGCTTAAAGCAAAATCTCGAAATCATAGCTTCCGATGAAATGGAAGGCCGCGATACGGGTAGCGAAGGCCAGAAAAAAGCGGGTCGTTATATCATTGATTTCTACAAAAAAAATGGCGTTGGTTTCCCAAAAGGAACCACCGATTATTACCAACATATTCCGGCAGCTTTTTTAAATGCAAGACGCAACAAAAATCTTCCTGATTCAGAAAATATTTGGGCTTATATTGAAGGTTCAGAAAAGCCCGAAGAAATTGTGGTTGTTTCTGCGCATTATGACCATATTGGAATAAAAGATGGTCAAATTAATAACGGAGCAGATGATGATGGTTCGGGAACGGTTGCCATTATGGAAATTGCGGCTGCTTTTCAAAAAGCTAAAAATGAAGGCCACGGACCAAAACGCTCCATCTTAATTTTACACGTTACGGGTGAAGAACACGGTTTGCACGGTTCGCGTTATTATACCCAAAATCCAATATTCCCTTTAGTCAATACTGTTGCCGATGTTAATATTGATATGATTGGACGACGCGATCCGTTTCATGAAAACAGTAGCAATTATGTCTATTTGATTGGTTCTGATTATCTGTCAACAGATTTATACAATGTATGTGAAGAGATGAATAAGAAAAACAACTTCTTAACCATTGATTATAAATACAATGATAAAAGCGACCCAAACCGCTATTATTACCGTTCGGACCATTATAATTTTGCCAAAAACGGAATTCCGGTAGTTTTTCTTTATAGCGGAGAACATGCTGATTACCACAAACCTACTGACGACGTAAGCAAAATAGAATTTGATGCCTTAACTACAAGAACCAAATATGCTTTTGCGATTGCTTGGGAAATTGCTAATCGAAAAGATAAATTAATAGTAGATAAAGCGGAAAGCAAATAATACAAAACAAAAAAAAGTCCTGAATCATCAGGACTTTTTACTTAAGGGTGGCTGACCGGGTTCGAACCGGCGACCCTCGGCACCACAAACCAATACTCTAACCAGCTGAGCTACAACCACCATTTTTAACGAGTGCAAATATATATAATTCTTTTCTTTTGTCAAGAAAAAAAATTAAAAAGTTACTTTAAATCGCTTAAGCTATTGACAGCCAAATATCTTTCAACCGTGAAACCTTCAGCGTGTTCTACGCCCACTAATCGTCCAAAATCCTGCGAGCGATAATGGATGCTTTCCAGGAAGTTTTTAGTGGCAATTGGCGTTACAGGTTCATTCGAATTTTCAGAATAAAACTGTGAGGCATACGCCAAAATCGAAGCTTCCTTTTTATCTGTAAATCCAGTAATATCAACCACAAAATCAGGTTTTAAGTTTTCCCATTGAATATAGTGATAGATCACTTTTGGCCGCCAGGCTTCCTGTTTTTTTCCATCAAGAGTTGTTTCAATTCGTCGCAAACCCGAAAGAAAACAGGCATCCGAAACAAGTTTACTTCCTTTACCATGATCTATATGTCGGTCGTGAATAGCGTTGCAAAGCACAATTTCCGGCTGATATTTCCGAATCATTTTTATGATTTGAAGTTGATGCGCTTCATCGTTTACAAAAAAACCATCACGCATATTCAGGTTTTCGCGAACAGCAATTCCTAAAATATCAGCAGCAAGCGCCGATTCGGAATCCCTAATTTCAACCGAACCGCGTGTGCCCAATTCGCCACGGGTTAAATCGATAATGCCGACCTTTTTTCCCAACGAAATTTCTTTGGCTATTGTTCCGCTGCAACCCAATTCCACATCATCCGGATGCGCGCCAAATGCCAATATATCTAGTTTCATTTTAGTATAATTTAGTTTTAAAAATACGATTTATTGAATAATCTTTTTCATCGTCATTGACTTATTGACTGTCTCAATATATTCATCCACAGGAATACTATGTTTGGTAATCCCACAGCCAATGAATAGCTGCGCTTTGTTTTTTATTATTTTCATACATCTCAAATTGACAAACAAATCGGTTTGCAGCGTTCTGAACGTAACGAAATCAATATTCAACTCACCCAAAAATCCCGAATAATATTCCCGATTATAACCTTCATTTTCAAGTATGAATTCCTTTGCCGCTTGTTTTGGCAATCCGCAAACCGCCGAAGTTGGATGCAATGCCAATATGATTTTTTTTAATGATTTCTTCGATTTTAATCTGGCTAAAATATCCGTTTTGATATGCCACAAATTTCCGGCTTTAACTGAATAAGGGCTTGAAATTGTAACTTCTTTCGCCAAATCTTCCAAACTGTCTACGATGAAATCTGTTACCAACTGCTGCTCTTTTTTTTCTTTGTCCTTCCAAATGATATTTTTAGAACTTGTTGCCAACTGAGTTCCGGCAAGTGCCACTGTTTTTAAAGCATTGCCATTGGTATTCAGAAACTGTTCCGGAGTTGCGCCAAGCCACGTACCAATTTTTGGATGTGAAAAACAGTATTTAAATGCACCAGGATACTGATAAATCATTTTACGCAAGGTTGCCTGGATGTCAAAATCAGGAACAGCTACTTCTTCTTTTCTCGATAGGACGACTTTAACAAATTGTTTGTTATTTATGGCTTCTACACCTTTTGCAACCAACTCCTCAAAGAAATCCTTTCCGACATTACTGCCTGCATTCTGTATTTTAGGCTCAAAATAATAATTCTTGCTATGCACTGTTTCAACATACACATCTGAATGTTCCAATGGAATAAATGGCACATCTTCAGCATCAAACGAAGCAAAAGCAAAGCCTTTTTCCTCGAAAGTGTCCAAAAAGTAAATATGGTCGTTCTTCTGAAACACACCGACAACCTTATCAGAATCCGGTTTGCAGAACAATACAAACGGTAGATTCTGCCCTTGGTGAGTTTTGACTTTTATGAATAAATCCGTCATTATCTTCGTGATAAAATCATGTTAGACAGTTTGCAAAGCGAAATCAATTTCCCTTCTTCATCGGTTATTTTTATTTCCCAGAGATGAATGCTTCTTCCCTGATGAATAATTTTTGCCGTACAAAAAACAGTTCCTTCCCGTTTACTTTTTAAATGATTTGCTGAAATTTCAATGCCGCGGGCTTCTTGTTTTTCAGGATTGATAAACAGCATCGAAGCAGCGCTTCCAACACTTTCTGCTAAAGCCACTGTTGCGCCACCATGAAGCAATCCCATTGGTTGGTGCACTCTGGAATTGACAGGCATTTTTGCGGTTAAGAAATCTTCTCCGGCATCGATATACTCTATTTCTAAAGTTTCCATCAAAGTGTTTTTGGACCAATCGTTACAAAGCTGGAGGATTTTATCTTTATCGAATGACATAGCTTTTTTTTGTAAAAATAATACTTATTTACAAGAATCTAAAAACCAAACGATGCTGAATTGCTTACAATGACAATAAAACTGAATTTTTGACGTTATAAATGATATGATTTTTAAATTTTCAAATTAATACTTACATTTACCAAAATTCATATTGCAGATGCGTAAACTCATTATACTTTTCTTTGTTGGTTTAGCTGTTACCGTTAGTTCATGTCGTCAGGACTTTGTTTTTGAACCAAGTACAGGCGATTTGGTTTTTTCAAGAGACACTATTTATTTAGACACTGTTTTTACCAATATTGGTTCAAGTACTTACACTTTGAAAGTCTATAACAAAAGTAGCAAAGACATCAAAATCCCAACAATCAGGTTAGCCAAAGGCGTTGGAACAAAATACAGAATTACGGTTGACGGAATGACCGGCGATGAAAACAGGGTTTTCCATGATGTCGAATTGTTGGCAAAAGACAGCATGTATATTTTCATAGAAACTACAGCGGGAATTGGCGATGCCAACCCTTCTGATTTCCTTTATACAGACCAGATAGAATTTGACAGCGGTGCTAATTTGCAGAAAGTAGAATTGGTTACACTAATTCAGGACGCTTATTTTATTTTTCCGAATAAACAAAACGGGATAACTGAATCCATTCCGATTGGTTTTAATGAAGACGGAACTGTATTGGAAACCAATGGAAGAAATCTAAACCACAATCATCCGGATAATGGTGACGAATATACTTTTCGTACTGATAAACCCTATGTCGTCTACGGTTATGCCAGTGTGCCCAGCGGGGAAACATTAACGATACCTGGTGGCGCCAGAGTCCATTTCCATGCTGATTCCGGTTTGGTTGTTCAGGATGGCGGAACTTTACACATTACGGGTTCAACATCAACAACTGAGGCTTTGGAAAACGAAGTTATTTTTGAAGGCGATCGTTTAGAGCCTATTTTTTCAGATGTTCCCGGACAATGGGGAACTGTTTATCTCAGAGAAGGAAGCACCAATCACAGCATCAAAAATTTAACAATCAAAAATGCTATCATAGGTTTATTGGTGGAAAACAATTTTGGCACACCAATGACCATTGAAAACACGCAAATATATGATTGTTCTAATATAGGCTTGCTGGGAAGAGCGGCAACCATCGAAGGAAAAAATATAGTTATCAATACAGCTGGAGTAGCTTCATTAGCTTGTACCTTGGGTGGAAGCTATGAATTCAAACACTGTACGTTTAACAACAATTGGTCAAGTTCAAAACAAGTTGCCGTAACGGTTGATAATTATTACACTGACCCAACAACTGACCAACAAGTGGCGTTTGATTTGACAAAAGCAGATTTCAAAAACTGTATTATTTTTGGCTCCAATCAAGTGGAATTGCTCGTTAATAAAAGTACAGACACCAGTAAACAATTCAACAAATTGTTCAGTAAATGTCAAATCAGATTTAACAACAGTAACAATCAATTCACTAATAATCCGGATTATGCCTTTATCAATGATACTTCCGAAATTATTAAAAACGGAATTGTAGATTTTCAGGATATTAGTAAAAACAAACTGTTTATTGGAGAAGATTCAGATGCCAAAGGATTTGGAGTAGATGTTGGAGTTCCTTTAGATATTTTAGGAAATCCAAGAAATGCTGTTTTTGATTTGGGTGCATATAATTCGATTATTTTTCCATCAAATTAATTCAAAAAGCAATTTTAGGTTTCATTTATTTAGCCTAAATTTGCACCAACAACAACTTACAACTACAACACAATGATTCATTTCTTCGGAAACGAAAGTAACACTGTTTTTGCCGTACAATCGCAAAACGAACTTTCGGCAGAAACTATCTCAAAACTTAATTGGTTATTCGCTAACGCACATAAAATAGAAAAATCCGTCCTGACGGATTTTTTTATTGGTCCACGTGCCGCTATGATTACACCTTGGAGCACCAATGCAGTAGAAATTACGCAAAACATGGGAATCGAAGGTATCATCAGAATTGAAGAATTCCAAAAAGTTTCGGATGATTTTACCGATTTTGATCCAATGCTTTCGCAAAAGTATAGCGAGTTGAATCAGGATATTTTTACTATCAATGTCAAACCCGAACCAATTCTTGAAATTGATGATATTGGAGCTTACAACAAACAGGAAGGTTTGGCTTTAAGTGATGAAGAAGTGCAATACTTGGAAAATCTTTCCGGAAAATTAAAAAGAAAATTAACTGATTCGGAAGTGTTTGGTTTCTCTCAAGCCAACTCAGAGCACTGCCGCCACAAAATTTTCAATGGAACTTTTGTGATTGACGGACAGGAAAAGGAAACTTCTCTTTTCAAATTAATTAAAAAAACATCAGCCGAAAATCCAAATGATATTGTTTCGGCTTATAAAGATAATGTGGCTTTTGTCAAAGGTCCAAGGGTTACCCAATTTGCACCAAAAAGTGCCGACAAACCTGATTTTTACGAAACCAAAGAATTTGATTCGGTTATTTCGCTAAAAGCGGAAACACATAACTTCCCAACAACCGTAGAGCCTTTTAACGGTGCCGCAACCGGTTCAGGTGGAGAAATCCGTGACCGTTTGGCTGGCGGACAAGGTTCGTTACCGTTAGCCGGAACTGCCGTTTATATGACTGCTTATTCTCGCTTGAAGGCTGACCGTTCGTATGAAACCAACGGAATGCCGGAACGAAAATGGTTGTACCAAACTCCGATGGATATTTTAATCAAAGCATCTAATGGTGCTTCTGATTTCGGAAATAAATTTGGACAACCACTAATTACCGGTTCAGTTTTAACCTTTGAACACCAGGAAGAATCCGAATTTGAGGATGAGCCAAATACAAACAGAAAGCTAGGCTACGATAAAGTGATTATGCAGGCTGGTGGCATTGGCTACGGAAAATTAGACCAATCCATCAAAAAGAAACCAACAGCCGGAGATAAAATCGTTATCCTTGGCGGAGAAAATTATAGAATCGGAATGGGCGGTGCTGCAGTTTCTTCAGCAGATACCGGTGCTTTTGGTTCCGGAATTGAGTTAAATGCCATCCAACGTTCTAATCCTGAAATGCAAAAACGTGCTGCCAATGCCATTCGCGGATTGGTAGAAAGCGATACCAATCCAATTGTTTCCATTCACGATCACGGAGCTGGTGGCCATTTGAACTGTCTTTCAGAATTGGTGGAAGAAACCGGTGGTCTGATTGATTTGGACAAATTGCCTGTAGGCGATCCAACACTTTCTGCGAAGGAAATCATTGGTAACGAATCTCAGGAAAGAATGGGATTGGTGATTGGCCAAAAAGACATCGATACTTTACAACGTATCGCCGACAGAGAACGTTCACCGATGTATCAGGTTGGTGATGTTACCGATAATAAACGCTTTACTTTTGAAAGCAAAACCAAAGGTGATAAGCCAATGGATTTCGCCTTAGAAGACATGTTTGGAAGTTCGCCGAAAACCATCATGGCAGACAAAACCATCAAAAGAAATTATGCTGATTTAGACTATAGCAGCAATTATATTCAGGACTATTTAAGAGACGTTTTGAAATTGGAAGCCGTTGCCTGTAAAGACTGGTTGACCAATAAAGTTGACCGTTGCGTAGGCGGAAGAGTTGCCAAACAACAATGCACCGGACCATTACAGCTTCCATTAAATAATGTTGGTGTAATGGCTTTGGATTTTAATGGCAAAGAAGGAATTGCGACTTCAATCGGTCATGCTCCTATTTCAGCCTTGATTGACCCGAAAGCAGGAAGCCGAAATGCGATTGCCGAAGCGTTATCTAATATAGTTTTTGCTCCATTAAAAGAGAATTTGAAAAGTGTTTCACTATCAGCCAACTGGATGTGGGCTTGTAAAAATGAAGGCGAAGATGCCCGTTTATACGAAGCAGTTGAGGCCTGTTCTGATTTTGCAATAGAATTAGGAATCAATATTCCAACCGGAAAAGATTCTTTGTCGATGAAACAAAAATATCCGAATGATGAAGTGATTGCACCGGGAACAGTGATTATTTCTGCTGCCGGGAATTGTTCAAACATCACTAAAGTAGTAGAACCTGTTTTACAAAGAAACGGCGGTTCTATTTATTATATCAATTTGTCACAGGACGATTTCAAATTGGGTGGAAGTTCATTTGCTCAAACCCAAAATAAGATTGGTTCGGAAACACCAACCATAAAAGATGCTGCTTTCTTCAAAAAAGCATTTAACACCATTCAGGATTTAATGAAAGACCGACAAATCCTTGCCGGTCATGACATCGGAAGCGGTGGTTTGATTACGACCTTATTGGAAATGTGTTTTGCGGATGTTAATTTAGGAGCAAAAATCTCGTTTGATTCATTCCCTGAAAATGATTTGGTAAAAATCCTTTTTGCAGAAAATATCGGTTGGGTTTTACAAGCCAAAGACGATGCTCTTTTTGAAAGCGCCCTAAGCGGATTAGAATATTTCAAACTGGGAACTGTTGTTGAAAGCGCCACACTTGAAGTTACCCATAATTCAGAACTTACTGTTTTCAGTATTCCGTCTTTAAGAGATGATTGGTTTGAAACCTCGTACCTACTAGACCAGAAACAAAGCAAGAATGGCAAGGCATTAGAACGTTTTGAGAATTTTGCCCATCAGCCACTACACTATCAATTCCCAGCTCATTTTACAGGAAAAAAACCTGAAATAGACAGTTCTAAACCTAGACCGAAGGCAGCTATCATCCGTGAAAAAGGAAGCAATTCCGAGCGTGAAATGGCGAATGCGATGTATTTGGCAGGTTTTGATGTGAAAGACGTTCACATGACCGATTTGATTTCGGGAAGAGAAAACTTAGAAGACATTCAGTTTATTGGAGCCGTTGGAGGTTTCTCTAATTCGGATGTTTTAGGTTCAGCTAAAGGTTGGGCAGGAGCATTTAAATACAATGAAAAAGCCAACAATACATTGAAGAACTTCTTCAAAAGAGAAGACACACTTTCAGTCGGAATTTGCAATGGATGTCAGTTATTCATGGAATTAGAATTAATAAATCCGGAGCACAAAGTCCACGGAAAAATGCAGCATAATGAAAGCCAAAAGCATGAAAGTATTTTTACATCTGTTAAAGTTCAGGAAAATAATTCGGTTATGCTGAAAACCTTAGCAGGAACAACGCTTGGTGTTTGGGTTTCACACGGAGAAGGGAAATTTAATTTGCCTGAAACAGAAAATCAATATAGTATTGTAGCGAAATATGCCTACGAAGGTTATCCTGCGAATCCAAATGGTTCTGACTATAACACCGCCATGATGTGTGATACAACAGGGCGACATTTGGTTATGATGCCACATATTGAGCGTTCGACTTTTCCTTGGAATTGGGCGTATTATCCATCGGATAAAAAAGATGAAGTTTCACCGTGGATTGAAGCGTTTGTAAATGCACGATTGTGGTTGGAAAATAACCGATAAGAAATCAACATTTCAACAATCCAACGTGTTCATAACTAATTTGCACACTCCGACCAACGACAACGAATAGTTTTTACTTTTATTAAAAGTAATTCTGAAAATATGAAAGTAAAAAATCTATTATACGTTGCTTTATTGCTGCTTTCACTAAACTGTTTTTCTCAAAACTGG
This sequence comes from Flavobacterium sangjuense, assembly GCF_004797125.1. Lineage (NCBI taxonomy): Bacteria > Pseudomonadati > Bacteroidota > Flavobacteriia > Flavobacteriales > Flavobacteriaceae > Flavobacterium > Flavobacterium sangjuense. The sequence continues at coordinate 3,001,490 of NZ_CP038810.1, forward strand.
GATAAAATCGAAGCCAAAGACGGCATCCATTACATTTCACATTATATGCAGAATATCAATCTGGATATACTGGGCAAATATTTATTTAAAGGCCAGGAACCTGTGGTAGAACTGAATGAATACGGAATGGGATTCTATCAGCTTCACGAGCAGCCAAAAAGACCCATGATTTGGGGATTAGAATGTGATGACAGAGGAGCGCTGATATATAAAAAGGGATTTGATAATGCTTCGTATACGCTTTGGTACCAATACACTACAAAACTGGAGGATGATACTGAAGATGACATGAATTGGAAAGCTGTAGAATTTACAATGCATTTCAATACTTTAAAAATGTTTATTCAGGGAGAACGAAGTAAAGACTATAAGGAAACTGCCAGTAAATAATATAAAAAAGGCTCCTGAATTCAGGAGCCTTTTTTATTTAAAATCTATAACCGAGAGTAGCCTGATACCACATGTTTTTGTAGCGGGGCGTATCCGAAGTTCCGTCTCCATTATTATTCTTTACATCCCAACCAGCTCTCAAACCAACTACCAAATGATTAAAATTTAAATCAACACCACCTGTCAATCCAAAGATGTTCTTACGAATATTGGCATTGCTAAATGCCTGTTCCTCTGTAGTTGATATCGTTCCTCCTTCAAAATCATCGGTTTGCTTTGACAAATACGAAAACTGGGGACCAAATAAAATAGAAAGATTTTCAATTGGTTTAAAAGAAGCCAAAATTGGCACATCAATAAAGTTGGTTGTTCTAGTCATTTCATAGCTACTGCCCAAAAATGTCCCGGTTGATTTAAATCCTTTTTGCGAAAATAAAATTTCAGGCTGAATTCCAAAATACCTACCAATTGGAATAGAAACAAAACCTCCTATTGCGAATCCTGCTTTTGAATCGGCTACAAAATCGTCTCCCTCAGAGTCATATACATTAGATAAATTAGCTCCGGCTTTAATCCCTAAAAATAACTTTTCGCGATTATCTGTCGTCGTCGTTTCCGGCTCACTTTGAGCCAAACTCTTTGTTGCTGTTAACGTAATCATTGCGATTACTAGAATTACATTTTTCATAGTTTTCATTTTAAGTGTTTGTAAATTTTGGGTTGTTATAAATAACATTGTAAAATTCGCCATTAACAGTATAAAATGAATTACAGAAATATCCCTATATGTTATATAATTATGGCGTGTCCCGCCGAAAATGGCGGGTCGGGCTGTCCGCACTGCACGGCAGCTTGCTTCCATCCCTCACGCAGTCATTGCGAGGTACGAAGCAACCTATTCACCAAATTGTCAAAACAAAAAACTTATCATTTCTTTGAAAAGTGTTTACAGCACATAAGTCAGCGAGTGTTAAATATTGATTTTGTCTGTTGAATTAACCTATCTTTGAGTAGCAGCAATAAAATAGACTTTTTATGACAATTTTTTATTTTCGTAAAACATTCATTGTTTTGATCTTTTTAGCCGCTTCAACTTTCACATATTCTCAAAACAACACTACATCTTCAGGAGGCCAGGCTAATGGCTCTGGAGGCTCTGCGAGTTATTCAGTCGGGCAGGTTGTCTACAATATGCAGTCAGGTTCTAATGGAAATATAATCCAGGGTGTACAGCAACCGTTTGAAATCATGGTGCTTTCCAATCCCGATTTCCAGCCAATTAATTTAGTATTTAAGGTGGCTCCAAATCCCGCTGCAGAAGTCCTTTACCTGACTTCTGACGAAAATTTCGATTTAACGAATGTTAATTATGCTTTATTTGACAGTACAGGTAAAATTTCAAGACATACAATTCCGGTAAACCAACAAACCCAAGCCATTCCTATGGAAAACCTCCCACAAGGATTCTATATTTTAACGGTTTCTAAAAATAATCAAGTCTTAAAAAGTTTTAAAATCATAAAGAAATAAGCTAATTATCGCCATGAAAAAACTACTATCCTTCCTAATCATTCTTTCAGTTTGTTCAGTCTTTGCTCAGTCTCCACAAAAAATGAGCTATCAGGCAATCCTCCGAAATACGAGTGATGGTTTAATTATAAATACAGCTGTTGGCATGAAAGTCAGCATCCTGAAAGGCTCTGTAACCGGAACAGTTGTTTATGAAGAAACCCATACAACAACTACGAACATCAATGGGTTAATTTCAATTGAGATTGGAGCAGGGAATATAACCTCCGGAAGTTTTGCTGCTATCAATTGGGGTAACGATTCCTACTTCGTTAAAACTGAAACCGACCCAACTGGCGGTAACAACTATACCATCACCGGAACAAGTCAGCTTTTGAGTGTGCCATATGCATTTTATGCAGAAACCACTAAGCCTGTTGGTAAGAGTAATATCTATTTGAAAGGAGATATAACCGATGCAGAAGCTGCAGCGCAGCTAGGCCGCGAATTGGGCTCAAGTACTGAGTTTGTTAACATTATTAGCACAACTGTATTAACAACAGTAAATCTGGATGCAGCAACCACCTTAGTAAGATTGACAGTTACAAACAATACTGCTTTAACAACATTGTCGGTTAACGGTATTACTCAATGTTACGAATACATTAATGTTCGTGATAATCCTTCACTAACAACCTTGACTTTTAATTCGCTTACCAAATCAGATAGGATAGATATATGGAATAATGCATTACAGACAGTTAGTTTTTTATCCCTTAGAAAAATAACGACCGGTAATAATTTGGGGATTACCTCGCCTAACATTACCTCTATAAATCTCCCTCAATTAACTGAAGGCGATATAGAAATCTCGAATACAAGTGTGACTACTTTAAATATTCCTAATTATACGAATGGCAGACTTACTTTATTTGGTGGATCCACTTTATCATCAGTTTCATTACCAAATTATACAAGCGGTCGTGTGTATATAGGGGGCAGCGTAAATCTGACATCCTTCTCAGCACCCAATTATACTACTTCTACTGGTATGACCATTAGCAATGCAGGCTTAACATCATTATCATTACCCAACCTGAATATTTCAAATTCAGAAATTCTTATCGATGCTAATCCCAGCTTATCATCTATCAGCTTTCCGAACCTACAATATACAACTGGCACTTACTCCTCCTTAAAGATTACTAATAATACATCATTGACAACCATAAGCTTACCGAGTTTCTTAAGTGGTAATCTTTATTTCAGTGGTACATCACTGTCGACAGTAAACCTCCCTAATCTTCATACCGGAGGAATCATTAACATTACTAATTCCAGCATCCAAACATTAAATTTTCCTGCACTTACAACAGCAGCCTTTGACTTTAGGAATAATCCTCAGTTAACTTCTGTTACTATGCCAAATCTAACATCAGTATTGGGAATGACCCAGCAATTCTCAAGCAATCATTTGAGCAGTGCATCTGTAAATAGTATTTTACATCAGTTTACGTTAGTTCCTGGATTATCGGGAATGAGAATATATTTATACCAACAAAATCCATTAGCGCCACCAACCGGTCAGGGAATTACAGATAAAGCTACATTGGTAGGTGCCGGAAATTATATTTACACTGATTAATATATAAAATCAGCATTCAGAGCAAAGAGCCCACAATACACATAAAGTTTAAGGCGTCAACATTTTCTCGAGGCTGCGTCAACAAATTGTTGACGCAGCCTCAAGTTTTTATTGATAAGGCTTCGATATTTTGTCGACGCAGCCTCAATATTTTCTCCACCTTATTAGAAACAAAAAACCCTATCCAAATAAATGAATAGGGTTTTATAAAAAAAGATTTGATATTAAGAGGAGGAAGCCCAGTGGGCTTCAGGTATAAAAAAAGAACCCTTCATCAATGATGAAGGGTTCCATAAAAAAAGGCAGCGACATACTCTCCCACATAACTGCAGTACCATCTGCGCAGTCGGGCTTAACTTCTCTGTTCGGAATGGGAAGAGGTGAGCCCCGACGCAATAACCACCTTAAGTCGTTTTGCAAGGGTCTCGTTCTGAAAACGAGAACAATACATAATATCTTAACATACTGAGATAAAGAAAAATTAAAGAAAGTTTCTTCCTCCGCCTTGCGGCGGAGGAAAAGGTGTACATAAGCTTACGGGTTATTAGTACTACTCGACTATGACATTACTGCCTTTACATCTATAGCCTATCAACGTGGTCATCTTCCACGACCCTTAAAAGAAATCTCATCTTGTGGTGGGTTTCGCGCTTATATGCTTTCAGCGCTTATCCCTTCCAAACGTAGCTACTCTGCGGTGCTCCTGGCGGAACAACAGATACACCAGAGGTTTGTCCAATTCGGTCCTCTCGTACTAGAATCAGATCCACTCAAATTTCTTGCGCCCACAGTAGATAGAGACCGAACTGTCTCACGACGTTCTGAACCCAGCTCGCGTGCCACTTTAATGGGCGAACAGCCCAACCCTTGGGACCTTCTCCAGCCCCAGGATGTGACGAGCCGACATCGAGGTGCCAAACCCCCCCGTCGATATGAGCTCTTGGGGGAGATCAGCCTGTTATCCCCGGCGTACCTTTTATCCTTTGAGCGATGGCCCTTCCATGCGGAACCACCGGATCACTATGCTCTACTTTCGTACCTGATCGACCTGTATGTCTCTCAGTCAAGCTCCCTTATGCCATTGCACTCTACGCACGGTTACCAAGCGTGCTGAGGGAACCTTTAGAAGCCTCCGTTACTCTTTTGGAGGCGACCACCCCAGTCAAACTACCCACCAAGCAATGTCCCCCGAAATACGGGGTTAGACCTCAGATAAGCAAAGGGTGGTATTTCAACAATGACTCCACAACGCCTGGCGACGCCACTTCATAGTCTCCCACCTATCCTACACATCACTTATCCAAGACCAATACTAAGCTATAGTAAAGGTGCACAGGGTCTTTTCGTCCCACTGCGGGTAAGCGGCATCTTCACCGCTACTACAATTTCACCGAGCTCATGGCTGAGACAGTGTCCAGATCGTTACACCATTCGTGCAGGTCGGAACTTACCCGACAAGGAATTTCGCTACCTTAGGACCGTTATAGTTACGGCCGCCGTTTACTGGGGCTTCAATTCAATGCTTCTGATTACTCATAACATCTCCTCTTAACCTTCCAGCACCGGGCAGGTGTCAGGCCCTATACTTCATCTTACGATTTTGCAGAGCCCTGTGTTTTTGATAAACAGTCGCCTGGACCTCTTCACTGCGGCCCCCATTGCTGGGGGCGACCTTTCTCCCGAAGTTACAGGTCTATTTTGCCTAATTCCTTAGCCATGAATCTCTCGAGCACCTTAGGATTCTCTCCTCGACTACCTGTGTCGGTTTACGGTACGGGTACTGTTAATCTAAGTTTAGAAGTTTTTCTTGGAAGCCCTTAGGTACACTATCTCTTTGTCCGAAGACTCCGAGTACTATCGCATTTCCCCAGTTCCTGCGCATTTAACTACAAGACCTATAGGTAGGTGCTTTAACGAACTATTCCGTCAGTTCGCGGTACTTTCATCACTCCGTCACTCCATCACAATTAACAGTAGTACGGGAATATTAACCCGTTGGCCATCGACTGTCCCTTTCGGGTTCGCCTTAGGACCCGACTAACCCTCAGCTGATTAGCATAGCTGAGGAAACCTTAGTCTTTCGGTGTGCGGGTTTCTCGCCCGCATTATCGTTACTTATGCCTACATTTTCTTTTCTGACCTCTCCAGCATACCTTACGATACACCTTCGCTGATGTCAGAATGCTCCCCTACCACTTACATTACTGTAAATCCATAGCTTCGGTACTATACTTATGCCCGATTATTATCCATGCTCGTCCGCTCGACTAGTGAGCTGTTACGCACTCTTTAAATGAATGGCTGCTTCCAAGCCAACATCCTAGCTGTCTGGGCAGACAAACCTCGTTATTTCAACTTAGTATAGATTTTGGGACCTTAGCTGATGGTCTGGGTTCTTTCCCTCTCGGACTTGGACCTTAGCACCCAAGCCCTCACTGTTAGTGAACATTATATAGCATTCGGAGTTTGTCAGGAATTGGTAGGCGGTGAAGCCCCCGCATCCAATCAGTAGCTCTACCTCTATATAACTTTATAACTAACGCTGCACCTAAATGCATTTCGGGGAGTACGAGCTATTTCCGAGTTTGATTGGCCTTTCACCCCTACCCACAGGTCATCCGAAGACTTTTCAACGTCAACCGGTTCGGACCTCCACTATGTGTTACCACAGCTTCATCCTGCCCATGGGTAGATCACACGGTTTCGCGTCTAACACTACTGACTAAAGCGCCCTATTCAGACTCGCTTTCGCTACGGATCCGTATCTTAAATACTTAACCTCGCCAGCAACGTTAACTCGTAGGCTCATTATGCAAAAGGCACGCCGTCACCCCACGAAAGGGCTCCGACCGCTTGTAAGCGTATGGTTTCAGGATCTATTTCACTCCGTTATTCACGGTTCTTTTCACCTTTCCCTCACGGTACTGGTTCACTATCGGTCTCTCAGGAGTATTTAGCCTTAGCGGATGGTCCCGCCAAATTCAGACAGGGTTTCACGTGCCCCGCCCTACTCAGGATACCACTATCTATATCTTCTCTTACCTGTACGGGGCTATCACCCTGTATCGCTTACCTTTCCAGGTAATTCCAGTTCAATCCGCATAGAATGTCGTGGTCCTACAACCCCAGCATTGCCGTAACAACACTGGTTTGGGCTAATCCGCGTTCGCTCGCCACTACTTACGGAATCACTTTTGTTTTCTTCTCCTCCGCCTACTTAGATGTTTCAGTTCAGCGGGTTTGCCCACCTATCGGTGTGACATGTCTTCAACATGCCGGGTTGCCCCATTCGGATATCTACGGATCAATTCGTGTGTGCCAATCCCCGTAGCTTTTCGCAGCTTATCACGTCCTTCTTCGCCTCTGAGAGCCTAGGCATCCCCCATACGCCCTTATTTTGCTTATTGTACCCAATCTCGTTGTAAACAACGAGACCGTTTTTTTTTGTTCATTACTATAAATAGCAACAAACGCTTTCTACTTTTTAAATTTTTTCTTATCTCAATATGTCAATGAACTTTTCTTCTTTCGAAGCTGTGGAGAATATCGGAGTCGAACCGATGACCTCCTGCGTGCAAGGCAGGCGCTCTAGCCAGCTGAGCTAATCCCCCGTTTCTTAGTGGTCAGTTAACAGTTCTAAGTTAACAGTACTTCAAACGGTTACTCAACCTCCAGAATTTCCTTTATAAACAAAACAAAGTAGTCCCGCCCAGACTCGAACTGGGGACCCCTACATTATCAGTGTAGTACTCTAACCAGCTGAGCTACGAGACTCTGTTTTTTGCTTATTATAATATTTGAACTAACAGCGAGAGTAATTGAATTAAATGATTTAAGGTCTAGTCCTTTTTATCGTCTCTAGAAAGGAGGTGTTCCAGCCGCACCTTCCGGTACGGCTACCTTGTTACGACTTAGCCCTAGTTACCAGTTTTACCCTAGGCAGCTCCTTACGGTCACCGACTTCAGGTACCCCCAGCTTCCATGGCTTGACGGGCGGTGTGTACAAGGCCCGGGAACGTATTCACCGGATCATGGCTGATATCCGATTACTAGCGATTCCAGCTTCACGGAGTCGAGTTGCAGACTCCGATCCGAACTGAGAACGGTTTTATAGATTCGCTCCTACTCGCGTAGTGGCTGCTCTCTGTACCGTCCATTGTAGCACGTGTGTAGCCCAAGGCGTAAGGGCCGTGATGATTTGACGTCATCCCCACCTTCCTCACAGTTTACACTGGCAGTCTTGTTAGAGTTCCCGACTTGACTCGCTGGCAACTAACAACAGGGGTTGCGCTCGTTATAGGACTTAACCTGACACCTCACGGCACGAGCTGACGACAACCATGCAGCACCTTGTAATTTGTCCGAAGAAAGATCTGTTTCCAAACCTGTCAAACTACATTTAAGCCTTGGTAAGGTTCCTCGCGTATCATCGAATTAAACCACATGCTCCACCGCTTGTGCGGGCCCCCGTCAATTCCTTTGAGTTTCATTCTTGCGAACGTACTCCCCAGGTGGGATACTTATCACTTTCGCTTAGCCACTGAGATAAATCCCAACAGCTAGTATCCATCGTTTACGGCGTGGACTACCAGGGTATCTAATCCTGTTCGCTCCCCACGCTTTCGTCCATCAGCGTCAATCCACTGGTAGTAACCTGCCTTCGCAATTGGTATTCCATGTAATATCTAAGCATTTCACCGCTACACTACATATTCTAGTTACTTCCCAGTAATTCAAGTCTGGCAGTATCAATGGCCGTTCCTCCGTTGAGCGAAGGGCTTTCACCACTGACTTACCAAACCGCCTACGGACCCTTTAAACCCAATGATTCCGGATAACGCTTGGATCCTCCGTATTACCGCGGCTGCTGGCACGGAGTTAGCCGATCCTTATTCTTACGGTACCGTCAAGCTCCCTCACGAGGGAGTGTTTCTTCCCGTACAAAAGCAGTTTACAATCCATAGGACCGTCTTCCTGCACGCGGCATGGCTGGATCAGGCTTGCGCCCATTGTCCAATATTCCTCACTGCTGCCTCCCGTAGGAGTCTGGTCCGTGTCTCAGTACCAGTGTGGGGGATCTCCCTCTCAGGACCCCTACCCATCGTAGCCATGGTAAGCCGTTACCTTACCATCTAGCTAATGGGACGCATGCTCATCTTTTACCGTTGGAACTTTAATTGCAAAATGATGCCATTTCGCAATGCTATGAGGTATTAATCCAAATTTCTCTGGGCTATCCCTCTGTAAAAGGTAGATTGCATACGCGTTACGCACCCGTGCGCCGGTCTCAGGTATTGCTACCCTACCCCTCGACTTGCATGTGTTAAGCCTGCCGCTAGCGTTCATCCTGAGCCAGGATCAAACTCTTCATCGTATATTGTTATGCTGAACTCGCGTTCTGCATTCGTAATGTAGACAAAGGCTAGTCTTTTTTCAAATCTTCCGATTCTCTTACTCTCTTTTTGTTGTTTTAAACATCACTGTCTAAAACGGCTGTCAATTCAATATGTCTATGAACGTTTTTGTTTTCTTTAGTTCCTGAAACAAGTTCAGGACAAATCGCTATTCTTTCGTTTAGCGGGTGCAAAAGTAACTATTCTTTTTTAACCAACAAGCAATTTTAAAAATATTTTTGAATTTATTTTAAATTCCTCGTTTTTCCAGTTTTTATATGAACATCCCTCTCTTGCGGGGTGCAAATATAAAAACTAAATCTCCCTTATTCCAAATAAAATTTAATGTTTTTTGAAGCTTTTTTTAAGGTGTTGATAACTTGCAGTTTACAACTGCTCTTTGTCTTGATTTATACAAAACCTCCAAAATAGCCCCGATAGAAGCAGCTACCGCGTAGCGCGGATAGCGGGACGACTCGTCCCGAATACTGTAATTGGTGTGCTCCTAAAATTTAAAAAGGATTGTCTACTTTTTGAGTTCTTTGGCTTTCTTCTCCCAGTAATCATATAGTTCATCTATATCTACAGGGTTTGCAGGTTTCTGATTGACTAATCTTCCTCTGACGAAAGCGCGGTCCAGAATGGTTTCAATTAAAAAGTCTTCGTTAACGTCGTAGGGCGCATATTTTGTTTTGAGATTTATATCGAATAATCTGGCGGTGTTATTAGACCAGAATGCTTTCCAGCCGCTTTTGTAATCTTTAATCAACTCGAATGTGGTATAACCTGTTTGGCGATGGATTAGCTTAACTAATATCTGGCCTTGTTTTCTCGAGAGTTTTTTTAGTTGTCCTGTGAACTCATTCTCCATATAATTCTCAACTATTTTGAAGTATTTCTTTTTCTCTCTGTTGGTTTTCATTTTATCCATATTCTTATTCATGACCGTCAATCTTTCGGCGGCAATTTTGGCAATTGGATATACTTTATAGACTCTGTTTTGAAGTAACTGGAATTCTTTCTTTTCTTCTGCGCTCCACTTGTGTCTATAGACTACTACTTCTTCCAGCGGAACAATGGTGTCGTTCGCTTCTATCATGGCATCTCTTTTTGCCAGTGAATCGTTTGTAACTTGTGCGTTTGAAATAAAAGAAACGGAAAGGAATAAAAAGAGAAAAATTAACTTTTGCATAGATATTATTTATTAGGGTAAAAATATGGAATATCCCTAACAACTGTGATGCCAAATTTATATTTTAGCAAAAAAATATTTATGGCAACAAAATCTATACTCACCAAATCATCACTTTCCTTTTTAGAAACCTATTTAAATAATGCCTCTCCGACGGGTTATGAATCGAATGGTCAAAAACTTTGGATGGATTATTTGAAACCTTATGTGGATACTTTTATAACTGACACTTATGGTTCGGCTGTGGGAGTAATCAATCCGGATGCTAAATATAAAGTAGTTATTGAAGGACACTCTGATGAAATTTCGTGGTATGTAAATTATATTACTGCTGAAGGACTAATATATGTTATACGAAATGGTGGTTCAGATCATCAAATCGCACCTTCTAAAAGAGTTAACATTCACACTAAAAAAGGTATTGTAAAAGGTGTTTTTGGTTGGCCTGCTATTCACACCCGAAATCGTGGAAAAGAAGAATCAGCAACCTTACACAATATATTTATAGACTGTGGTTGTTCTACGAAAGACGAAGTTGAAAAACTAGGCGTTCATGTTGGTTGTGTTATAACCTATCCTGATGAATTCATGATTTTGAATGGCAATAAATTTGTTTGCCGTGCTATCGACAATAGAATGGGCGGTTTTATGATTGCGGAAGTTGCTCGACTTTTGAAAGAAAATAAAAAGAAATTGCCTTTTGGATTATATATTACCAATTCTGTCCAGGAAGAAATTGGGCTTCGTGGCGCCGAAATGATTACCAACACTATAAAACCTAATGTTGCCATAGTAACCGATGTTTGTCATGACACGACAACTCCGATGATTGAGAAGAAAATCGAAGGCGATTTACAAATGGGTAAAGGTCCGGTGATTGCTTATGCTCCGGCTGTTCATAATACGTTAAGAGAGTTAATTGTAAATACGGCGGAAGCTAATAAAATTCCATTTCAGCGTCATGCCACTTCAAGAGCTACCGGAACTGATACTGATGCTTTTGCTTATAGTAATGGTGGTGTTGCTTCGGCTTTGATTTCTTTACCGTTGCGTTATATGCATACGACGGTTGAGATGGTTCATAGAGAAGATGTAGAAAACGTCATCAAACTGATTTATGAAAGTCTGCTGAAAATAGAAAACAACGACACTTTTTCTTATTTCAAGTAATACAAAACAAAAAGCATCCCGATAAATCGGGATGCTTTTTTTACTTCCGCATGGCTGCGAAAGCAATCAACCTAAACTTATAATTTTAAATCTACTTTAATAGTAGCATCGTTATTGTACACTTTAACACATTGAATTTTACTGTTTATTTTTTCAAAATCTAATGGAAAAAATTCATTTGAAATTGTGCTTTCAATAATTTGATTGTCTTCGGTAATTCTGTCTTCAATAGTTGTTTCTAAAGAAAGGTATTGAGCAGTTTCATCTTGACTTTCAGTAATTAACTTGTTTTCAGCTATCACATCTTCGATAGTTTTTACATAAGTAGTTTCAATAACTGAAGCTGGATTAAAAATTGTTGTGTCAGTTTCATTTGATACTTCATTGTTAGTTGAAGTTTCTAAAATTAATGTAGCTGATTCTTGTTGGTCTAAAACTTGAGTTTCAAACTCTGTAGTTGCATTTGCGTTAGTAAAGCTTAAAGCAACTAGTCCTAAAATGATGATTGATGTTTTCATGATGATTGATTTTTTATGATTGATGATTTTTTATGATTGATGATTTTATTATTTAGATTAATATCCTATGCAAATATATGGCTAAAAACAGATACCTTGTTTTACATAGTACTTAAATTTAACAAATTTTTAACATTAAAAGCATTTTTATTGATGTTTGGAAATAAAAAAAGCACCGCTTATAAATAAACGGTGCTCTTTAAATTGGTTTTAAGCTTGTTTTAAAAAAGCTAAAGCTTCTTGTGCTTTTGAAAGCTCAGCATATTTTAATGCTGTATTTCCTCTTTCGTCTTTGATTTTTTTGTCTGCACCTTTTGACAATAAATATTTGATGATTTCAACATTGTTGTATCGGGCAGCAAACATTAGAGGTGTTACTCCGTTTGACAATTCATTTACATCGCTGCCATATTCAACGAACTTTTTAACTGATGCTATATCTCCATTGATAATAGCATTACATAATGGAGTGTTGTTGTAATTTACAATTTCTTTTGAAGTTGTAAAAGTTGAAGTTGAAACAGTACTTGCAACTGCAACATCTGTAAAAGCTACAAGAGCTAAACCTAGGATAATGATTGTTTTTTTCATGATTGATGATTTAAATGTTAATGATTAAAGTGTAAGACTATCGTGTTTGCAATTCGTTACAGAAAAAAAATATTATAACATATATTTAACAAATGCACTAATTATTAGCTCTTTATGTCTATACAAAGAAAAACCATCCGTAGATGCGGATGGTTAGTTAATCTTTATTTCACTATTATTTTATTGGTTGAGAAAACTCAATACATTCTTTTCAATTCTTTCATTAATATTTGATATATCGGCTTTGATAAATTTTTCGCCTAATATATTTTCATACAATTCGATGTAGCGTTCCGAAACCGTTTCAATATATTCATCAGTCATATTTGGAATTTGCTGTCCTTCTTTTCCCTGAAAACCATTTTCTATTAACCAACGACGAACAAATTCTTTTGATAATTGTTTTTGTTCTTCACCATTATCTTGTCTTTCCTGATAACCTTCAGCATAAAAATAACGGGAGGAATCCGGCGTGTGGATTTCATCAATTAAGACAATCTTTCCGTCTTTGGTTTTACCAAATTCATATTTGGTGTCGACCAAAATTAAACCTCTGCTTGCCGCAATTTCAGTTCCTCGTTGGTATAAAGCTCTGGTGTACTTTTCTAAAACCAAATAATCTTCTTCTGAAACGATTCCGTTTGCCAAAATAGCTTCACGCGAAATGTCTTCATCGTGTGAACCATTGTCTGCTTTAGTTGTTGGCGTAATAATTGGTGTTGGAAATTTGTCGTTCTCTTTTAAACCTTCTGCCATAGTTACACCGCAGATTGTTCTTTTTCCAAGAGCATATTCACGAGCTGCATGACCGGAAAGATAACCACGAATTACCATTTCTACTTTAAAAGGTTCACAAAGATGACCAACAGCAACGTTTGGATCCGGAGTTGCAATAAGCCAATTGGGAACAATATCTTGTGTCAAATGCATAAACTTAGTAGCAATTTGATTTAGAATTTGTCCTTTATAAGGAATTCCTTTTGGCATAACGACATCAAAGGCAGATAATCTGTCAGTAGCAATCATCACTAACAAATCGTCATTGATGTTATAGACTTCACGGACTTTACCGCGGTAAACCGATTTTTGATTCGGAAAATTGAAATGGGTTGTAGTAATAGTATTCATTATGTTGTGTTGTTGTGGATGCAAAAATAGGAATTTGAAGGAACTTTTTAGTTATCAATTTAAATTAAAAAAAGAACCCTATCAATCTTTAACTTGATAGGGTTATGTTCTAAAATTAAAACTATTGATTAGTCGTTATTCTCAATACTCTTATACGCATCGATTACTTTTTTAACTAATCTGTGACGAACAATGTCTTTGTCATCAAGATAGATGATTCCGATGCCTTCAATATCTTTCAAAACTAATAAGGCTTCCTTCAATCCCGAAATGGTTCTTCGTGGTAAATCAACTTGTCCCGGATCACCCGTGATGATAAATTTTGCGCTTTTTCCCATACGGGTCAAGAACATTTTCATTTGCGAATGTGTTGTATTCTGCGCTTCATCCAAAATCACAAAAGCATTATCCAAGGTTCTTCCACGCATGAATGCTAATGGTGCAATTTGTATAATTCCTTTTAATATGTAATCTTCCAAAGTTTGTGGCGGAATCATATCACGCAATGCATCGTATAAAGGTTGCATATACGGATCAAGTTTTTCTTTCATATCACCAGGAAGAAATCCCAGATTTTCACCAGCTTCCACAGCAGGGCGCGTTAAAATAATTCTTTTTACCTGTTTTTCCTTTAGTGCTTTTACTGCCAAAGCAACTCCGGTATAAGTCTTCCCGGTTCCGGCTGGACCAACTGCAAAAACCATATCGTTTTTAGCGACGTAATCTACCAGCTTTTGTTGGTTAGGCGTCATCGCTTTGATGAGCTTCCCTCCTATTCCGTGAACCAATATCTTATCACTGTCAGGCATGCGTTGCTCTTCCTGTGAGTTGCTTTGTATAACGCGATCGATAACATTATCATCAATATTGTTATAACGTGTAAAATGTAACATCAGGCGGTTAAAGCGGTTTTCGAACTCATCTAACTCTTCTTTCTCTCCGAATGCTTTTAATGTGGTGCCTCGGGCTACGATTTTGAGTTTAGGGTAATATCTTTTAATGGTTTCAAGATGGGCATCTTGAGCGCCCCAAAATTCTTTTGGAGCAATGTCGTGTAATTCAATGATACGTTCGTTCAAATGCAGTAGTATTAAATTAAAATAATTCGCTATATATTATTAGCTTTGTATCCAAATTTAATCAAATAAAAGAATAGGTTTTACTATTTTTGGAAACCGATTTCAACCAAGTTATAAACAATTTATGTCAATCATCACTTTAACGACCGATTACGGATTAAAAGACCACTTTGTCGGCGCTTTAAAAGGTAAATTGTTATCCGAGTTTCGCGAAGCCACGATTATTGATATTTCCCACAATATTGACGCTTTCAATGTTGCCGAAGCTGCTTATATAATTGGTGCGGCGTATAATAGTTTTCCAAAAGGAACCGTACATTTAATTGGTGTTGACATCGAATTGAATACCGAAAATCAGCATATTGCTATGCAATGGAACGATCAGTACTTCATTTGTGCTGATAATGGGATTTTGAGTATGCTGATTCAAAAGATTGTTCCGCAAAAATTGGTTGCCATTAATATTCACGACCGTTTACCAAATGATGCCACCGATTTGGATGTGTTTGTAAAAGTCGCCTGTCATTTAGCCAAAGGTGGTTTGCTAAACGTAATTGGCAAAGAAATAAAAGCCATCAAAGAAGTTACCGAATTACAAGCTCTTGTTCACGATAATCAGATTAAAGGAAATGTAATTTATATTGATTATCTGGGTAATGTCGTAACCAACATTCCAAAGAAATTATTTTTGGAAATAGGCAAAAGCAGACCTTACGAACTAAAGTTTAAAAACCAAATCATAAAAACTATTTTACCAAAATACTCCGATATTGGAATTTCCTCCAACTATCCTTTGAAAGATCATGAAGGACAGAAACTGGCGATTTTTAACGAAGCTGGTTTTTTGGAAATTGCCATTTTTAGAAGTAATCCGGAAACCGTTGGATCTGCTTCCAGTTTATTAGGTTTGAATTATAGAGATGTGGTAACGATTGAGTTCGGAAGTTAAGGGATTAGGGAAAAGGGATAAGTTAAAAGAAAAATAATGTTCATACGAATAGTAAAAATGAGTTTTCACGAAGAGCATATTCCAAAGTTTTTGGAGAATTTTGACGTGATGAAAGAAAAAATACGCGGCGCAGAAGGCAATCGTTTTTTAGAATTGTATCAGGACAAAAACAATCCGTGCATTTTCTTTACGTATAGCTTTTGGGAAACCGAAGCTGATTTGGAAAATTACCGTCAATCGGAATTGTTTTATGATGTTTGGACATTTACCAAAAAACTATTCAACGAAAAACCGGAAGCCTGGAGTGTGGATAAAGTAGTAAGTTTACCCTAAAATAAAATAAATGAAATCAATAGCGTTACGCGAAATAAAATCCTTCTTTGGTTCACCAATCGGCTACCTCGTGATTGGATTATTTCTATTGCTCAACGGCTTATTCCTTTGGGTTTTTGATGGCGAATACAATATACTCCAAAGCGGATTTGCCGATTTGAGTCCGTTTTTTACTTTGGCACCATGGATTTTCATTTTCCTGATTCCGGCCGTAACGATGCGTAGTTTTTCGGATGAAAAAAAGCAAGGCACAATTGAATTGTTATTGACCAAACCCTTATCGCTTTGGCAAATTGTAAACGGCAAATTCCTCGGTTCGTTTTTACTGATTGTTATTGCGCTGCTGCCGACTTTGGTTTACGTTTACGTAATTTCCAGTTTGGGAATGCCCGAAGGCAATATCGATATGGGTAGCACATTGGGTTCTTATTTTGGATTATTATTTCTGGTTGCTTCTTACACTTCTATCGGGATTTTTACATCCACACTTTCTGAAAATCAGATTGTGGCGTTTTTACTTTCGGTGTTTTTATGTTTCCTTTTTTACTTTGGTTTTGAAGGTATTTCAACTTACGTTAAAGGTTTTGAAGATGCTGTTTCCCGAATCGGAATGGATTATCATTTCAAAAGCATGTCGCGCGGCGTTTTAGACACACGGGATATTTTGTATTTTGTAAGTGTGTCGTTTCTGTTTTTATCGTTCACTGTTTTTAAACTTAAATCTTTGAAATCGTGATGAAAACAACAAACAATAACTTTAAAAAAATAGCGCTCACTATAGGTTTTATAGTGATACTGAACTTGGCTGGTCATTTTCTTTACAAACGTTTTGACTTAACTGCCGACAAACGCTATACACTTTCGCAAACATCTTTAAACATTGTTGCCGATGTCAAAGAACCATTATATATAGATGTCTTTCTCGAAGGAGATTTTCCGGGAGAATTCAAAAAATTACAAACGGAAACCCAACAATTATTAGAAGAATTTAAATCGAATAATTCGAATGTTATCTTCCAATTTGTCAATCCGCTTGAAAAAGAAGAAGAGAAAGACAGCATAATGCAATCTTTTATACAACGTGGCTTGACTCCTGTAAATGTTACCGTAAACGACAAAGGACAACAAACTCAGGAAGTAGTTTTTCCATGGGCAATTGCCACTTGTGGCAATCGTTCGGTAAAAGTTCCGTTGCTAAAAAACATGATGGGCGCATCAACAGCTGAAAAAGTGGTGAGTTCGGTGCAGCATTTAGAATATGCTTTTGCTAATGCCATCAATACCGTTTCAAAAGACAAACAGAAAAAAGTGGTAATCATTAATGGTAATGGCGAGCTTGAAGACCGATACATTGCAGATTTTATCAAATCCGTTAGAGACAATTATTTTATTGCGCCATTTACTTTAGATTCAGTTGCTAAAACTCCGGTTCAGACTTTAGAACATTTGAAAAAGTACGATTTAGCGATTATTGCCAAACCAACTGAAGCCTTCTCAGATGCAGAAAAACAAGTATTAGACCAATATGTTATCAATGGAGGAAAAACGATTTGGCTGGTTGATCAGGTCAATATGGAAATAGACAGTTTGTATAATGAAACAGGAGCAAATCTGGCATTTCCAAGAGATTTGAATCTGAATGATATGTTCTTTAAATATGGAATAAGACTGCATCCTGATCTGATAAAAGATTTATTGGCTACACCAATTATATTGGAAACAGGCGCACCGGGAAGTGGCACTCAAAAAGTTAAACTGCCTTGGTATCTTTCTCCGATGATTTATCCTTCGCAAGACACAAAAAATCCAATTGTAACTAATTTGGACGGAATCAAATTTCAATTTGCCAGTCCGATTGAGCCATTGAAAAACGACATCAACAAAACCATTTTACTGCAATCATCCCAATATTCAAAACTAATTGGAACGCCGTCTGAAGTAAGTTTACGAATGGCATCTGAAGAATTAGGTCCAAAAGATTTTGCCGGTTCAGGAAATTATCCGGTGGCTGTTCTTCTCGAAGGAAAGTTTCATTCGGTATACGAAAACAGGGTTTTAGCGTTTAAAGATGCTAGTTTCAAAAACACCGGAAAAGACAGTAAAATGATTGTTATTTCCGATGGTGATGTAATTAAAAACCAATTGGACAAAGATGGCAGAGAGGTTGAATTAGGATTGGATCAACGAACCGGAATTCTTTACGCCAACAAAGATTTTATGATGAATTGTGTCAATTATTTATTAGACGACAACGGACTTATTAACATTAGAAGCAAGGAAGTGAATTTGCCTATTTTGGATAAAGAAAAAGTCTATGCTTCCTATACCCAATCGCAAGTCATAACTGTAGCAGTGCCAATCGTTATTCTCTTGTTATTTGGAGTTGTGTTTACCTTTTTACGCAAGCGAAAATATAGCAAGTAATGTTAATAAAAAACTTTTTGAAATCTATTAGTTTAAGATATATTTGTAAAAATTAAATTCAGATGAAATTTATAGTATCGAGTTCATACTTATTAAAACAACTACAAGTTCTGGGTAGTGTTATCAATAGCAGTAACACTTTGCCTATTTTAGATAACTTCCTATTTGAGTTAGACCATAAAAACTTAAGTGTTTCAGCTTCCGATTTAGAGACAACCATGTCGGCTACTTTAGAAATTGATTCAACCAGCAAAGGAAGCGTTGCTGTTCCTGCGAAATTGTTATTAGACATTCTAAAAACATTTCCTGAGCAACCATTGACTTTCACTGTAGAAGAAAACAGCACTATCGAAATCAGTTCAAATTCGGGTAAATATGCTATTGCTTACGCACCGGGAGAAGAATTTCCAAAATCGGTAAGTTTAGATAATCCATCTTCAACGGTGGTTCCTTCAGAGGTTTTAGCCACAGCGATCAGCAAAACTATTTTTGCTGCCGGAAACGACGATTTACGTCCGGTAATGAGCGGTGTTTTTTTCCAATTCTCTCCTGAAGGTTTGATTTTTGTTGCTACTGATGCACATAAATTAGTGAAATATGCTCGAGCCGATGTGAAAGCTTCGCAAGTTGCTGATTTCATTATGCCAAAGAAACCTTTGAATATTCTGAAAAGCATTCTCGGAACTTCTGATGCTGATGTAACTATAGAATACAACGATTCAAATGCCACTTTCTCTTTCGATAGTTATATTTTGACTTGTCGTTTGATTGATGGAAAGTATCCAAACTACGAAGCGGTAATTCCAAAAGAAAATCCAAATAAATTGATGATTAACCGAGTTTTATTATTGAATTCTGTGCGTCGTGTTGCGATTTTCTCTAACAAAACTACGCATCAAATCCGTTTGAAAATTGCCGGTGCCGAATTGAATATTTCTGCTGAAGATATTGATTACTCAAACAAAGCAGAAGAAAGATTGACTTGCGATTATCAAGGCGATGATATGCAAATCGGATTCAATTCCCGTTTCTTATCTGAAATGTTGACAAATTTAACATCAGACGAAATCCAATTGGAAATGTCAATGCCAAATCGTGCCGGAATTTTAACGCCAATTGATGGCTTAGATGAAGGCGAAACCGTTACCATGCTTGTGATGCCGGTAATGCTGAATAACTAAATATAAACTAACCTTTATACCGAGAAACCGTAATTTCGAAAGAGATTGCGGTTTTTTATTTTTTATTATATATTTGACAACCTAACAATTTAAAAACTATTTAAAACATGAAGAAAAATGTACTTGCTGGATTATTATGTCTTGCTTTTGGAATTACTGCTACGGCTCAAAAACTAGATAAATTTGGGGCTGATTTGGCTAAAAAATCAGTTATGGGAAAAGAAATCAGAGTTCCTTATACGGATTTAACCAGCTATTTTGGATTTATCAAACCAGGTTCAAAACCAGACGAAGTGAAAGGTGGAAAAAAAATGTATTACATCTATGTTTGGGTTCCGGTTGCAGCTCCTGAAATTGGAATCAGAATGATTTCACCTGTGCCTGACAGTGTAAAACCAAGTGAGAAAGATTACCAATCAGCTGACTATACTGCTAATGCCGCAGACACAAAAAGTTTCTTTGATACTTGGGTAACTTTTGAAAGAGCTGACGGGATTTTGAAAATTGAAGATGTAGCTGCTAAAGCAAAATCGGCTTCATGGACAAAAATTGAAAGCAATGACGATTCAGGTGAAATGCCTGCTCAGCCATCAGGAAGCAAGTATAATTCTTTGATGAGAATTACAAGCGATACTTCTAATCCAACAAAATCTTTAGTGATGGGATTATACAGAATCGGATTCACAACTTACAAAACAGGTGAAGTTCAAGGAAGCTTCTTAGCGCAACTAGGTGCTCCAATCAAACTTCCTGGAGTTCAGGTTGCTGTTAATCCTGCAGATATCGTAAAAAAATAATCGTTTTACATAAAGCAAAAAGCTCCGGTTTCCCGGAGCTTTTTTTATTCGTGTAATGCCAGAATTGGCGTTTTGGAATGAAGTGACATTTTCTGTGTAGTTGATGTTGTAAAAAGTTGTGTGAAAAAGTTTTTTTTGTGCATAACCATAGCCAATAAATCAATACTTTGATTTGCTATGAAATCCTCAATTGTTGATTCAATATCATTACTCGGAATGACAAAGAATTCCAAGTTTTTTTCATTTTCAAAGATTGATTCCCAATATTCAATTTTTTCTCC
This sequence comes from Flavobacterium sangjuense, assembly GCF_004797125.1. Classification (NCBI taxonomy): domain Bacteria; kingdom Pseudomonadati; phylum Bacteroidota; class Flavobacteriia; order Flavobacteriales; family Flavobacteriaceae; genus Flavobacterium; species Flavobacterium sangjuense. The sequence goes on from NZ_CP038810.1 coordinate 3,022,070, forward strand.
CTGGAAATCTGAATCCACAGTTTTTACATATAAGCATTTTACTTTGGCATTCATTTTTTTGGCTAACGTCAAAACTTCATTCAATGCATAAATTTCATCCTCTTTGTAGCGGGTTCTAAATCCAATAGTTTCTATTTTATGATATTTTGCGTCATGAGCCACACTTAAAACCGGCACTGAAACATCTGAAATAACGCTGCTCGTATTAGTTCCTATAAAAGAATCAAACCAGCCCGAAGCACCATTGGTTCCCATAACAACAAAATCAACATTTTCCTGTCGAACTACTTCCTTGATGCAGGAAATTAAATCGCCATTCATTATTATGTGATTCATGACAATGTCTTCAGCATTATGCTCCTTGGCAATATCTTCAAGCTTTGGCATTTCATTTTTGAAATGATCTGAATTAGCCAATTCTAAAGTGTCATACATTTCAGCATAATTAAGAGGTATAACCTGACTGTCAAGAATCGGTAACTCAAACGTGTGCAGCAAAACCAACTCAGCTTTGTACAATTTGGCCATCTCAATCGCATATACAAAGGCATTTTCAGAGGTTTCTGAAAAATCTAATGGAACGAGTATCTTTTTCATGGTAGGCTGTTTTTTAAATTATACACATAAAATTACGCCTGCATTTTTTAATTAAAAAGTTAATTAAGAGACTCTTAACGAATTAGTTTGTATTTGTAAAAGTTGTCTTAAATCATGTAAAAATCACATCTTAAGTTTTATTATCTTTGCCATTCCGGAATAAAATTTATAAATGATTTCACAAGAAACTATTGTTGCTTTAGCTTCTCCATCTGGTGCTGGTGCCATTGCCGTTATCCGCCTTTCGGGTAAGGAAGCTTTGAGTATCGCTGAGCAAGTATTCCAATCGGTTTCCGGAAAATCTATTTCTAAACAAAAAACACACACGATTCATCTTGGACATATCATTGATGACGGAAAAGTATTTGATCAGGTTTTGCTTTCTATTTTTATAAATCCACATTCGTATACCGGCGAAGATGTTGTTGAGATTTCCTGTCACGGTTCGACTTATATTCAGCAGCAGATTATTCAATTGTTATTGCGAAAAGGTTGCCGAATGGCTCAAGCAGGTGAATTCACATTACGGGCATTTCTTAACGGAAAACTTGACTTATCACAAGCCGAAGCGGTTGCCGATTTAATTTCATCCGATAATGAAGCCAGTCATCAAATTGCGATGCAGCAAATGCGTGGTGGTTTTTCAAATGAAATAGCCAAACTAAGAGAAGAGCTCTTGAATTTTGCATCACTTATCGAACTCGAATTAGACTTTGCCGAAGAAGATGTTGAGTTTGCCGACAGAACTCAGTTTAGTGATTTGTTGAATCGAATTGAATTTGTTTTAAAACGCTTAATCGATTCATTTGCGGTTGGGAATGTCATTAAAAACGGAATTCCGGTAGCTATTGTTGGTGAACCAAATGTTGGAAAATCGACTTTATTGAATGCTTTATTAAATGAAGAAAGAGCCATAGTTTCTGAAATTGCAGGAACGACACGCGACACGATTGAAGACGAATTGGTTATTGGAGGAATTGGATTTCGATTTATTGACACGGCCGGAATTCGGGAAACAAAAGATGTGGTGGAAAGCATTGGTATCAAAAAGACATTTGAAAAAATAGAGCACGCACAGGTTGTTGTTTATCTGTTAGATGGAAGTTGGATGATGGAAGATGGAAGCCACAATATTAAGAAAGTTCAAATCGAGGCAGAAAAAATAAAAAATCAGTTTCCTCTGAAACCATTGATTATTATCGCTAACAAATCGGATAAACTCAGTAGCAGTCAAATTTCGAATCTGAAATCTGAAATTCCAAGTATCTTACTTTTATCTGCCAAGGAAAAAATAGGCATCGATGATTTGAAAACCCAATTGCTTTCGTTTGTAAATACTGGTGCGTTGCGCAATAACGAAACGATAGTAACCAACACGCGTCATTATGATTCGCTTTTAAAAGCTTTGGAAGAAATTCAAAAAGTGAAATTTGGTTTGCAATCCAATCTTTCTTCTGATTTAATGGCAATTGACATCAAACAGGCGCTGTATTACTTTGGTGAAATCACAGGAGAAGTTACCAATGATGAATTATTGGGCAATATTTTTGCAAATTTCTGTATCGGTAAGTAGAAAAACATCTTATGAATTGTTACTATTTTTCTTTATCTTTAGGAACTTTCTTCATCATTAAAAATACAATATGGGGTTTAAGAGAAATTGGACAAAACTTTCAAAGTGGTTTTTAACTAGACCCAATACTTCTGGAACTTTAGTTTTTCTTTTGTTACTTGTATTGGTATCCTTTTTAGTGAAATCCAGATACAATGTTGTTAAGGAAAATCAACGCCGTGAAATGTCGAACATCCTGAATGTCGTCCGACAAAATTTTGAGCAAATCCTTAAAAGCAGTTACGTAACAACCTTAACGCTTGCAATGACTGTAAACGATGAAGGCAAGCCTGAAAATTTTGATAAAATTGCAGCCCAGTTAGTAGATTCAAATCCTTCTATAAATGCTGTTCAACTTGTCCCAAATGGTGTTATCAAATATGTTTATCCATTAAAGGCAAATGAAGCTGCTATTGGTTATGATATCCTACATAGCTCAAAAGTAAAAGATGAAGCACTCAAATCAATCGAAACCAAACTAATCTATTTTGCAGGACCACTTGAGTTAAAACAAGGCGGAATGGGTGTTGTGGGAAGATTACCTATTTTTAAGGAAAATAAATTTTGGGGATTTTCAGCAGTAATTATCCGACTCGAAACCTTGATAAAAGCCTCGGGCATTGAATCCATTGATGATTCAAAATATTATTTTCAGTTTTCAAAAATTAATCCCACCTCTAAAAAGGAAGAGTTTTTTCTTTCGAACAAAAAGGAATTTTCGGAGTACTATTTTCAAACTGTTATCATTCCAGATGGCGATTGGAAATTATATTTGATTACAAGGGAAAAAAATGCGTTGTTATATCAAATATTTACCTCAAGTTGTTTGGGATTTTTATTATCATTAATCTGTGCACTTTGGGTAGTTTCTATCATGAAAAAACCTGCTCAATTGCAAAAAAAGGTTTTTCAGCAGGCTAAAAAAATTCACGACAGTGAAGTAGAATTCAAGACCTTATTTGAACAGGCACCATTGGGAATTGCTAAAGTTGATAGTCAGACAGGAGATTTTATTACTGTCAACAGTGAGTTTTGCAGAATAGTGGGTTATCCTGAAGACGAGCTCACAAATTATAATTTCCAAAAGATTACACATCCGGATGATTTAGAAGAATATGTAAATTGCTTAAATAAACTCAAAGATGGCAGTATGCAGGAATTTGCGTTGGAAAAAAGATATTTACATAAATCAGGCAGAACGGTTTGGGTTAACCTGATTGTTTCCAAATTATGGAAATCAGATGAAAAAGCAAGCAGCAATATTGCTATAATTGAAGACATCACCGAAAAGAAAAAAGCTGAAGAAGAACTCAAGCAATCATTCCAATTAGTCTCAGACCAAAACAAAAGACTACTGAATTTCTCCTATATTGTTTCTCACAATCTAAGGTCTCACACCAGTAATATTAAGACTATTTCTGATTTTTTGGAAGAAGCAGAGACAAAAGAAGAACGAGATGAAATGATAGGTTTGTTAAAAAAAGTTTCCGAATCGCTCAATGAAACAATGTATAACCTAAATGAAGTAGTCAGCATAAGAACAAATATCACTCTAAATACAGAACATCTTAATCTTTGGGAATATATTGAAAAAGCAAAAAAAATCCTAGGGCAACAAGTTCTCAAACAGGAAGCTACAGTTCAAAATTTGGTTCCTAAAACCATAGAAATCAATTACAATAAAGCCTATCTTGAAAGCATACTTTTCAACCTTATTTCCAATGCAATCCGCTATTGTCATAAAGACAGAAAACCTGTAATAATCCTTTCATTTGATGAGGAAACAAAATCATTGAAAATTAAGGATAACGGAATAGGCATTGATCTAAAGAAAAATGGTGAAAAGCTTTTTGGCATGTACAAAACTTTCAACGATAATCCCGATTCAAAAGGGATTGGACTATTCCTCGTTAAAAATCAGATTGATGCCATGGGAGGAACTATTAAAGTGGAAAGCAAGTTGGGCGAAGGAACTACATTTATAATTTATTTCAAGTAATCAATCTTAGTCTATCACTATCTTCTTAGTCACTACTTTAGCATCAGCCGTTATTTTTACTAAATAAATTCCGGAAGCGAGATTTAGATTTAAACTTGTTTCACCCGTAAAATTTTGCTCAAAAACCTTTTGTCCAAGAGTAGAAAACATTTCAATTTTTGCATCCGTTGTAATGCCATAAACAGTAATGTTATTTTTTGCAGGATTTGGATACAGTACAACTTTAGCAGCATCAAAATCGGTTGTTGACAATGGCGCAAACCAAGACTGACCAACATTTGCTCCAAAAACATAGTCCGCCAAAGTTGGATAATCTATAAACGGATTTCTGTTTACCTGCCAGGTATAGATGAAATTGTTTCTATTCATTTCAAAATCATCTCTTGGATCAGAATTATTCCAAGCTAACAGTGTTGTTAAGTCACCTATTTGCCCAACAATATTTTCATTTGGATTACCATTGACCACATTCAGCCCGTTGTATCGCACTGCCATATAAAAACAAGCACGAGCCACATCGCCTTTCCAACTGCTGGTTGGTGTAGCTACTGGTCCATTATAATCAACACCATAATTTCGATTACCTCTTGAAGAATTTTCCTGACCATCAACCGCTCTCAAATGATGCGCATCAGATAATCCGGCACCAATATCATCAGGGCCGGTCGAAGACCAAACATTGATACCATCAGGCGGTAAATTATACAAATCACCATAATTCCCTCTTGACTGGCAATAAATGTGTTCCCTATTCCATTTTCCAATAATGCTGCTACTTGTTTGATAATCTATTTTAGAACGAGGCTGCTCCGTGTAGATTAACCAAACCTGATTGCTATTCTCCGGGTTTTGATCGGCAGTTTTTAATATGTTGATTATATCGCCATAAGTGTGCGCACGAACAACAGATGGATTGGCAATAATATCTTGTATGGCTTGCTTTAAAACTGCTCCTGATTTTCCTTCCAAAGAAGCATAATAACCCGCTGGAGCAGTACTCGAAATATTTCCATAAGTTGGATTTGCCGGAGTACCAAAAGGCAATGTTGTAAAGTTTATATCAACAACTCTAATTATATTGTTATTATTAAGTACAATATAATTAGAAGGCACTGTTCCAATGGAAACTTCCATTTCTTCATCACCATCATTCGTTGCATCGTTCAAAATTTGAATTACGGTTGACCCTGTTGATGCTCCGTTTGGAATAGTTATGTTTAGATTTCCTGTAAAATCAGCTGAATTAAACGAACCATTATTTAATGTTATTGTGAAATTCAAATCAGAAGTTACAGCAGTATCCGTTGCAAATGTAAGCGTTATGCTCTGTCCTTCAGAAATTGAGTTTGTCGGACTGAAAGAAGTTGTGATTCCGTTATAAATAATTCCGGTACCATCATTATTGGCTCTTGGTGTTGGCGCTTTTACTTCGTATGTTCCATCCGATTTTCTTTGAATTGATTGTGTTGCTGCCTGACTATTTGCATTTTCATTATAACTAACTGTTTCGCCTAAAGCTGTCATTAAAGCTGTAGCAGAAGTTGTCCCGTTATTGCCATACACCAAAGCATCAATCAAATTGGTAGTTGTTCCGGCAGTGTTTGTTGGAAAATCAGTCGCTTCTCCTAAATAAATGGCTACTGCGTCAGGACCGTGCTGAATAGAAGACTGTGGGATCGTTAAGGAAGCGGCAGGAATCAGTAAAGGGTTTCCTATTACTACATTCCCATTACCATCGGTAACCAATCCGTCTAAATCGACGGTAAAATAGCTAAGATTCGTCAAGCCAGAAGAGCTTCCATTAAAGCAAACCAGGACATAGCCATTCAAAGCCATAAAAGGTGTTGTAGATTTTAATTCGACAAACTGTTTGGTATCAGTTGACGGTGTATCTGCATCGAGTTCATTAATAACAATTTGGGCATTACTTACTGAAAAAACAGTAAGCGCCATAAGGAGCAGTATTTTTTTTAACATTATTCTTAAATTGTGGTCTACAAATATATTTATAAGAAAAAGTAAAATCATAATTACCTCTCTTAATTAACCATAAAAATGCTCCAAAAGGAATTTAATAAGGAAAAAACTTAAAAATTAGTAACCATAAACTTTCAAAAAACTAAACCGTGTTTTTTAATACAATTACACTATTTTTACAACATTAATCTTTAGTAGTGTTAGAACTTTTTGGATATATCGGAGCTTTATTTATTGGGATAGTATTAGGAATTACAGGCGGTGGTGGTTCGATACTAACGGTTCCAATATTGGTTTACATTCTAAAATATGATCCAATAATTGCGACAGCTTATTCCTTATTTATTGTTGGAACTACTTCCGGATTTGGAACGTATCAAAATTTTAAAAAAGGTTTTGTTGTTCCAAAAACAGCTTTGCAATTTGCTATTCCTTCGGTGATTGGAGTTTATATAACACGAAAGTTTATTGTTCCAAAAATACCGGAAACTATATTTTATTTTGGCTCCATTCAATTATCAAAAGATACTTTTTTGATGTTGCTTTTTGCAATCGTTATGTTTATGGCTGCCTATTCAATGCTGAAAGACGAAAATGAAACTGGCGTTGTTATTTATAAAGCTAAATCTATTGTACTTGTATTTATTCAACTATTCTTTGTTGGGATTTTAATTGGATTGATTGGTGCCGGTGGTGGTTTTTTAATCATCCCTGCCCTATTGAAATTTGCCAAATTACCGATGAAGACTGCCATTGGAACTTCACTGTTTATAATTACCATTAATTCGTTAATTGGATTTACAGGTGATATTCAAAATATGGAAATCGATTGGCTTTTTCTGATTCCGTTTACAACCTTTTCTGTGATTGGAATTTTTATCGGTCTTTATATTCAACATTATATCAATGAAAAGCATTTGAAAAAAATATTTGGTTTTTTTGTTTTGATAATGTCATTCTTTATTCTCTACAAAGAACTTTTATCATAAAGTATTCTAAATTCATTGCTTACTTTTGTAGGTATCTTTAATTTTGCGCATTCGATACCAATAAATCGAATGTTACTACATAAAACATTTTTCTTATGAAAATAGAACAAATATACACCGGATGCATTGCCCAGGCAGCTTATTATCTTGAAAGCAATGGTGAAGCGGCTATTTTTGATCCGCTACGTGAAGTGCAGCCTTATTTGGACAGAGCCAAAAAAGACAATGCCAAAATTAAATACATTTTTGAAACACATTTTCATGCTGATTTTGTCTCCGGACACATCGATTTAGCAGGGAAAAGTGGCGGAGAAATTGTATATGGTCCAACCGCAAATCCCGAATTTAAAGCCATAATCGCTACCGATAACCAAGAGTTTAAAGTGGGCAATTATACTGTAAAAGCGATACATACTCCGGGACATACGTTAGAAAGCACTTGCTATTTACTGATTGATGAAAATGGAAAAAATCACGGAATCATTACCGGTGATACTTTATTTATTGGTGATGTTGGCCGACCTGATTTGGCTCAGGCCTTAGTAGAAGATTTAACACAGGAAAAATTGGCGGGTTATCTTTTTGATTCATTGCGAAATAAAATTATGCCATTGGCTGATGATTTGATTGTTTATCCAAGTCATGGTGCCGGAAGTGCTTGTGGCAAAAATATGAGTAAAGAAACGACCGATACTCTAGGCAACCAAAAGAGAACGAATTATGCATTGCGGGCTGATATGACCAAAGAAGAATTTACTAAAGAATTGCTTGATGGTTTAGGTCTTCCACCAGCTTATTTTCCTCAAAACGTAATGCTGAATATCAAAGGATATGACAGTTTGGACAGCATTATTGAAAAGAGCAACATCGGGCTTTCTCCAAGAGAATTTGAAGCCGTTGCCAATCAGGGTGACGTTGTGATTTTGGATGTCAGACATGAAAATGATTTTGTAAAAGCACATATTCCGAACTCGATATTTATTGGCATTCAGGGAAATTTTGCACCTTGGGTTGGTTCAATGCTTCGCGATGTTAATCAAAAACTACTACTTGTCATTCCGGAAGGAAGAGAAGAAGAAACCATCACCCGACTGTCACGTGTTGGTTTTGACCATGTTTTGGGTTATCTTAAAGATGGTATTGATGCATGGAAAAAAGCCGGTTTCGAAACAGATAGTATTCATTCTATTTCACCTGAACAATTTGCCGGCGAAATAAACTCGAAAAGTATCATAGTTGACGCCAGAAAACCCGGTGAATACGAAGCAGAACATGTTGAAAATGCAATCAATCTTCCTTTGGACAACATTAATGAGAACTTCCAAAGTGTTCCAAAAGGAGAAAATTTCTATTTGCATTGTGCCGGTGGCTATCGTTCAGTGATTATGGCATCGATTTTAAAATCGCGCGGAATTCACAATCTTATCAATGTTGAAAAAGGAATGAACGGTATTAAACAAACAACTGTAAGTTGTACAAAATTCGAATGTCCATCCACAAAAAAATAAATCAAAAAAAAGTTAAATAACTGATTGTTCATTAGGCAAATTAAATACATTTGCATTCGTAAAAAATTTAAAACAAAAAAATGAAAAAAATACTTCTTTTAGTAGCTGTTGCCGTAGTTCTGTTTTCATGTAAGAACTTAGGTGAAGGTGAATATGAAATTACAGGAAATGTAAAAGGAATGAAAACCGGTTTAGTTTTTCTTGAAAAACAAAACCCAATGGGAATGGGAGCAATGGCAATTGATACTGTAAAAATTGTTGACGGAAAATTTGAAATCAAAGGAAAAACTGCAGAACCGGAAATTCATTTTCTTCAAATTGATAAAGTAGACGGTAAAGTTCCTTTTATTCTTGAAGGTGGTGAAATTGCAATTACCGTTGATAAAGACAGCTTATTCAAATCTAAATCTTCAGGTACATACAGCAATGATGAGTTTACTAAATTCAATGAAGAATCTACTAAAATTCAAAAAAAGATGCAAAAGGATGTTATGGCTTTTCAAATGAAAAACATGGCCGTAATGAATGAAGCTCAGCAAAACAAAGATACGGCAACAATAAGCCGATTGAGAAAAGAGTATGATGTAGTTCAAAAACCAATAACTGATTACACTTTTGGTTACCCAAAAACGCACCCAAAATCTTTCATCAGTGTTTTGATTGTACAAATGATGTCTAACAATCCTAAATTTGCCAAGGATATTGATGGGCTTTACAACTCACTTGATGAGTCATTGAAAAAAACAAAACCAGGAAAGGCAATCAAGGCAAATCTTGATATAAAAAAAAAGCAAGTAGCAAAGTAGTCCGTGTTGGTCAACCAGCACCAGACTTTAAAGCACCAACGCCGGAAGGAAAGCTGGTTTCTTTAAAAGAAAGTTTGGGAAAAGCAACTTTGATTGATTTTTGGGCATCATGGTGTGGACCTTGTAGGCAAGAAAATCCAAATGTTGTAGCGCTTTACAATGAGTTTCACAACAAAGGACTAAACATCATAAGTGTCTCGCTGGATGAAGATGCTGCCGATTGGAAAGAAGCGATTGCAGAAGATAAATTAACTTGGACGCATGTTTCTAACCTGAAAGAAATGAAAGATCCAATTGCATTGCAATATGGCGTTACTCAAATTCCGACTACATTTTTGTTAGATGTTTCAGGAAAAGTTGTTGCAGTTGATTTAAGAGGCGAAGCTTTAAATGCAAAAGTTAAAAAGCTTTTAAATATAAAATGATACTAATTTAGTACTATATAGAAAAAATCTCCTTCGGGAGATTTTTTATTTTACTTAAAACCAAAACGTTAAGAAAAGGCTGGTGAATTAGTTATTTTTTTATTTGTTAAGCTGAAAAGTGTTTTTATATTTGCAACCGCTACAGGCAAATGGGGAGATACTCAAGCGGCCAACGAGGGCAGACTGTAAATCTGCTGTGAGAACTTCGCAGGTTCGAATCCTGCTCTCCCCACGAATAAATACATCAATAAGGAAAAACGCCAAGTTTACTTGAGCGTTTTTTTGTTTGATGTATTTTCAGAGCGTAGCTCTGCAGGAAGGACGAAGTCAATCCTGCCTTGCAAAGCAAAATCCTGCTCTCCCCACAAGAAATCTAAAAACAGGCTCAACGAAGTTAATCCTGAACACTGTTAAAATATTTTGAGTTTTTCATCTTTAACTTTTTTTAAATTATAAAAACTTATATTTGAGTTCTTAAAATCTGACACTATGAAATCAAAATTAACTTTCTGTTCATTACTGGCACTCTCAATTGCATTCATTTCCTGTAAAAAAGAAGACGCCAAAACCGAAACTGAAGCAGTTACAACAGAGACAACCCAACAGCCGGTAATAGTACCAAACGTACAACCAATTCCCGCTCAAACAACCTATACGCAACCAACACAGCAGGTCAGTATGCCTGTGCAAAACACACCACAAACAGTAACTCAGACTCCAGTTGTAACTAAACCCGGAATGAATCCACCTCATGGGCAAGCCGGACACAGATGTGATATTCAGGTTGGAGCTCCTTTAAACTCTCCGGTTGCGAAAGCGGCTACACCAACTGCAACTCCAGGAAAGCCATCATATACCACAACGACTACATCTACTCCAAACCCTACATCAACAACTCCGGTAGCAGGAACTCCTGAATTATTAAAAGCAACTACGCCTGTTGTTACAGCACCGGGAATGAATCCGCCACACGGACAAGAAGGTCATAGATGTGATATTGCTGTCGGACAACCATTGCCAAAATCATAAGCTTATTTTAAAATCATAAAAAAACTCCTCAAGAAATTGAGGAGTTTTTTTTATATAAGTAATTGACTTTTTATTCCAATGCGAAAGTTACACTTACGTTTGTATTTATTTCTAATTCGCCAACAGCTAATGTTTCTCTCTGTGCGCCTCCATCTGCTGCCATTGCCATCATTCCACCTTTATACATTGGCTGCGGAATATAAGTTTGAGAGTTATCCGTAATCAGCAATGCTTTACCCACTTTCTGATTGAGAACTGAAACATAATCCTGTGCTTTTTGTTTGGCATTCTGAATTGCTTTTTTTCTGGCTTCTCTTTCATAATCTTCCATTTTAGACGATTTGAATTCGACTCCATTAATGGAATTTACTCCTGCATCGTTTAATTCCATCATGATATCATCATATTTTGATAAATCTTTAAGTGTAATGCTCAGGTTTTGACTTGCTTGAAAATTATATTTCTTTTTCTCGTAATCATAGCTTTTATATAAGCTTACGTTATTGGTCTTGTAATCGGTAGCAGGAATGCCTGATTTCTTTAAAAACTTAATCACTTTATCTACTACTTCATCATTCAAAGTTTTTACCTCTTTGGCATCTTTCCCTGAATTCTGAAAACCAACAGTTACAACCGCTTGATCCGGAACTATTTTTACTTTTCCTTCACCCGTAACCGAAATTTGTGGCACCTGATTTTTTTGTTCTTGTGCTTGTACTGCTATAGCCAAAAAAGTTGCTATAATTAAAAATGACTTCTTCATAATATTTTTTTTATTTGATTGTTGGTTCCGTTTTTCAAAAGTTGTGCCAATTATAATTTCCCCATTTTGGCCATTACAAAAAGAATGATTATGGGTATCGCCAAAAGAATAACCATAAAAGTGCTTTGTTCAAAAAGTATTGGTTCTTTTAACAACGTAATAGCATAACCGCCAATGGCTCCACCAAAGTGCGCTGTATGCCCAATATTATCTGTCCTTGACTTCATTCCGTAAATAGAATATAACAAATAGGCTATTCCGAATATATAAGCCGGCATTGGTATAATTCCGAAAATGCCAATAACCATATCCGGATACAATAGTATAGCCGAATAGATAATTCCTGTAACCGCACCCGAAGCTCCAACGGCACGGTAATTATATTCATTGCCATGAAAAACCATCGTCAATAAACTTCCAAAAATTAAACTCCCGGCATATATTAACAGAAAGGTCAAATTTCCTAATGTTTCCGTTATTACTGGAGCGAAAGAATATAATGCAATCATGTTAAACGCCAAATGAACAATATCAGCATGGAGAAAGGCAGAAGAAATCATTCTTATTTGTTCTCCGGCACGAATGCTTCCAACATGAAACTGGTACTTTCTAAAAAAAGATTCGTCGTTAAATCCTTTGATACTAAACAAAACATTGGCTCCAATAATTGCCAAGATAAATAGGTTATCCATTATTTGAAATATTTCAGTAAAAATAATAATACTTCCGCAGCAATTGTTAAATAGAATACGTTAAAATAACTTTAAACTTTATATTTGCATAAAATTACAGTAGATGCAATTACTTCTTTTTATTCTTGTCTATCCAATCATTTGGCTGATTTCCATACTTCCATTTCGATTACTTTATATTTTTTCTGATTTTGTGTGTTTTTTGGTTTATCCTGTTTTTGGCTACCGTAAAAAAGTTGTCCGGGAAAACATTGCCAGGGCTTTGCCTCATTTATCCGAAAAAGAAAGATTAAGCATTGAGAAAAAATTCTATAGTCATATGTGCGATATGTTTTTGGAAATGATTAAAACCATGAACATTTCTCAAAAAGAAATGGAAAAACGATTTGTGTTTACCAATCTGGATTTATATCGTGATTTGGAAAAAAAAGGAAAAAGCATCGCTTTGCTTTGTGCTCATTATGCTTCATACGAATGGGCTGTTTCTATGAATTATCATATCACATTTGAAGGCTATGGAATTTATAAAAAGATCAACAATAAGTATTTTGACAAATTAATAAAAAACATTCGTTCAAAGTTCAATGCTACTCTACTCAACACCCGGGAAACTATTCCGACTATTGAACGAAATTATAAAAACAATCATTTAAGTGTTTATGGTTTAGCAAGCGATCAATCGCCACAAGCCAGCAAAGCATACCATTGGGCTAAGTTCATGGGAATCGAAACACCTGTTCATACCGGTGCTGAAATGCTTGCCAAACGTTTTGATATGAATGTAATTTTTTTGAAAAACAAAAAAGTAAAACGTGGTTACTACGAAGCTACGTTTGAACTTATGGCTGATAATCCGAAAGAGGTACCAAACTATGAAATCTCTGAAGACTTTTTGAGAAGGGTTGAAAAACAAATCTATGAAGCTCCTGAGTTTTATTTGTGGACACACAAACGTTGGAAACACAAGAAGAAAAAATAGTGTTGAGTCTTAGAATTTAAACCAAGATTTCACCATAGTTTTTTCCTGATTTAAAGCTTTATTGTGGGCAAATTCATTGGTTACGGGATTATACTGATACTCTTTTGCCCATTCCTGATGATGCTTTGCTAAAGCTTTGATGCTGTCACAAACCATTTGAATTTCTTCTGAAGTTGTTGTTGGATGAATAGACATTCTGATCCATCCCGGTTTTTTAATTAAATCTCCCGAAGTAATTTGACAAACCAAATCATGTGATGTTTTTTGGTCAACATGTAGCAAGTAATGTCCGTAAGTTCCGGCGCAACTACAACCACCACGTGTTTGAATTCCGAATTTATCGTTCAATAATTTTACCCCCAAATTAAAGTGTAAATCATCAATATAAAAAGAAATCACTCCTAACCTTTCCTGATGCTGATTGGCCAAAATGTGAATATTGTCAATAGTATTCAATTCTGAAAAAACATAATCAACGATTTCGTGTTCTCTGTCCAGAATATTTTTGACTCCCATTTGCTCTTTCAACTGAATGGCTAAAGCCGTTTTTATCACCTGAAGAAAACCCGGAGTTCCGCCATCTTCCCTATCTTCAATATTGTCAATGTATTTATGTTCACCCCAAGGATTCGTCCAGCTTACGGTTCCGCCGCCTGGACAATCAGGCACATTATTATGGTACAGATTTTTATTAAAAACCAAAACTCCGGAAGTTCCCGGCCCACCTAAAAACTTGTGAGGTGAAAAGAAAATGGCGTCTAAATAACTTTCATCATCCGGATGCATATCAATGTCTACATAAGGTCCCGAACAGGCAAAATCTACAAAGCAAACACCGTTGTTTTGATGCATAATTTTGGCTACCTCATGATACGGAGTTCTAATTCCGGTAACATTAGAACACGATGTAATTGAGGCAATTTTAAAACTTCGGTCTTTGTATTTTCTCAATGATTCTTTGAATTCTTCCAGACAAAACAATCCTTCTTCGTTTGCCGGAAGAATAACAACATCAGCTATGGTCTCTAACCACGATGTTTGATTAGAATGATGTTCCATGTGCGAAATAAAAACAACTGGTTTTAATTCCTTTGGAATCGCAATGAACTCTTTAAGATTTTCCGGCACTTTCAATCCAAGAATACGTTGAAACTTATTGACAACACCTGTCATTCCGGTTCCGGTATTGATTAAAACATCATTCTCATTGGCGTTTACGTGTTGCTTTATAATGCGCTTTGCTTCATGGTATGCCATCGTCATGGCTGTTCCTGAAACGGTAGTTTCTGTATGTGTGTTGGCCACAAAAGGGCCAAATTCGTTTATTAGTTTTTCTTCAATTGGACGGTACAATCTACCACTGGCAGTCCAATCCGTATAGATAATTTTCTTTTTCCCAAAAGGCGTTTCAAACTCTTGGTCAATGCCAATAATGTTCTGGCGAAATTGCTGAAAATAGTGTTCTAGTTTTGTTTCGGTTGCTGTGGTAATCATTCTGTAACAATTTGGTTTCAAAGATACATTATTTTTAATTTTAGTGTAAAATAATTGGACTTCTTTGACAAATCCACAAATTGCTGTTCTCATTTAAACCTTAACTTTGTCATAGAGTCTTAAACCAAAATCTATTTTTATGAAAAATAAAGTTATGTTGCTTTTGGTTATTCTAGGAATAACAACAGCTTTCTCCCAGGAAGATACTCGTCCGGTAAATACAGGTGATGATTTTAGCTTAGAAGGTGCATTAGAATTGTTCAAAAATTCTAATTCATTGGAAGAATTTGAAAAAAGTATGAATCAGGAAAATAATCAAGTCAATAATCTTGACTTAGACGGTGATGGTCAAACGGACTACATCAATGTAGAAGACATCAAGGAAAATGATTCACACGTCATTATCATGAGCACCTATCTTACTGAAACAGAAAAGCAAGATATCGCCATCATTGCTCTTGAAAAAACAGGTGATGGTAAAGCGGTACTTCAAATTGAAGGCAATGAAGATTTGTTCCCAAAAAACACTTTATTAGAACCTTCAACTGAAGAAAAAGGAGCAGTTCAAAATTTAAAAGCAGAATCCAATGTTGCCGTAATTGAAAATGCATCGCCAACCGTTAATGTTTGGTTATGGCCAAGTGTTCGTTACTTATATGCTCCAACTTATGTCGTTTGGGTTTCACCATATCGATGGAGAGTTTACCCAAGATGGTGGAAACCTTGGAGACCCATTTCACATCCTGTTTTTTATGCCCATAGAAATCACTACCGAACTTATTATCGACCAGTTACTGTTCGTCGTGTTTCAGCTGTTCGCACTGTCTATTATCCAAGACGACATTCGTCAACATTAGTAGTGCATAATCGAAGAGGAACAACTGTAATTCATAAAAACAAAAGAGGCAACGTAAAAACTGTCAAAGTAAGAAGAACAAGAGTTAGAAGATAACCATCATGAACAAGAACACACTTTGGTCACTTCGATTAGGGTTTTCCGGAAAACAAAGTAAATCCATAGAGCAATTGGGATTGTCAAAATTCCTGGACAAATCCTTTTCTTCTTCTTTTGATAAAAAAGTACCGAGTTTGTTGGACAACAGTCCTAAATCATTAAAAGAATTAAAAGCCAAACGCCAGGAAATTAAAAGTTCAAATGCTACCAATGTAAAGGAATTATTGAAAGTTGAGCTTCAGGTACAACAGGAATTAAAAGCTTGGTGGCTGCAAAAAATGATTGCTGATGAATTTCCGCTACGCGAAAAAATGACTTGCTTTTGGCATAATCATTTTGTTTCTACTTTTCAAAAAGTGAAAGTAAATCATTGGGTTTACCAACACAATCAAACTCTTAGGGAAAATGCTTTTGGGAATTTCAAAACACTAACCAAAAAGATGATTCGTACCAATGCTATGGTTCGCTATTTAGACAATGTTGACAATAAAAGAGATAAAATCAATGAAAATCTAAGTAGAGAATTATTGGAACTTTTCACACTTGGCATTGGCAATTATACCGAAGATGATATTAAAAATGGCGCTAAAGGTTTGGCCGGACTTAACATAGGTGAAAACGAAGCACAATACAGATCGTTTCAAGAGAACGATGACACGATTACCTATTTTGGAAAAACCGGAAAATTCAAAGCTGATGAAATGATTGATATCATTTTTGAACAAAAAGCGATTCCTTATTTGATTACACAAAAAATATTGAAATGGTTTATTTATGATACTCCTTCAGAAGAATTGGTTCGTTATTATGGTGATTATTTTAGAAAAGTGGATTTTGAAATCAAACCGTTATTAACTAAAATATTTACTGAAGAGTTTCCAAAAGACAACGCCGGAAGCAAAATAAAAGACCCGCTGGTTTATATTATACAATTGATGAATGAACTGAATATAGAACAATCAAATCTGAAATTATTGGCTTTTTATTTGAAACAACAAGGAATGGACTTATTCAATCAACCCAATGTTAAAGGATGGAATGGTGGCAAAGAATGGTTGAGTTCACAAGTGTATTTACAACGAAATAATGCTGCCGATTTATTGTGCAACGGAAAAAATATAAGCAAAAAAGCACAGTATATGGATAATGAAAATCAGTTGGTAAAAGTTTCCTTAAACTGGACAAAATCGGGCAATAATAAAACTATCATAGCCGAACTGCAAAATCGATTACTGTTTCAAGCCGATGAAAATATGCAGAAAGATTGGGAAACGATTTTAAAATACGATTTCAATCCAAAGGCAGAAGGCGCAGATAACGCTGTGATGCGTTTGTTTAATAACATGATAAAAACACCTGAATTTCAAATAATATAGTCATGAACAGAAGAAACTTTCTCACGCTCACAGGAACATTCACAGGAGGAACATTGCTTCTGCCGAACTTTCTTCATGCTTTTGGTTCGCAATCCAATTTGGTTATTGGTGAACAATGTTTGGTATTCATTCAGTTAAATGGTGGTAATGACGGTTTGAATACGTTTATTCCTTTTGAAGATTCGTTATATTATGATTACCGCACCAAAATAGCCTTGGATAAAAACACTATTATCAGCAGAAATAAAGGCATGGCGTTTCATCCGTCGCTGAAAGATTTTGCAAACATGCAGCAAAACGGAGATTTAACCGTAATTCAAAATGTGGGTTATCCCGAACCAAACCGATCGCATTTCCGAAGTCAGGAAATTTGGCAGACCGCTTCAGATGCTAATCAATATATAAGCAATGGTTGGCTTGGCCGCTATCTTGATTTGCAATGCAAAGAGCATGAACCAACTGCCGGAGTAAATTTTGATAACATTGATAATTTATCTCTCAAAGGCAATGAGCCAAACTCGATAACGTTAAAAGATCCAAATCGTTTTAAGATGCGAACTGACAACGATGATATGGTAAAGCTTTCTGATAATCCGCAATTGGATTTTGTGCGTAAGATTGCTAATTCGGTTTCTGAAGGTTCGGATGACATTCAAAAGGCATTGGCAAAATCAACTTCGGAAATCAATTATCCCAAAACGGGTTTGGGTAAAAATTTAGAATGGATTGCCCGATTAATAAAAGGCAATCTGAACTCAAAAGTTTATTATACTTCGCAAAACGGTTATGATACGCATGACAATCAAATCAATATTCAGCAACGTAATTTAACTGAACTTAATGATGCTATTTATAGTTTTTATACCGAATTAAAAAAAGCACAATTGCTTCAAAATGTTACTTTGGTTGTCTTTTCAGAATTTGGGAGACGTGTTAAAGAAAATGGCAATGGAACAGATCACGGAACTGCGGCACCAATGTTTATCATAGGAGGAAATAACAAAGGGAAAATTATTGGCAACAATCCAAACCTTGCTGATTTAGATAACGGCGATCTAAAGTATGAAGTTGATTTTAGAAGTGTATATGCCTCTTTGTTACAAAGCAAAATGAATTTTGATTACACAAAAATTGGTATTACCAATAAAGTTTTGAATGAATTATTTTAATAACTATTCTTCACTTGCAATATTATTTACGAAAATCCCCACTAGTGGGGATTTTTTTTATAATTTAAACTCGGAATTTTGAAACTACTAACCTTAAACACTAAACACATGAAAATCTATGATTCATTTGGAATTTTTGATGACATTAAACAAGAGTTCTATTTAACTTGTCAACTCACAAATATTGATCCTGATCTTTATGAAATCACAGCTTATTATGACATTTGCAACACAACTCGTTACGCTATTGTAGCAATACTTCAGACAAAAGATGGAAATGATAAAGATTTAAGCACCTATCCGCCAGACTTTACCTATAAGGTAAGTGATGTAGAATTCACAGATTTAGACCAAAGTTATTTAACTCCGGGTGATAAAGATATTTTTAGCATACAAAAAGGTGAAACGATTGATGTCATTTTACATCACGGAATTGGCTTTGACCCGATAAATAATGCTTATGATGATGATTACATCAAAAACTATAAAGTAGAAACTTATGTCTATTATTCAAAAGGCTCTCCTCCTGGAGCAAGGGGTACAGGTGTATTAACTTAAAAATCATTAATGAATAAGTGTTTAAAACTTAAAATCATTACAAAGACGGTGGTATTACTTTTTATCACTGTCTTTGCTATGGGGCAAAATAAAAGTTTGAAAAGTGTTGAAACCACTTTTGAAGATTTAGACTTCAACGAAAGAATAACTGGTTTGCAAAAAATAAACCCAAACCAATTATCTAATGATGACAAAGCTCTTTTTTATCTTTTATATGGTCAGACTTATTATAAAAACAGCAATGGTGCCAAGGCACTACCCTATTTTATGAAAGCCAAAGACATTTATAAAACACAAAAAAATTATGATAAGGTTATCGATATTAACCTTATCATAGTCGAAATGAAAGGACTGACTGACTACAAATACAATGACTACAAATACCTGATTGATGAAGCTGTTGATTATGCTACAAAAAGAAATAACATTCCTTTATTGTGTAAAACCTATAAAGAAATAGGTAATAATTTATTTGATTCTGATCCATTAAAAGCAATAGACTATTATCAAAAAGCAATCCTTGAAAATAAAAAAGTTAAGGATTCCTTCTTTGAGGCTAATGTGAGGTCAAATATCGGATTAGTATATATTGAAAAATTACACAATTATAAATTAGCTCGAAAATATAATGCTTTAGCGTTCGACTATTATCAAAAGCATAAATTGAACTTTAATATTGCCTGTAATTACATTAATCAGGCAGATCTTTTTTTAAAGGAAAAAAAATATGACTCTGCCATGATAATGTATAAAAAAGCGGAGGTTCTAGATATAAAAGACAATAATACGAATACCCGAATTATCCTGTATGGATATATGGCTGACTTGTATAAGGAGATGAAGGATTATAAAAAAGCTCTGGAATATACCGATAAACAAAAAGTGTATCAAAGCATAAATGATGACAACGAACAAGTAAAAGCAATAAGAGATATTGATGCTAAATACCAAACCAAAGAACATAAAGATGAAATAGCCTGGTTAAAAAGTCTTACGAAAAAAGGTGGAGCGGTAATTGTTTTTTTGGTAGCACTTTTAGTCCTGATTTTTTTAGGATACAAAAACCTCCGCAAAAAGAAAAAAATTGCAGAGCAGGAAAAGTTAATCGAAACCCAAAAACTTCAAAATGTTCTTCAGGAGCAAGAGCTTCACGAAATAGACAAGTTACTTGAAGGGCAGGAAAAAGAACGCATCAAAATTGCCAATGACTTACACGATAATCTGGGAAGTTTATTGGCTACACTCAAACTTAATTTTCAAAACCTGAAGAAACAAGATGTAAACAATGATGATGCTGATAATTTGTTTAATAAAACCGACGAATTAATAGAAGAAGCTTATCAAAAAGTGCGAACAATTGCTCACACCAAAAATGCCGGCGTAATTGCCAATCAAGGTTTGCTGCCAGCTGTTAGAAACATTGCCAAAAAAATGAATATTCCGGGCAAACTTACTGTTGAAGTTATTCCATTTGGACTTGAAGAACGCTTAGAAAATGCGCTCGAGGTAACCATTTTCAGAATGATACAAGAATTGCTTACCAACGCCATCAAGCATGCTAATGCTACAGAAATCAGCATACATCTTACCCAACATGATGATAGCTTAAACATCATCATAGAAGATAATGGAGATGGATTTAATTATAAAAAAATAGATAAGAAAGAAGGCATGGGATTAACCAATATTGAAAAAAAAGTGGAACAAATGGGAGGCGTTTTTACTATTGATAGTAAAGAAAAAAGAGGCACTTCCATTCTAATTGACATACCCTTATGATAACATTAGCTATTGCCGAAGACCATCAGGCGCTGATTGATGGCATGAAGTTATTTTTTAAAAACGAAGCTGACATTATGATTGTGGGGGAAGCCAATGATGGTGAAGAACTTATTGAATTGGTAAAAACTAAAAGACCAAGCGTAGTTATCACTGATATTCGTATGCCAAAATGCGACGGAATCACAGCAACCCGAATCATCAAAAGCCAATTCCCACAAACAAAAGTTATTGCCTTTAGCATGTTTGACAAAGACGAAGCCATCGAACAGATGAAAGCCGCCGGAGCATCGGGCTATATCATGAAAAATTCCTCATTGCAAACCGTACTCGATGCAATTAGAACTGTTGCCCGAAACGAAACTTTTTTTGACGATGCCATTACTGCAAAAGATTCTCAGACTAAAGAAGCGATTATCTTAAGTTCACGCGAAAAAGAAATTCTCCGATTAGTAGGTGAAGGCAAATCTTCCCAGGAAATCGCAGATGCCTTAAACATTGGAAAATCAACAGTTGACACCCATCGTAAAAACATTATAAAGAAATTCAATATTACCGGAAAAAATGATTTTTTGCGATTTGCCGTAGAACGGAAATACGATTTCTAACTCAAAAAAAAGCTTATTAAAATAATTGAAAAATCCCCTCTAGTGGGGATTTTTTTGTGCTTTTCGTTTTCGAACTTTGAACTGTTATTATAATTATAACAAAGTGGTTAAGTTAGAAATCCTGCCCGAAATAATCTCATAGTGGTATTTGAAATTTAAAAAAGGGCAGGTTTTTAAATAAATATGATCAAAAGAACAGACAAATTATAGTATGACGCTTCTAAAAAAACTAACTAAGATGAACAAAACGTGCTAATCAAATCAAGAAAAACAGCCATAATTATCATTAAAGTTCTTTTAGTATGCTGTGTGATTATCATTGGATGGGAACTTTATTTACTGATGGAAAACTAATTTTTTAATTATAAAAATTATGAAACTTCTAAAAATTGATAACAAAAACATGCTGACTACAGCGGATAAAACCACAAACGTTATTATCAAAATCCTTTTAGCATGTAGCGTAGTTTTAGTAGGATGCGAACTGTATATACTCTTAAAATTATAAATATTCCTTTCAACCCTCTTGTTTTTAATTTGAGACGATTACTACTCCAAGAGGGTTCGCAAGGATAAAACTAAAAAACTAGAAATCATGAGTTGGAACAAAGTAGAATACAATTGCAGAGCCATATATGAATACCAATTCATTAATGGAGAAAAACCAATGGAACGAAGAATTTTGATACAAGTTATAGCCGAAGAGTTTCCCGATTTACCCCGAGTGCGAATTGCTTATGCAGTTGACAGATGTATCAACACCGTGGCTGCTCCAATGAGTCCAAGTACCTTTTTGACTTTTGTACAAAGTTATTTGAGATAATTATAAATTTAGTCGTAGCGAATTACGATACTTTGGAACTCCAAAAGCACAATCAAAACTCATAATTCATTCCGCTCTTCACTCGGGTCATAATTCGAAATTAATTATATTTGCTGAAAATATAATCAAATGCAACACATTATCGACCGCTTTGTAAGCTACGTCACTATCGATACCGAATCAGATCCAAATTCTGATACTACACCAAGCACAAAAAAACAATTTGACCTTGCTAATAAACTGGCAGAAGAATTAAAAACCATCGGTCTAAAAGAAGTCACGATTGACAAACATGGTTACATCATGGCGACTTTACCTTCTAATGTTGACCACGAAGTTCCAACGATTGGTTTCATTTCCCACTTTGATACAACTCCTGATTTTACAGGTAAAGATGTAAAACCACAAATAGTTCCTAACTATGATGGTGGCGATATTGTTTTAAACGCAGAACAAAACATCGTTTTATCTCCTAATTATTTCAAAGATTTATTGCTTTACAAAGGACAAACCCTAATTACAACCAACGGTTTGACGCTTCTTGGTGCCGATGACAAAGCCGGTATCACCGAGATTGTAACTGCTATAGAATATTTAGTCAACAATCCAGAAATCAAGCACGGAAAAATCCGTGTGGGTTTTACACCCGATGAAGAAATTGGTCGTGGTGCTGATTTATTTGATGTGAAAAAGTTTGGCGCCGATTGGGCTTACACTATGGATGGCAGTCAGATTGGCGAATTAGAATATGAAAACTTTAATGCTGCTGGTGTCAAAATTACTTTCAAAGGAAAAAGTGTGCATCCGGGTTATGCCAAAGGAAAAATGATAAACTCCATGCTTATCGCGAACGATTTTATCAATGAATTACCAAAGCATGAAACACCACAGGAAACTAAAGGTTATGAAGGTTTCTTTCACGTAACCGGAATTTCGGGAAGCATCGAAGAAACTAAACTGGATTTGATCATTCGTGACCACGACATGAAAAAATTCAAAAAACGCAAGGAGTTAGTTCATGACATTACGAAAAAATTCAACAAAAAATTCGCAAAACAATTCGGTGAAGACATTGTAATCACGACTATCAAAGATCAGTATTACAACATGAAAGAGAAGGTTGAACCTGTAATGTTTATTGTTGATTTGGCTGAAAAAGCCATGAAATCATTAGACATAAAACCGTTGATTAAACCTATTCGTGGCGGAACAGATGGCTGCCGATTATCGTATATGGGTTTACCGTGCCCGAATATTTTTGCCGGCGGACACAACTTCCACGGAAAATACGAATATGTTCCGGTAGAAAGCATGCAAAAAGCAATTGATGTCATTATCAAAATTGCAGAACTTACGGCTACAACAGATTTCTCAAAAACAGAGAAGAAGAAATCTAAAAAGAAGAAGTAATTTTCCATCGCAATGAAAGAAGAAAAACGCATCTGGGACAAAGTCAATCAATGGGAAAATGAATTGAGAATTCTTCGTGAAATAATTCAGAAAACCGAATTGGTTGAAACCAATAAATGGGGCGGCGAAGTCTATACTGTCAACAACAAAAACGTGTTGGGAATTGGTGGCTTCAAGAACTATTTTGTTATTTGGTTTTGGAATGGTGTGTTTCTAAAAGACGAAGCCAAAGTTTTGGTCAATGCCAATGAAGGTGTAACCAAAGGATTGCGACAATGGCGTTTTACTTCAGCAGCTGATGTTAATGAGAAACTGGTTTTGCATTATATCAACGAAGCGATTTCTAACGAAAAAGCCGGTCTTTCAATAAAACCCGAAAAGAAAGAAGCCATGAAATGTGATTTCTTTGAAAGTGAACTCAATAAAGATTCAAAGTTGAACGCAGCTTTTGAAAAATTCAGTCCTTATAAACAAAAAGAATTTTGGGAATTTATGGCAACAGCCAAGCAGGAAAAAACTAAAGTTACGCGATTAGAGAAAATCAAACCTATGATTATGGAAGGATTGGGTTTGAATGATAAATACAGGAAATAATTCATAATTTATAACTGTCAAATAAAAAAGCCTCTCGTCTGAGAGGCTTTTTTATTTGACTATGCTTTCTTATTCAACGCTGCTGTTAATTCTAACGAAATAGCAGAACGCTCAATTTTAAGCTTTCCTGACATGGTTTCGATTACCACTGACGTTTCTGCCAGTTCAGCAATTTTTCCGTGGAAACCACTTTTAGTAATGATTTTATCACCCACTTTTAAACCTGCTTCGAATTCTTTTTCTTGTTTGATTTTCTTTTGTTGTGGCCTTATCATAAAGAAATACATAACCACAATGATTAATAAAAAAAACGGTAATTGTCCAAATTCTCCCATAATAATTAATTTTTTAGCCCTTTTTAGGCACTTCGATGTTAGCTTTAATTGTTAATATTTTGTTTTCTTCTTTTGTATTGCAAATAATGGTTACTGTTTTTGAAGTTTCGCCGTGTTTTCCGGCTGAAGTAAACCATACATGTATTTTTCCCGATTCACCAACTTTTATAGGTGTTTTTGGGTAATCAGGAACAGTACATCCACAAGATCCTCTGGCAGATGTAATAATCAAATCGGCTTCGCCAGTATTTTTAAAGGAAAAATCATATACTGCATTATCTCCTTGTTGAATCGTACCAAAATCATGCTCTTCTTGATCAAAACTCATTATTGGATATTTCCCGTTTGCAGGAACCGATTTTGATGGATTTGAAAGATTAACATTATCGGTTGTCCGAATCGTCGGAATCTTTTTGGTATCTTCATTTTTACAAGCAGTAGCTATTATCAACAAACCTACTACAAGCAATAAATTGAATTTTCTTGTCATCATTTATAATTACATTAATCCTCTTCCTGTTTTTTGAATTTTATTTTCGCTTTGAAATTCTTTGACCAAATTGTCTAAAATTCCGTTGATAAAAATACTGCTTTTTGGTGTTGAATATTCTTTGGCTAATTCCAAATATTCGTTGATTGTCACTTTGACCGGAATTGATGGAAATTTTAAAAACTCACAGATTGCCATTTTCAAAATGATGGTATCAATTTCTGCTATTCTATCCGCATCCCAATTTGGAGTTTTGTCGATGTATTCTTTGGCCAATTCAATTTCATTAAGCACCGTTTTTCTAAATAACAAGCTCACAAATTCCTGATCTTCCTGGTCTTTGTACAATTTAGTTACTTTAAATTCTGTTCCTTCTGAAATTTGCTTCAACTGTTTTTGAATTTGAGTATTCACCAACGGAATATCGTCAATCCATGTCAATTTATTGTCTTCCAGATATTCGTATAACTTCTCATTTGGAGCAATCAGTTCGGTAAACATATCCGCAACAAATTCTTTATCTTCTTCAAAAGAACTTTTTTTGGTGCTCATGTAGTTTTCATACAACGAACTTTGCTTGATTTCGTTAAGTAAAATCAAAATATAGTCATCGTTCATCGACCAGTTGTTGATTTTTCTTTTTTCTAAAGCAATACTCAACGAATTGCTATCTTCTAATAATTGAAGAACCGCATTGTTGACAAATTTTTTGTTGGGATTTTTTTCTTCTGGTGTAGCTAAATGTTTTTTGCTCGAAGCTTCTAAAAAGACAACTTCTTTTTTTCTGATTTCAATCAGTGAAGACATCATAATTAAATACAAATCCTGAATACTATCGATACTGTGAAGCAAAAATTTTTCTTCTTTTTCAATATCATCAGAATTTTTTTGATGTAATGCATAAATGGATTGCATTACTTTTACCCTAATATGTCTTCTGTTTAACACCTGTAAGAACTTTTAAAATTAACAAAGCGAAAGAAAATCTTTCGCTTTGCAAAAATAGTAATTATTTTATTTTGAAACGGCTTTATTTAGCAGCGTTTTCTTTTTTTCTTTGCGCAATTCTGTTTTCGGCAATTTGCATCGCAGCTTGTTGCGTTGTCAAATTATTTTTATCAGCGAAACTGAAAATCTCAAGTGTTGTATTGTAGATGTTTTCTGTTTTTCTCATTGCTTCACCTTCGGCATACTTAACCAATTCGCCATAAACATTGATAATTCCACCAGCATTTATCAGGAAATCCGGCGCATATGCAATACCTCTTTCTCTTAGAATCGGTCCGTGAACAGCTTCAACTGCCAACTGATTATTGGCTGCGCCGGCAATTACTTTAGCTTTGATTTTATAAATGGTATCGTCATTGATAGTTGCTCCAAGCGCACAAGGTGAATAAATATCAACATCAGCAGCATATAAATCGGCTCCAGTGAAAATTTGGGCACCATATTTTGCTACCATATTTTCCATTTTATCCTGATGAATATCCGACACAAAAACAATCGCTCCTTCTTTTGTCAAATGACTAATCAATGTTTCTCCAACATGACCGTTTCCTTGCACCAAAACTTTTTTCCCTGCTAAACTATCTGAACCAAACTGGTACTTTGCCGCTGCTTTCATTCCCATATAAACACCATAAGCTGTCACAGGAGAAGGATTACCTGAACCACCTTTTTCAATAGAAATTCCGGTAACAAATTTTGTTACTTCATGAATTCTGTCCATATCTTCTGTAGTCGTTCCAACATCTTCTGCAGTGATGTATTTTCCGCTTAGCGAATTTACAAACTGACCAAAACGCGTAATCATTTCGGGAGTTTTATCCGTTTTGGCATCGCCAATAATTACGGCTTTTCCGCCACCTAGATTTAAACCTGTTATGGCTGACTTATAAGTCATTCCACGTGAAAGACGTAAAACATCATTCAAAGCTTCCCATTCGTTTGTGTAATTCCACATTCTGGTACCGCCAAGTGCTGGTCCCATTACCGTATTATGGATTCCAATAATTGCTTTTAATCCTGTATCTTTGTCATTACAAAAAACAATTTGTTCGTGATTATCAAAAGATAGCTGACCAAAAACGGGATCCATTTTTTTAAGCTCTGCCGGTGTAGTGATTTCTGATGTCATTTTGTAAATGTATTAATTAAGGCTTTTTAAAAAAGTCCGTACAAAATTAAAACTTTATTCAATAAAATTCACTAAAATCAGGAATAATTGGCAATTTGTTAATAAAATCAATTTAAATCAAGAATACGATAATTTAAGTATTTTTAACGATTTAACACTAAACAGTTTTTAAAATCCCATTTTGTATATTTTCAATGAAAGAACTTCAGTATTTAAACAAATATTTTGTCAAATATAAATTCCATTTTTTATTAGGAATTATCATAACAATTGTAGCCCAAATTTTTTCACTCTTCACGCCAAAGCTCATTAGCAAATCGTTTGAAGTCATTGAAGATTTTCACAAAAAAGGTTTGAGCAATGAGGTTGTTAAAACCGAATTAATTCACAATATCTTTTGGATTATTGGCACCACTTTGATTGCCGGAGTTTTAACGTTCCTTATGCGACAAACTTTGATTGTAATGTCGCGCCATGTTGAGTTTGATTTAAAGAATGAAGTCTTTAAACATTATGAAGTTCTGGATCAGAATTTTTACAAACGCAACCGGACCGGCGATTTGATGAACCGCATCAGTGAAGACGTGTCAAAAGTCAGAATGTATGTTGGACCAGCGGTAATGTACACTATCAATACATTCATTCGGTTTACAGTTGTTATCATATATATGTATAATGTTTCGCCCCGACTGACATTATATACTATACTGCCGTTACCAATTCTTGCTTTTATTATTTTCAAACTAAGTCAGGAAATCAATAAGCGAAGTACTATTTTCCAACAATATTTATCAAAGGTTTCGAGTTTTACTCAGGAAATATTTTCCGGAATTCGTGTCGTAAAAGCCTATGCTTTGGAAAAACAATATCAAAACAATTTAGATGATTTGGCCAAAGAAAGTAAATCCAAAAGTATGAGTTTGGCCGGAGTGCAATCACTTTTTGGTCCGTTGATGATTGCTTTAATTGGCGTGAGCAACTTAACTGTTATTTATTTTGGCGGAATGATGTATATCGACGGAACCATAAAAAGCATTGGAACCATTGCCGAATTTATTTTGTATGTCAATATGCTGACATGGCCTGTGGCTTCTATTGGCTGGGTTTCATCCTTGGTGCAGGAAGCTGAAGCTTCACAAAAAAGGATTAATGAATTCCTAAAAATTGAACCCGAAATCAAAAACAAAACCACAAAAAAAACAAACATACAAGGCAATATCGAATTCCGAAATGTGACTTTTACTTATGAAGATACTGAAATTACGGCGCTGCAAAATATTTCATTTACCGTAAAAAGAGGAGAAACTTTAGCAATTTTAGGAAAAACCGGTTCGGGGAAATCGAGCATTTTATCTTTGATTACCCGAATGTATGACATCAAAAACGGAACGATAACTATCGATGGCAAAAAGATAGATGAAGTCAATTTAAACGACTTGCGAAACAGCATTGGCATTGTGCCGCAGGATGCTTTTCTTTTCTCGGACACGATTAAAAACAACATCAAATTCGGAAAAGAAAATGCCACAGACGAAGAAGTAATTGATGCTGCCAAAAAAGCTGTCGTTCACAACAATATTATTCACTTCAAAAAACAATACGAAACCATTTTAGGAGAACGAGGTATCACACTTTCGGGTGGTCAAAAGCAACGTGTTTCTATTGCGAGGGCGATTATCAAAAACCCTGAAATATTATTGTTTGATGATTGTCTTTCGGCTGTAGATACCGAAACCGAAGAACAAATTTTGAATAACTTATTAGAAATTTCCAAAGACAAAACCACGATTATTGTCAGTCACCGCGTTTCTTCTGCAAAAAATGCAGACAAAATAATTATCCTCGACGAAGGCCAAATCATCCAAGAAGGCACTCATAATCAATTAGTAAACCAAGACGGTTATTATGCCGAATTGTATGCGAAACAACTTTCGGAAAAAGAATTAAATTAATTGTTGTTTGGTAACGAAAAATTTACCATTTTTGAACTGTTTACAAACACTACTAATTGACCGAAAGAATATGAGAGAAAATGATATGTTAGAAAAAGATGAGATTTTTTCTAAAGTTTTAAGAGCAGGAAGAAGAACTTATTTCTTCGATGTGAGAGCAACAAAAGCTGATGATTACTACATAACCATTACAGAAAGTAAAAAGTTTACAGAAGAAGATGGTTCTTTTCACTTCAAAAAGCATAAAATTTATTTGTACAAAGAAGACTTCGCTGCTTTCTCTGAAATTTTAGAAGAAATGACCGCTTATGTTTTGAACCACAAAGGCGAAGAAGTAATCTCTGAAAGACATCAAAAAGACTTCAAAAGAGAATACCAACAAGAAACTACGGAAGAGAAACCAACTTCAGAAAAAAGTTTCACAGATATCGATTTTGACGATATTTAAGAAATAACTAGTAACTAGTGATTAGTCCGAAACTGAAAAGTTTTGGACTTTTTTTTATCCTATTCGCAAACCATTCTCAACTTTCAAGTCCGAACTTAGCAAAACAATATCATCTTCGTTTACCGAACCCAAAACCAAACATTCGCTCATAAAATTGCCGATTTGTTTCTTTGGGAAATTCACAACAGCAACAATTTGTTTTCCAACTAAAGCTTCTTTTGTGTACCGTTTTGTAATTTGTGCCGAAGATTTTCTAATTCCGATTTCTGCCCCAAAATCTATCGTCAATTGAAATGCAGGTTTTCTTGCTTGTGGAAAATCATTGACTTCCAGTATGGTGCCAATTCGCATTTCTACTTTTTCAAAATCCTGCCAGAAAAGGGTTTGTTCCATAAAAATAGGGTCTGAATAGTTTTTATATAGTCATAAATGTAGTAAAAACATTTTATTTTCTTAATTTTAAGAAATTATAAACTGCATAACCTATTAAATCCCATTTTCTTTATGAAAATTGCACTTTTTACTAATGAATTTCCACCGAATATTTATGGCGGTGCCGGAGTTCATATTGATTTTCTGAGTCAGGAATTAGCCAAGTTGGGCGATGTTGAAGTACGCTGTTTTGGAAATCAAGAGGAACATTTAAAATCGATGAACGTTTTAGGTATTCAATCTTCATTAACCAAAATGGAAGATGAAACCAATCCGCATATCAAAATGTTTCATAATTTGAGTAAAAATGTGGAAATGTCACAACATACGATGCAAGCTGATGTTGTTCATTGCCATACCTGGTATACACATTTGGCAGGAATATTTTCACGTGAATTGTTGCAAATACCTTTAATTCTGACAACACATAGTTTAGAAACCCATCGTCCATGGAAAGTAGAACAATTAGGTAATGGCTATTTTCTTTCCCGTTGGATAGAAAATCACGCCTACAATACTGCCGATGGTGTAATTGCTGTCAGCCAACAAATGAAAACCGATGTTGTTGAAGCTTATGGCATAAACCCTGAAAAAGTAACGGTAATTCATAACGGCATTGATCCTGAATTTTACAAACCAACTTTTGACAATCAGTTATTGGAAGAACTCGGAATAAATCCGACTATTCCTTTTGTGCTTTTTGTGGGTCGGATTACACGTCAGAAAGGAATCTCACAATTGATTTCGGCAGCGAAATATTTTAATGCAACTTGCCAAATTGTATTGTGTGCCGGTGCACCGGATACGCCGGAAATAGCTAAAGAAACTGAAGAACTTATTGCCGATTTAAAATCGCAACGCGACGGAATAATTTTAATTTCCGAAATGTTGCCAAGAGAAAAGGTCAAAGTGCTTTACAGTCATGCCCGCGTTTTTGCCTGTCCATCACTTTATGAGCCTTTTGGCATTATCAATCTGGAAGCATTATCGTGCGAAACTCCGGTTGTTGGAAGTGCGGTTGGCGGAATTCCTGAAATAATTCAAGAAGGGAAAACAGGGTACTTAATCGAGCTTGAAAGTGTTTCCCGAACCGATTTTAATCCAAAAAATCCTGAAGCATTTCAGAAAAATTTTGCAGCAAAAGTCAATCTTTTATTAGATGATGAAAATCTGGCAAACCAGATGGGAAAAGCAGGAAGAGAAAGGGTTTTAGAAAAATTCAGTTGGGAATCGATTGCAAAAACTACGTTTAACTATTATGAAAAAGTCATTTCCCAATTTGAAAAAGAAAAAGCTTAATTAAAAATCTAAACAATAATTTAACCATGATAAACAAAAGTACATTAGCTATAATTTTAGGTGGCGGACAAGGCTCAAGATTATCACCATTGACAGAAAGCCGATCAAAACCAGCCGTTCCAATTGCGGGAAAATATCGTTTAGTTGATATTCCGATTTCCAATTGTATTAATTCTGACATTAAAAGAATGTTTGTTTTGACCCAATTTAATTCGGCTTCGTTAAACCAACACATCAAAAACACCTATCATTTCAGCCATTTCAGCCTGGCTTTTGTAGATATTTTGGCGGCAGAACAAACACCTGATAATCCAACATGGTTTCAGGGAACAGCCGATGCAGTTAGACAATGTATGACTCATTTTATGAATCATGATTTTGATTATGCCTTAATTTTATCAGGTGACCAATTGTATCAAATGGATTTTAATGAAATGATTAAAGCTCATGAGAAAAGCGGCGCTACCATTTCAATTGCAACCTTACCGGTAACTGCTAAAGAAGCCCCGGAATTTGGAATTCTGAAAACGGATTCAGAGAATTTTATCTCGTCGTTTATAGAAAAACCTAATGTGAGTTTACTTCCCGAATGGACATCAGAAGTGAGTGAAGAGTCAAAAGCGGAAGGGAAACTTTATTTAGCTTCGATGGGAATTTATATTTTCAACCGCGAATTGTTAGTTGAATTAATGAAAAACCCTGATACCAAGGATTTTGGAAAAGAAATCATTCCACAAGCCATTGGAAAACAAAAGATACTGAGTTATCAGTACGAAGGATATTGGACAGATATTGGAAATATTGATTCCTTTTTTGAAGCTAATTTAGGCTTGACCGATGATATTCCAAAATTCAATTTATTCGACAATTCAAGTAAAATTTACACACGCGCAAGAGTTTTGCCACCATCAAAAATTACGGGTGCCTCTACAGTAGATAAATCTGTTATCGCTGAAGGTTGTATAATAAATGGTACTACTATTGAGCATTCTGTAATTGGAATTAGAAGCAGAATTGATTTTGGTTCATCCATCATAAACTCTTATTTAATGGGTAATGATTACTATCAAAATATAGATGAGATTAGGACGAACCAAATGCATGGAATTATCAATATTGGTATAGGCGAACGTTGCTTTATCAATAACACCATTGTAGATAAAAACTGTAGAATTGGAAATGATGTCCGGCTCAATGGCGGCAAACATTTAGAAGACGCAAATACCGATTTGTACACCGTTAAGGACGGAATTATAGTAGTAAAAAAAGGAGCTGTTATACCCGATGGTTTTACAATATAAAGACAAAAAAATCCCGATTACTCGGGATTTCCTTTTTTAATTCATTGTCACGTAGTTGTATATTTTTTGTCCTGCTACGTCATCTAAATGAGCTTTCTTTTGCATACTTGCAACTATTGGTTTCCATGCTTCTGCAGAAAAATCTTTTGGATCATATAACTTATGACATTTGGCACAATTGTTCTCGTACAAACTTTTGCCTTCTGCCAGTTCCGGCGTCATTACTGTTGCTATTGAAGCAGTCGGTTCTGTTTTCTTAACTTCTGTTGTTGGAACGCTCGATTTAGACGCACAGGAATAAATGATTACGGCTAGAACGGATAAGGCAAGTACTTTATATTTCATGTTTTTTGTTTTTATTCCGCTGCGCTACATACAATTCGGCTACGCCTCGGGTTTGGTTTAGGTAAATGTAAAAAAAATCCCAACAGTGAAACTATTGGGAAATTAATCTTAATTAAATCTTAAGGTCTGCTCGCCTAATGACTACTTCACATCCATTAATTCTACATCAAAAACTAAAGTTGCATCAGGCGGAATTACACCACCGGCTCCACTTGAGCCGTATCCTAAATAAGACGGAATAACAAAACGGGCTTTGTCCCCAACTTGTAACAAAGCAATTCCTTCGTCCCAACCTTCGATTACGTGACCTTTTCCTAAAGGAAATTCAATTGGTTTTTTTCTTGGATAAGAAGAATCAAATGTTTTTCCGTTTTCTAATTGTCCTGTATAATGAACTGAAACTGTTTTACCGGCTTCTGCTTGCTTTCCGTTTCCTTTTTGGATGAACTTATAACGCAAACCACTTTCTGTTTTTTCAAAACCGGCAGCCAATTTTTCCATGGCTTCTTCCGCTAGTTTTTTAGCTTCTGCAATTCTTTTGGCACGTGAACCTTCAAATGTTCTGAACGCTTCGATAGCGTTCCATTTTTGCGCTTCGTCTCCTACTCTAACGATTTCAATACTGTCTATCAAATCGCCTTGTGCAACAGCATCAACAACATCCTGACCTTCTACTACGTTCCCAAAAACAGTGTGTTTTCCATCTAACCAATTCGTTGGAACATGCGTAATAAAAAACTGCGAACCATTGCTTCCCGGACCAGAGTTTGCCATAGACAAAACACCTGGTTTATCGTGTTTTAAGCTTGGATGAAACTCATCGTCAAAGTTGTAACCCGGACCACCAGTTCCAATTCCTTGTGGACATCCACCCTGAATCATAAAATCCGGAATTACCCTGTGGAATTTTAATCCGTCGTAATATGGTTTTCCCATTGGTTTTGCTGAATTTTCTAATTGCCCTTCGGCTAATCCAACAAAATTACCAACTGTTCCCGGTGTTAAATCATGTGTCAGTTTTACTAAAATCGAACCTTTAGTCGTGTTGAATTTAGCATATATTCCGTTTTCCATAATGTGAATTTTTATTTTGTGGTGCAAAGATAATATTTAAAATTGTAATTTTGGTTACCAATAAAAACGAAAACATGGGTTCAATTTACAGCAAAGCCGACAATGAAATTGTCATTTCAAGAATCAATAAACTTACACCTGAAAGTAAAGCACAATGGGGAAAAATGACAGTAGACCAAATGCTTTCACATTGTCAGGCTCCAATGGATTTTGCCTTTGGAAAAACTCCAATGAGATCTAATTTTATCATGCGCTTATTTGGGAAAATGTTGAAAGGAAAAGTTTTTAGTTCAACCGAATTCAAGAAAAACAGTCCGACAGCGCCGGCTTTTATCCGAACAGGCACTTATGATTTTGAAGAAACCAAAAATGGGCTAATCGAAAGAATAGGAGTATTTTCAGATTTGGGACAAAAAGCACTTAAAACTACCAAGCATCCTTTCTTTGGGGAATTGACTTATGACGAAT
This sequence comes from Flavobacterium sangjuense, assembly GCF_004797125.1. Taxonomy (NCBI): domain Bacteria; kingdom Pseudomonadati; phylum Bacteroidota; class Flavobacteriia; order Flavobacteriales; family Flavobacteriaceae; genus Flavobacterium; species Flavobacterium sangjuense. The sequence continues at coordinate 3,056,493 of NZ_CP038810.1, forward strand.
GGAGTCAGTTGCAGACTATGCATCTTGATCATCATTTAAAACAGTTTGGAGTATAGAAACGTAAAGTCCTAGCCCCGATAGAAGTGAAAATCCTGACATTGCTAAAGACAATCATGATGAGATTGCTTCGTTCCTCGCAATGACAGATTGTAACGGATAGCGGGAAACAGCTACTAAAAAAACTACTATCTTTGCACCATGCGAATAGACATCATTACCATATTACCTGATTTATTGCGAAGTCCATTTGAAGGCTCAATCATGAAACGCGCCATCGAAAAAGGACTGGTTGAAGTTCATTTTCATAATTTGAGAGATTATACCACAAACAAACAAAAAAGCGTTGACGATTATCCTTTTGGCGGTGGTGCCGGAATGGTCATGATGGTTCAGCCGATTGATGATTGCATCACGCACTTGAAAAGCCAAAGAAATTACGACGAAATCATATATATGTCGCCTGACGGTGAAACTTTGAACCAGAAAATGGCAAATACCGCTTCGATGTATGAAAATATAATTATTCTTTGCGGTCATTATAAAGGTGTTGACCAACGGGTAAGGGATCATTTTATTACCAAAGAAATTTCGATTGGTGATTATGTTTTGAGTGGCGGAGAAATTGGCGCTATCGTTTTTTGTGATGCTATTATCCGATTAATTCCCGGTGTTTTATCAGATGAGACTTCGGCATTGACAGATAGTTTTCAGGATAACTTATTATCCGGACCAATTTATACGCGCCCGGCAGATTATAAAGGTTGGAAAGTTCCCGAAGTATTAACCAGTGGTCATTTTGCTAAAATTGACAAATGGCGGGAAGACAAGGCATTTGAACATACTAAAAATCGCCGACCGGATTTACTGGAAGAATAAAATATGGAAAAACCAATAGTTTCTGCAATGCTTGCCTACGGAATGTCGGGCAAAGTTTTTCATGCACCTTTTTTGGAAACAAATAAAGGATTCGATTTATATGCTGTTCTTGAAAGAAATGAAAAAAAAGCTGTAAAAGATTATCCTAATATCAAAAGCTACGATTCTATTTCTGATTTATTAGCAGATGAAAAAATCGAATTGGTTGTGGTGAATACTCCAAACGACACTCATTTTGATTATGCTAAGTTGGCTTTGGAAGCCAATAAACATGTGCTGATTGAAAAACCCGCAACTACAACTGCTGAAGAATTTCAAGAATTATTGGCTCTAGCAAAAAAAGTAAACCAAAAAGTACATGTTTACCACAACAGAAGATGGAGCAGTGATATTATGGCTGCAAAACAAATCATCAAATCCGGAAAATTGGGAGCTGTTGTTGAAATGCATCTTCGCTTTGACCGATACAGACCTGCAATTGGCGTAAAATATTTTAAAGAAACTCCAATTCCAAGTAGCGGAATCTGGTATGATTTGGGTTCGCACTTAATTGATCAGGCAATCTCCATTTTTGGAACACCAATAAGTCATTTTGGAATCAAAAATAGCTATCGCGAAAATTCTCAGGTTGATGATTTTGGATTTATGCACCTATTATTTCCAAACAAAGTCAACGTATTTATAACAACAAGTCTGCTGATTTCAGATCCGCAACCCGGAATCATAATCCATGGAACCAGAGGAAGTTTCGTTAAGGAATTTTGCGACGAACAGGAAAACCAACTTATTAATGGCATGTCACTTTTACATCCTGAATTTGGTCTGGAAAAACCAAACAAAGAAGGAAAACTAACTTATTACAACGAAAATGTGCAACAAGTAGTTGAAAGTATTCCGTCGGTTAAAGGTAATTTCAATGCGCTGTTCGATGAAATTTATCAAAGCATTCGCAACAACAAAGAGTTTTCGGTTGACAATCAAGACATTATAACGCAATTAAAATTATTAGTTTAACTCAAAAAAACTCATAATTCATAATTCATAATTCATAATTCTTTTTTATCTTTGCCCCCACATTTGACCAACCTCTGGCGAAAACCGTGAATGTTGCTCCGATTTAAAACCATAATAATTAGAAAAATGGCAAATTTAGTAGATTTCGTTAATAACGAATTATCAACAAAAAAAGATTTCCCTGCGTTCGGTGCTGGTGATACAATCACAGTTTACTACGAAATTAAAGAGGGTGAAAAAACAAGAACTCAGTTTTTCAAAGGAGTTGTAATCCAAAGAAAAGGTGCAGGAATTACTGAAACTTTTACAATCCGTAAAATGTCTGGTGCAGTTGGTGTAGAGCGTATCTTCCCGGTAAATATGCCCGCTTTGCAAAAAGTAGAAGTTAACCAAAGAGGTAAAGTTAGAAGAGCTCGTATCTACTACTTTAGAGAACTTACTGGTAAAAAAGCAAAAATCAAAGAAAGAAGAAGATAATTCTAAACTTTCTGCTTATAAAAAAAGTCCCGATTTCATCGGGACTTTTTTTATTCTCTCAATTTAAATCTGTAATTTTATCAAATCGACAGTTTTTCAAACTTAAAATGACAATTTCACAATTCAATCGATATCGTGATTGCAATCAACCAAATTACTGTCATATTATATATATTTGCTATCGCTAAAATTTTAAACGAATAACCTCAACAATATGGCAAAAATTAAAGTAGCCAATCCAGTAGTAGAATTGGATGGCGATGAAATGACACGAATTATTTGGAGCTTTATTAAAGAACAACTAATCCTTCCTTATCTGGATTTAGATATCAAATACTACGACTTAGGCATAGAGCACAGAGATGCTACTAAAGACCAAGTTACTATCGACTCAGCAGAAGCTATCAAAAAATATAATGTTGGTATCAAATGTGCCACAATTACTCCGGACGAAGAAAGAGTAAAAGAATTCAATCTTTCTGAAATGTGGAAATCACCAAACGGAACAATTCGTAACATCGTTGGCGGAACCGTTTTCCGTGAGCCAATTATCATGAGTAACGTTCCTCGTTATGTTCAAGGTTGGACAAAACCTATTGTTATTGGTCGTCACGCTTTCGGTGATCAATACAAGGCTACAGATAAAGTTATCAAAGGAAAAGGAACCTTGACCATGTCATTTACTAACGAAGCGGGAGAAACTACAACTTGGAATGTTTACGACTTTAAAGGTGATGGCGTTGCAATGTCAATGTATAACACTGACGAAAGCATCTATGGTTTTGCGCATTCTTCTTTTCAAATGGCATTGACTAAAAAATGGCCATTGTATCTTTCTACAAAAAATACAATCTTAAAAGCATATGACGGAAGATTCAAAGACATCTTTGAAGAAGTGTATCAACAACATTACAAGGCACAATTTGATGCTATTGGAATCACATACGAACACCGATTAATTGATGATATGGTAGCTTCGGCAATGAAATGGAACGGTGGATTTGTTTGGGCTTGTAAAAACTATGATGGCGATGTTCAGTCAGATACTGTTGCTCAGGGATTTGGTTCTTTAGGATTAATGACTTCTGTTTTGGTAACTCCGGACGGAAAAACAGTTGAAGCGGAAGCAGCACACGGAACCGTAACACGTCATTACAGAGAACACCAAAAAGGCCGTGCGACTTCTACTAATCCAATCGCATCAATCTTTGCATGGACACGTGGATTAGAGCACAGAGGAAAGTTAGACGGAAACCAGGCTTTAATAGATTTCTGTTTAAAACTGGAGCAAGTTTGTGTGGAAACTGTAGAAAGCGGAAAAATGACTAAAGACTTAGCCATGTTGGTGAAACCGGAAGGTTTAACTGCAGCTGATTATTTAACTACGGAAGGTTTCCTTGCAGCAATTAAAGAAAACTTAGATGCTAAATTGGGGTAAAAATTATCTCAGAAATATATTTATAAAAAGGCGGTCTAAAGATCGTCTTTTTTATTGCCCTAAAATATCAACTTTATTAATGATAATCGTGGCTTTAACATTGGTAAATAAACCAGAAAGATTATTTCCTACTATTTCTCCTTTATCATTAAAGATAGAAAACTGAGCAGTGTTTGGCGAAATCATACCTTCATTTAGTGCTTCAATTACCAATAGGTTTTGACCGTTTCTGAGATTCAGTTGAATTTCTCTATAACCACTTTCTAAAGTAATTGCATCAAATATAACTTGATCATTCAGCCAAATACGAACAACATCTCCATCGGGATCTCCATAATCCTTAAGCGCAAATTTGGCAATGGCTGTCGAACATTTATACGTTGCTAACAGATAATCTTTTTTATAATAATCATAAATTTTACCATCCTCAACTTGCTTATTCATTTTATCGGTATACACTTTAGCCGGACTGGCAAATTGCTCTTTTTCAAAGATGCTTTTTTCTTCTTCGGGTTTTTTCTTTAATAACGAAACACTTTCTCCTAATTTGTCTTTTTTATCAAAAATACTTGGATACGTTATCGCTTTTGAAGATGTGGGAGAAACTGCCCCTTTTGGATTTGATATTGGAGCAATCGAAATTGTTTTCTTAGGCTGCTCAAATTGAGAGAAGCCCTTGAAGGAAAAAATTACTAAAAATAAAAAAGCAAAAGCTGCTTTCATATAGGAGATTTATTTAAGTTGTAAAAGTATTTAAAATCAAACCAATAAATTCTTGTAATTAACCAAAAGTTAACAAATGCTTACAACTTTTAAGCTAAATTTGTTAAGCCCATAAAATTTCCAACACAACAATCATGCGAAAAAAAATAAAAATATTATTTTATTTGCTTTTGATTCCCACACTACTATTGGGTCAAAAAAAATACACTCTCAGTGGAACTGTCTTTGAAGATAAAAACAAGGAGACACTCATAGGCGCTTCGCTTTATATTACCGAAACCAAAACTTCATTCAGCACCAACGAATATGGCTTCTTCTCTATCACGATTCCGGAAGGAGAATATACTGTCACCATCAGTTATATAGGATATAAAACCGTTGAGGAGAAAATTATATTAAATCAGGATATCAGAAAAAATATACTGCTTGGCGCAAATAATCAGGTATTAGACGAAGTTGTAGTCGTTGGTTATAAAAAAAGAGTAGATATCCGAAAACCTGAAATGAGTGTCAACAAACTCACTATCCAGGAAATAAAGGAAATGCCTGTTATCTTTGGTGAAGTAGATATCATAAAATCTATTTTGACATTACCCGGAGTTACCAATGCCGGTGAAGGGCAATCCGGCTTTAATGTTCGTGGTGGTGGTGCAGACCAAAATCTGATACAGCTCGATGAAGCTACCATTTACAATTCCTCACATCTTTTTGGTCTTTTTTCGGTATTTAATCCTGATGCGATAAAGGATTTGAAACTCTACAAAGGTGGAATTCCTGCACGTTATGGAGGAAGATTATCTTCCATACTTGATATTTATCAGAAAGAAGGAAATAAAAATGATTTTCACGTAAATGGTGGCATTGGTCTAATAACGAGTAGAATACTTGCTGAAGGTCCAATTGTTAAGGACAAAGGCTCTTTTGTAGTTGCCGGAAGAGGTTCTTATGCGCATCTCTTTTTAAAATTATTCAACAATCCCAACTCGGCTTATTTTTACGACTTGAATACCAAATTGAGTTATTCGCTAAATGAAAAGAACAATATTTATCTATCAGGCTATTTTGGTCGTGATGTTTTTCAATTGAGCGACAGTTTCAAGAATACGTATGGAAATGCAGTTCTAAACCTCAGGTGGAATCACCTGTTTTCCGACAAGTTGTTTTCCAATCTTTCGCTGATTTACTCTGATTATTATTACGGTCTACAATTAGATTTTGTCGGACTTGATTGGGAAAGCGGCATCAAGAATATTAATTTAAAGTATGATTTCAAGCATTATTTAACTGATAAATTTAAACTCAATTACGGCATCCATGGCAATTACTACACTTTTAATCCGGGAACCGTAACTCCGACAGGAAAAGATTCGAGTATCAATCCGGATCAGCTCGCCAGAAAATATGCTTTTGAATCGGCAATTTACGTTGACGCTGAGCATAAGATTACAGAGAATATAGCCCTTTCCTATGGTTTACGTCTTAGCTCATTTTTAAGGCTGGGACGCCAAACCATGAATATTTACGAAAACAATCAACCTGTTATTTTTAATCCGGAATTTTCTATTTATCAAAGTGCCGAACCCATAGATTCCGTTTATTATCAAAGAAACAAGACTATTGCCAAGTTTGACAATCTGGAACCGCGGTTTGCTATTTCATATGCTATCAATGAAAATCAGTCTGTCAAAGCAAGCTATAACAGAATGTCCCAGTACCTTCATTTAATTTCAAATACGCAATCACCTACTCCACTTGATGTATGGGCTCCGAGTGATCATTACCTCAAACCGCAATTACTCGATCAGGTGGCTTTGGGTTATTATCAGAATTTTAAAAACGATGCATATTCATTGGAAACTGAAACCTTTTTCAAAAAAATAAAGAACCGGATTGACTATATTGATGGTGCCAATCTGATTGCCAATGAAGCCATAGAAAGAGTAGTGCTCAACGGAAGAGCAAGAGCATACGGCCTTGAAGTGTTATTCAGAAAAAATGAAGGCAGAGCTACAGGTTGGGTATCCTATACACTTTCAAGAACCGAACAGCAAGTGCCGGGAAGAACACCTGAAGAAACCGGAATCAACAATGGCCGATGGTATAAAACCGGTTTTGATAAAACGCACAACCTGGCAGTTGTTGGAAATTATAAACTGAATGACAAATGGCGCTTTGGTGCTAATTTTATCCTACAGACAGGACAGCCTGTTACGTTCCCAAATGGTCAATATGTTTACGAAGGGATCACTGTCCCGAGTTACTCCAGTCGTAACGAAGAGAATCTTCCGGCCTACCATCGTCTGGATGTTTCAGCAACATTAACTTCGAGAAAAAACAAAAACCGGAAATGGAAATCAGAATGGGTATTTGGAATATACAATATCTACCATCGGCAGAATGCCGCTTCCATCACTTTCAGACAAAATGATGAAACGGCAGCAAATGAAGCCGTTCGGCTGACTATTTTCGGTATTGTACCGAGCGCAACCTATAATATAAAGTTCTAGATTATGAAAAAGATAAGCATCCTTCTTTTAACCCTCATTTTCTTTACTTCGTGTGAGAAAGTAATTGATGTTGGTCTCAATACTGGCGAACCCAGATTAGTTGTAGAAGCATCTATCAGATGGTATGAGGGAACCGATGGCAGCCAACAAAAAATAAGGCTGTCCACTACTACGGATTATTTTGCCTCAGAAGTTCCTGCAGTTACCGATGCAGTAGTATTTGTTACTAACAGCAGCGGACAGGTTTTTACATTTATACAAAATGAGCTTCCGGGAACTTACGAATGCAATGATTTTATTCCGGTGGTGAACGAAAACTATACGTTGACCATTTCTTATCAGGGAGAAACCTATACTGCCACTGACGCCTTACTTGATACACCAACAATCACTCGTGTTGAACAAAAAAACGATGCCGGTGCACTTGGCAATGAAACCGAGGTTAAGTTCTTTTTCAATGATATCGTTAATGAGACCAATCACTACTTTATAAGAATTGACGATCCTTACAAGGTTATTCCTGAATATGGCGTTTTGGAAGACCGTTTTTTTCAAAACAATGAAATGTTTGCATTGTATTATAGTGAAGATCTAAAGCCCGGTGATACGCTCAAGTGTACACTAAACGGCGTGACACTGAACTATTACAATTATATGAATGTCTTATTAATGCAGACAGGCACTAACAATATGGGGCCATTTTCGACTCCGCCTTCAACGGTTAGAGGTAATGTGGTAAATCAAACCAATTTTGACAATTTTGCCTTAGGCTATTTCAGGCTGAGTAAAACTTCTGTAAACGAATATATCATTCAATAAAAAGCTTGAAGTTGGAAGTTCTTTTATTTAACGCTAACTTCGTGCTTCCATCTCTAACTTCTAACTTTAAATGTCATCACACCACATCGTTCGCGACGACCAGGAACCAGCTTTAATCATTGCCAATGGTGAAGCCTGCAGTTCAGAATTATTGGGACAATTATTAGAATGGTCGCCTTTAGTCATCGTTTTAGATTCGGCTATAGAACGTGTTTTAGAATTGGGAATCAAAGTGGATGTATTATTAGGCGATTTTGACCGAGGTTTTGATATCAATCATTACAAGGAAAAACAATACCCAATTGAAATCGTATATGCTCCAAATCAGGACAAAACCGATTTAGAAAAAGCATTTGATTATTTAATCGAAAAAGGTCACAAAGCAGCAAATGTTATTTGGGCAACCGGAAGACGTGCCGATCACACCATTACCAATTTAACGAATATTGTCGCCTACAGAAATCTTTTGAAAGTCGTGATTCTCGATGACCATTCAAAAGTGTATTTGTTGCAAAACAACTTTGAAAAATGGTACACTGCCAATACAATTTTGTCCTTGATTCCGATTGGAAAAGTAACCGGAATTACCACTAAAAACCTTTTCTATTCTTTAAACAACGAAGACTTAACCATTGGTTACCGAACCGGAAGCAGTAATCATGTTACCGAAGACGGCATCGTTTCGATAACTCACAAAGAAGGCGATTTATTATTAATGGAATGTTGGGATTAAACTGAAATGAAAAAAAATCAAAATACCACAGACTCAAGTCCACAGAGCGAACAGGCGAGGCAAAAATCAGGTTTGCACCCCAGAAATCCTCATCGGTTTCGTTATGATTTTGAACAATTAATATCCGCTTGCCCTGAATTAAAAGAGTTTGTTTCTGTGAATGAACACCAAGTAGAGACAATTGATTTCAGTAATCCCGAAGCAGTAAAAGCACTTAACAAAGCCTTACTCATATCAAATTACGATATTCAAAACTGGGACATTCCTACCGGTTATCTTTGTCCGCCAATTCCCGGGCGCGCTGATTATATTCACTACATCGCCGATTTATTAGCTACAACTAACAACGGAATTATTCCTGAAGGAGAAAACACAGTTGGTTTGGATATTGGTATTGGTGCCAATTGTATTTATCCAATCATTGGAAATTCGGCTTATGGCTGGAGTTTTGTCGGGACAGATATTGACGAAAAAGCGCTTCAGAACTGCAAGAAAATCATAACTAATAATCCAAAGCTAATTGATGTTATCAGTTTGCAATCACAAGTAGAATCACGATTTATTTTTAAAAATATCATTCTGCCCGAAGACAAATTTGCTTTTACCATCTGCAATCCGCCATTTCATTCGTCGGCTGAAGAAGCTGCGAAAAGTGCCTTGCGAAAAGTCAATACCTTAGAAAATAAGAAATCCGATAAGCCAGTCTTAAACTTTGGTGGACAAAACGCTGAACTTTGGTGCAAAGGTGGCGAGATTGGTTTCATCACGCAAATGATTTATGAAAGTGCCAAATATCCAATGCAGTGCTTATGGTTCACAACTTTAGTTTCCAAAAAAGACAATCTGAAAAGCATTTATAAAATATTAAACAAAGTCGGTGCTGCAGAAATCAAAACCATCGATATAGCTCAAGGCCAAAAGATAAGCCGAATTGTAGCCTGGACATTCCAATCTCCAAAACAACAACAAGATTTTATCAATTCATCAAACACATGAGTAATCCAAAAATCGAAATCCTAAAAAATGAAATCCTTTCGGATAATTGGTACACACTCCGAAAAGTAACCTACAACTATCTCAAAAAAGATGGCCAATGGGAAACACAATCACGGGAAGCCTATGACAGAGGAAATGGCGCCACGATTTTGCTGTATAATAAAAATACAAAAACAATTATCCTGACCCGTCAATTCAGATTACCAACCTATTTAAACGGCAATGAAACCGGAATGCTGATTGAAGCCTGCGCTGGTTTATTGGATAAAGACAACGCCGAAGAATGCATTCGCAGAGAAACCGAAGAAGAAACCGGCTATAAAATTTCATCAGTTGAAAAAATATTTGAAGTTTATATGTCACCTGGTTCGGTAACAGAAATTGTCCACTTTTTTACTGCTGAATATACCAAAGACATGAAAATCAATGATGGCGGTGGCGTTGCTGATGAGCAGGAAAATATTGAAGTGTTAGAACTTGATTTTGATAAAGCTTATGACATGATAGCATCAGGAGAAATCAAGGATGCGAAGACAATTATGTTGTTGCAGCATGCAAAAATTAATTTATGCTGGTAGGGTAAATGTGGTGCAAAAATGTTTTCAGTGTAATTAATCAAGCATTACATATACAATTCAAATTTAACCACTTTTTATTCTGTATTAATTCATAACTGCCATGAAACGTATTTTAACTCTTTTCCTTTTGTGTGTATCCATTTGCACTTATTCTCAGGAAGCAAACACACTGCAAAATTCATTTTCAAAAGCCAAACAGGAACATAAAAAAGTATTGTTCTTCTTTTCCGGATCCGACTGGTGTTCCCCTTGCGTAAAATTTAAAAGAAGTTACATCGATTCAGAAGCTTTTAAAGATTTCTCAGCTTCAAATCTTATTGTCTTTAATGCTGATTTTCCGAGACAGAAAAAAAATGCCTTATCCAAAGAACAAACTTCAGAAAACGAAAAATTAGCCGAAAAATATAACCCAAACGGGTTGTTTCCGTTAATCATTTTATTTGACGAAAACGGAAAAATAATCCGTAAATGGGAAGAATTACCACAAGAAACAGTTGCTGAATTCATCAGTAATTTGAAATAATCAGATAGTTATGCAACTCAAAAAGCAAACCCGATTAATGGGAAATCAATTTGAATTCACATTGATAGAGCAAAACGAAATCATTGCTCAGGAACTTTTTGAAATTGCCATTGAAGAAATCAGAAGAATAGAAGCTTTACTGACGACATTTTCAGAAAAAAGCGTAACATACACTATAAACCAAAATGCCGGAATTCAGCCTGTGGCAGTAACCGAAGAAGTTTTTCAGTTGATAAAAAGAAGCCAGTTTATTTCTAAAATCACGCAAGGTGCATTTGATTTGAGTTATGGCAGCATTGATAAACGATTTTGGAATTTTGATTTGAATATGACTTCATTGCCTGATGCTGAAACTGCCAAAAAATCGGTTGCGCTGATTAATTACGAGAACATCCTATTGGATGAAAATAATCAAACCGTATTTTTAAAAAACAAAGGTATGAGGATAGGTTTTGGTGGAATTGGAAAAGGATATGCGGCCGAAATGGCAAAGAAAAAACTATTAGAAAATAACGTTCTAAGCGGAATTGTAAATGCTTCCGGAGATTTATCTGCCTGGGGTTATCAGGAAAATGGCGAACCTTGGACCATTGGCGTTGCCGATCCAAATCAGAAAAAATCACTTTTTTCTACGTTCAAAATAACCAACAAAGCTGTGGCAACTTCAGGTAATTACGAGAAGTTTGTGCTTATTGACAACAAACGATATTCGCATACCATTGACCCCAAAACAGGTTTTCCTGTTTCGGGTATAAAGAGTGTTACCATTATAGCAGAAAATGCCGAAATCGCAGATGCACTGGCAACTCCTGTAACGGTTATGGGAATTGCTGTTGGAATGGATTTCATCAACCAATTAAAAACCATAGGCTGTATCATTATTGATGATAATGACAAAACCTATTTTTCTAAAAACATTACTATTTCCTAAATAAATAATTATGAAGAAGTTTCTTTTAATCCTTATCCTAACCTATTCTCTTTCTTCCTGCGAATCGGTTAAAGAATACCAGAAAGCAAAAATTAATGATGCCGAAATGGTATTGACTTCCAAAAAAACCGAAAAATTCGAAAACACTTTTCAACTCTACAGAGAAGGCAGTTCGGGTGCCAATGGTGGCAAAACCGGTGGCGGTTGTGGTTGTAATTAATAATTTGAACGAATGAAAAAAAGAGTAATTTCAGCAGCAGTTCTTGCACTAATGTTTTCTTTTCAGGCTAAAGCCCAAAATGATACAATCGCAACAAACTATAAAAAACAAAAACTGAAAATTGAAGAAATCAATTTCATTTCGAGTTACTACACACAAGATGGCGACAATTCGGCCGTAACTGGTGGCGTTGGAACTGAAAAATTGACTGATATCGCAACTAACCTTGAAGTCATTTTATCTAAAAAAGATAAAAAGAATAACATTCACAGTTTTGACCTTAATCTTGGTGTTGACAGTTATACTTCGGCTTCATCAGATAAAATTGACCCAAGTTCCGTTTCATCAGCTTCTTATCAGGACGTTAGGGTTTATCCTTCTGCCGATTATAATTATACCAATGTGGAAAAGAATTATGGCTTGCATGCCGGTGTTTCTTTCTCTGCCGAGTTTGATTATACTTCAATTGGTGCCAACATCGGATTTACAAAAACTTCTAAAGACAAAAATCGGGAGTTTTCAGTCAAGGGAATGGCATTTTTTGATACCTGGAAAGTAATCCTGCCCATTGAGCTGAGGGACGATCCATCAGATAACGAAGCCAATCATTTGGACACAAAGCCGAGGACTTCCTATAATTTAGGATTGACTTTATCTCAGGTTATTAATAAGAAATTCCAAATTGCACTGCTAGCAGATCTTGGCTATCAGGAAGGATTATTGGCAACCAAATTCAATAGGGTTTACTTTGATGATTTGAGTGTAAATTCGGAAAAATTGCCTTCAACCCGTATTAAAATTCCGGTTGGCTTAAGAGCAAATTACTTTTTAAATGATCGAATTATTCTGCGTACTTTTTACAGATACTATTATGACAATTGGGGAATTAATTCTCATACAATTAGTTTGGAACCAAGCATTAAATTAACCGCTTTTTCTTCCTTGTCATTGCCATATCGTTTTTATGCTCAAAGTGAAGCCAAATATTTTAAGCCAATCAATCAGCATCAGGCAATTGATGAGTTTTACACCAGCGATTATGATTTGTCTAAATTCAGTAGTAACATGATTGGATTAGGCTATCATTTAACCGATAGTGATAAAGGTATTTTTAATATAAAACGAATACATAGCCTGGAATTGCGATATGGTTATTACACCCGAAATAATGGTCTGGATTCGCACATCATTACGTTAGCATTGCAGTTTAAGTAGTTAGCTTAAATATAAATTACAAAGTTAAAAGTATACCGATTTCTGCTTTTAACTTTGTAACTTAGCTACTTTGTTACTCTGCAACTATAGAAGATGAAATTCCAAGTCGTATCCGATTATAAACCTACCGGCGATCAACCACAAGCGATTGAGAAGCTTTCCAACGGAATTCTCAATAATGATAAATACCAGACTTTATTGGGTGTTACCGGTTCCGGAAAAACGTTTACCGTTGCCAATGTGATACAAAACATTGACAAACCAACTTTAGTTTTAGCACACAACAAAACCTTAGCAGCGCAATTATACTCCGAATTCAAGCAGTTTTTTCCAAACAATTCGGTGCAGTATTTTGTGTCGTATTATGACTATTACCAACCCGAAGCCTTTATTCCGGTTACGGGAACTTATATCGAAAAAGATTTATCCATCAATGCCGAATTAGAAAAGCTGCGTCTAAGCACTACTTCTGCCCTGCTTTCGGGTCGTCGTGACATTATTGTAGTTTCTTCGGTTTCGTGTTTGTATGGAATTGGAAATCCGGTAGAATTTCAGAAGAATGTTGTTTCAATTGCCAAAGGCGAAATTATATCGCGTACCAAATTATTGCATCGTTTAGTGCAAAGTTTATACTCAAGAACCGAAGCCGATTTTACGCCCGGAACGTTCCGAATTAAAGGCGATACCGTTGATGTTTTTCCGAGTTATGCTGATGAACCGTATCGTGTGCATTTCTTTGGTGATGAAATTGAAGAAATAGAAGCCTTTGATGCCAAAAGTTCCAAGGTTATAGAACGCTATGAAAAACTGAATATTTATCCCGCGAATATGTTTGTGACTTCGCCAGATGTATTGCAGGCTGCTATTTGGGACATCCAACAGGACTTAGTAAAACAAGTCGATTATTTCAAGGAAATTGGGAAACATCTCGAAGCAAAACGTTTGGAAGAACGCACCAATTTTGATTTGGAAATGATACGCGAATTGGGTTATTGCTCCGGAATTGAGAACTATTCCCGTTACTTGGACAGACGTTCTCCGGGAACGCGCCCTTTCTGTTTACTGGATTATTTTCCCGATGATTATTTAATGGTTGTGGACGAAAGCCACGTAACAATTTCACAGGTTCACGCCATGTATGGAGGCGATAGAAGCCGAAAAGAAAATTTGGTCGAATATGGTTTCCGATTGCCTGCCGCGATGGATAATCGTCCGTTGAAGTTTGAGGAATTTGAAAGCATGCAAAACCAAGTCATTTATGTTTCGGCAACGCCTGCTGATTACGAATTAGAAAAATCTGAAGGAATTTATGTTGAGCAGGTTATTCGTCCGACAGGATTATTAGACCCTATTATAGAAGTACGTCCGAGTCTGAATCAGATTGATGATTTAATAGAAGAAATACAAGTACGTTGCGAAGCTGACGAAAGAGTTTTGGTGACAACTTTAACCAAAAGAATGGCGGAAGAACTTACCAAATATCTAACTAAAGTTTCGATTCGTTGTCGTTATATTCATTCCGACGTGGATACTTTGGAGCGTGTAGAAATTATGCAGGATTTGCGTAAAGGTTTGTTCGATGTGTTAATTGGAGTGAACTTATTGCGTGAGGGTTTGGATTTACCCGAAGTTTCACTTGTGGCTATTTTAGATGCTGACAAAGAAGGTTTCCTTAGAAGCCATCGCTCGTTGACACAAACCGTTGGTCGTGCCGCGCGAAACGTAAACGGGAAAGCGATTATGTATGCTGATAAAATTACCAACAGTATGCAAAAAACAATAGACGATACCAATTACCGCCGCGAAAAACAAATAGCTTACAACACTTTGCACAAATTAGAACCAAAAGCACTGAATAAAAGTTTGGGAAGCGCTTTGGGAAGCAACTCAGTTTCCACACAATACTTTGAAGACAAAATTGCCAAAGCTGCCGAACCCGAAAGTTTGTATTTATCCAAACCCGAAATCGAAAAGAAAATCCGTGATGCCCGAAAAGCGATGGAAAAGGCGGCCAAAGATTTGGATTTTATGCAGGCCGCTAAACTGCGTGATGAGATTAAGAGTTTGCAGGAAAGGATTTAATTTAAGATTAAAATGAATTACCATTTCAGAAAGGCGACTTTAGTAGAAATTCCACAAATATGGACTATCATTCAGCAAGCCATAGCCCGCAGAAAGAATGATGGAAGTCAGCAATGGCAGGATGGCTATCCAAACGAAACCGTTATTCAGCAGGATATCGAAAAAGGTATTGGTTATGTTTTACTTGATGACAATACCGTTGCAGGTTATGCTGCTATTCTTTTCAATGACGAACCTGCCTATGAACAGCTAAAAGGAAGCTGGCTGACCAATGGCGATTTTGTTGTAGTGCATAGAGTTGCTATTTCTGATGACTATTTAGGGAAAGGCTTAGCGCAGAAAATTTTCCTTTTTACGGAAGATTTGGCAATAGACAACAACTTCTTCAGCATCAAAGTAGATACTAATTTTGATAACATCCCTATGCTTAAAATTCTTGAAAAATTAGGATATACCTATTGTGGCGAAGTGACATTCAGAGGTGGTGTTAGAAAAGCTTTTGAGAAAGAATTGTTTAAATAATACTTTTATGAAACCGGAAAATCTAAAAGACGGAGATCAATGCAATGTGACTAGTGGAACACATAAAGGAAAATCCGGCAAAGTCAGAGACATCAATATCAGTAAAACTGGCCACATTACCATTACGGTTGAACAGGAAAATGGTGTCCGATTTAAAACACTTGGTAAAAATGTGGTGAGGGTTTAATTTAACTTCTCTTGAAATACTTCAAATATATTTCTATTTTTGCACCGTAAGTTGTTAAAAATCAAAACATAACACACAGCAAGCATTGAGCAGCACTGTCTACATACCGAAAACTAAGTATCTCAAACAAGTGATTCGTTCAATTTGGCAAACTAACTATCAAACTCGTTATCAACATGAAATTATTATACCTAAAGGAATTGTAGAGATTATTTTTGATTTAGGTGACAGTGCTCCTATTCAAAGCACAATTTATACTAAACATTTTCAACTTCCAAAGTGTTTCATCAATGGCTTCAATACCCATCCCATTCAGATTAAACTTCCCGAACATCATTTTTTCTTTGGTGTGCAGTTTCATCCGATTGCCATTAAAGATTTTTTTAAAGTTCCGGCCAGCGAATTCTCAAATCTGGCTATCGATTTAACGCTGCTTTCTCCATCATTTAACTATTTGTGGCATCAACTTGCTGAAGCAAAAACATTTGACGAAAGAGTGCTTATTATTTCCAAATGGTTAGAGACAAAAATCATTGAAACACAACCCCGGGATATCTTGCTAAATTCCTTTTTAGAAAACAACAATCCGCATACTACCATCAAAGAACTTTCGGATACAGTCTTTTATTCGCCAAGACATGTGTCCAGAAAAATTAGTGAACATACCGGAATGAATTCAGAGCAATTTTTACTCTACAAAAAATACCTTCATGCAGTTCATTTGATGCATCATACTGAACTTTCCTTAACCGAAATTGCCCACGACAGTAATTTTACCGACCAATCGCATTTTACCAAAACATTCAAGACTTTTACTCAAATTACGCCCAAAGAATACAGACAAAATAAAGGTTTTGTTCCGGGACACATCAATAAAGATGTCCGTTAAATACAATTTTCAGAGTTGATTAAATATCATTTTTGCATAAAAAAATAATCAAAAAATGAAAACAACTCTTTTATTTGTTTCAATCAGTCTGGCCAGTGGCTTGTTACTGGTTAATGTGTACAATTCCCTTATTGACACAAGGTCATGGGGAAGTGACTTACCTAATTCTATTGCTGTAGCAAGAGACTATTTCAAAATGATAAATCCCGGAAATTTTTACAGGATTTTCTCTCCACTCAATCAACTACTGGCTTTATTGTCACTGATTTTGTTTTG
Organism: Flavobacterium sangjuense; assembly: GCF_004797125.1. Classification (NCBI taxonomy): domain Bacteria; kingdom Pseudomonadati; phylum Bacteroidota; class Flavobacteriia; order Flavobacteriales; family Flavobacteriaceae; genus Flavobacterium; species Flavobacterium sangjuense. The sequence continues at coordinate 3,073,499 of NZ_CP038810.1, forward strand.
GAAAGTCTCTCCGGCAATCCGGCTATATTTGGGAATTAGCCTGGTGCTCTATGTTTTAGTAGATGCTCTTACGTTCGCTTATTTCTATCCAAGAAATGACATCATGTTTAAGACAGCGCAACTGACAGACATCCCAACGCTGAAAAAAGCCTGGTCAGAATGGAATATGATGAATTGGGTGCGCTCCTTACTTTTACTCATAGGAGTAGTCTTTTCGTATTTGTCTTTGCATAAAATCTACATGCAAAAATAAAACCTTGAGTTTGACAAAAAAAGCGCCTCAAATAAGGGTGCTTTTTATTTTAATTCAACTGCTCCTGGAAAACTTCCAGCAAAAATTCGGGAGAAATTAATTTGGTTGGCGAATCTTGCATCGCTTTTAAAACACGTTTGATAGCATGTGGATTTAATCCCATATTGATGCCAATTTCGTGGATTTTGTTTTGTTCGCGTTCGTGTAAAACACCGTCACAATGCATCAGCAAAGCCAAACGGTAAAATTGTTGAATGCGCTCAAACTCCGATTTAATCACAATTGGATATTCTTCCTGATGAAAAAGACTTTTGAAATCACCTTTTTCCACCTGAAGTTCTTCGGCAATCATAGCCAAAAAAAGATATTCTCTTTCATGCAATCTTCCGTCAACGACAGAAAACGCAATCATTTCAGATAAAAGAGCCAATCTTTCTTTGTAATCGTTCATGCTTTTTAAAAATTTTTAGCTAAAATATAATTTTTTCTTTATGTTTCATCATTGGTTTTAAAAAATGGAGAAAGAATTATTTTTGTTACTTTTACCTCTTTAAACATCTAAGCTCATGAATACTTTTAAAATGGCGATTATTGGTTTGCTGTTGACTTCTGCAACTGCATTTTCGCAATACAATGATTATTACAATTATAACAGAATGGGGCGATCTAACAGAGATTACTCCACAACCTCATCACAACCCTCAGCTGAAGAAATTGAAAAAGCCAAAGCAAAAAAAATTGATCAAATTATTGCAAACTTAAAAACCGAGTTAACATTAGACGAACTTCAGACTATTGCTATAAAAAATGAAATTGCTTCAAGTATTAAGAATATAGATATTGTTTCCAAAAAAGAAATTTCCGATGAAGAAAAATCAAAAGAAATAAAAGCACTTACAGATAGAACAGAAGTTACAATCAACTCCTATTTAAACGCAGCACAAAAAGAAAAATATAAAGCTTTAATATCCGAAAGCAAGAGCGGTAAGAAAGGCAAAAAAGATAAAAAGACTCGAGGTACCCGAGCCAAAGGCGAACAGAGCGAAGCTAAAGACGAACAGAACGAAACTAAAGACAAAACGGTCGAAGAATAAATCTAACAATTACCATTTTGAAACAGTTTTTATCATTCCTCTTTTTATTTGTTCTTTGCAATGCAAATGCACAACAAAGCACAGCTAGTAAGCAAGTTTCTTCCTATACAATTGATGCACCTCAATTAAAAACTTCTAAAAAAATTTGGGTGTATTTGCCAAAAAACTACACCGCTTCCACCAAAAAATATCCCGTCATTTACATGCATGATGGTCAAAATTTGTTTGACACCAGCACTGCTCCGTATGGCGAATGGAATATTGACGAAACCTTAGACAGCATCAATGCTCAGGTAATTGTCATTGGGATTGAACATGGCGGCGATAAGCGAATAGAGGAATTGACGCCTTATAAAAATGCCAAATATGGTGGCGGTAAGGCCGATGATTATTTGGATTTTGTTGTCAAAACCCTGAAACCAAAAGTGGACTCCACCTACAGAACCAAGACTAATGCAAAAAGCACAGCGATTTTTGGAAGTTCGCTTGGCGGATTGGTTTCGTTTTATGCTGCCATAAAATATCCGGATGTATTCGGAAAAGTAGGTTGCTTCTCACCTTCTTTTTGGTTTGGCAGAAATGAAATGAATGATTTATTGGCAAAAACCAAAGACTTTCACACCAAAGTTTATTTCCTATGTGGCGATAACGAAGGCGATGATGATGTTATTCGTGATATGAAAAGGGTAGAACATTGGGTAAACACTAAGCGTTGCGAATGTAAAAAACTAAACAAAGAAGTAATCGTCAAAGGTGGACAGCACAACGAAAAAATGTGGCGTGAGAATTTTAAAAAGGCGTACCTTTGGCTGTTCTAAAAACTTAAAAAATGAATAACAACGATATCTTTAAAAAACTCCGTGTCGCCTTACAGCTTCGTGATGACCAAATTGTAGAAATCATGCAATTGGTAGATTTCAGAATTTCCGCTGCTGAATTGGGAGCTTTTTTTAGAAATGCTGATCATCCCAAATATATGGAATGCGGTGATCAGGTGTTGCGTAATTTCCTTAACGGATTAGTAATTCATTTGCGTGGCACGAAAGAAAGTCCAAAAAATGCTATGGATGTTATCAGACAGAATCAGGATGCCGTAAAGAAAAACATCACGGAAAAACCGAAAGTTGAATTTAAACCTAAGACAGAATTCAAGCCAAAAACAGATACTAAAAAGAAGCCATTCAATCCAAAGGATAAAAAACCTGCACAAAAAATTCAGGTGGTTGAAAAGGTTCAATACAAAAACGGGAAGAACAAAAAATAAAAAACACTTACTCTTTTACAAACTTACTGACATATTTATCTTCTCCTGAATAAGCTTCCATAATATAGATTCCCTTCGCTAAGTTTTCTACATTTATTGTATTGCTATTTTGAGTTTGAAGGATTATTTTTCCTGAAAGGTCAGTAATGCTAATTTTATCTAAACTGCAATCATTTTCTAGTTGTAATGTAAGTACAGTTGTAACAGGGTTTGGATAGACTGTAATTTTTGAATCAATATTGTTGTGTGTAACACCAAGTTGTTGTGTGATTTTGCGGATCCTTTCATTGCTCTGATCCCCTATATATATATTCCCCGCGGAATCAATTGCAACTCCTTCTGGAAAATGAAACTGGGCGGAAACTCCTGCACCATCTGCAAAACCCTGTGTAGAGCCCGCCAGAGTACTAACTACACCTGTCGGAGTAATTTTCCGGATTTTATTATTATAAGCATCTGCTACATACAAATTGCCTGCGGGATCAGTCGCTACTCCAAAAGGATAATAAAATTGAGCTGCTGACCCTGTTCCATCAGCAAAACCTACTGTAGAGCCCGCCAAAGTACTAACCATGCCTGCTGGGGTAATCTTTCGGATTTTATTGTTTTCACTATCTGCTACATATACATTGCCTGCGGCATCAATTGTCACTCCTCGAGGAGCATTAAACTTCGCTGCAGTTCCAGAACCATCTGCAAAACCATATGTAGCGCCTCCCGCCAAGGTACTCACTACACCCGTTGGGGTAATTTTTCGAATTCTGTGGTTAATCAGATCTGCTACATACACATTACCTGTGGCATCGGTTACCACTCCAGTAGGACTACAAAACTGAGCGGTAGCGCCCGAACCATTTAAAAAGCCACAAGTTCCCGAACCCGCCAGGGTACTAACCACACCCGCCGGAGTGATTTTTCGGATTTTGTTATTTTCAGTATCTGCTACATATACATTACCTGCGGTATCGGTCGCCACTCCAAAAGGATGATAAAACTGAGCGGAACCTCCTGCACCATCTGAAAAGCCTTGTGTAGAACCTGCCAAAGTACTTACGATACCCGCCGGGGTGATTTTCCGGATTTTGTTGTTCCAGCCATCCGCTACATACAGATTACCTCCAGCATCGACTGCCACTCCCAAAGGAGAAAAAAACTGAGCTGTGGCGACCGGGCCATCGGCAAAGCCCTGAGTAGAACCGGCTACAGTCGTTACCTGCTGAGCAGTACTCATAAATGTTGTGACAAAGGCACTTAATAAAAAAATGGCTTTTTTCATATTTTATTTTGAATGCTAAAAATATAAAAAAGGAAACTAAATCAAAGCAAAAAATCCTGAACTTTCATTCAGGATTTTTTTTATGCTAGTCTTTGTCTTTTCTGTTCTCTTGCCAATAAAGTATTTTTCAAAAGCATTGCGATTGTCATCGGTCCAACTCCACCGGGAACAGGTGTTATATAAGATGCTTTTTTGGAAACCGCATCAAAGTCAACATCACCGGTAATTCTATAACCTCTTGCATCATTTTCATCAGCAACACGTGTAATCCCAACGTCAATTACGACTGCATCGTCCTTGATCATTTCGGCTTTCAGATAATTGGGAACACCAAGAGCTGTGATAATAATATCCGCTTGTGTTGTGATTTGGGCAATGTTCTTAGTATAACTGTGCGTAAGTGTTACGGTTGAATTTCCTGGAAAACCTTTTCTTCCCATCAGGATGCTCATTGGTCTTCCCACTATGTGGCTTCTTCCAATGACAACCGTGTGTTTTCCTTTGGTTTCGACATTGTATCGTTCTAGCAATTCCAGAATTCCAAATGGTGTTGCCGGAATAAAAGTGGTCATATCCAAAGCCATTTTTCCGAAATTCTCCGGATGAAATCCATCGACATCTTTACTTGGATCGATTGCCATTAATATTTTTTGGGTGTCAATTTGTTCCGGTAAGGGCAACTGAACAATAAAGCCGTCAATGCTGTCATCGTCATTGAGTTCAGCAATTTTCTTAAGCAATTCCGTTTCCGAAGTGGTGCTTGGCATTTTGACTAAAGTCGATTCAAATCCAACTAATTCACAGGCTTTGACTTTGCTTCCAACATAGGTTAAACTAGCACCATCATTTCCGACAATAACTGCCGCCAAATGTGGCACTTTTTCTCCGTTAGCTTTCATTTTGTTAACCTCAGCCGTGATTTCGGTTTTGATGTCGTTAGAGATTTTTTTTCCGTCTAATAATTTCATTTGTTGTGTTGTTTATATAAATAAAAAAGACGCGAAATATCGCGTCTCTACATATTATCTCATTCCACCCATCATCTTCATCAGGTTCTTACCGCCGCCGCCTTGCATCATCTTCATCATTTTGCTCATTTGGTCGAATTGCTTCATCAGCTGATTAACTTCTTCTATTTTTCTTCCGGAACCTTTTGCGATTCTGGTTTTTCTTTTCATATCGATGATTGCAGGCTTGCTTCTTTCTTTTGGTGTCATCGAGTGAATAATCGCTTCAATATGCTTGAATGCGTCATCTTCAATTTCAACATCTTTCAATGCTTTTCCGGCTCCGGGAATCATTCCGACAAGGTCTTTCATGTTACCCATCTTTTTCACTTGTTGGATTTGGGCTAGGAAATCATCAAAACCAAATTCGTTTTTGGCTATTTTCTTTTGGATTTTTCTCGCTTCTTCTTCATCATATTGCTCCTGTGCTCTTTCTACCAAAGAAACTACGTCACCCATTCCGAGAATTCTCTCCGCCATACGCGATGGATAGAACACATCGATAGCTTCCATTTTTTCTCCGGTTCCAATAAATTTGATTGGTTTATCTACAACCGATTTAATAGAAATGGCAGCTCCACCACGAGTATCACCATCTAATTTGGTTAAAATTACTCCGTCAAAATTTAATCTGTCGTTAAAAGCTTTTGCCGTATTTACCGCATCTTGTCCGGTCATTGCGTCAACAACAAACAAAGTTTCCTGTGGTTTTACAGCAGCATGAACATTGGCAATCTCGGTCATCATCTCCTCATCAACTGCCAAACGACCAGCGGTATCGATAATTACAACATTAAAGCCATTCGATTTGGCATACGCAATCGCTTTAAGCGAAATGTCAACCGGATTTTTATTTTCCGGTTCAGCGTAAACTTCAACGCCAACCTGACCTCCAACAACCTGTAACTGATTAATCGCCGCAGGACGATAGATATCACAAGCTACTAAAAGCGGTTTTTTATTCTTTTTGGTCTTAAGATAATTGGCTAATTTTCCTGAGAAAGTTGTTTTCCCTGAACCTTGCAAACCCGACATTAAAATTACGGTTGGATTTCCGGAAAGGTTGATTCCTGTAGCATCACCACCCATTAATTCGGTTAATTCGTCTTTTACGATTTTAACCAATAATTGTCCCGGTTGCAATGTCGTTAATACATTTTCACCGATTGCTTTTTCTTTAACTCTTGTGGTAAAATCTTTGGCGATTTTAAAATTAACATCGGCGTCAAGTAAAGCACGACGGACTTCTTTCAAAGTTTCGGCTACATTGACTTCGGTAATTTTTCCATGTCCTTTTAAGATATGGAAAGCTTTATCTAATTTATCACTTAAATTATTGAACATAGATGACTTTGCTTTTAATGAAGTGCAAATTTAAGGATTTGATTTAGAAATTCTATGATAGAATAAATAAAAAAACCATCTCGTTTTAGATTGAGATGGTTTTCAAATACTATTAATTCTTTTTCATGTTTACATTAGTTCTTGGTAAAGACCAAAATATCTGTCCCACCATTTCCACCGCTTACATCTATTAGAGATATTGTAGTAGCAGTATGGCTAACTACATCCCAATCATCAGTCAAATCTGCAAAGTCAACCGGAGTTGTAAACCCAATATTAAAATCTAAATCACTGCTTGGATTATCATCATTGCTATCGTCTGAAGTTACAGACCAAGTTCCGGTATAAGTGTTGGTTCCGTTTGTGGCAGTCAAAACACCTCCTGAAGCAAACGTGAAATTATATCCTGTAAAATGATTGGTTTCATCATTTCCTGAATCTACATAACTGGTAACTCTCCAGGTACCGCTTGTAGCAGTATTGATTACCGGTGTTGGATCTCCTCCAGAAGATGAATTATCGTCATCTGAGCTACACATCGAAGCAACGTTTAGCATAAATAGGGAAAAAAGGGCTGGGATTAAAATTAACTTTTTCATGTTTTTTTTGTTATAGGTTTATAAAATTTTGTTTTGAGTGCGCCTCTTTTATTGAAACAAAAAGCAAAAAAAATACCCTACTTAGAAATGCAAAATTTCTGTCTTAGGTTTGATAAAAAGTGAAATGAAAAAACCAGCACTATGGCTGGTTCTAAGTATTTGCAAAAAGTTATTTCTAGCTTACAGTTTAATTTAGTTCTTAGTAAAATTCAAATAATGATTGTCACTTCCTCCACCGCTTTCCTCTCTTAATCTCATAGAAGTAGCCGTAAACTCAAGTACTTTCCAGCCTTCTTCCATTTCCTCTAAAGCTGAGCCATCATAATGTAAATCAAGTCTTTGATATCCATTTTCATCATTTATATCCCAATCTCCATTAATAGTAATGCTGTTTTTTATCGCAGTACAAGTTCCGTTTGGATTAAAGTTAAAATTATAGCCGTTGTAATAATTCGTTTGGTCATGACCATCTCCGTAGTAATAGGAAACATACCACGAACCAGTTGTCAAAACATCTGATAAGACAAGAGTTCCTGAACTCGTAGTATCACAATCATTAATAACATTTTCTATGGCGGACTCAAGTTGTGAATTAGTCGTAATGGCAATATTATCACCGCTTGAATTGGTTAACGTTATCGGAAACACAAATCCAACTATTTCGCCATCAGTCAAATTATTTACAAAAGTATATAGCTGATTATCGTTTTGCAAAGTGACTGAACTTGCTACCTGATCGTTAGAATTGTAAATATTGATAGAAATAGGATAATTAAAATTGATACAGAAAATGTCACGATAAGGGCTATCATCTCCATATCCTGCGATGATACTTTCAAATTCTGCTTCTGTCGCTACATCATGCTCGTAATAATTTGGATAAACCATGGTAATAGGAAAACCAAAGTGAACTATATCATCATCCGTAGCGCTTTGGTTTTTTATATCCTGAACCGCTTGGAAATCGGACTCAGAAACTACATAAACGTATTGACTGTTAACTGTAACGTGTGCCGGCAATTTTATACTACAATTGCTTGTCCCATCTAAAACATTATCGGCAGTAGTTTCATATTGAGACACTCTACTTATAAGCGAAGATATTGGTGATGATTTGGCAAAACTGTTTTGAGTGTTAAGCGTTATCGTTTCTGATTCGTCCTGACACGAAAAAAACGTTAACACAAAAAAATATAGCAACAATAAATAACTCTTTTTCATGGTATCATAAGCACTTTTGACGTAATTAAAACAAAGTTGCAATAAAAAACCCTACTTAGGAAAAAAAAATTAAATTTAAACTCTCGAAAAATTCAAAAAAGTAAATGGAAGAAAACAATTCTGATGGCATCTGTGAAGAATTAATTTTTTCAGGTTTTTTTAAAGCTAACGTAAAATCATTACGGAATTACTTGTATTTCAAATTTGGAAACGAGGAAAAAGCTAATGATGTTACGCAAGATTCCTTTATAAAGCTATGGGAAAACTGCAAAAAAGTACCTTTAGAAAAAGCCAAATCTTATTTATATACTATTGCCAATAATGCTTCATTAAATGAAATAGCACATCAAAAAGTAGTTTTAAAATATGCCCAAAATAATGCAGGCAATGATAAAACTAATCTGAATCCGGAGTTTTTGATAGAAGAAGAACAATTCAAACAAAAACTGGAAAAAGCAATAGAAAAACTAACCGAAGGGCAAAGAACTGCTTTTCTTTTACACCGAATAGAAGGGAAAAAATATCACGAAATTGCAATTATGCTTGACATCAGCGTTAAAGCAGTTGAAAAAAGAATTCATGGCGCATTAGTTTCTCTACGAGCAGAAATCGAACAGATCAAGTAGGGTTTTTTAAAATTAAAATGTTTTTAAACAAATGAATGCAATGGAAGAAAAATACGAATTAGCAAAGTGGTTAGCCGGAGAGATGACTGAAAAGGAACTACAAGCTTTTCAAGAAACTCCTGAATATCAAACTTACGCCAAAATTGCGGTCTATTCGAGTCAATTGAAAGCTCCTGATTTTGATGCGGATTTGTTATATCAAAATACCATCAGACATAAAAAAGCAGCTCCAAAAGTTATTCCGTTCTATAAATCAAAATGGATGCGAATTGCTGCTATTTTTGTTGTATTTCTTGGTTTGTCTTTATTCTTTAGAACTACAATAACTTCCACAGAAATTGCTAAAAACGGTCAAAAAACAACTTTTTCTTTACCTGATAATTCCGAAATTGTTTTAAATAGCGGTTCCCAAATTCAATATAAAAAATGGAATTGGGACAACAACCGTAAACTGGATTTAGATGGAGAAGCTTATTTTAAAGTCGCACACGGAAAAAAATTTCAGGTCAATACAACTCTCGGAACTGTAACTGTTTTAGGAACACAATTCAACGTTAAAGCCAGAAAAAACCGCTTTGATGTGACTTGTTACGAAGGAAAAGTTAAAGTAAGTTACAACAGTAAAGACATAATTATAACGAAAGGAACAGCAGTAACTTTTGAAAACGACTATTTCGACAGAAAAAATATTACTGTCCAAAAACCAGAATGGACAGCCAATGAAATAGTTTTCAAAAAAGAAAATCTTCAAAGTATCGTTGATGAATTGGAAAGACAATACAGTTGTGAAATTGTTTTAAACAGTAGAGAAAACGCGCAACTTTTCACCGGAACATTACCGACTAATGATATTAAAACAGCTTTAGATGTTGTCTGCTCCATATTTCATTTAAAAATTTCTAAATTTGATAACACGAAAATTATTCTAGTGGATATTTAATGTTTGTCAAAAAAAAACTCTTTTCATTACTGCTTTTTTTTCTTTTTTTGTTTGCTCAAGCGCAACAAGAGAAGGAGCTTTTTTCTTTAAAAGTAATTTTAGATGAAATTAGTGCAAAGCACCATATCAAATTCAACTATATTGATGAAGAGTTAATCGTCTACCGAATAGCTCATCCAAAGGAAGACTTATCACTTTCTGAAAAAATTATCTATATCGAATCCAAAACCGGATTGAGAATCAAAAAAATCAGCGAAAATTATTATTCCGTTTACAATAATCAAAAGTTAGACAAACCGCTTTGTGGTTATTTGCTCGACGCCGAAATGGGACTTCCTATTGAAAATGCCATCATTAAAATTCTAAACAATAATATCAGTGTGTTTTCAGATGAAAAAGGCTATTTCGAATTACCGCTTATTTCTGCCAATGCAATTGAAATATCGCATTTAAGCTTTGAAAAAAAAATAATTACTCCAACAGAATTATATGTTTTGGGCTGTCCCAAAATAAAACTTGTTCCTATAGTTCAAAAATTAGATGAAGTAATTACGCAACGTTATTTGACAACGGGAATTTCTATAAAACAAGACGGGACACTTGAAATAAAACCACGCAAATTTGGAATCTTACCCGGATTAATTGAACCCGATGTTTTACAAACCATGCAACAAGTTCCCGGTATTATCAGTGTTGACGAAACCATTTCCAATATTAATGTTCGAGGCGGAACACATGATCAAAATCTTTTCCTATGGAATGGTATTCGAATGTTTCAAACAGGACATTTTTTTGGATTGATATCGGCTTTCAATCCTTCATTGGCGCAAACTATTACGATAGCCAAAAACGGAAGCTCGGCTTTTTTTGGCGAAAGCGTTTCAAGTATGGTTGATATTTCTTCCCGAACCAATACGATTGAAAAAACCAACAGCAGTTTTAGTACCAATCTTATCAGTGCTGAGATTTACACTAAATTAAAAGTTTCCAAAAATGCGAATCTTACGTTGTCCGTGAGGCGTTCGGTTACCGATTTTTTCAAAACTCCAACCTATCGAAATTACAGTAACAGAATCTTTCAAAACACCATTATCACTGATTTGAATACCAATGAAATTGTTGATTACAAAAGCAATGTCGAATTTTATTTTTACGATGTTACGACACAATTTCAGCAAAAAATCGGTCTCAAAAACGAATTGAATATAGATGTCATTGCTATAGAAAACACACTGCATTTTAATCAATCTACATCAGATTTGAACAAAAACAGCAATCTGGAACAGGAAAATTATGGTGGCACAATCCGATGGAAAACCAATTGGAATACAAAACACAGCACCGAATTTAAAGGCTATTTTTCGAACTATGATTTGAATTCGATTAACGAAACACTTGAAAGCAATCAGATTTTGGCCCAAAAAAATCTGGTTCTTGACATCGGATTTCAAGTTAGAAATTCGAATCTGATTTCAAATAAAATTACGCTTAATTCCGGTTATCAATTCAATGAAATAGGTGTTACCAATTTTGATGAAATTAATCTGCCATTATTCTCAAGAAAGATTAAAAATGTATTGTTGACGCACGTTGGTGTTGCAGAAGCTGTTTTTGAAACCGAAAGCAAAAAGACATTCCTGAAAGGCGGTTTGCGTGCTAATTATTTTGATAAATTCAGTTTCTTTCTTGTGGAACCGAGAATACAATTCAATCAGGCATTGACTTCTGCACTGCATTTGGAAATTTTAGGTGAGCAAAAAAGTCAAACCCTTTCTCAAATTATAGACTTACAACAGGACTTTTTGGGTGTAGAAAAACGAAGATGGACTTTGGCTAACAATTCTACAATTCCGATTCAGAAGAGCAATCAGATTTCTTTGGGTTTTAATTTTAAAAAAAATAATTGGCTAATAACTTTGGATAATTTTTACAAAAAAATCACCGGAATTACCAGTGGAAGTCAGGGTTTTCAGAACCAGTTTGAATTGGAAAAAGCAGCTGGCGATTATCAGGTCATCGGTTCAGAATTTTTGATACAAAAATCTTTTAATCAATTTTATACCTGGTTGAGTTATAGTTACAATGACAACAAATATAATTTTGACCAATTATCAAATACTTCTTTTCCTAACAATTATGATATTACACATGCCTTTTCCTGGGCAGGAATTTATGAATGGGAAAAATTGAAATTGGCTTTGGGAGCCAAATGGCATAGCGGAAAACCTATTACAACACCAACATCATTTACAGTATCAGATGCCAATCCGGAAATTATTTATAATGCACCTAATAATTCCAGATTGAAGGATTATTTCCAAGTTAATTTTTCGGCTTCAAGAGAATGGAAACTGAAAGACAATATGAGTTTGCAAACGGCTGTATCGGTACTGAATTTGCTCAATACCAAAAATAGCCTGAATCGTTTTTACAGAGTAAACACAACAGACAATTCGGTAGAAAGTGTTGATACTTATTCGCTTGAAATGACACCAAACTTTAATGTAAAGTTCAGTTTTTAACATAAAAAAAGGCTGGAAAATTCCAACCTTACTTTTTACATTCTTTCCGGAACTTCTATTCCGAGTAGCTTGAAAGCTGATTTTATCGTTTCAGCCACTTTTTGGGAAAGCTGCACTCTGAAAACTTTATTTGTCATATTTTCTTCTCCCAAAATAGAAACCGATTGATAAAACGAATTGTATTCTTTCACCAATTCATAAGTATAGTTGGCAACCAAAGCCGGCGAATGATTATTGGCTGCGTTTTGAATTACATCGGGAAAAAGTTCTATTTGTTTCAGCAATTCTTTTTCTTTTGGATGCAATTCCAATTCGGTAACTGCAAGACTCAAATCAAAATCTGCTTTTCTCAAAATGGACTGAATTCGGGCGTAAGTATATTGAATAAACGGACCAGTATTTCCGGCAAAATCAACTGATTCTTCAGGATTAAAAAGGATTTGTTTCTTAGGATCAACCTTCAAAATGTAATATTTCAAAGCACCAAGACCAATTGTTTTGAAAAGTTTCGCCTTTTCTTCTTCTGAATAACCTTCTAATTTTCCTAATTCCGTTGAAATTCTTCCGGCGGTTTCTGTCATTTCTATCATCAAATCATCGGCATCAACAACAGTTCCTTCACGGGATTTCATTTTCCCTGATGGCAATTCCACCATTCCGTATGACAAATGAAATAAGCTTTCAGCCCAGTCAAATCCGAGTTTTTTCAGAATTAGAAACAACACTTTAAAGTGATAATCCTGCTCATTTCCAACGGTGTAAACCATTCCGCCAACATCCGGAAAATCTTTTACTCGTTGAATTGCGGTTCCAATATCCTGAGTCATATAAACCGCTGTTCCATCAGAACGCAACACAATTTTTCGGTCTAAACCATCAGGTGTCAAATCAATCCAAACCGAACCATCAGCATCTTTTTCGAAAATGCCTTTTTCCAATCCGAATTGCACGACTTCTTTTCCTAATAGATATGTATTGCTTTCATAATAATAACTATCGAAATCGACTCCAAGATTTTTATAAGTTTGAGCAAAACCGTCGTAAACCCATTGGTTCATGGTTTTCCAAAGTTGGATAACTTCTGGTTTTCCTGCTTCCCAATCGAGTAGCATTTGTTGTGCTTCCTGAATAATTGGCGCTTGTTTTTTTGCTTCGTCTTCTGTTTTTCCCTGAGAAATTAATTCTGCGATTTGGGCTTTATATTCCTGGTCAAACTTCACATAAAAATTCCCAACCAGCTTGTCACCTTTCAAACCGACACTTTCAGGTGTTTGTCCGTTGCCAAATTTTTGCCAGGCCAACATCGATTTGCAGATATGAATTCCACGGTCATTGATAATTTGAGTTTTATAGACTTTTTTTCCTGAAGCCTTTATGATTTCAGAAACAGCATATCCTAAAAGATTATTTCGAACGTGACCAAGATGTAAAGGTTTGTTTGTATTTGGTGATGAATATTCGACCATAACTGCCTTGTCATTTGGCGAAACTGGAACAAAACCAAAGCTTTCATTATCTTTTATTTCCTTAAAAAAATTAAGATAATAATCGTCTGAAACCACTATGTTTAAGAATCCGGACACTACATTAAAACGGATAACTTCATCAACATTTTCAACTAAATAGGTTCCGATTTTGGTTCCGATTTCAATTGGATTGCCTTTGATAACCTTTAATAGTGGAAAAATAACCATAGTAATATCACCTTCAAATTCCTTGCGGGTAATTTGAAATTCAACTCTATCAATAGAAACATCAAATAATTGTTGTACTGCTTTTTGAATCGGTAAAGTAAGAATTTGCGAAAGCTTCATGGTAATTTCTTTTAAGTTGGCAAAGATAAACATTACAAGATAATTTTAATAGTAAGAACAATTTATAAAAAAACATAGGTAATAATTCTGTAAGAAATAAATTTTGTAAGTTTTTTATTTGTTAAAATATAAATATTATGCATTTCATCGATATTATTTGCTTTTAAACGATATTAGTATCAATATTTGCTTTGTCAAAATCCCCAGATTATGAAAAAGTTATTACTCTTAACCTCAATCATGCTATTTACCATTGGCTTTTCTCAGCCAATTTCGGTTAGTACAACCAGTTACACAGTACCACAATTGGTAAACAATGTGCTAATTAATTCACCCTGTGTCAATGCCACGAATATAACGTGGAGCACGGGATCCAATTTTGGTTCTTCGAATGGAATTGGTTTTTTCCAAAATACAAATCCAGGTTTTCCAATGCAAAGTGGCGTTGTATTAAGTACCGGTAACGCATTAAATGCTGCTGGTCCAAATACTTCATTACTAAACGACGGTTCAACAGCTTGGTCCGGAGATACTGATTTAGAAGCGACATTGGCGGCGGCTGGAATTTCTATGGTGTCTAAAAATGCTTCTGTCTTGGAATTTGATTTTACGCCTATTTCCTCAAATTTCAGTTTTGATTTTATTTTTGCTTCTGAAGAGTATGGAAATTTTCAGTGTTTATATTCTGATGCTTTTGCCTTTTTGTTGACTAATATGACAACCGGAGTCACAACTAACTTGGCTGTTGTACCTAGCACAAATACGCCTATATCAGTTGTGACTATTAGAGATTTTTCATACAACTCTTCTTGTCCATCAGTAAATGCCGGATATTTTGGTAGTTTTAATGGTGGTTCTGGTGCTGCAAATTCAGCTACTAATTTTAACGGTCAAACTAAAGTTTTAACAGCGGCTTCTTCATTAACTGTTGGTGTTCCATACCATATTAAATTGGTAATTGCAGATAGATCAGATCCACAGTCAGATTCGTCAATATTTATTTCTTCTGACAGTTTTAATATTGGTCAGGATGTATTAGGTTTAGATTTAACCGTTGCTGGTGGTAATGCATTATGTTATGGAACAAATCACACTCTCGACACCGGGTTAAGTACTTCTAATCATACATTTGTTTGGAAAAAAGATGGTGCCGTTTTGCCTGGAGAAGTTGGTTCAACTTTAACAGTTAATCAGGCTGGCACTTATGAAGTAACGTATACTAATATTTTTAGTACTTGTTTACCAATAACGGATTCGGTTACTATAGAATATTATCCTGAAATAACCTCTCCGAATCCAAATAATCTTTATAAATGTGATTCTGGTGCTGCTTCATATACTTACAATTTGGATTTAAATACATCAAGAGTAAAACAAGGTTTAGATCCAGCAACCAGTGTTTCTTATTTTATATCTCAAAGTGGCGCGGATAATAATATAAATCCGCTCCCATTGCTGTATAATAGCCCGAGTGGACAGACAATATATGTTAGAATTCAGTTGCCAAATAGCAGTTGTTATACTGTTAAAACATTTCAATTACTGGTTTCTCCTGGACCAGTTGCTAATACTCCTCCAGATTTAACATTATGTGCAATCACACAAGGTCAAGTTAGCGCTCGTTTTAATCTTAATTTACAAAGAACTCTGATTTTAAATGGTCAGTCATCTACAATAAATATTGTTAGTTATTATACCTCACTAAATGATGCCAATAACGGAATTAATCCTATAGCTAATTTATCTTCATTCAGCTCCTTTGGACAAACAATCTATGTTAGGGTTCAAAATGTTGGTGATTCGGCATGCTTCAGTATTACAAGTTTTAATCTTATCGTTAATCCGTTGCCAATTGTTGATGTCCTTGAAGATGTAATAGTGTGTACCAGTTATACTTTACTTCCCTTAACAAATGGAAATTATTTTACGGCAATAAATGGTGGTGGAACCCCATTAAATGCTGGGGATGTAATTACAGAAACACAAACTGTTTACATATTTAATCAACCCGGAGGACCAGGCGCTTGTGGGTCTAATAGTTCATTTAGAGTTACTATTATTGATGAGCCTTCACTAACACCTCAAAATGTAACAAGTTGTGGTAATTATACTTTGCCAAGTTTAGAGTTTGGAAAGTATTATACCGGACCTGGAGCAACTGGTACAGAAATTCCTTCAGGAACTGTAATAGCTGCATCTCAACTAATATATTATTATTTTACGACCACGACTCCGCCGATTTGTATTGTGGATTCTAGTTTTACAGTTACTATTGTTCCTAATATTGAAGTTGGTACCAGACCTGATGCCTTTGAATGTACTTCTTACACTTTACCAGCATTATCATTAGGGAATTATTTTACCGCTCCTGGTGGAACAGGAACTCAATTAGCAGTAGGAACTGCCATAACAACCAGCCAAACTATATATGTCTATGCAACTACAACCGGAACAACACCATGTAGTGATGAAGATGCTTTTGATGTTTTTATTGGAATGCCACAACCAGCAGATATTTCACAATGTAATGGCTATACTTTACCCGTACTTCCTATAGGAAACTATTATACCGGTCCAAGTGGAACCGGAACACAAATTCCTGCTGGTACAGAAATAAATGATAATTCAACCATTTATATATATGCACAAACAGCAAGTGGATCAAACAATTGCACTGACAATTTACATTTTACACTAACTTTTGCTCAACCTCCAATTGATGTAATTGCTGATGTTTCTGTTTGTGAAACTTATACGCTACCGTCATTAACAAATGGTGAATACTTTACAGATATTGAAGGAAATGGAACAATGCTTTATCCTGGTGATGTTATCCTTTCAACTCAAACAATCTATATCTTTAAAAGGTTAAATGCAACTTGTTTTAATCAAAATAGTTTTACTGTTACGATTAATCCATTACCGGCTATTGACTCTCGTTCTGATATTGATATTTGCGACCAATATGTATTGACGCCTTTAACTGTAGGAGATTATTACACCGGACCGAATGCAACCGGGACATTAATTGCACCGAATACCGTTATAACTTCTTCTCAATTAATTTATATTTATGCTATTTCAAATACTACTCCTGCATGTAGTATCCAAAATACTTTTCAAATAAATGTCTTTTCAACAACAGCAGATTCGACACCAAACGTTACCGCTTGTGATAGTTATACTTTACCTGCTTTAACACCTAATAATCGCTATTACACTGCATCTGGTGGACCAACCGGCACCGGAACAGAGATTCCTGTTGGCACTGTAATCACTTCAAGTCAGACAATATATATATTCAAAGAATCTTTAATTAGAACCTCTTTTTCATGTCTTGATGAAACCTCATTCACAGTAACTATTAATAACACTCCAGTAATTGCTCCTATTGCAAATGTCAAAGTTTGTAATTCCTATACTTTGCCTCCATTGGCTATCGGGGATTATTATACGGATGTAAATGCATCCGGAACTTTATTACACGCAGGTGATGTTTTGACTTCTTCACAGATACTATATATTTATGCACATACTGCAACATCACCAGATTGCTCAACTGAAAGACGTCTTACAGTTACCATTTTTAATGTTGATACTTTACCAAATGTTACTATTTGTGAAAACTATACGCTACCAACTTTAACCGTAGGCAGATTTTTCACTGGTCCAGGTGGGACGGGAATAGAGCTTTCTTCAGGCACCGTTATCAATACCTCAATGATTGTTTATGTCTATGGCTCATCTCCATTTGATCCTAAATGTAGTGATGAAACCTCATTTACCGTGACTATTATTGATACACCCGTTGCGAATTCAGTTCCTGTAAGTTTGAGAACTACCTGTGATACAGATGGCACTAATGATGGAATAACAAATTTCAACTTGTCAACCTTATCAGCTGCAGTTCTGGGAACTCAGACAGGTAGTGAATTTAGTGTCACTTACTATGAAAGTTTGGCAAACGCAACGACCGCATCAAACCCAATAACATCTACTACTCAAACCGTTGTTTATGTTAGAGTTAGTAATTCATTGGCACCAAATTGTTATGATGTAAAACCGATAACTATTATTGTAAATAAACTTCCGGAACCAACACCTGTTGATGGAATAATTTGTATAGATAGTGAAACCGGAGCATTACTAAATCCTTATACTATGTATAGTGGATTAAGTACTGGGACACATAGATTTGTCTGGACGAATGAAACCGGGAATACCGTTGGAACCGCAAGTAATTATCAGGCGACTGTACCAGGAGTATTTACTTTAGTTGCAACCATTAATGCTACAGGTTGTGCTTCTGAACCGGTAAATGTTACTGTTTCCCCATCTGAACCTGCTATCGTAACCTACGAAGTAAGCCAAGATTTTGCAGATAATCAATCAATTACCGTAACAGCAACCGGTCAGGGAAATAATTTTGAATACCAATTAGATAATGGCCCGTTTCAGGACAGTAATGTTTTTGAACATGTTTCATCCGGAATTCATACTGTAACCGTTAGAGATAAATATGGTTGTGGAAGCACCTCTATTCAAGCTTTGGTTGTAAACTATCCTAAATACTTTACGCCAAATGGTGACGGCTACAACGACTCATGGAATATCCAGGATTTATCAGGTCAATCAAGTGCCAGCATTGTAATTTATGACCGTTATGGCAAAATACTTACCCAAATAAAACCAAGTAATAGCGGTTGGGACGGAACCTATAATGGTCGCTTAATGCCTTCTGATGACTATTGGTTTAGTGTTTCCTATATCGATGAAAATCAAGTCAGCCAGGAATTTAGAGCCCATTTCGCCATGAAGCGATAACCTACATAATACCTACTTTATGAAAACTCCCGAAAATATTGGGAGTTTTTTTTGTTAAAATTTGTAACAAGTTAACCCTTTTAAAGTCTACTTAGGCATCAAATAAATAACCATCAAACATCATGAAGTTTAAAATTTTACTACTTAGCTTATTAAGTACCATTTCTTTTCTGCAAGCCCAAAATTCAAATCAAGGAGCATTTGCATTGGGAAGCATATCCGGAAAAGTAATCGACAAGAGTTCAAGTCAACCGATTCCTTACGTTAATGTTAGTGTTAAATTGGATGGAAAAGTTGTCACCGGTGGAATTACACAAGACAATGGAAGCTTTTCAATAAAGAACCTTGAACTAAAACAATATGTTGTCGAGTTCCAGTTTATGGGTTACAAAACACAAACAGTCTCTGTAAATTTAAATGACGCTACCAAAAATGTCAATCTAAATACTATTTCACTCGAAGAGGAAGCTGTTCAACTGGAAGGTGTTGAGATTGTTAGTGAACGTTCCACTGTTGTTCAAAAAATAGACCGAAAAGTAATCAATATTGGAAAAGATTTGATTGCTTCTGGAAATACCGCATCTGAAATCATGAATAATATTCCAACTGTTAGTGTCGATCCACAAACAAAGGAACTTAGCTTAAGAGGAAACTCTAATGTAAGAGTCTTGATTGACGGGAAACCATCGAACATTGATTCAGCACAATTGTTACAACAAATTCCGTCATCTTCTATCAAACAAATCGAATTGATTACTAATCCTTCAGCCAAGTACAATCCGGAAGGAATGAGCGGAATTATCAATATCATTTTGCATAAAAACTCACAGCAAGGCTTTAACGGAAGTATCAACTCAGGTGTAACTTTCGGAGTTACGCCAAAAGTAAATTCGGCTTTAAACCTTAACTACAAAGTTGGGAAAGTGAATTTCTATACTAATTACGGCTTCAATCACGGTAAAAATGAAAACCATGGTTATATTGATAGTTTCAGACCAACATTAGAAAATCATCAGGATTTTGGAGGTTCTAATCTGAACACTTCACACCTAATTAAATTAGGAATGGATTATTACATCAATGAAAAAAACACCATTTCCTTTTATACCAGCCAAAACATTGTAAATGGTGGCGGTATTGGTTTTACCAATGTTAATTACAGTGATTTGCTGTTGAGAGATTCCAGACAAACTTCTGATTCAGAAACTGATAACCATACCCAAACTTATGATTTGGCGTATAAGCATGATTTCACCAAAAAAGGGGAAACCTTAGATTTTCAGGCCAATTTTTCGAATACAGACAGCCCGGAAAACAGCGATTATGAATACACGCAAACCAATCCAACTTCAACAAGATTCACCAATAACGATATTGCACGTGATACGGATTACTTACAAATCAACGTGGATTATGTAAATCCGTTGTCTGAATCCGTTAAATTGGAAATTGGTGCTGAAACGCGTCTTCAAAAAATCACTAACGATTTTGTTGAAACCGTAAGCGAGCCATCACTATCATACAACAGACTTGGACATTCAAATTTCGAATTCACCAGAAATATCCATTCGTTTTATACAAACATTGGAAAGCAATGGAAAAAATGGAGCGTTCAGGCCGGAGTAAGATTAGAGCAATATGAAATTGATGGTGATTTTTCCAATGTTGTAACCTCATCTAATCCAACTGAAAACATCAATGATCAAAGTACTATAAAAGACGATATCTTCTCAATTTACCCATCATTGTTTTTCAATTACAAAGCAAGTGACAAAGACTCTTTTAATTTTAACTTTTCAAGACGTGTTGACCGCCCAAGCATTGGCCAAATTAGCCCAATAAGAGAATGGACAACACCATTAGTAGAATCAAGAGGAAATCCTTCATTAGAACCACAATTCACCAATTCATTTGAAACAAATTACACCAGAACAACCAAAATAGGTTCAATCACTGCAGGTGTATTCTTCAGACAAATCAATGATGAAATCAGTAGAGTCATTTACAAAAACCCGGATAATAACAATCAGGACATTATCTCATATGACAATTTTGACGACAACCATGCTATAGGTGCGGAAGTCTCTGCGAATTTAAAATTGACCAAATGGTGGTCTGTAAATGCCAGCTCTGATGCTTACTTTAAAACGGTTCGAGGAACTGTCCAAAATGCTAACTCGGGTTTACAAGAAAGAGCCGAAGCAGATGTAGTTATTTTTAATGCCAGAATGAACAATAACTTTGTAGCAACAAAAAAATTGAGATTCAATTTATTTGGTATGTACAGAGGAAAAGATTTAGGCTTACAATTCGAAAGAAAACCAATGTACAAAATGGATATTGGTTCAACTTATACCATCCTAAAAGGAAAAGGAAGCATTACGGCCAGACTAAATGATGTTTTTCAAACCATGCACTTCGGATTTGACGGAAGCATTCCTTATCGTCAGGCCGGAGCATTTTACTGGGAAAGTAGAACTTTCTACTTAGGATTCAATTATATGTTTGGTGGTGGAAAAAACAGCGCAATGCAACGCAAGCAAAGAGATCAAAATGAAACACAAAGTGGTGGAGGCCTTTTATAATCATCACAAATTATTTGAATAGTTATTAATGAAAAAGCCATCCGTGAAAAGATGGCTTTTTTTATTTTTATGTTTTAGGAGCACAGTATCTCGCTATTTAAGGACACTTTCTCCCGCTGTCCGCTCTATCTGTCATTGCGAGCTTGCGAGGCAATCTCACAATAACAGGATGCCGCTCCCATCGGGGCTAAAGACAGCCTACCACTTTATTATAGCACTTGCCCAGGTAAATCCACTACCAAAAGCAGCTAGGACAACCGTATCACCTTTCTTTATTTTTCCTTGTTCCCATGCTTCGGTTAAAGCAATCGGAATAGAAGCTGCTGTCGTATTTCCGTATTTTTGAATGTTATTGAAAACCTTGTCATCACTCAAACCAAATTTCTTTTGGATAAATTGTGAAATTCTCAAATTTGCCTGATGCGGAATCAACATATCAATATCAGACACGGCTAAATTATTAGCCTGCAATCCTTCGTTAATCACTTCACTAAAACGAACCACTGCATTTTTGAAAACAAATTGTCCGTTCATATAAGGAAAATAACTCTCATCTTCCGGATTGTTATCTGCCAAAATATCAGTAACCCATCTTCCTCCCATTCCCGGAGCTAAAACCGCCAATTCCTTAGCATGCTCTCCTTCTGAATGCAAATGTGTGGAAAGAATTCCGCTATCATCATCGCTTCTGCTCAAAACCGCAGCTCCTGCTCCATCTCCAAAAATCACCGAAACAGCTCTACCGCGATCAGTCATATCCAATCCTAGTGACTGCACTTCGGAAGCAACTACCAAAATGTTTTTATACATTCCGGTTTTGATAAATTGATCCGCAACAGAAAGTGCGTATACAAAACCCGAACATTGATTCCGAATATCCAAAGCGCCAATGGTTTTCAAGCCTAATTCCTTTTGCAAAGCAACGCCCGGACCGGGAAAATAATAATCGGGAGAAATGGTGGCAAAAACGATAAAGTCTATATCGTCATAGGATATTTTGGAACGCTCAATAGCAATTTTCGATGCTTTTACACCCATTGAGGTTGTCGTATCCTGACCACGAACTATGTGCCTTCTTTCCTGAATTCCGGTTCTTTCCTGAATCCATTCATCATTCGTATCCATTATTTTAGATAAATCATCATTGGTAACTACATTATCGGGAACATAAAATCCTAAACCTGATATTTTGGAATGAAACATAATTTCTATTTAATTGTTAAAAAACACCATGCTAAATTAAACATTTTTAAGGCTTCTTTTTCAAGTAAATTTCACTGCCTATTGAAACCTCAACCTCACTTTCAAAAAAAATAGTTTTATTGTTATGAATAGCTTCAACCAGGCAATGATTTCCTAAAAAATAAGATTTTACAACTTCAGCTTTTAAATCTGATTTTTCTACTATCATCAATTGACTTGGATAAATAAGCTCAGTTTTTCCATCAATTTCAATTTCATTTACATCGCCAAAAAGTGATGCTATGTATTTGTTTTTTGGATTGTCATAAATGCTTTTTGGATTTCCTTCTTCGATGCTTTTTCCATCTCTCAGAACCAAAACGTCAGCTGCAAAAGAAAGCACATCTGAACTGTCATGCGTAGCAAAAATAGTGGTGATTTGTTTCTCTTTTAAATACCCAAAGAGTTTTCGGCGTAGGCTGTTTTTTCTGAAATTATCGATATGACTAAAAGGTTCATCCAATAATAAAACCTCGGGCTCAAGTGCCAAAACTCTTGCTAATGCTACGCGCTGCATTTGTCCACCACTTAAATTTTTTGCTTTTATATTGGCATAATCCGTCATTTCGACGATTTCTAATAGTTCGGCAATGCGCTCTTTTTTTTGTTCCGGATAAAAGTTCGAAAGGTATTTTCCAACATTTTCGGCTACGGTAATAAATGGCATCAAATCAAAATCCTGTGCCAGATATTTCATGAAATCCATTCCCGGAATAAGATTGTATTTTGGGCCTAAAACTTCGACATCATTCCAAAATAATTGCCCATCATCTAAGTCATACAATCCATAAATAAGCTTAAGCAAAGTGCTCTTCCCGCAACCACTTTCTCCAATAATTGCTAGATTCTTTCCTTTTTCTAGTTCAAAAGAAATGGAGTTGATGGTTGGCTTTTCCTGATAAGAAAATGAAATGTTTCTGACTTTTAGCATAGCTTAGCTTAATTTACAAAATTGAGCAATCTAAAATGAAATTAAAAATATATTTGAGAAACTATTTATAACTATAACGTTGTAGGTCTATAACTAACAGATTTTGAGCTATGTTTTTTAGGAATTTGTGAAATTAGGCATACATTTGCCTTGAATATCCGGACGATTTATGAAATTGAAAATCTACATAACTATACTTTTACTTTTAGCAATAAATGCTTCTTATGCACAAGTTGGCATTGGAACCACTTCTCCTAATGCATCATCTATGCTGGACATTACCTCAACCAATAGTGGTCTGCTAATTCCCAGAGTTTCTTTAGTCAGCACAAGTGATGTAACAACAATCGCTTCTCCAATAACTTCATTGTTAGTTTACAATTCTGGTTTTGCTCCAAATGGTTATTATTACTGGAATGGTTCGCTTTGGGTTCAATTAGCTGTTGGCTCCAATGCAGATTGGTCACTAACCGGAAACACAGGAACAAGCAGTGCTACAAATTTCTTAGGAACAACGGATAATGTGGATATTGTTTTTAAAAGGTTTAACATAAGGGCTGGTTATATTGGAGACCCAACGTATAATCTTTCTACGTTTGATTCCAATAACGGGAATACCTCTTTTGGTGGTAATTCACTCGTCAATCCTACAGTAAATGTCGGTTCACAAACTGGTGTGCGTAATACAGCTTTTGGTGTAAATGTTATGCCAGGGCTTACAACTGGCCAGCGAAACTCGGGAGTTGGCGATTTTGCCTTATTCTCAACCACTACAGGGAATGAAAATACCGCTGTAGGAGTTGGTGCATTATTTTCAAATACCATTTCGAGCGGGCAAACTGCTTTCGGGAGGAATGCATTGACTTCTTTTAATGGCCCCAATACAGCTAATATTGGTAATACTGCGGTTGGTTTTTCTGCTCTTAGGAATACCGTTAGCGGAATATCGAATACTGCTATTGGTTATGAAGCGTTACGGAATACAACGGGTAGCGGAAATGTAGGTGTAGGATTCCAGGCGGGAAGATTGGAAACAGGAAGCAACAAACTTTATATAGAAAACACCAATGCCGATGCGAATAACGCATTAATTTATGGTGAGTTTGATAACAATATTGTGAGGGTAAATGGAACTTTACAAATAAGTAATCCGGCTTCTGCTCCGGGATATTCACTCCCAATCGTAAGAGGAACGAGCGGTTATGTTTTACAGACTAATGGTGCAGGAGCAACTTCTTGGGCAGACCCAACAACTTTATCTATTACTGAAACCGACCCACAGGTTTCATCGGTAACAACAAACGTTGTCCCAAAATGGAACGGAACTACTTTAGTTGATGGTGTGATGACTGACGACGGAACTAATGTTGGCGTTGGAGTTACTCCAAGCACAGGGAATAAACTGGAGGTAAACGGAAAAACAAAAACCACCAATTTTCAAATGACAACCGGAGCTGCAACCAACTATATTTTACAAAGTGATGCCGCAGGAAATGCTTCCTGGGCAATACCAAACAATACACTTTCGGTTGTTCGTACCACAATGAGTGGCGCTATTGACCAGGCGCTAACAACTGGTGGTTGGCAAAAAGTAACTTTTAACAATGTTGTTTTTGATACAAATGCGGAATTTAATACCGGCACTAATCGATTTGTTGCAGCTAAAGCAGGGTACTATGAAGTGAATGCAGGATTTCATATTAAAACAAATACCAGCACTAACCTCTTTTCAATTGGAGTTCGTGTCAATAATGGTTTGTATCAGGAAACCGGAGGTAATCATACCGGAAGCGGGATTGCCTCAAGAAATATAAATTGTATTGTAAACTTAGCCGTTGGTGATTATGTAGAAATTTTTGTTGAAAACACCTTATCAGGTGCATTAATCGATGGCTATTCAGGGAAAACATTTTTTGAAGTAAAACAAATAAAATAAAAAAAAGCCGTCTCTTTCAAGACAGCTTTTCTTTTTATAAACTTCAGAAATTATTTTCCTGCTTCTTTTTGAGCATCCTGAACCATTTTTTCGTTGGCTGTGATAGCAAATTCAACACGACGGTTTTGACTTCTTCCTTCAGCAGTATCATTTGTTGCAATCGGATCAGCAATTCCTAAACCAGTTGTAGTGAAACGTGAAGAACTAATTCCTTTTCCAGCTAAATAACTTTTAACCGAAGCCGCTCTTTGTCCTGAAAGTGTTAGGTTATATTCAGGCGTTCCAGTGCTGTCAGTATAGCCATAAATTTGAATGTTGGTATCAGGATATTGATTAAAAACAGGAACCAATTTATCCAAATTAGCTTTAGCAGTTGTAGTCAAAGTTGATTTATTTGTATCAAAACGAACTGCATTCTCTCCCAATACTAATTTAATTCCTTCTCCTACTCTTTCTACTTGTGCACCAGGCAAAGCTGTTTCAATCTCTCGAGCTTGTTTATCCATTTTGTTACCAATTACACCACCGGCAACTCCACCAATTACACCACCAAGAACAGCACCAAGTGCGCCATTTCCTCCTTTACCAATATTATTACCTAAAATCCCACCGATAACGGCTCCACCAGCAGCTCCAATTACGGCTCCACGTTGCGTTTTATTTGAGTTTTTTACAGCTTCACAACCTGTGAAGAAACTTCCTAAAAGGAAAAGACTTGCCAAAGCAACTATTTTTATATTTTTCATAATGATTTTATATTTAATTTCTATTGAATTGGTAAACTACAGCTGTTGCTGTTCCAACAACATCAATCTGGTCAATAAGCTGGAAGGAATTGTCTGTTATGTTGGCAACTTTTAAAACATAACCATCTTTTACTTTTCTTGCTTTAGATTCATCTAAAATTTTCAGAATAAATTGCCCATCTTTATTGACAAACCAAGTAATTGGTGTACTGTAAGATGTACATTTTGGGCTGTTAAGTGAGAAGTTTCCCTTGTTGTTGTTTGAAACAAATTTCCATTTACTTCCAACAAAACATTGTGAATCAGCCAACTCAAAGGAGTTCACTTTTATCATACTTGAATTAGGATAAGTAACAGAGGTAATAGTCCAGTTTCCTTTCATCGCAACCTGTGTTTTAGAATCCAATTTGGTTTCGGTAGCCGATTTTGATTTACAAGATAAAATCAAAACTGACAATACACTTATTAAAATAATTTTTTTCATTCTTATTAAAATTTATAATTAATTACTACAAATATACGCCGATTTTTAATTTGGAATTTACATTATACTGTAGAATTGTTACAGAATTATTGTAGAATTGTTACTACGTCAATTTGTCATAACTTGTACAATTGGTATTAGTTTTGACTAGTCAGAATTCAAAATCGTTTAATCTAAAAAATATAAATATGACAACAGGAAAAATTAATGTATCCGTAGAAAACATCTTTCCACTGATTAAGAAGTTTTTATACAATGACCACGAAATTTTCTTGCGTGAATTAGTATCAAATGCAACCGACGCCACACTAAAATTAAAGCATTTAACCAGTATTGGTGAAGCCAAAGTCGAATATGGCAACCCAATCATAGAAGTTAAAATTGACAAAGAAGGCAAAAAACTCCACCTCATCGATCAAGGTTTGGGAATGACTGCCGAAGAAGTTGAGAA
This sequence comes from Flavobacterium sangjuense, assembly GCF_004797125.1. Lineage (NCBI taxonomy): Bacteria > Pseudomonadati > Bacteroidota > Flavobacteriia > Flavobacteriales > Flavobacteriaceae > Flavobacterium > Flavobacterium sangjuense. The sequence continues at coordinate 3,100,658 of NZ_CP038810.1, forward strand.
ATACATCAACCAAATCGCTTTCTCCGGAGCTGAAGAATTCCTTGAAAAATATAAAGACTCTGCCAAAGATTCAGGAATCATTGGTCACTTCGGACTTGGATTTTATTCTGCCTTTATGGTCGCTTCCAAAGTGGAAATTATCACCAAATCATACAAAGACGAACCGGCAGCACATTGGACGTGTGACGGAAGTCCGGAATTTACTTTAGTTCCATCTGACAAAACGGAAAGAGGAACAGAAATCATTCTTCACATTGCGGAAGATTCCTTAGAATTTTTAGAAGATTTTAAAATCCGTGAATTGTTGACCAAATACAACAAGTTCATGCCGATTCCAATCAAATTCGGAACAAGAACTGAAAAAATTGAGCAAAAAAAAGGCGAATCTGTTGCTGAAGAAGACAAGGACAATATTTTCACTGAAGTGGAAGTCGATAACATCATCAACAATCCAAATCCGGCATGGACAAAACAACCGGTTGATCTGACTGATGAAGATTATAAAGATTTCTATCGCGAATTGTATCCAATGCAGTTTGAAGATCCATTATTCAACATTCATTTGAATGTGGATTATCCGTTCAACCTTACCGGAATTTTATATTTCCCAAAAATGTCTGCCGATTTGCAATTGCAAAAAGACAAAATCCAGATGTACCAAAACCAGGTTTTTGTTACTGATAACGTAGAAGGAATTGTTCCTGAGTTTTTAGGCATGCTGAAAGGTGTGATTGATTCTCCGGATATTCCATTGAACGTTTCGCGTTCGGGTTTACAGGCAGATAGTAATGTGAAAAAAATCTCGAATTATATCACACGAAAAGTAGCTGATAAACTGAAATCATTATTCACTGAAAACCGTGAAGACTTCGAGCAAAAATGGAATGATATAAAAATCGTATTGGAATACGGAATGCTTTCGGAGCCAAAATTCTATGAAAAATCAGCAGACTTTATTTTATATCCAACAGTTGATGACAAATATTACACCTTAGCCGAATTGAAAGAAGCTTTGACAGCAAACCAAACCGACAAAAAAGGAAAATTGGTTGTCTTATATGCTTCCAATAAAGATGCACAACACGGTTATATTGACATTGCCAAAGAAAAAGGATATGAAGTGTTGTTATTGGATTCACCTATCGTTTCTCACTTAATCCAGAAACTGGAAAGCGATAATGAGAACCTGACTTTTGTTCGTGTCGATTCTGACCATATAGACAAACTAATTCAGAAAGAGGAAACTCAGATTTCTAAATTATCGGAAGATGAGTCAACACAATTGAAAACGGTTTTAGAAGAAATTGTACCAAAAACAAATTACTCTGTTCAGTTGGAAGCAATGGACAGCACAGCGGCGCCATTCATCATCACACAACCGGAATTCATGCGAAGAATGAAAGAAATGAGTCAAACCGGTGGCGGCGGAATGTTCGGCATGGGCAATTTCCCGGAAATGTATAATTTGGTTGTAAACACCAATTCAGAATTGGCTTCAACAATCCTAAACACTTCTGACAAATCAGCTCAGGAAGGTTTGGTAAAACAAGCTTTAGATTTGGCCAAAATCTCTCAGGGATTATTGAAAGGTGAAGAGTTAACCGCATTTGTGAAGAGGAGTTTTGAACTAATCAAATAAGAGAAAAGAAAATAGAACAAAGAAGAAAGACCTGTGAGTGAAAGCTTGCAGGTTTTTTTATTGGATTTAATTTCCGTAATTCGTAATTAATAATTCGTAATTAATATGACACTACACATCGAAACTCCAGCCCTATTATTCTCAGCAACATCATTGATATTGTTGGCATATACCAATCGCTTTTTGACCATTGCCCAAATCGTGCGCAGTTTGAAAAAGCATTATGATGAAGTACATACAAAAAGCATTTTGCTGCAAATCAAAAATCTAAATCTGAGACTTTCGCTCATTCGCTATATGCAACTTTTTGGGGTTTTGTGTTTGTTTCTTTCCGTATTTGCGATGTTATCATTATTTCTCGAACAACAAACAATGGGCATTTATCTTTTTGGTGCCAGCTTATTGACTTTACTTATTTCTCTTGGAATATCTTTTTGGGAAATTAGTATTTCGGTTACCGCATTACGGCTTCATTTAAGTGATTTGATGGAAGCTGAAGAAGAAAAATAATTTTACTATTTTTGAACAAAACCAAAAAACATGAAGTTCCAATTAGAAAGAATACTGCTCTTTAGCGATGCCGTTTTTGCCATCGCCATTACTTTGATGATTATTGAAATAAAGCCACCTCATTTAGAACATGGAAGTTCTTTTTGGCAAGGCTTTAGTGCCTTCCTAAAACTAAGTCCCATCATAATGGGAACAGTCCTTAGTTTTTACCTCGTTGGTTTGTTTTGGTACCGTCATCATGACCTGATGAAGCATTTGGTAAACTGTGATGGTAAATTTTTAGCACTCAATTTAAGTTTATTGCTAGCTGTTGCTTTCATTCCTTTTTCTACTGCTTTTGTGTTCGAAAACGAACCCTCACCTTTTCCCCTATTGATTTATAATATGAATTATGCGATAGCCTCGCTGCTTTATTACAAACTCTGCAGCTATGCTTTCAATCCTAGCCACAATCTTGCCAGCTCCGATGTTTCTGTAGAAGTTAGCAAAATGAAAAGGGAAACCATTTATTCATTGGGAGTTTATACCTTAACTACCGTACTTGCCTTTTTTACACCATTCGCTCCCATTGGATATGTTGCTTTTGCCTTTCAGCATAAGGTGGTGAATCGAAAATAAAAAAACCGTCTCGTTAAATAAACGAGACGGTTTTTTATTTATTCCTAAGCAATTACTTGCTCAAATACATCTTACGTCTCGAATACAATTCGTAGAACTGGTCATCTTTCAAATCATCAATAAACAAAATACTTTCACCCGTTGATTTCATTTCAGGTCCGAGTGCTTTATTGACATCTTTGAATTTGCTAAAAGAGAAAACCGGCTGCTTAATCGCGAAACCTTTTAACTTTGGATTAAAAGTAAAATCATTTACTTTGTTTACACCAAGCATCACTTTCGTGGCATAATTTACATAAGGTTCGCCATACGCTTTCGCAATAAAAGGCACCGTTCTCGAAGCTCTCGGATTTGCTTCTATAATATAAACCGTATCGTCTTTTATCGCAAACTGAATATTGATTAAACCAACGGTTCTCAATGCCAGTGCTATTTTCTTCGTATGATCTTTGATTTGCTGCATTACAAATTCACCCAAATTAAACGGTGGTAAAGTAGCATTACTGTCTCCTGAATGGATTCCGCAAGGTTCGATGTGTTCCATGATTCCGATGATGTAGACATTTTCACCATCACAAATCGCATCTGCTTCAGCTTCAATTGCGCCATCAAGATAATGGTCTAATAGCAATTTGTTTCCCGGAATATTTTTAAGCAAATCGATAACGTGTTCTTCCAGTTCCTGTTTGTTGATGACAATCTTCATCCCTTGTCCACCCAAAACATAAGAAGGGCGAACCAATAACGGAAAGTCTAAAACATCTGCCAATGCAGAAGCCTGGTCAGCATTCTCAGCAATTCCGAATTGTGGAAACGGAATTTTTAAATCGGTCAGTAATTCTGAAAATCTTCCTCTGTCTTCGGCTAAATCCAAAGCATCAAATGAAGTTCCTAGAATTTTTATTCCGTATTTTGATAATTTTTCAGCTAATTTCAATGCAGTTTGCCCGCCAAGTTGCACGATTACACCTTCTGGCTTTTCATGTCGGATGATATCATAAATATGCTCCCAAAAGACAGGCTCGAAATACAATTTATCAGCTGTATCAAAATCGGTAGAAACCGTTTCCGGATTACAGTTAATCATGATGGTTTCGTAACCACATTCTTTGGCTGCCAAAACTCCGTGAACACAAGAGTAATCAAACTCAATTCCCTGCCCAATTCTGTTTGGTCCTGAACCTAAAACCACCACTTTCTTTTTATCAGTAACGATGCTTTCGTTATGCACATATCGTTCTCCCGTTGCTGTTTCAATTTCAGCTTCGAAGGTTGAATAATAATACGGAGTTAACGCTTTAAATTCGGCCGCACAAGTATCAACCAGTTTGTAAACACGCTTGATGTTCATCTCATCGCGTAATTTATTCACTTGGCTTTCTAAGCATTTTAGCATGTGAGCAATTTGTCTGTCGCCGTACCCTTTTTGTTTGGCTTCCAGTAATAATTCTTTTGGCAAAGTATCTACTTTGTATTGTGAAATTTCTCTCTCTAAGAAATACAGTTCTTCGTATTGTTTCAAAAACCACATATCAATCTTAGTGATTTCGTGGATTCTGCTTAACGGAATTCCCATTGCTATCGCATCATAAATCACGAATACTCTGTCCCAACTTGCAAACGTCAGTTTCTCGATAATTTGCTCGTAGTTTTTGTATCCTTTCCCGTCAGCTCCTAAACCATTTCTCTTGATTTCTAGTGATTGCGTTGCTTTGTGTAATGCTTCCTGAAACGAACGCCCAATTCCCATAACTTCACCAACCGATTTCATCTGCAAGCCCAACGTTCTGTCTGCACCTTCAAACTTGTCAAAGTTCCAACGCGGAATTTTTACGATTACGTAATCTAATGTTGGTTCAAATAAGGCTGATGTAGATTTTGTGATTTGGTTTGGCAATTCGTCTAAGTGATATCCTAAAGCCAATTTAGAAGCGACTTTTGCAATTGGATAACCTGTCGCTTTTGATGCTAAGGCTGATGAACGCGATACACGTGGATTGATTTCAATTGCAACGATATCTTCTTTTTCATCCGGTGAAACGGCAAACTGCACGTTACATCCTCCGGCAAAATTCCCGATGGAACGCATCATCAAAATTGCCATATCACGCATCTTTTGGAACGTGGTGTCCGATAACGTCATTGCTGGTGCAACCGTAATCGAATCTCCGGTGTGGATTCCCATTGGATCCATATTTTCGATAGAACAGATGATAACTACATTGTCGTTTTTATCGCGGAGCAATTCTAATTCGTATTCTTTCCAACCAAGCAAAGCTTTGTCAATTAAGACTTCGTGGATTGGTGACATTTCTAAACCATAGGTTAGCTTTTCGTCAAATTCTTCTTTGCTGTGTACAAAAGCTGCGCCGGTTCCACCAAGCGTAAACGATGGACGGATTACTAACGGAAAACCAAATTCCTGTGCAATTTCTTTTCCTTTTAGAAATGATGTTGCGGTTTTGGCTGGAGCTGTAGGCACTCCGATTCTTTCTAATAGTTGCTTGAATTGCTCGCGATCTTCGGTAATGTTTATAGCGTTGATATCGACACCTATTAATTTTACTCCGAAGTCTTCCCAAATTCCTTTTTCGTCAGCTTCAAGACACAAGTTCAAGGCTGTTTGTCCACCCATTGTTGGCAAAACGGCATCAATCTGTGGGTGCTCTTTTAGGATTTGGATGATTGATTTTGTAGTTAATGGCAATAAATAAACATGATCGGCCATACTTGGATCAGTCATTATCGTTGCCGGATTGGAATTGATAAGGATTACTTCAATTCCTTCTTCGCGGATTGAACGTGCTGACTGAGAACCGGCATAATCAAATTCGCATGCTTGTCCAATTACGATTGGACCTGAACCTATGATTAAAACCGATTTGATTGAATTGTCTTTGGGCATTGTTGTGTGTTGTTTTGTAGTTTAGTTGTTGTATGCTTTTGTTTTTTCTAGCCCCGATGGCAGTGAAAATCCTTTTTATTTTTCTAAAAATAAAAAGATTGTAACGAACAGCGGGAAATAGCTCCTAAAAATTATCAATATTTATAAACAAAATATAAAAAAAGCCGCTACTAATAAAAGTAACGGCTTGATATTGATTAATTGCTAATCATTATTTTTTGTGTCTTGGTTCAGAAGATACAGTCAATTTATGTCTTCCTTTTGCTCTACGACGCGCAAGGACTTTTCTTCCATTTGCAGAAGCCATTCTGTCCATAAATCCGTGTTTATTTCTTCTCTTTCTTTTCGATGGTTGAAACGTTCTTTTGCTCATTGCTTTATATCTTTAAAATCGTGTATTATTCTGTTTTGAAATGGTTCCTTTAAAACCGAGTGCAAATATACAAACCTTTTTTTTTCTGGCAAGTAGTTTTATAAAAAAAATTACAATTCATTTTATTACCTTTGACGCACTAAAAAATATAGAACATGTTTCACAGATTTATTAAATTAATTATAGCGGCTTTATTAGTGCTAACAGCCGTTTGGCAATTCACAGAAGGAAATATTGGAAACGGAATTTTTCTAATTCTATTGACAGCAATTCCGATTTTTCTTTATTACAAAAACGAATTTATTCTTTTGGCCTTTTTAAAATTGAGAAAACAGGACTTTGCCGGTGCAAAAGTTTGGTTGGATAAAATTAAAAACCCTGAAACAGCTTTGGTTAGAAAGCAACAAGGTTATTACAATTACCTTCACGGATTGATGATGTCGCAGACGAACATACACCAATCGGAGAAATTCTTTAAAAAAGCGGTTGAGCTTGGTTTGAGTATGGATATGGATTTGGCTGTAGCCAAATTAAATTTGGCCGGAATCGCGATGTCAAAAAGACGTAAAATGGAAGCCACTACTTTGTTAAACGAAGCCAAAAAGCTTGACAAACAAGGAATGTTGAAAGATCAAATCAGCATGATGAAAGAACAGATGAAGAAAATCTAAACACAGATTCCACAGATTTACACAAATAAAAAAACGTCCTGAAATTCTCGGGACGTTTTTTTTTATGGGTTAACCAATCAGTTGTGCGTATAAATCTTCTTTTTCGTTTAGATAGCGGTATTCAAAACCGTGATCTTTCATTCTTTCCTTTATAGCGTGAACATCTTCCTTGTTTTTGAGTTCTAAACCTACCAAAGCCGGGGCGATTTCTCTGTTGTTCTTTTTGGTAAATTGAAAAAAAGTAATGTCGTCGTCTTTACCCAATATCTTACTTACAAATTCTTTCAAAGCGCCAGGCCGTTGCGGAAATTGTATCATGAAATAATGTTTCAGTCCTTCGTATAAAAGTGAACGCTCTTTTATTTCTTCTGTTCTTTCGATGTCATTATTGCTTCCGCTAACGATACAAACTACATTTTTCCCTTTTATTTCTTCTTTATAAAAATCTAATGCTGCGATTGAAAGTGCACCAGCCGGCTCAACAACCATAGCTTCTTCGTTATATAATCGCAAAATGGTAGTACAGACTTTACCTTCAGGAACAAGTACAACATCATCAAGATTCGCTTTGCAAATTTCAAAATTTAACTGCCCAACCTGCTTTACGGCAGCGCCATCAACAAATTTATCGATAGTTTCTAAATACGTGTTTTCGGCATTAGCGATAGACGTTTTCATGGCTGGTGCGCCAAGTGGTTCTACACCAATAATTTTAGTTTTGGGACTTAATTCGGCAAAAACAGTAGAAAGTCCGGCTGATAATCCGCCGCCGCCAATAGGAACAAAAACATAATCGATTTGTTTTTTTGTCGCTTCTAAAATTTCCAAACCAACAGTTCCTTGTCCCGCAATAACTTTGATATCATCAAAAGGATGAATGAAAACTTTGTTGTTCTCGTTGGCATTTTTTATCGCTTTCGCGTAAGCATCATCATACGTATTTCCGGTCAAAACAATTTCTACAAATGATTTTCCGAACAATTGCACCTGCTTTATTTTTTGTTTCGGAGTAGTTTTTGGCATATAAATCACACCATGTATTTGGAGCAAATGGCAGGAATAAGCAACGCCCTGCGCATGATTTCCGGCACTGGCACATACTATACCTGCTCCTTTTTCTGCCTCCGAAAGCGAACTCATTTTGTTATAAGCACCACGAATTTTATAAGAACGAACCACTTGCAAATCTTCTCTTTTTAGAAGAATTGTGGCAGCAAATTCATCCGATAAATTTAAGTTCTCAGTCAATGGTGTAACCTGAACTACTCCACTTAACTGATTTTTTGCTTGTGCTATTTCCTGAAATAAATTCATGTTTTCTCCTATTTGGATTTCTTATTCTACAATTTTCTTCATTGCTGTCATGGCGTTGCGAAGTTCGGCACCACAAATTTCAATAGAATGATTTCTAATCGCTGCATTAATTTTTACCAATTCGAAATTATCAGTTGCAACATTAGTGCTAAAGCTTTTCCCAATTAAGTTGGTGTCCACTTTTTTCATAAAATCAGCCAAAAGCGGTTTGCAGGCGTGATCAAATAAATAGCAACCATATTCAGCTGTATCAGATATTACACGGTTCATTTCAAATAATTTTTTTCTGGCAATTGTATTCGCGATAAGCGGTGCTTCGTGCAATGATTCATAATAGGCCGATTCATTTTTAATTCCCGCAGAAGTCATCGTTTCATAAGCCAATTCCACACCCGATTTTACAAAAGCAACCATCAAAGTGGCATTGTCAAAATATTCCTGTTCCGGAATTTCCATTGTTCCCGCTGCTGTTTTCTCGAAATGGGTTTCTCCCGTTGCTTCTCTCCAAGTCAGTAGATTTTTATCGCCATTTGCCCAATCTTCCATCATTGTTTTAGAAAATTCACCAGACAAAATATCATCCATATGCTTCTTGAACAAAGGAGTCATAATGATTTTCAATTCGTCAGCCAATTTAAAAGCTTCAATTTTTGCCGGATTTGAAAGACGGTCCATCATATTGGTAATTCCACCTATTTTCAATGCTTCTGTAATTACTTCCCAACCGTATTGCACTAATTTTGAAGCATAGGAAGCATCAATTCCTTTTTCTATCATTTTGTTAAAACTCAAAATCGAACCTGTTTGCAACAAACCACAAAGAATGGTTTGTTCTCCCATCAAATCCGATTTTACTTCAGCCACAAACGACGATAATAAAACTCCCGCTTTATGTCCACCCGTTCCAACACAATACGCTTTTGCGATTTCCAAACCATCACCATTTGGATCGTTATCCGAATGCACTGCAATTAATGTTGGCACACCAAAACCGCGTAAATATTCGGCACGAACTTCTGACGCCGGCGATTTTGGCGCAATCATAATAACTGTTAAATCTTTACGGATTTGCATTCCTTCTTCCACAATATTAAATCCATGCGAATAAGATAAAGTGGCGCCTTGCTTCATCAAAGGCACAATTTTATTGATAACCGGAGTATGCTGTTTATCCGGAGCCAAATTGGAAACTAAATCAGCAGTTGGAATAATATCTTCGAAAGTTCCCACTTCAAATCCGTTTTCGGTAGCGTTTACATACGAAGCTCTTTTGTTGTCAATAGCTTCTTGACGCAAGGCATAAGCGACGTGAAGTCCGCTATCTCTAAGATTTTGACCTTGAGCCAAACCCTGAGCGCCACAACCAATTATGACTATTTTTTTACCTTTTAATTTTGAAACTCCATTTGCAAATTCGCTGCTTTGCATAAAATCACATTTTCCTAATTCCTGAACTTTTAAACGGTGAGGAAGTGAATTGAAATAATTTGACATTGTATCTTTTATATTATTGTTATTAGTATTTGTTGCTAAAACTACATTTCGAAAATCATACTCTTATGATTCAAAAATTCGTTGTTTATTGGTTTGTTGGTTGGATCATTTTTCTCCATATCCAAGACTTTCTTGTGAACACCTTCACTTGATTTTATAATGGCAATTCGAGAGCTTTTTACAAATTCAATCAAACTGTATTTTGATAATTCCTTTAGTAAATTATCTACTTCATCATCTTGACCTGTAGTTTCAAAAACGGTATAATCATCACGAATAACTACTGCTCTTGCTCCAAATTCTCTAAGTAAACGCTCTACTTTTACGTCTTTCATTATAACGGATGTTGGAACTTTATAAAGTGCTATTTGTTGCCAGATAATTTCATCATTGGTATTGTAAAAAACCTTAAAAACTTCAACATTTTTTTCCAATTGACGAACAATATTTTTAACTACGGTTTCTGTTTCCCTAATTACAATTGTAAACCGGTAGATGTTCTCAATTTCGCTTGGCGAAGAATTAAAACTGTCTAAACTTATTTTCCTTCTTGAAAAAATAATGGCTATTTTATTGAGCAAGCCAACCTGATTTTCGGTATAAACGGTTAATGTGAATTCCTGTTTCATAATACAATTTTTAAATTTCTTCTTTGCTCAAAACGATTTCGGCAACTCCTTTTCCTTGCGGAACCATTGGGAAAACATTGTCTTCATGAAGTACGGCAACTTCTAAAAGAAACGAACTCGGATTATCCAGCATTTGTTTCAAACCTTCCCGAAGTTCTTCCCTTTGCGAAATTTGCCTTCCGTCAATATTGTAGGCTTTCGCTACCTGCACAAAATTTGGGCTTTGAATATCGGTAAACGAATAGCGTTTTTCATGAAATAGTTCCTGCCATTGGCGGACCATTCCAAGATAGCTGTTATTTAAAATTAAGATTTTTACGTTTGGTTGAAACTGCATTATTGTTCCCAATTCCTGAATATTCATTTGCGCTCCACCATCTCCCATAATGGCTATAACTTCACGTTCCGGCGCTCCAAGTTTTGCCCCAATTGCAGCTGGCAGTGCATAGCCCATCGTTCCTAAACCACCGCTGGTAATATTACTTCGGGTTTTATTTTGCTTTGCATAACGGCACGCTACCATTTGATGCTGACCCACATCAGTTACGATTACGGCATCGCCATTGGTCAGTTCGTTTAAAACCTGAATCACTTCACCCATTGTCAAACCACCTTCGGTTGGATTCAGTTCTTTTTCTATTACCGTTGTGGTTTCTTTTTCCTTTTTAATTTCAAATTCTTTGAACCATTCAGGACGTGATTTATTTTCAATCAAATTAGTAAGCAACGGCAAGGTTTCTTTACAATCGCCCCAAACAGAAACTGCAGTTTGCACATTTTTATCAATTTCTGCCGGGTCAATATCCAAATGAATGACTTTTGCCTGTTTGGCATATTTATCTAATCTCCCAGTTACACGGTCGTCAAATCGCATTCCTACAGCAATTAAAACATCACATTCATTTGTTAAAAAATTAGGGCCATAATTTCCATGCATACCCAACATTCCAACGCCTAGCGGATGATCCGTTGGAATTGCACTCATTCCCATAATTGTCCAGGCTGAAGGTAAATTCCCTTTTTCAATAAAACTTTGAAACTCCTTTTCAGCATTTCCTAAAATGATTCCCTGACCAAATACTACAAATGGTTTTTTAGCCTCATTGATTAATTTTGCCGCTTGTTCTATATATTCAGGTCTGACAATAGGATTTGGTCTATAACTTCTAACATGGATACATGGTCTATAGCCAATATAATCGAATAGCTGTAATTGTGCATTCTTCGTGATGTCTATTAAAACCGGTCCGGGACGACCACTTTTAGCAATGTAGAATGCTTTAGCAAGTACTTCAGGAATTTCAGTAGCATCCGTAATTTGATAATTCCATTTTGTAATTGGAGTAGTAATGTTAATTATATCTGTTTCCTGAAAGGCATCTGTTCCCAATAAATGAGCAAAAACCTGACCTGTAATACAAACCAACGGTGTGGAATCTATCAAAGCATCTGCCAAACCTGTAACCAGATTTGTTGCTCCCGGACCGCTCGTCGCAAATACAACGCCTGTTTTTCCGCTAACTCTTGCATAACCTTGTGCAGCATGAATGGCACCTTGCTCGTGACGAACCAAAATGTGATTTAGCTTGTCTCTAAAGCCAAAAAGTGAATCATAAATTGGCATGATTGCTCCTCCGGGATAACCAAAAATAGTAGTTACGCTTTCAGATAATAAAGCATCAATTACCGCCAAACTTCCTGTGGTAGAAATAGGTTGTCTTCCTGCTTTTTCGATTTTATCTAATTCTAATGTTTTCATAGTTTTATTTTTTAGTCTTCGTCGGTTACACAACCTTCTGAAGCGTCTTTTACCAATTTCACATATTTATAAAGCACTCCGTTTGTCACCTTGAGTGGCGGAATTACTAATTTTTTTCTTCTTTCTGCCAACTCAGCATCGGAAACTTTTAAATTAATAGCGTTAGTAACTGCATCAAGTTCGATAATATCGCCATCATTAACGAGAGCAATATTTCCACCATCAAAAGCTTCCGGTGTGATATGACCGACGACAAATCCGTGGGTTCCACCGCTAAATCTTCCGTCAGTAATCAAGGCAACACTTTTTCCTAAACCTGCACCAATAATTGCCGATGTTGGTTTAAGCATTTCGGGCATTCCCGGACCACCTTTTGGACCAACATATCGAATGACAATTACATCACCCGCTTGTATTTTTTTATCTTCAATCCCTTGAATAAGTTCTTTTTCACCATCAAAAACTTTGGCCGGTCCGATGAATTTTTCTCCTTCTTTCCCTGTAATTTTTGCTACAGAACCTTTGGTTGCCAAGTTTCCGTATAAGATTTGAAGATGTCCTGTTTCTTTAATTGGATTTTCGACAGGACGAATTATATTTTGATCTTCAAAATCAATATCTACAACATTTTCTAAATTTTCAGCCAATGTTTTTCCGGTAACGGTTATGCAATTTCCGTGAAGCATTCCTTTGCTCAACAAATATTTTAAAACCATTGGGACACCTCCTTTTTCGTGGAGATTTTGCATTAAATAATTTCCGCCTGGTTTGAAATCAGCTATCAATGGCGTTTTATTGCTGATTCTCTGAAAATCATCCTGCGTAATTTTAACCCCTACACTTTTTGCCATCGCGATAACGTGCAAAACTGCATTTGTACTTCCGCCAAGTGCAATTAATGTCGTGACTGCGTTTTCAAAAGCTTCAAATGTCATAATGTCTTTTGGACAAATATCTTTTTCTAATAATAGTTTTATATAATGAGCAGCCTGCTTACATTCTTCAATTTTTTCATGACTTACTGCAGGATTAGAGCTCGAATAAGGCAAACTCATTCCGAGCGCTTCAATAGCGATTGCCATTGTATTTGCAGTATACATTCCGCCACAAGCACCAGCTCCCGGACAGGAATTTTTAATAATTCCTTTGAATTCTTCTTCGGATATTTTTCCGGCTATTTTTTCGCCTAAAGCTTCAAAGGCCGAAACGATATTCAAATCTTTTCCTTGGTATTTTCCGGGAGCTATGGTTCCGCCATACACCATTATTGAAGGGCGATTTAATCTTCCCATAGCAATTATAGAACCCGGCATATTCTTGTCACAACCCGGAATGGCAATTACACCGTCATAATAATGTCCGGCAACTACACTTTCAATACTATCAGCAATGATTTCACGGCTTACTAAGGAAAAACGCATTCCGTCTGTTCCGTTAGTAATACCGTCGCTAATTCCTATTGTGTTAAAAATCAATCCGACCATTTCATTTTCATTTACTTCAACTTTAATGTAAGAAGCCAAATGATTGAGATGCATGTTACACGTATTTCCATCGTAGCCCATTGAGGCAATTCCGATGAATGGTTGAGCCAATTGCTTATCATTCAATCCTATTCCGTACAACATCGCCTGAGCTGCAGGTTGTGTTGGATCTTGAGTTACCGTTTTGCTGTATTTATTTAATTCCATTAATTAGTTTGTTTCTTGTAATTCTTTTTCCAGAACTAAATTTTTATAAGCGGTTTGCAATTTTTTGCCTAGTGTTTCATTCCAGTTTTTAGGAAAACTTTTCTTTTCAAATGATTGCAATCCTATAATTTCAGCAGCAGTTCCGCATAAAAAAGCAGCATCGGCATTTGCTAAATCTTCTGGTAAAAACGCTCCTTCTGTTAATTCAATTTCTAAATCTTGGCACAATTTGATTACGGTTGCCCTTGTAATTCCGGGTAAAATATTTCCGGTTTTTGGCGTAAACAGTTTTCCGCCTTTCTCAAAAAACAAATTGGAACCAGGACCTTCAGCCAGAAAACCATCGGTATCAAGAAGAATCGCTTCGTCAAAACCTTTTTCTTTAGCTTCGGTAGTCGCCAGAATTGAGTTGATATAATGTCCGCAAACTTTCGCTTCGATTTTTGTCGATTTAGGATGTGGACGGCAGAATGAAGAAATAGTAACATTTAGTAAATTATCACCAAGATAAGCGCCCCATTCCCAAGCGCAAATAAGTATTGAAACGCCATTAGGTTTTGTCAAACCCATATTTGGACTGCAAAAAATTAATGGTCGAACGTAAGCATCTTTGAAATTGTTTACTTCAAGAACTTTATAAGTTTGCTCAATTAAATCATCAATATCGTAGTCAAATGGAATATTTATCATTTGACACGAGTTTTTCAATCGCTCGTAATGTTCTGTTGCTTTAAAAACACGAACACCGTTTTCAGTATTATAAGCCCGTATGCCTTCGAACACTCCGTAGCCATAATGAAGTGTCTGCCCATATAAATCTGTTGTTGCTTTTGTGGCTTTTACAAATTCTCCGTTTAAATAAATTGTTGTTTGCTCGTTGAAATACATTTTCTTAATTTTTAATTTAAAAAAGCCTTTCTCACTTATGACTGAGAAAGGCTTACTATAAGTTACTATAATCCTGACTCGTCACATAAAACGAATAATAATGACTATAATGATTACTACTAAATTCTTCATCTTACTTTTTAAAAACAAAAAACCTTCTCAATTGGAAGGTTTTGAATATTTATTATACAAACAACTTCCTCTGAAATTTTAAAATTTCAATGACAATAACGTTGAAGATGTTTGAATTTGAATACATTTTTACTGATTTTTATATTACAAATTTATTAGCTTATCTGGAAAAACTACTATAATAATTCAAATAAAATTTAAAAACGATGCGTTTTTATTAATATTTTAATAAAAAGCCGTTATAATAATCAAATTAATATTTATAGCTCCAAATAATACTATATCTGCAAATTAATATCCTGATAACGGAATTTCTATTTCGTATTTCTTTTTGGATGGATTAAGCAATTTTTTATCGCGTAACCAAGGATTGTGAATTTTTAGAATTTTATAGTTTATTCCTTGTGTTTTGGCGAAATCAGCTAAATCGGTAATGGTGCTGTCTACTTCTATTTTTTTAGAAGGAATTCTGGAATACAAATCACTTTCATAAATACTAAACCCATAAAGAGCAGGCTGTTTCATTATCTCTTTAAGAGCCAAAATTCTAAAAACATAACGTGCTGTTTCTTCGGTCAAGCCTAAATCGTAGTAATTGGAAACTTTTTGTTCCTCAATTCTTTTACCAACGCCTGACATTCCTCCGTTATAAGATGCTGCTGCCAATGTCCACGAACCAAATTTTTCTTTGGCGGCCAACAAATATTTACAAGCTGCTTCGGTAGATTTTTCCAAATGATAGCGCTCATCTACAAGTTCGTTAACTTCCATTCCTTTTTCTTTGGCAGTATCAGGCATAAATTGCCAAACTCCTTTTGCTCCCGAAGGAGAAGTAGCATTTACAAGACCACTTTCGATTACGGCAAGATATTTAAAATCATCCGGCACGCCATACTTTTGCAGGATTGGCTCAATAACAGGGAAAGCTCTGTTAGCTCTTCGTATTATTAATACAGTGGTTGCGTCTAAATTAGCATTGATAAGTAATTCTCTGTCTAATCGTTCTCTAACGTCACTTATTTGTAGTGGAGCACTTTCTCCAGCAAAATCAACAGCTGTTGGAAAAAACATTGGAGTGCCTTCACGTAATAATTTGTCTTTGTTGTCTCCTGCTATTCCAAAAATCATCATTCCTGAAATCAAAATTACTACGAATGTCGATAATAGGGCTTTATTCGTTTTCATAACTGTAGGATTTAATTTTTTTATTCATTTATATTGGTAAAACTACAAAAATCAACAGAACATCACTTACTATCTAACATAATTTTAGGCAAATTTTCGTTAAGCCATTTGTATTTTGTTATAATCATAATATGTGTTCCTCCCTTAACACTGATGCATTCCTTAATATGTTTTATCGGAAAAACTTCGTCTGCTTCGCCATGAATATGAATGATTTCATTGTCTGTTTCTGTTCGATCCCAATTGATTATTTGCTCAATTGCCCAATCTAAATAAACCTTATCCCGAACCGAAAGAAACTTTTCATACAGTTTTATTCGTTGCTTTATGATAGAGGAACCAAAAGTATATTTCGCCAAAAGCTCAATGTTTTCGAATAGTTTCGTTGGAATAAGTTTGTAGGCTTTGGTAGTTTTGGCAATTTTCATTCGCCTTGGTAATTCTGCATTTGATTTTACGCTTGAAATAATAATTACTTTTTGGGCATTTACAAATGGTTTCATTTCCTGGACCAAAATACCGCCAAAGGAAACACCAACTAAAATAACATTTTCATGTTTTATGTTTATCGCCATTCGCTTCGCATATTCTCTAAGCGATTCATTTTTATTGGGTAAAACCCATTCTAACAAATGCATTTCAAAAATATCTGTTGGTAAATGAATTCGCTCAAAAATACTTGGACTTGCAGCCATTCCTGGCATAAAATAAACATGAATTTTAGTCATTTTTTAACTCGAAACTGGTTAATTATTAGTAACTTTGCATAAAAATAATCCTTTTTATTTACTTGATTTATGGAAGCGACAGTAATTTTAGAAAAAATTGAAATTAAGGATAACACCTTTGCACGACAATTTGAGACTTTGGTAGATGGAAAATTAATTTCTGTAGAATATTCATTTCAGGAGAAGAAGATTTTCTTAACGAGAATAAACGTTTTTGATGGTTTCGACAATGAAGAATTCATCAATGATTTGCTGAAGAACATTATGGAAATTGCTTATGAACGCAAGTTAAAAGTGGTTCCTATTTTACCAAAAATTGCACTTTTCTTTAGAAAGAATTCTTGTTACAGAGATTTACTTCCTCCTGGAATTAAAATATAATGAAAAAGAAAAACGTCCCAAAATCGGGACGTTTTTTTATACTTCAACGTTTACAAATTCCAACCTTACACTTCCATCTTCGTCTATTCTGGACAGATTGATTTCGTGTAGTGTGTTTACCAATTCCGGATTCCATGGTGTTTTTACTTTTACATAATTTTCGGTAAAGCCGTGAATGTAACCTTCTTTATTTTCGCCTTCAAATAAAACTGTTCTGTTTGTTCCAATCTGGCTTTCATAAAAAGCACGACGTTTCTTAACCGATAATCCACGAAGCATTTTACTTCTTTTGTTACGAACATTCATCGGAACAACGCCATCCATTTCAGCAGCTTCGGTATTATCTCTTTCCGAATAAGTGAAAACGTGCAAATAAGAAATGTCCATTTCATTTAAGAAATTATACGTTTCCAGGAAATTTTCATCAGTTTCACCAGGAAAACCAACAATGACATCAACACCAATACACGCATGCGGCATTACTTCACGAATTTTATTTACGCGCTCCGTATATACTTCACGTAAGTAACGACGCTTCATTTTCTTCAAAATCTCATTGCTTCCGGATTGCAATGGAATATGGAAATGCGGAACGAAAGTTCTACTATTTGATACAAATTCGATAGTTTCGTTTTTCAAAAGATTTGGTTCAATAGATGAGATTCGGAGTCTTTCAATGCCTTCCACTTCATCCAAAGCCTGGACTAAATCAAGGAAAGTATGCTCGTGTTTTTTATTTCCGAATTCACCTTTTCCGTAATCACCAATGTTTACACCTGTCAAAACGATTTCTTTTATTCCCTGCTTCGAAATATCGGAAGCATTGTTCAACACATTTTCCAAAGCATCACTTCTCGAAATTCCACGTGCCAACGGAATCGTGCAATACGTACATTTATAATCACAGCCATCCTGAACTTTCAAAAACGCACGCGTTCTGTCGCCAATGGAATAACTTCCAACATAAAAATCGGCTTCTTCAATTTCGCAGGAATGCACTTCGCCCATATCGTTTTTGGACAAATCATTAATATAATCGGTGATTTTGAATTTTTCTGTAGCTCCCAAAACCAAGTCAACACCATCAACAGCAGCTAATTCTTCTGGTTTTAATTGCGCATAACAACCAACTGCTGCAACGAATGCTTTATCGTTGAGCTTCATAGCTTTTTTTACTACTTGTTTGAATTGTTTGTCGGCATTTTCGGTAACCGAACATGTATTGATTACATAAATATCGGCAACTTCTTCAAAATCGACGCGGTCAAAACCTTCGTCCTGAAAATTTCTCGCAATGGTAGAAGTTTCGGAGAAATTCAATTTGCAGCCTAAAGTATAAAAGGCGACTTTCTTTTTTTGTTCCATAAATAGTCTCAATTGATGAAATCGTTGTCAAAAATTGAGTGCGCAAATTTACACACAATAATTCAATTATAAAATAGTCTTAAAGTGATTGTCTAAGATTCTTATATGTAGTATATTAGTAACCCTCTAAAAAGTAGTTAATCATGAAAACAAAAGACATTATTCCTGTTTTGTTGCTTTTCATAGCGATGACAGTAAGCGCACAAAAGAAAATTACCGTTTCTGAATTACCGCCGGGAGCTGAAGATTTTATCAAACAATATTTCCCAAATACAACCATTGACATTGCCAAGAAAGATTGGGAACACGGAGAGAAAGGTTATGAAGTCATTTTATCTGACGGAACTGAAGTTGAATTTTGGAAAGATGGGAAATGGCGAGAAGTAGATGGTAGAAAAAAGCCAATTCCAACAGGGTTTATCGACAAATCAATAGTTGATTATGTGACAAAAAATTACCCAAACAACAAGATTACGCATATCGATTATGGACATAAAGATGTTGATGTCGATTTGACCGAAAAAATAGATCTTGAATTTAGTAAAGAAGGCAAATTTCTGGAAGAAGATTAATGCTTATTCTTTTCTGTATTTTTTAGTGATTTCAAAAACGTGTTCCAGGATTTTAGCATCTTCTTCGGTGAATGCTACCTGACGGCGTGCCATAACAATTTTTGCGGTTTGAAACGCTTTTGAAGTTAAATAAGTTGTAAATCCGGCAGCTCCTCCCCAGGAATAACTCGGCACAAAATTACGTGGGAAACCGGATCCAAAAATATTAGCGGAAACACCAACAACAGTTCCGGTATTGAACATCGTATTGATACCACATTTGCTGTGATCACCCATCATCAATCCGCAGAATTGCAAGCCAGTTCTGGCAAAACCTTCGGTTTCATAACTCCACAAACGCACTTCTTCATAGTTGTTTTTCAAATTTGAATTATTACTGTCGGCACCAATATTACACCATTCGCCAAGAACAGAGTTTCCTAAAAATCCATCGTGTCCTTTATTGGAATAGCCCATCAAAACAGAGTTACTCACTTCTCCACCAATCACCGAATGTGGCCCAACAGTTGTTGCTCCGTATACTTTAGCTGCAAGTTTAACTCTTCCCGATTCGCACAAAGCAAATGGTCCGCGAATAACAGAACCTTCCATGATTTCGGCATTTTTACCAATATAGATTGGTCCCGTTGAAGCATTCAGTGTCACAAACTCAAGCTTTGCTCCTTCTTCGATAAAAATATTTTCAGGCGAAATTACGTTTACACTTTTCGGTATCGGCTGTGAATGCCTGCCTTCGGTAATTAACTCAAAATCTTCACGAAGTGCAGCGTCATTTTTGGCAAAAATATCCCAAGTATTTACTACAGTTAAACATTCTTCATTAAATTCTATTATCTCATAAGCATCAAAATCAACTTCTTCCTGTGTATCATTTGTATAAAAGGCAATGACTTCATCACCTTGGAAAATAGCCTGGTTTTTTTCTAAACTTTTAACCATTTCAGAAAGAATGTCATTTGGCAAAAAAGAAGCATTAATCATAACGTTTTCTTCCATTTCAACCATCGGAAACTTTTCGGAAAGATATTCTTCGGTCAAGGTTGTGGTCGTATATCCTAAATATTTCTCCCATTTTTCACGAATGGTCAAAATTCCGATGCGGATATCGGCAACCGGTCTTGTGAATGTAAAGGGTAAAAGTGCGTTCCGAACTGTTCCGTCAAAAAGTATGTAGTTCATTTTGTTTGTTATGAGTTGTGAGCCAAAGTTACAAAGTTTATTCCATAAAAAAACCACTCACTTTCGTGAATGGTTTTGATAATATTGAAACACTTAAATTATTATTTTGAGTGCTTAGCGTATTTAGTTTTGAATTTATCAATACGTCCTGCAGTATCGATAAGTTTAGATTTACCTGTGTAAAAAGGATGAGAAGTTCTAGAAATCTCCATTTTGAAAACTGGATATTCAACACCTTCGTGAGTGATTGTTTCTTTTGTTTCTACTGTTGATTTAGTTATAAAAACGTCATCGTTTGACATGTCTTTAAAAGCAACTAATCTGTAATTTTCTGGGTGAATTCCTTGTTTCATTTTGTAAATCTTTTTATTGTTATGAAGTAGTTTCGTTTTGAAGCTTTCTTTTTGAAAGGTATAAACTGGCTACAGCTTTTATTATTCTTTTTTTAATTAGAGTGTGCAAAAATACAACTATTTTTTAAAAATCAAACCAATATGTAACTTTTTTTAATTGTTTTGTACTTACCCAAAAGTAATTACGGAATTACTATATTTGTTAACTAATCAAAACCTAAACATTATGAATGAAATTATTAAGAAAAACGGTGTAACCTATGGTGCCATTTTAGGCCTAGTCTCTATTGCAACGACAACCCTTGTTTATGTCACAGACGTTAAGCTGTTTATGAACTGGTGGGTTGGAGGAATTAGCATTATTTTAAACATTGTGATTGGTGTTATTTTAGTTTCAAAAACAAAAAAACAACTAAATGACGTAATCACATTCAAAGAAGGATTTTCAGTTTATTTTATAGCCGGAGCACTTGGAAGCACAATTGCATCTTTATACAATTATGTTTTGTTTAATTTCATTGATCCTCAAGCTAAAGAAACCCTTAAAGAAATGACCATCAAATATACTGTTGAAATGATGGAAAAATTTGGAACACCAAAAGAAGCATTAAACCAAGCCATAGCCGAAATGCAAAAAGCCGATAATTATTCTTTAGGGAATATATTTATGGGATTAATATTTATGTTTGTAATTGTTGCTCTTTTTGGATTAATTTTGGCCGCTATTTTCAAATCTAAATCACCTTCATCACAAGGATTATAAATGAATTTATCTATAATAATTCCACTTCTTAACGAACAGGAATCTCTACCCGAATTGCACCAATGGATTGTCAAAGTAATGACAACCCACAATTATTCCTATGAAGTAATTTTTATAGATGATGGTAGTACGGATGAGTCGTGGCAAATTATTGAACAACTTTCAAAAGAAAATCCACACGTAAAAGGAATTCGTTTCCTTACAAATTTTGGCAAATCACAAGCATTACATGCCGGTTTTGCCAAAGCTAAAGGTGATGTAATCATCACCATGGATGCGGATTTGCAAGATAGTCCGGAAGAAATTCCGGATTTATACAATATGGTTTTGAACCAAAACTATGATTTGGTTTCGGGCTGGAAAAAGAAACGCTACGATTCGGTTGTTAGCAAAAATTTACCTTCGAAATTATTCAATTGGGCAGCGCGAAAAACCTCTGGTGTACAGCTAAACGATTTCAACTGTGGCTTAAAAGCCTATAAAAATATCGTTATTAAAAACATAGAAGTTTCGGGCGAAATGCATCGCTACATTCCGGTTTTAGCCAAAAATGCCGGCTTTTCAAAAATCGGAGAAAAAGTAGTCATCCATCAGGCTCGAAAATATGGTGAATCAAAATTTGGCATGAACCGATTCATCAATGGTTTCCTGGATTTAATTACCATTTGGTTTTTATCCAAATATGGCAAACGACCGATGCATCTTTTTGGCGCACTTGGCGTGATTATGTTTATCATTGGGTCAATTTCAACCTTTTTAATAATTGCTGTCAAATTATTGAAGCTATTTGTATTTGACGCACCAACTATTTTAGTAACCGAAAATCCCCTTTTCTACATCGCTTTAACGGCAATGATTATTGGTTCTCAACTATTCTTAGCCGGATTTTTGGGTGAAATAATTTTGAGGACAAAGAACAACGAAGAGCGCTATAAAATTTCTAAAGAAGTGAATTTGTAATTCCGCTTCAGACTACAATTAAAATTAAGATCATGCATATCGAAAAAAACATATTAGACAAAGTAAACGAATGGCTTACGCCGACATTTGACCAAAAAACACAAGACGAAATCACAGAAATGATGACTTCTTCTCCCAAAAACTTAGAAGAAAGCTTCTATAAAAATTTGGAGTTCGGAACTGGCGGAATGCGTGGAATAATGGGCGTTGGAACCAATCGTATCAACAAATACACGCTTGGAAAAAACACTCAGGGTTTATCCGATTATTTAAAAAGATCGTTTCTTGGTGAACAACTGAAAGTCGCTATTGCTTATGATTGTCGCCATAACAGCGATACTTTGGCTAAAGTCGTTGCTGATGTTTTTTCGGCTAACGGAATTCAGGTGTATTTGTTTTCAGAAATGCGTCCGACACCGGAATTATCTTTTGCTGTCAGACATTTAAATTGCCATGCGGGAATTGTTTTAACAGCTTCTCACAATCCACCGGAATACAACGGATACAAAGTATATTGGCAGGATGGAGGACAAATTGTACCACCAAATGATGCTGAAATTGTTCAGGTAATTGAGAACTTAAAATACAGTGAAATCAAATTTGACGCAAACGAAAATCTGATTGAATATATTGACGTTGCCGTAGATGAGGCTTTCGCAAAATCGACTGTTGATAATGCAAGTTTCAATACTTCGGCGCAAGCCAGACAAAATCTAAAGATTGCTTACACTTCGTTACACGGAACTTCTATCAAAATGGTTCCGAAAGTATTAGAAAAAGCTGGTTATACCGATGTAAATATTGTTCCGGAACAGGCAGAACCAAACGGAAATTTCCCAACAGTAATTTCTCCAAATCCAGAAGAACCGGAAGCATTGACCATGGCTTTGGCTTTGGCAGATAAAATAAATGCTGATATCGTTTTTGGAACTGATCCGGATAGTGACCGACTTGGCGTTGCCGTTAGAAATAACAAAGGCGAAATGCAGTTGTTAAACGGAAACCAAACGATGGTCGTTATGACACATTATCTTTTGGATCAATGGAAAAAATCAGGGAAAATTGACGGAAAGCAATTCATCGGTTCAACCATAGTTTCAACACCAATGATGCTGGAATTGGCTTCGGCTTATGGAGTTGAATGCAAAGTTGGTTTAACCGGTTTCAAATGGATTGCTAAATTTATCAGAGACTTTTCCGATCTGAAATTTATTGGCGGTGGCGAAGAAAGTTTCGGCTATATGGTTGGCGATGCTGTTCGCGATAAAGATGCTGTTGGTGCTATTTTGCTGATGTGTGAAATTGCGGCGCAGGCCAAAGAAAAAGGAAGTTCGGTTTACAAAGAGTTAGAACAGATGTATGTTGACTTTGGTTTTTATAAAGAACATTTAATTTCGATTACCAAAAAGGGAATTGAAGGTGCTAACCAAATCAAGCAAATGATGGTTGACATGCGTGAAAAACCAGTTTCTGAAATAAACGGTCAGCGTGTGATTATGGTTGAAGATTACCAAAACTCAACAGCGAAAAATCTTTTAACCAATGAAACCGAAACCCTATTCATTCCAAAATCGGATGTGTTGATTTATTATTTGGAAGACGGTTCTAAAATTTGCGCACGTCCAAGTGGAACCGAGCCAAAAATAAAATTCTATTTTAGTGTAAATACTGCTATTGAAAATGTGGCTGAAATTCCGGCTGCTGAAGCATTTTTGGATACTAAAATTGCAAATATAATTTCAGAAATGCAACTGAACTAATGGATAATAATCTCAAAAAATTAATTCCTTTTGCACTGAAATATAAGAAACACATTGTTATGAATGTTTTCTTCAATATTTTCTATGCCTTATTCTCTACTTTATTGATGGTGTCGATGATACCAACATTGAATGTGTTGTTTGGACTGAATGAAAAAGTAACCACAGCACCGGTTTTTACAGGAATTGGAGATATTAAACAATACGCCGAATCATTTTTAAATTATAAAATAACCACTTTAACAGCCAATTACGATTTTAAAATTGCCTTGTTATTTGTTATTTCCATCATTATTACAACCGCTTTTTTAAAGAATGCGACCAACTATTTTGCATCTTATCATGTCACCCGACTCAGAACCGGCGTTTTAAAAGATATTCGTGAAAAGTTATACAAAAAGATCATTAATTTGCCTATCTCCTATTATTCTGAAAAAAGAAAAGGTGATGTTATGGCGAGAATGTTAGGCGATGTAAACGAAGTGCAAAATTCCTTTTTTCAAGTATTGGAATTGGTAGTCAGAGAACCTTTGACGATTCTTTTTTCGATTGTCACGATGTTTATCATCAGTCCGAAACTAACCTTGTTTGTGTTTCTTTTTATACCGATATCCGGAATTTTAATTTCGAGAGTTGGTAAAAACTTAAAAGCAAAATCAACGCGTGCCCAACAGGAAAATGGTATTTACATTTCTGTTTTGGATGAAACTTTAAGCGGCATGAAAGTCGTAAAAGGTTACAACGCTGAGGGAACTTTTATTGAAAAATTCAACGCTTCCATCAACCGCTTGTTGAGATTATCAAACAGCATTGGCAACAAAAACAACTTGGCTTCACCATTGAGCGAATTTCTTGGAATCTTGACAATCGCAACATTGTTATGGTATGGCGGACAAATGGTTATTGTGGAAAAATCATTGACATCAACTACTTTCATTACTTATATTGCTTTAGCTTATACGATTTTAACACCCGCAAAAGCCATATCCAAAGCGTCATATCAGGTAAAAAGTGGTTTGGCTGCGGCCGAAAGAGTCTTCACGTTGATGGAGCAGAAAAATGAAATCACCAGCAAAGAAAATGCAGTTCAGAAGACCACATTCGAAAGTGGCATTTCATTGGAAAACATCAATTTCAGATACCAGGAAGAAAATGTATTGAAAAACTTCTCTTTACATATTCCTAAGGGAAAAACCGTTGCCTTGGTTGGACAATCGGGTTCCGGAAAAAGTACGATTGCCAACTTACTAACGCGTTTTTATGACGTAAACGAAGGGAAGATTACCATTGACAACATTGATATCAAAGACATGAATCTGCAATCACTGCGCGGATTGATGGGATTGGTGACACAGGATTCTATTTTATTCAACGATACCATTAAATCGAATATTTCATTAGGAAAACCTGATGCCACAGACGAAGAAATCATAGAAGCTTTGAAAATTGCCAACGCTTACGAATTTGTAAAAGAGTTGCCGGAAGGAATCTATACGAACATTGGCGATAGCGGAAACAAACTTTCGGGTGGACAAAAACAACGCTTATCAATCGCACGGGCGGTTTTGAAAAATCCACCGATAATGATTTTGGATGAAGCTACTTCGGCTTTGGATACTGAAAGCGAAAGATTGGTACAAATTGCTTTGGAAAACATGATGCAAAACAGAACATCGATTGTTATTGCGCACCGACTTTCGACCATTCAAAAAGCAGACTTCATTGTAGTAATGCAAAAAGGAAAAATTGTAGAACAAGGAAATCACGACGAACTTTTAGCCAAAAATGGAACCTATTCTAAATTAGTTACGATGCAGTCATTTGATTAAATTGGCTTATAACTAATTACTTTCCACTCTTTATCCAATAAATTTACATATTGATACTTAAGGCTGTCTTCTGCATCAAGTTCACCGTTTTTATTGGTATCTTCGATAGTTCTGAAATAAAGAATGCTTTTTGATTCGATGATTTTCCAATCAACTAATTCTTGAAAATCAACAGAAAGCTTGGTAAATTTTTGACCTGAAATCGCACTTATGTACAACGATTTTATGTCGCTGCCGTCCAACTTTCCGTCTTTGTTAGTATCCATATCAGCCAAAGAATAGACTAATAATTGTTGCTTGCTTTTATCGGCAAAAGTCTTTAAATACGTTGCTGTTTCAATTAAAATCGGTTTGTCTGTCAAGGCATAAATTGTGTCCTTCCCTATTTCCTGAAACTTCAAATTCTTCAAATAGCCTGTAATTTGGTATTCACCATAATTGGAAACTGTAAAACTTACTTCCGAATCTGATGACGATTTAATTCCTTTTCCTTTGCCTGATATTACACCAATTGGGTGAATCAAAAAGTTAGTTCCTTCCATATTGATAGGCAAATCGGCCACTTCAATTTGATTGGTATCCACCACAACTTCAGGTTTTACTTTTGAAGTTGTTTCGTAAGTTACTTTGGGCTTTTCGGCTTCTTCTTTTTTGCAACTAACAAAACCAGCTACAATTATCAGGGAAATATATAAAGCGTATTTTTTCATTTTGGGAACTAATTTAGCAACTATCAAATATAGGATTTTTGATTGTAAATTCTATTCTTGTTGAATTTTATTAACATGAAAATATTAAGTGATATGATTCCAAAGAGCGCTACAGGAATTTGCCAAAAATGTTTGATGTTTTTTATGAAAAGTTCTCGTGCATTTTTTCGGTCTTGTTCAGCCCAATACTCTTTATTTGCAGATCCATAACCACAACCTAAAGGATGCATCGATTTAATTTTTTTGTATTTGTGTTCGGGTGGAAAATAAACCACAAAAAAATAATTATCGTTTACGACATAAGTAGGAACGTAATCTTGCGCAAGAGCATCCAGAATATCTACAAAAAATTTATACTTAGTCTTTTTGCCTAAAATGATTTTTACTGCATTGATGCTATCATTTTCTGCAAATAGTTGTTTTATTCTTTTTCTGGCGTTACTTAGTTGTATTTCATTATTCACTTCATCGCCATTTAAGATAAAGTTTTCAATTTTTCTTTTTGGATAAATTTTGATTGGTTTTGAAGGGTTTGAACTATTAAACTTGTAAAAACCATCGGATAAAGCAACATTGACGGCTGTATATACTTTTAAATAATCCCTTGAATATAAAAACCACATACACAAAACAGGAATCAACAGCAATGAAATCATTCCGGGAACATAAAATAGTTTTCTATGTTTTACCCTGAATTTCATCTACAATCTGGC
Source organism: Flavobacterium sangjuense (assembly GCF_004797125.1). Lineage (NCBI taxonomy): Bacteria > Pseudomonadati > Bacteroidota > Flavobacteriia > Flavobacteriales > Flavobacteriaceae > Flavobacterium > Flavobacterium sangjuense. The sequence goes on from NZ_CP038810.1 coordinate 3,127,779, forward strand.
TGTCAGTTTCACATTGAAAACCCGTGTTGTCATATAGTTTGGAATTCCGTATTGATTTTTGGTATACACATCGCGAACCCAAGTGTTGGTTATCGCATTCTGATTGTTGAACAAGTTGTAAATTTCAAATCCAACCGATAAATCTTTCCATTTTTTTAGCCAATGTCCTTCTGGTCTTTCGTTGTTTCTTTCGGTTAAAACATATGAAAACCCAACATCAGCACGGCGATAATCACGCAAACGACTTTGGTATTGATACGAATCGGCATAAGAAGGAGAACCACCAGGCAAACCAGTATTGTAAACCAAATTCAGATATAATTTCATGTTCGGAATATTAGGCATGTAATCCTGGAAAAGAATTCCGACCTTCAATCGCTGATCTGTTGGACGCGCGATATATCCTTTATCACTAATATTTTCTTCGGTTTTCATATAGCCAAAACTCAACCATGATTCCGTTCCTGGAACGAATTCACCATTCAATCTCATATCCAAACCATAGGCATACGCCACAGCATCATTATCGGCACGATAACGAATCCTAACATTTTCCAAAGTATAAGTGTTCACATCACTCATCGTTTTATAATAAGCTTCAGTAACCAATTTGAACGGACGATTATTCATTTTGAAATTATAATCATTGCTCAATACAAAATGAATGGATTGTTGTGCTTTCACATTTGGTCTAACAGTTCCTAATGAATCTCTCAACTCACGATAAAATGGTGGCTGGTGATAATATCCAACAGACAATCTGAATAACATATCTTTTTCCCAATCCGGTTTTAATGCGAATTGCGCTCTTGGACTAAAAACAGTTTGCCTTTTTGCGCCAGTAATGCCATCACCGGAAACTAACCAGCTGTGAAAACGAGAACCAGCGGTAATCCAGAATTGGCTTTCTCCGAGTTTAGTTTTGGTGTTCCATTGTGCGAATCCCGAAAATCTATCAATATCAACAAAATTAGTAGCTCTAACATTCTGATACGGGACCAACGGACCAACATAAGGATTGTAAGGCTGTTCATTTGGAAGGTCGATTATTGGTGGATTAATATGAAAACCGGCTGAGTCAATTACTTCCCACTCCACTATTCTGTCGCGAATGTTTTCACGAGTATATTTTAAACCCCAATCTATTTGATGTTTTTTGTTGTTGATAAAATGCGTTCCTTTGATTTCTGTGTTAACAATCAAAGCATCCAAATCGTTTCGGGCGTGATTTAATTGAGTTCCTATGCCACGATTGAAAGTTACTTCGCCTAAAGTTTCTGAACCAATATTCGTATCAACTTCGCCTAAAAAATAGGCTGCATAAATATCAAAATATTCTTGTTCCTGTGTATGATAAACCGAACCTATAAGTCTGAAAGTATTATTTTCATTGGCAACAAAGTTGGTTTTCAATGCTCCAAAAAGGGTTTTGTATTTATCTTTTTCCTGGCCTTCATAAAAAACCTGTAACGCAATTGGTTCATCGATAGTTCCAAAATTAGTCTGACGCGTCAAAGGCTGGTAGTTATATCTGTTTTGGGAAATATTACCAAGAAAACTGAACTGCCATTTTTTATTTGGATTGAAATTCACATTCGCCTGCACATCGGCATACGTTGGTCTGTAGTTGGTTTGGGTTTCCTGGCTGTTTACCAAAAGTGAATTATCGCGGTAACGAATTCCGGTAATGGCTGACCATTTTTTGTTTTTGGAAATACCTTCACCCGTTATGCTTCCGCCAAGAAAACTTGCTTCAGCGGCCAAGCCGAATTTGGTTGGTTTTCTATACGTAATATCCAAAACAGAGGATAATTTATCGCCAAACTTTGCCTGAAATCCTCCTGCTGAAAAGTCAACATTCTGAACCATATCGGTATTGGTAAAACTCAATCCTTCCTGTTGCCCGGAGCGAATTAAGAACGGGCGATAGACTTCAATTTCGTTTACATAGACCAAATTTTCATCATAATTCCCACCACGAACAGAATAAGTTGTACTCAATTCACTATTGGAATTTACACCGGCAAACGTTTTTAAAACGCTTTCAATTCCGGCATTCGCACTCGGATTTCTTCTAATGGTTTCCGGTTCAATTGAAGTAATTCCCTGTACTCGTCTCCTGCTGCTCGTAATAACAACATCATTCAATTGCTCTGCTTTATCAGTCATTACAACATGAAACTCGAAATTTTCACCCGGCTTTAATTGTAATGTAGCGGTAATGTTTTTCAGCGCTTTGTGTGTAAATACTAAAACTATTTTTTGATTGGCAGGAACCGTTAATTCATAAAACCCACTTTCATTAGTTGTTGCTGTTTTAGTTTGATAACTCACGTTAACACCCTCAACAGGTTTACTGTTTTCATCGAGAACAACTCCGGCAACTTTAGCGGTTTGATTTTGCGCAAATGCAATGATACTTATTGTAAAAAATAGGAGCGTAAAAAGGAATCTATTTGTTTTCAAATTATAACGTTAAGGTTTTTGACTTCTAAAAAATTGTGTTTCAAAGATAGTAGAATTTCCAACATTATCAGTAATGACTACTTTTAAATCGTTT